>DBMM01000147.1 GCA_002298925.1 Geobacter sp. UBA698 | reverse complement strand
CAACTCTCGCAGGTGACCCTGCCGCCGCTCCAGGTCGGCACTGCGCCATTGGGATGACAGGTCTTGCAGGCGCTGCCGGCGCCGCTGTTCACTTCAACCGAACCGTTGACATGGGTTGCCGCCAGTTCACCGCTATAGGTATGGCATTTCTCGCATGAAGAGGCGGTTGCGTTCGGCTGGAGATAGGATTTGGGGCCGTAACTGCTGCTCATATGGGCGAAATGGGCATTGGAGTTGATCAGCGCTCGACCGGAAGCGATGCCCGGGGAAACCTTGTGACAACCGCCGCATTGACCTGATGACGGGGTGGCAAAACTGGGGGTTATCTCGGCTGATGCGCCTTTGCCGTTGGAATGGCAATAAACCGTGGAGCAGGTTCCGGCCAGCGCATTCACGCCGATGGAACCGGAGAAGGCGACATCCTTCTGGCCGTTGACATGCTTGGATATACTGATGATATCCGGAACAGCGTTTACGGTTGCAGCGTGACAAGTCACACAGGCATACCCCTTGCCGGTTGAAGCGTTGACGTGCTTGACGTGGGCGGTGCCGGCAAATCCGGTGGCATCGTCATGACAGGCGCTACATTCGCCGGGCTGACCGATAATGGTTCCCTTGGTTGCGGCCCACCCTGGCGCTTTTGTTACAAAGGCACCAACAGCCGGTTTTGCGTTGCTGTGGCAGTAGGTCGCACAGGTTCCAGCACCACCGTTGTAGGCAGGTGTCGTTCCCTGGCCGTTGCTGACCAAGGTGCCGTCAGCAGCCAGAAAAACATCCTGAAAACTGCCGGTATTGTGGGAATTCCCCTTGTGGCACTCGTTACAACTGAATGTGTAGGGAGCGCCGCCGGCATGTACCGTATGGGGGGTTGTTGCTTCATTTTTGGCAAACGGCTGCAATGAATAATTTCTGGGTCCGTCCACTGCATAGCCGCTTGGCCCGGCCGGCGTATTCTGCGATGGTGGATAACCGTGGCAGGTGGTACATGATGCCGAGAAAGCGCCGGCAGACGCGTCATGCACGTGGCATCCCATGCACATTTTTCCGTTTGTGCCGGAAGCATCGTTGTGCTCATTCGGATATGCTCCGCCGGTCGGTACGATGTGGCAGGCCTGACAGACGCCGGGCTTGGTAACGTCGCCGTTCTTCCAGTTTCGGTTGCTGCCGGTGTACTGATAGAAGGCCGCGCTGTTCCTGACGGCCCCATTGGCGCTGGAGACGTTCATGTAACGTCTGACGACATATACGTTGGGAATTGTTCCATCAGCCACGTCAACATGGCCGGCATGGCAATCGGCGCACTGCACGTTCTGGCCTCGCTTGTTGTGATTGGGCTTGTTGTGGCAATTGCTGCAGATGTTGACATCATTGGCGGTGGCGCCGCGCATGTCGGTGCGCAGCAGGAATCCCTGTGAAGTTGACAGCCCCCCGAAACCGGAGGGCCGGACCACATTGGAAAGGGCGCTGGAGTGATTATCAAAGGTTCGGCTGTTGGAATCGGCAAAATGCACACCGTGACAGGTGGAACAGAGAACCAGGCCGGCCTTGATTTTCATTTCTGCTGAACGGTTGGCCGGATTGGTGGGCGGAATGGTAATGTCGACGGCGTCTTTTTTGAATTTAGGGTTGTTTTTCACACGTGCGCTGGTGTAGCTGACGTTTACCGGATGTGATCCACCCACATGACTGCTTGAGTTTCGAGGACGGTGACAGTCAAGACACATCTGGTCTTTGTCGTTAACGGAACGGAGAAAAGGAGCGGTCGTCGACTGAAGGCCGGAATCGCCATGGACATTGTGACAGCGGGCGCAGGTAATACTGCCCAGCAACTGCGATCTGTTCATTCCCCGGGGAGCCGGGTCGGTAGGCGGCAGCGCACCGGCTTTTGGAACTGTATCCGAACCGGTCCATTTATGGGACGTCTGATAAAGCGTGGCTGGTCTGGTGCTGGTATATGTGCCGAACGGGTTGGTAAAGTCACCCTGCCCGAACTTTTTGATAGCTGCTCCGCCGGCCGAATCCGGGGAGCCGTTATGACAGGTTATACAGATATTGTTCCAACTGGACGCCCCCAGCGTTGTGGCCGTTGTATGACAGCTCTGGCATTTGTACCCTCTGCCGCCGGACATGGGGTCATGTGGGCCGGGCAGGGCAAATACCAGATGTGGCAGCAATATGGCTATGGCCGTTATCAGAATTCTGGAAGCGCTACTCATGGCACTCTCCTGGCAAACCCACATTAAATATTATTTATCGTGACAGGAGAGACATAACGCACTCCCGACATTGCTCATGACAAGAAAAGGCCTAAGGGTTGGATCACCCGGCTGTGAGGTGGAGTCAGTATTATAATTAACATGCGGATCATGGCAGGAAGAACACTCGATTGAATTGTTCGGCGGAAAAAACCTGATTCTGCTGTCAACCGTTGTTTTCAGCTTGGTGTTCTGGGAAGCAGCCTGCGTATAGGAAAAACCGATGGGATGATCATCGTTCAGCACGTTGCCGGCAGCAGGATCAGCATCGGTACCACCAAGATTTACCCCGGTTTTAAAACCAAGATCAGAAAAAGTGAACGGCGCCGGCCCAAATCCCATATCAATGACCCTGTCACCCGGATCATAACCAACCGCGGCAGTTCCGTATTTGGCATTATGCAGAACGTTGATGGCAGTCTTGCCGTCGTGACAGCTCAAACAGAGCAGCGAGGTCGGACCGGGCGCCGTGGCGGACCTGGCCGTGGCTGAGAGTGAACGGGAAGATGTGTACATCTTGAAATAGCCGGCGCCATAATTCGGGATATATTTGTTCCACAGGGGAATTGCCGGTTTGGCGTGATGCGGTGTGTGGCAGAATACGCAGACCTGATCAACTTCAGCACTATAGGTTGTACGGACGGCAGTGGTCAGGCCCTGTGCCGCATCAGTGTTGTTGGACATATTGTGCAAAGTAAATCTCACATTCTGGTTACCGGCCATCACGGTCGAGGCGGCTGCCAGGATTACACAAAAGATTGCTATTATAAGAGTACTTGCATTCATGCGGATACACCCACCTTAAAGGCGTAATAAAACTACCTTATCTTCTTTGATTTAGCTGTCCCTGCTCCGCCTTCTCCTGGTTGAGCCAGCGTTTTTACAGAACTGTTGCCAGCGGCATCGCTGGCCACAACGGACAGGAGTTTCAGGTTGTAGGCTATTCCGATCAGATCCGCCAGCCAGGTGCCATTGACGGCATTAACCGTTACCTTGCCGATGCTGATGCCGCTTTCCTTGACAACCACACTGGCACCGGATTCGATCGTCCCGGTCAATGTGACCGGACTGGATCCCTTAAAGACATCAATGGTTAATACCGGTGGGGTGATGTCGTAAATCACGTTACGGGTTGCCGTGGTGACATTTCCGGCGGCGTCCGTAACCGTTAACAGCACCGGATAGGTTCCTTCCGCTGTCAGGTTGAGATTGAACGTGAAGACTCCGGCGGAAACCGGTACGGCAGCGCTTACGCCGTTGACAGAGTAACTCAGCGATATAGTGCTGCTGTCGCTGACAGTACCGGAGATGGTAATGGCGGGAGTATTGACTGCTATGTCCTGCGCCGGTGACGAGATTGCCAGAACCGGCTTGACAGCATCCTGCACGACTGAACGTTTCACCGTTGAGCTGTTGCCATAAAGATCCGTTGCCGTAATTTCAATGGTATTGAGACCGGCCTGCAGGCTGACGCCTGCCGTCCAGGCATTGCCGTTCATGGCGGCCGCCACTCCGGACACCACAACCGTCGAGGTTTTGTCAACAGTGCCGCTGACGGTGATGACAGATGAGTTGGTCAGGGAGTTGTCCATGGGGATCGCCACATTAATGACCGGCTGGGTGTTGTCGTAGTTGATGGTTCTGGTATCAGTGGCTGCATTGCCGGCTGCATCCACGGCAACGACCGTGACAACATTGGCCCCTGCCTCTAGTGTCACGGCTGAACTGAAGGTACCGTTGCTTATGCCTGCAGGTTGGCCGTTCACGAGGACGTTGACGGAACCGGCATCAGTGACCGTTCCGGTGACATTTTGCACTTGGGCACTGGTATAACTGCCGTTGGCAAGTGCGGAAACCATCAGCTTGGGAGCGACACTGTCCAGAGTAATGTCCGTACCGGCGACAGCCTTGTCGCTCATCGGCTTCTGGGCGGTTATTGTCAGGTGGTTAGCCCCTTCTGTCAGGGCAGCGGTGTAGCTCCAGTCTGTTCCAGTGACCGTGGCTGCGCCGCTGACCGAATTAGCCGTATTGGTAACTGTAACAGTGGAACCGGCATCGACAGTTCCGCTGACAACTGTGTTGGCAATATTGGTCAGGCTGGGATTGGAGGCTGAGAAACTGATTACCGGAGCGGGCAGCGTATACTTGACTGCCACTGACTGGCTGGCACTGATGCCAGCCGCATTCGTTGCGGTGGCGGTTATCACGTTATCACCGCCCGCCAGACCGGTTATGTCGCATTTCCAGGTTGATGAAGAAGTATAGACCACCGGCCCGGCAACCGCCGAGGTGGACACCGAAACGACAAGACTGGCGCCGGCTGCGACAGTACCAGTGACTGTGAGATTGGCTGTGGAAACATTTGCAAGAACAGGATCAATGGAAAGGGTCGGCGGAGTATTGTCAATGGGGTTGCTGCCGCCGTCGATGCCGAAGGCCGTTATGTTGCCGAAACCGTTGACGACCAACAGCCGGCTGTTTTGCCGGTCAAAAGCCACGTCCGTCGGCACCATGAGTTGGCCGTTAGCATTGCCGTAGCTTCCGATGTAGTTATTAAGGGGGTTGGTACCGGTAATGTACAATGCCGTGCCGGTACCCGCCGGGTCGATAACCTGAACAACCCCTTGATAGGTGTCAACCACATACATCCTGCTCAGAACCGGGACAGGATCCTTGCTGTACTCAAAGGCCACTCCCTGCGGAGAGGCGAATTTCATGGGGCCACTACCCGCGACACCGATCGATTTGACATAAACACCATTTACATCGAAAAACTGAATTCTACTGTTCAACGTATCCGCGACGACCAGTTGACGGGTTGATTTTTCAAAAGCTATGCCGGTAGGCATGGAAAACTGACCGGCCAGCGTTCCCCGGGAACCAAACCTTCTGCTGAAAGCGCCCGATGCGGTGAAGACTTGAACTTCATGGGCAGAGCTGTCAGTAACATAGATAAAACCGGTCACATCATCCACTGCAATGCCATTGGCGCACTTGAACTGCCCGGAAAGCCTTCCGGCTTCGCTGCCGTCCGAATTGAGAATTGCAACAAATGCGCCCTGACTGACCAGCAGTTTACCGTCCTGGGCTATGGCAATCCCCTGCGGCACGCCGGCCGTCTGGATGGTCTGCAGCGGAACACCGTACGGATTGAATTTAATTACGCCGCCATTTCTTGTGTCAGCCACAAAACTGTTACCGGCTGCATCCTGAGCCATCCGCACCGGGGAGCGCACCCCCTGTGTAATCGGTTTCAATACGGTCACTATCGGCGGAGCGGCAGCCAAGATGACGCTGTTCAGTGAAATGACCAAAATTGTCACTACAGCAGCGCCTAATCCTGTTCGTTTTAGTGTATGGCGCAACATAATGATGCCCCCGTAATCATTGTCAGTTTCCGTAATTTGACGTTCTGTTTATCAACAACAACAAATTGTGTCATTACAATAACTGCAACAGTGATGCCAGTTCGGCGACGCCAACCGCTAAAGCGTTATGTAAATCCAACAGAACAACAAATTCTGTTAAATGGCAGCAGCATGAAAGCTGTTTTACTTCAGGTAACCGAATTTTTTCATGCGGTAGCGAAATGCATCAATTCCAAGACTCAGCTTTTTAGCGGCTTTTGACTGATTCCATTCCGTTATTTCCAAAGCCTGGCGAATCAGTTCTTTCTCGACCTCTTCAATATCGATCCCCTCTGGAGGCAGCCGGAATGCGGATAACGGTGCTCCGCTTTGCGGCGCAGCCCTGGCAACCATCTCCAGCGGCAGATGCTCCAGCAGCAGGATTTCGTCATTACCCAGAATGATTGCCCGCTCGATGACGTTTTTCAGTTCGCGGACGTTACCGGGCCAGCTGTAATCCATCATCATGCGTTCAGCCATACCGGCGATGCCCTGGACTTTCTTATTGAAATCCTTGTTGTACATTTCTATGAAATGGGTAGCCAGAGGTATGATATCCTCGCGCCGCTCGCGCAGCGCGGGCAGGACAATTGGAATCACCTGCAGCCGGTAGTACAGGTCGTTGCGGAATGATTTTTCCTCAATGGATTTCTGCAGATCCTTGTTGGTGGCGGAAATTATGCGAACATCCACCGTAAAGACCCGGCCGCCGCCGATGCGCCGGAACGAGCGGTCCTCCAGAAAACGGAGCAGTTTAGCCTGCATCCCCATCTCCATATCACCAATCTCATCCAGGAAGACGGTGCCGCCATCAGCCAACTCGAAGAGCCCTTTTTTGGTCGCCTTTGCATCGGTGAATGCTCCCTTTTCATAACCGAACAGTTCGCTTTCCAGAAGCGACGCCGGCACAGCAGCACAGTTGATGGCGATGAACGGTTTGTCGGCACGGCTGGAACTGCAGTGTATCCACTTGGCCACCAGCTCCTTGCCGGTGCCGGACTCTCCCTGCACCAGCACCGTTGAGGCCTCGCTCCTGGCAACCTTGTCGAGCACCTCCATCAGGTGTTTCATGTGCCGACTGTCGCCAATGATATTGGGGGCCGATTTCTTCGTTTCAGTGCGAAGCCTGGCCACCTCACGCTTGAGGTCATAGGTCTCCAGCGCTTTCTTAATGGTAATTGAGAGTTCATCCAGGTTGAATGGCTTGCTGACATAGTCATACGCCCCCAGCCGCATGGCATTGACTGCCGTTTCCAACCCACCATGGGCGGTGACCATGATGACAAGGATATCGTCATCGAACTCCTTGATCTTCTCAAGTACCTCAATGCCGCTGATGCCTGGCAGTTGAATATCCAGCAGCACCAGGTCGGGCTGTTCCTCACGGGCCATACGCAAGGCATCCTCGCCGTTGCCGGCAACGATTACGTCATAGCCCTGTTTTTTGAGGTTCTGCTCCAGCGACCAGCGGATCAGGTGTTCATCATCCACAACCAGAATCTTATTTCGCTTCATGATTCGTCTCTCCTGTTATCTTCAATTTCCTGAATGTTGCAGGCCGGAAGCTCCACGGTAAAAACAGTTCCGTGACGGTCGTCGCTGGTCACCCGGATTTCTCCATTGTGCAGATGGATAAGCTTGCAGCAGATCGGCAGCCCCAGGCCCGTTCCCTGAGCTTTAGTTGTAAAAAACGGCGTAAAGATCTTTTCAAGAATCTGGGGCGGGATTCCGGAGCCGGTATCGGCAACCTCGATCTTGATATATTCCCGCTCTTGCCGGAAGGTGCGACCCGTGACGATCGTAAGTGTTCCTCCTGCGGACATGGCCTGAAAGGCATTCAGGATGATGTTGAGGAAAACTTGCTGCATCTGTTTGGCGTCGACATAGACCGCAGGCAGATCCGGCATCAGTTCGAGCCGTTTTTCAATATTAGCTACCGAGCGGTGCTGCGAGGCAAATTTGAGTGTTTTGGTGATGACTTCATTGATGTCCACACAGGACGGTTCCGGCAGGGAGGGTTTCCCGAAAAAGAGCAGATCGTTGACAGTTTTATCCAGACGCTGCACCTGCTGAATCACTTCGTTCAAGATTTCGATGCGGCTATCGCCTGACTCCAGGTCGTCCTTGATGATCGATACTGCCGCCGATATGCCGGCCAGCGGATTCTTGATCTCATGGGCAATGCCCGCGGCCATCTCTCCGATGGATGCCAGACGGTCGGCCCGTTCCAGTTGTTGGAAATGAAACTGCTCAAGTTCGTTTTTGGCAACAGCCAGCCGGTCAACCATCGAGTTAAAGCTGGCGATCAGGCGGCTGATTTCGTCTCGGCCGCGATATTCGATGCGTACGCCCAGGTCACCCTTCTCGACCCGCGACATGTTGTCGATAATTTTGTCAAGCGGCCGTTTGACGAACTTGAGCAGAATCCATGAAATCGTAATGACGAGAAAGGCGGTTATGGCAATGGATGAGATTATGTAGATGCGGGATGCCTCCAGCATCTGCATCCTGGTGCGGTTGAGCGAATAATTGATATTGAGAATGCCGATCACCCGGGCCTTGCTGCCGTGGCAGGTATGGCAGATAGCCTCGTTATAGATCGGCTTGACCATGGCCAGCACTTCGCCATAGGGCGGCAGGTCGAAGATGTCGTAGTTTTTGAGACTCTGGTAAAGCTTGTAGTCATTGGCGCCGACTGTCCGTCCCACCTCGGACGGGTTGGAAGAGCGCAGAATCACGCCGTGGGGGTGAAAGATGCGTACGCCGACCAGCTGGTTGTGCTGTCCCACCATGGCCAGAATTGATCCGACATCCTGAACATTGCCCAGGTGCATGCTGTTGTAGATACTGCTCTCAACCGTATGCAGCAGCAGTTCGGTGCTTTCCCGCGCCATGCCGATGAACTGGGACTGCTGGTGGCGCACATTGAAAAACGTATAGATATAGATGCCGCCCACCAGCAGAGTAATGGTAGTGACGATGATGCGGGTGGTCAGGCTTTTGAACAATCGGCGTTCCCCCTAGTGCGGCTGTGCCCCTCCCGGCTGATTGGTTGGGCTGACCGGCGGCCGGCTTGCGCCTGCCGGCCTGCTGCCGGAGGCGACATAAACGAACTGCCAGTCACTGTACTTCTGTTTATCGGTAAAATCCTGCAGGTCATCGGGAAAGCCCCCCACCTTGAGCGGCTTGTCCTGGCTGGTGCTGGCAACACCACTGATCCCCTTGTTGGGGTCGTTGATGACCGCCCATTCCTTGCCGGTGATTGGATCTTTATACAGGCGGCGCAAGTAGCGCACCGTAGTCAAGGAGCGCGGATCCTGCAGCAGATCCTTCAGATCGCGCAACGGTGTCGGCTGATGCTGGCCTGGGCGTGGAGTATACCAGCGGGCAATGGCATCCCGGATCTGGGTTCCGCGGAAGAGCAGTTCCTCCTCGCGTTCACGCTGCATGATCGATCGCCATGATTGACCGATCACCCCCAGCATGATCCCCATGACCATTACCAGCATCAGGGCAGTCAGATAGGTAAATCCTTTACTGTTGATCCTATTTATCATTGGCGCCGAAAAATGTGAGGATGGCTTCATCCAGGCTCATCCCGTTCTTATCCACCTGGTCTCCGGGCACTTTCCGCTTTTCAGCCGTCAAAGTCGATGAAGCGGAACCAGTGACAGGCGGCTTCTTGGTTGGCATTTCAAACAACAGGGAAACATCCGGCCTGGCCAAAGACGACTTAGCTCTGGAAGTTGACGAAAAAATGTCAGCGACCGGATCATCTGCCGACTGCGGCGCTTCAATCCCGTAATTCTCGAATGTGGAGGCTTGCACGGCAAGGGCGCGCTCGTCAAAGTCACCCTGCTTGAGACGGCGCATCATCCCCTTGTGCTGCTCCTTCATCAGCTCTTCCACAACCTCCTCGAGATTATCCATCTTGAGAATATCGGCATAGCTGGTCTTCTGGGAGAAGATGATCACGCCCCCCTTGTAGAGCAGCGTAATGATATGGGGGTTGGCAACGCCGCTGTCCTCGGTCTGGACATGATAGACATCACCTTTGTACTTGATGTTGTGATTGAATCCGAGAACCATGGCGGAACCCTTACGTTATATGGCGTAAAGCCACAGTCAAATACCACAAAAAGCCAGCGATTGCAAAAAGTTTAATTAAGAACAAGCTACCATGGACCAGTAAAAAATTTTCCGGAGTCCCGTCCCTATTTATCAGCTCCCAGTAGCAACTTGACCTTGGCCACAGCCTCCATGGCATCACGGGCATACAGGTCGGCACCGATCCGGTCAGCGTACTCCTGGGTCACAACCGCCCCCCCCACCATGGTAAAGGTTTTGATACCGGCCGCCTTGAGTTTCTTGATGACATTGTCCATTTCCGACATGGTGGTGGTCATCAGGGCCGACAGTCCGACGGCGTCGACCTCATGTTCCCTAGCCCTGGCGATGATCGTGGCGGCCGAGACATTCTTGCCGATATCGAAAACCTCAAAACCATGACTCTCCAGCAGGGTGCAGACGATGTTCTTGCCAATGTCGTGGATATCCCCCTCAACAGTAGCCATCAGAATCCGGCCGCGGCTCTCGAAGGCCTGCCCTTTCATCTCCTCCTTGAGACGGGCAAATCCGGTCTGCATGGTATCAGCCGACTGCATGACCTGGGGCAGAAAGAAGATGTTCTTTTCAAAACGACGCCCCACCTCTTCCAAGCCGGGTAGAAACCCCTCATTGCTGACCTGCAGCGGAGTCAGGCCGGCGCTGAAAGCCTCTTCCACCAGGGCGACAACAGCATCCCGCTCGCCGTTGATCACCGCCTGGGACAGACGCTCGCGGATCGAAAGAGGCTTGTCCGTGGCCATGACCGGAGCGGCCGAAGCCGGCTGCTCACCACGGTAGGCCTGGATGTATTCGCCCGCCTGCAGATCCCGATTGAGCAGAACCATGGCCGAGCGCCAGGCATCCATCATGGCTTTTTCCTTGGGATTGATGATGGCGGCATCCAGGCCGGCCGCCATGGCCATGGCAAAGAAGGCCGAAGAAATCAGGGGCCGCTGCGGCAGGCCGAAGGAGATATTGCTGACCCCCAGGACCGTGGAGAGCCCCAGTTTGTCCTTAACCAGCCTGATGGTACGCAACGTTTCAGCGGCCCGTTTCTGTTCGGCGCTAACCGTCAGGGTCAGACAGTCAATGATGACATCAGCGTCGGGAATACCATGCCGCCGGGCAGCATTGCGGATGCGGCGGGCAATGGCCAAACGCTCCTCGGCTGTGTCGGGAATGCCCTTGGCATCCAGGGTCAGACCGATCACGGCTGCTCCATATTTTTTTGCCAGCGGCAGCACCCGGCGCAGGCTCTTGGCCTCGCCCGAGACGGAATTGATCAGCACCTTGCCGTCGGCCGCTTTCAAACCCCGCTCCAGAGCGGCCGGACTGGAAGAATCCAGCACCAGCGGCACGCTGGCAGCAGCGCTGACGCAGAACACGGCTCGCTCCATGGCGGCCGGCTCATCGACACCGGGCGCGCCGACATTGACATCAAGCAGGGTGGCTCCCATCTGAACCTGTTCCATGGCCTCGCGGCGGATATAGGCCACCTTGCCTTCATGCAGTTCCTGGGAATAGAGCTTCTTCCCGGTCGGGTTGATGCGCTCTCCGATAACGGCAGTCTTGTGGCCATGGCCGACAGCGGTCCAGCCGCCGCGACTGGAGAGCAGAGTGGCGCCGGTCGTCTCGCCGCGCGGCTGCCAGGGCCGGCTGCACTGAGCCAGTGCTTCCTTCATGGCCCGGATATGGGCCGGCGTCGTGCCGCAACAGCCACCGATCACCCGCACTCCCAAAGCGATCATCCGCTCGTGATAGGCGGTCATCTCCTGCGGCGTACCCGGAAATACGGTCAGGCCGTCCACCAGCTGCGGCAGGCCGGCATTGGCCTGGGATATCAGCGGCAGATGGGTCACCCCGCGCATTTCCGCAAGAATAGCGTAGATGCCGTCCACCCCCAGTCCGCAATTTGAACCGACCAGATCGGCCCCCGCCGCAGTCAGGGTAATGGCGGCGGCTTCGGGCGGCGTTCCCAGCACGGAACGGCCGTTGTCATCAAAGGTAAGCATGGCTATGATCGGGATAGTGGCTGAAATTTCGCGGATGGCGATAACTGCCGCACGGCACTCCTTGATATCAAGAAACGTCTCCAGACTGATCAGGTCGGCCCCGGCGGAGATTACCGCCTCGGCCTGTTCGCGGAAAGCGGCCTTCATTTCATCAAACGAAACTTCACCCAACGGCTCCACAAACTGGCCGGTGGGACCGATGGAAGCACCTACATAGGCCTTATCGCCGGCTTCCTGGCGGGCGATTTCCACGGCACGGGCATTGATCTCGGTCAGTCTTGACTCAAGCCCGTAATGGGCCAGCTTGAAGCGAGTACCGCCAAAGGTATTGGTGACAATGACATCGGCACCGGCATTGATGTAGTCGCGGTGAACCGAAGCCACCACCTCCGGCATGGTCAGATTGAGCTCTTCCGGAGACTGGCCGGGCCTGAGCCCTCTTTCCTGGAGCATGGTGCCCATGGCGCCATCCAGAATCAGTACCCGTTCCTGAATTGCTTCGAGAAATGGCTTCATTTGTGTCCCTTCTTCCTGTCAGGTGTGGATGATGGTTTAGCCGCAGTTCCAGTCTCCGGAACAGCCTCCCGCTCCAGCGAGTAATCGGGCGTAAGTGGTTCGGAGAGATCCAGGTGACGCAGGCCAGCCTGCTCCACCCCTTCGATGGAAAGCTTGACCCTGGCGATTTCCGGAAAGTTGATGCAGACGGTATCAACGATTGAATACACCGCCATCATTTCGGCTGAACTGCCCGAAGGCAGCCCATCCGCAAACGTCTGGTTCAGATCGACCATGGCCGTATCGCCTGCAATCCGCACGCTCTTCAGTACTGACCCATCCGGCAAGGCCTCTTCCAGTTCGCCCACCGGCCCGTTGACGAGTTCGTCCAGCACCGACTTAAGGCAGGCTTCAGGGCCTTCGCAGGGCTCCATTTCGCGAGCCTCGCGGGCCAACCTGCTGCCGTCGGCCACGAAGAACAGCACCGCACTTCGACTGCCGGAAGGCTGCTGAACCTGAGGCGTCGGAGCCGACACGCGCGTGGCCTGGTACTTTTTCCAGATCAATGCGCCAAATACCATGGCTATTACCAGAAACGGTATCAGCAGACTGACATTGATGCGCTTGCGTTGACCAGTCGGCATCAGTCCTCATCCTCCCGCTCGTTCTCCAGGTTGACCTGGTAGACATCCCCCAGCCGCCCCCCCAGAAAACGGTTGCCAACCCTGATGAACCCGGCCGGTATGTCAGTGACATAATAGTGATGGTTGCCTTTTTCGGCGTCAGGGCGGAGCAATTTCTTTTTTGTCAGTATCTCGACCACGGTCCGGGCGGTCTCTTCGGCCGAATCCACCAGAACCACATCCGGCCCCATGGTTTCGGCAATGATCGTTTTGAGGAGCGGATAGTGGGTACAACCCAGCACCAGGGTATCCACGCCGGCATCTTTTAGTTCCTGCAGGTAGCTTTGAGCGGTAAGCCGCGCCACCTGATTGTCGGTCCAGCCTTCCTCGGCCAGCGGCACAAACAACGGACAGGCGCGGGTCAACACCTCGGCAGACGGCAGCAGGCGCTTGATGGCACGGCTGTAGGCACTGCTCTTGATGGTACCGGCCGTGCCGATCACACCGATCCGGCCGCCACGGGTCACCTCGACCGCCCGCCGGGCACCAGGTTCGATCACCCCCACCACCGGGATCGAAAATTCCCGTTTAAGTCCGTTCAGTGCCACCGCAGAAGCGGTGTTGCAGGCCACCACCAGCAACTTGATGTCACGCCGCACCAGAAACGAGGTGATTTCGTGGGCATAACGGGCCACCGTCTCGGGGGACTTGGTGCCGTAGGGCACCCTGGCCGTATCCCCGAAATAGATGGTATCCTCCTGGGGCAGCGCCCTGAAAATCTCGCGTAGCACGGTAAGTCCGCCCACTCCTGAATCAAATATGCCGATGGCCTGCCAGGACACAGCTTTTCCCCTTCAAACGAAGTCTTTGCCTTTTTATTAATCTTGCGACTATATACTCATTTAACCAATGGTGGCAAGCCATTTGACGTGATTCAGACGCCGCTGAAACCGGCGAATTGTCCTTGACAAATTCCTGGGCACTGATTAGATTTGAAACAAGATTTAGCACTCTTCAGTAGCGAGTGCTATTTTTTTGAGGTTTAACAATGGATGTGGAGCTCTCACAACGAAGCAAACAGATACTTGAGGCCATCGTCGAGGATTATATCGCCACGGCCGAACCGGTCGGCAGCAGTGCCATGGCACGCCGCCATGCCCTGACGCTTTCTCCGGCCACGGTCCGTAATGTGATGGCCAACCTTGAGGAAATGGGTCTTTTGACCTCTCCCCACACCTCAGCCGGCAGAATCCCGACGGAAAAGGCCTATCGCTTCTACGTAGACTCGCTGGTGGCACTGCGCCAGGTCTCCCGCGACGAAAAGAGACAGATCATCCAACGCTGCCGCCAAGCCGGAGCAGGACTGTCGGACATCCTCAAAGAGGCCAGCCGCACCCTCTCCTCCCTGTCAAACTACATGGGCATCGTTGTGGCCCCCAGCTTCACTTCCGATAAGTTCCGCCATATCGAGTTCATCCGCCTGAGTCCCCATCGGGTGCTGGCCATCCTGGTTTCCTGCAATGGCACGGTACAGAACAGACTACTGGAGATCGGGCAGGACTTCACCCCTGATGAACTGGTTCGTATGGGCAATTACCTGAACGACCTGATGCAGGGACTGACTATCTCCCAGGCCAGAGAGCGCATTCTGACCGAGATGAAGAACGAAAAGATGCAGTACGACCATTTCATGTCCCAGGCGCTGCAGTTAAGCGAGAAGGCCGTCACCATGGACAGCGGCGACATCTTTGTTGAAGGTCAGGCCCGCATTCTCGATCAGCCGGAATTCAGCGATGTGCGCCGCATGCAGGATATCTACCGCGCCTTCGAGCAGAAGGGGCAGCTGCTGCAGCTGCTGAGCCGTTGCATGAATGCCGAAGGGGTCCAGATCTATATCGGCTCGGAAACACCCATGAGCCAGTCGGCCGGCGTCAGCCTGATCACCTCGCGCTTTGTCACCAGCAGCAATAACGTGGGCATGCTGGGCGTAATCGGCCCCACCCGCATGGGTTACTCCAGTGTCATCCCGATTGTCGACTATACTGCCCGACTGGTAAGCCAACTTTTGAACGACACCTAGCACAAAAGGTGCAACCAATCGATTCAACACAAAAGGACCGTCAACACCATGAAAAAACACGATAAAGTCGATCTGTCCCATGACGCCAAACCTGTCCCTGAAGAGGAAGCTTCCGCCGCCCAGTCCGCCGAAACGGCAGCCCCCGCCGAGCAGCTGACTGCCGAAGAGCGCATCAGCCAGCTGGAAGGACTGCTGGCCGCCAAAGAGAACGAATGCCGAGAGAACTGGGACCGTTTCCTGCGCGAGCGGGCCGACCTTGAAAACTACCGCAAGCGGACCAGCCGCGAGAAGGAAGAGCTGCTCAACTACGGAACCAAATCCATGATCGAGGAGATTCTGCCGGTTGTGGACAGCCTGGAGCGGGCCCTGAGCCATGTCGACGAGAACAGTGATTCCGCACTGGTGGAGGGAATCCGCATGACCCACGGCATGCTGATCAGTGCCCTGAAAAAATTCGGCGTCTCCCCTGTTGAAGCCGCTGGCGCCCCCTTCGATCCGGCCTTTCACCAGGCCATGGCCCAGATCCCTTCCGACCAGCATCCGCCCAACACAGTGGTGGAGGAATTCCAGAAGGGCTACATGATTAAGGACAGGTTGCTCCGTCCGGCCATGGTCTCCGTATCTGCTCCGCCAAAATAAATTTGCCGGCTGCCCTTGTTTTTTAACAAATCGATGACTAGTTTTCAAATAGCAGACAGATTTTACAAGGAGGATCATACGTTATGAGCAAAGTAATTGGAATCGACCTGGGAACCACTAACTCCTGCGTCGCAATCATGGAGGGTGGTGAACCGGTTGTTATCGCCAACTCCGAGGGAAGTCGCACAACCCCCTCGATGGTGGCTTTTGCAGACAGTGGCGAGCGCCTGGTAGGACAGCAGGCCAAGCGCCAGGCAGTTACCAACCCGGAAAACACCCTGTACTCCATCAAGCGCCTGATCGGTCGCAAGTTTGATACTGAGGCTGTCAAGAAAGATATTGCCATTTCACCGTTCAAGATCGTCAAGGCTGATAACAATGACGCCTGGGTCGAGGTGCGTGGCAAACGTTACTCGCCGCCCGAGATTTCGGCCATCGTTCTGCAGAAGATGAAAAAAACCGCTGAAGACTACCTGGGAGAGACCGTTACCGACGCCGTTATCACCGTGCCGGCCTATTTCGATGACTCCCAGCGCCAGGCCACCAAGGATGCCGGCAAAATCGCCGGTCTGAACGTACTGCGCATCATCAACGAGCCGACCGCTGCCGCCCTGGCCTATGGTCTTGACAAGAAGAAGGAAGAGAAAGTCGCCGTCTTCGACCTGGGCGGCGGAACGTTTGACATCTCGATCCTGGAACTGGGTGACGGCGTTTTCGAGGTAAAATCCACCAACGGCGACACATTCCTGGGCGGCGAGGATTTCGACCAGCTGGTGATCGACTGGATCGCGGACGAGTTCAAAAAGGATCAGGGCATCGACCTGCGCGGTGACAAGATGGCCCTGCAGCGCCTGAAAGAAGCTGCCGAGAAGGCCAAGTGCGAGCTGTCGACCTCCGTGGAGACCGACATCAACCTGCCCTTCATCACCGCCGACTCATCCGGTCCCAAGCACCTGACCATGAAACTCTCCCGCGCCAAACTGGAGTCGATCTGTGCCGACCTGCTGGCCAAACTGGTCGGCCCCTGCCGTACCGCCATCAAGGACGCCGGACTGACCGCTGCCGATATCGATGAAGTCATCCTGGTGGGCGGCATGACCCGTATGCCGGCCGTACAGAAGAAAGTCGAGGAGATCTTCGGAAAAGTGCCCAACAGAGGGGTCAACCCGGATGAGGTGGTTGCCATCGGCGCCAGCATCCAGGGAGGCGTGCTCAAGGGCGACGTCAAGGACGTGCTGCTTCTGGACGTAACCCCGCTCTCCCTTGGCATCGAGACCCTGGGTGGTGTACTGACCAGGCTGATCGAAAAGAACACCACTATCCCCTGCCGCAAGAGCCAGGTTTTCTCCACGGCAGCCGACAACCAGCCGGCCGTTTCAATCCACGTCCTGCAGGGCGAGCGTGAAATGGCCAGGGACAACAAGACCCTGGGCAACTTCGAACTGACCGGCATCCCGCCGGCCCCCCGCGGCGTACCACAGATCGAGGTCACCTTCGACATCGACGCCAACGGCATCGTCCATGTCTCGGCCAAGGATCTGGGCACCGGCAAGGAGCAGTCCATCCGCATCACCGCATCTTCCGGCCTCTCCAAGGAGGAAATCGACAAGATGGTACGCGATGCCGAGGCCCATGCCGACGAGGACAAGAAAAAACGCGAAGCCATCGAGGCCCGCAACCAGGCCGACAGCATGGTTTACAGCACCGAGAAATCGCTCAAGGAGTTCGGCGACAAGATTGATGCTGTCGAAAAAGGAAACATCGAAAACAAAATCGCCGAACTGAAAAAAGTCATGGAAGGCGAAGACGCCGCAGCCATCAAGAAAGCCACCGACGAACTGGCACAATCGGCCCACAAACTGGCCGAAGCCATGTACGCCCACAAAGGGCACGAGGAAGGCGGCGCGCCCCATGGCGGAGAGCAGGCCGAACCATCCTCCCACAAAGATGACAATGTAGTCGACGCCGACTTTGAAGAGGTCAAGGACGACAAGAAGAAGTAATTTCTTTCATCCGGCACCAGACCTCAGAAACGATGTGCAGGGGTTGTAGCAGGGGCGTAGCATGCTACGCCCCTGCACTTATTTGACATATAAAGGAAAATTATTTTGGCAAACGGCGAAAAACGCGATTACTACGAAATTCTCGGTGTCCACCGCAACGCCTCTGATACCGAAATCAAGAAAGCCTTCCGCAAACAAGCCATCCAGTACCACCCCGACAAAAACCCCGGCGACAAGGCCTCCGAAGAGAAGTTCAAGGAGCTTTCCGAGGCCTACGAAGTGCTCTCCGACGGTCAGAAGCGTGCCCAGTATGACCAATTCGGCCATGCCGGCGTTTCGGGCGGAGGTTTTTCCAGCGGCGGCTTCGGCGGTTTCGGCGGAGGCACACCCTTTGGCGACATTTTCGGGGACATTTTCGGGGATATCTTTGGGGGCGGCAGCGCCGGCGGGCGCGGACGCACCCAGGGCAGACGCGGCGACGACCTGCTTTACAACATGGAAATCACGTTCGAAGAGGCTGCCTTCGGCGTCGAGAAAAAGATCGAAGTACCTTTTGCCAAGCGCTGCGGCACCTGCAACGGCTCCGGATCCAAACCGGGCACAGATCCAAAAGTCTGCCCCGCCTGCCGCGGCGCCGGACAGGTTCGCTACCAGCAGGGCTTTTTCAGCGTCAGCAAAACCTGCGGCCAGTGTAACGGCGAAGGGAAGATCGTTGACGATCCATGCCCGGAATGCCGCGGCAAGGGCAGTATCAAGGACACCAAGACACTTTCGATCAAGGTGCCGGGAGGAGTGGAAACCGGTTCGCGCCTCAAATCACCCGGAAACGGCGGCCAGGGGCTGAAAGGTGGGCCCAACGGCGACCTGTATGTTGCCATCAGCGTCAAGGAGCACCCCCTCTTCCAGCGTGAAGATAACAATGTTGTCTGCGAGTTCCCGATCAGCTTCATCCAGGCCTCCCTGGGGTGCGAAATCGAGGTCCCCACTCTGGATGGCAAAGTTGCCATGAAGATTCCCGAGGGAACCCAATCCGGTAAAATCTATCGGCTGCGCGGCAAAGGGATTCCTTCCCTGCAAGGCTATGGACGAGGTGATCAGCTGGTGGTCATCAGGGTGGAAACCCCTTCCAACCTGAACAGGAAGCAGAAGGAGCTGTTGGAGGAATTTGCCCGGATCAGCGGCGAGGACGTGCATCCCCTGAAAAAAAGCTTTTTGGACAAAGTGATGGGGTTTCTGAGTTAAAACGTTTGAAAAGCCCGCAGCAAATGTGGGCTTTTCATTTTTCTTGCCGATGAACCAGGTTTGCTTTAGTATCCTCAGACTACTTACTCTTACCACTCAATTCCGGGACAACTCCATGGACAAACAGCACTTGTTGGAGAAAACCACCGAAGCGTTGCGCCCCTTTGAAACCGGCAACCTGCTGACCACCATCCAGAACCTGAGCCTTAAACAGATCTTCAGCCACCCGGCGGTACTGGCTGTTATCGCAGTGGTCTTCTTTATGGGTATTGTCAAAAAATCAAAAACAGTGCTGCTGACACTGTTTTCCCTGATCGGCCTGATTGTGATCCTGCGTTATGCCATGCCAGCACCGAGCGATGAACTCTCACTCAAATCATTAATTCCCTTTGCCTTTGGCGGAGTGCTCATCGGCGGCGTGGTGATCTATTTCTCGCTGATCAAATCCGACTGACCTTACAGAAAAGAGTTTTTATTATATGAAAATTGACAAACGTGACTGGATATTCATTGCCATTATTGCGGCAGTCATCATCGTGTTCGTATTCATCTCCGGACCGGAAAAGACGAAACTGGTGCCCCGCGACCATAACCACCAGCGTTTCCATGACATGATCAGGGACGGCAAGAGCAAAATGGACGTGGATCCGCATTGTGCCGAATGCCACGATGGTGTCAAGATCCGGTTCCCGGAGAACCATCCCGCCAAACCAGGGGCAGGCCCAATGCGATGCCTTTTCTGTCACAAGATCAAGAAATAGCACTGCGGGGCATTCGGATCACCGCAGTTGCTGTTCAACAGCCTGTCAGTACAGATCGTACTTCAGCAGCCGGCACTCGATCGGACCATTGAACAGCACGAAACGCCGTGAAGCCTTGAGTCCGATGTATTTGGCCAGCTCCAGATTGCCGGTCAACACGTAACCGGTCCACCCCCGACAGCGCTGTTTCATGATGTCACCGATCTGGCAGTAGAGTTCTTTCAGTTCCTCCTCATCCCCCAGACGCTTGCCATAAGGCGGATTTATTATCACCACCCCTTTGTCCCCTTCCGGCTTGAAGCTCTCCAGCGCGGCATGAAAAAAATGCAACTGGCCTTCAAAACCGGCTTTGGCTGCATTTCTGGCTGCCAGCCCGAGCGCCCGGCTGTCCAGATCGTATCCGGTTATCAACCCCACCGGCAGTTTCCGGACGCCTTGTTCTGCCTCTCTGTACAGCCTGTTCCATAATCTGTCGTCATAATCGAGCCATTTCTGAAATCCGAACGAGCGCTGCAGGCCGGGCGGCATCTGTGCCGCCACCAGGGCTGCCTCCACCGGAATAGTTCCCGAGCCGCACATGGGATCAGCCAGGGGGACGGAACCATCCCAGCCGGTCAGGGCGACAACCGCGGCGGCCAGGGTCTCGCGCAGTGGCGCCTCGTTGCGCTCAAGCCGATAACCACGACGGTCCAAGGACTCACCGGAACTGTCCAGACTTACGGTACAGACGTTCTTCAAAAGGTGGACATTTACGCGCACATCCGGTGCGGCGGTGTCCACATTGGGGCGGCTTCCGCATGCCTGGCGGATACGGTCCACAATGGCATCCTTGGTTTTGAGAGCCACAAAACCGGAGTGTGTCAGGCCTGAATCGCGCAGACTGCAGTCCACCGCCAGAGTCATGGCGGGAGTAATCAGTTGGGACCAGTCAATGGCGTGGACCCCGCCATACAGCTCATCAGGATTGGTACAAGGAAATACGGCCAGCTGCACCAGCACGCGACTGGCGGTGCGCAGCCAGAGGTTGGCCCGGTACAGGCCGGCCCGGTTGGTGTTAAACGCCACCCCCCCCTTGGCCGGCACTGCCCCGCTGATACCGAGCGTTTCCAGTTCTTGGGCGGCAATTTCCTCTGCTCCGCGCGGAACCGCGGCAAAGCAGTTCATGGTAACATCAGGCTTTTCTTCCGGCGGCGCCCCGCGCCTCAGAATATGGTTCTTGTCTTGTATCGTCACGCACCTATCTCCTTCGACCAGATTTTGGCCAGCAGTTGGCGGGTCTGCTCCGGTGTCCCGCTGTTGTCGATCACGACCCGGCCGCAGCGCTCCTTCTCCGCCAGCGGCATCTGGCTTGAAATTATTCTAAGGGCCTCGTCAGGGCTGATGCCGTCCCGTGCCATGAGACGCTCCAGCTGAATCTGCGGGGAGACCGTGACCACCCAGATCTCGTCAAAGCGCTCAGCCGTACCGGCCTCAATCAAGAGCGGCGCCATATAAAACACCAGACGTTGGCCGGCAGCGGCGGCGGCGGCGATGCGCTCTTCCGACAGACGCTTGATCTCAGGATGGATAATCTGCTCCAGCTGACGCCTCTTCTCCGGATCGGAAAAAACAATTGCGCCCAGGCGCTTGCGGTCAAGCCGGTTGTCCGGCAGCAACACCTGACGGCCGAAAACGGCCACAATACGCTCCAGGACGGGGGTGCCCGGACTGACCGCCTGTCGGGAAAGCTGATCGGCATCGATAACCGTCGCCCCGCGCTCCTCGAAATAGCGGGCCACAGAGCTCTTGCCGCTGGCGATGCCGCCGGTCAGACCAATCACGCGGATGTTTTTGCGTCCCGTCATTTCAGTTCCTTCAGTTCGTTGTAGGCCCGCTTGAAATTGACATCGAAAAAGGCCCTGAATCCGGGCAGATTTTCATGCTGCGGCAACGAAAAGCCGCGCTTGGCGGCCTCCGGCTCCAGTCCAAGACCGATCAGGCGCAAGACCTCGGTAGTAAAATCCCTGAAGAAGACCTGGAAACGTCGGATGCCGTCGGAATTGGTTACCTCGCCCAATCCCGGCACCACATAACGGGCATCGATTCCTGCCAGAAGTTCCTGGTCGGCAACCCACTCCCTGAAATGACCGTCCCCCATATAGCCGGCCACATCGTTAAAAAACAGGTCCGAAGTAAAGAGCACATCCTCCTCGGGCAGATAGACGAACACATCGCCCTCGCTGTGCCCCTTACCGGTATTGTTCAACACGATCAGCGTCCTGCCGCGCTTCATCGTCAAGCCGCGGTCAAAGAACGTTACCTGATTTTTTATCTGACGGAATTCGCTGTTAAGCGCCTGCCAGGTCTGGCCCGATGTGATGATCTCGACATTGGCCGGCAGATCGAAATCAATGTAGTTGAAGCCGCGATGATGATGCGTCAGGATGATGTAGCGCACAGGCAACGGTGTCACCTTCTGGACGAAATCAAGAAGTTCGCGAGTTGTCTCTGGTAAAAAATGGGCACCGGCTATGATCACCTGATAGCTGGTTATGATGATCAAACAGTTGCTGGCGGCTTTACCTCCCGGTTCGGCAATGCCGGCATATATGTCCTCCTTGACCTTCTGGAACCTGAAATTGGCAGCCTGCGACAACATGGGTGCCAGCAGCACGATCAGGACGACAAGTATGATTGCGCGCTTCATGCCCACCTCCTTCCGCACAGTGTAGCAAACGGTCTGCCAAATTGACAGATTTTTGACTTGAGTTGTGGGATAAATTAGTGTAAATCTTATTGACTGTCTGATTGACGGCATCTGATTTGTTAAACGCGGGCGGTTAGCTCAGCTGGATAGAGTACAGGCCTCCGAAGCCTGGGGTCGTGGGTTCGAATCCCATGCCGCCCGCCAAATCATTCAACCTCTCAATAAACTTCAGCATGTAAATCATTTTATTCCCCCCCGAACTCCGTCAAGCATAAAAGAATTACGTCCCGCCTTCGCTAACATAATCGAATTATTATTCCGCCTGAAACAGATTCTGACCATAAATTCATCTTCCTTACACTGAGACATTCAAAGTCACATCCCTGCAAAACCCTAACCAAGCCTGCCTGCCAGCATCTTACCCATTCCTCAAACTCTTGAAGTGCTTGTCCTTCCCAGGTGCCATCTAAATGTCACTTATCATTTTTGTATTTTTTTACATTTGTAATTTTCAGCAACTTGAGTTCTCAAGAGAACAAGATATAATTTCCTGCAGATTATAATTAATTTTAAACCACACAAGCCTCTCCACATAAAAATTTATACCCTGCTTGTATTATAAAATAGGGCTTCACGTATGAAAGAGTCTTTTCATTTTGTAGCGGTTCTTAAAAACCGAAAGGAGTCACAAATGAACAAAAAGACTAATGTCCTTGTAGTTTCATGTCTGCTGCTCATGAGCATTATGTTCGCAGGAGGATGCAGCAGCGGAGGTGCTGGAAGCGGAAATAAACCTGTATCCATTGCAGTTTCGCCATTAAACCGAAGCATTGCCGCCGGAAACACTCAGCAGTTTACAGCCATAGGCACCTATGCAAACGGCACCACCCAGGACCTAACAACATCAGCAACCTGGAGTTCATCCGACAGCTCTTGCGCCACAACCAGCAACTCAGCCGGCTCCAACGGTAAAGTTACAGGACTCGCACCCGGAGCTACAACGATCACTGCCACATACGGCCTCATCTCAGACTCGACTACCCTGACTGTTACTTCTGCAACGCTTACTTCAATTGCAGTTACTCCGACAAATCCAAGCATGGCCGCCCAAACGACACAGCAGTTTACTGCCACAGGCACGTACTCGGACAACTCGACTCAGGATTTGACAAAGCAAGTCACCTGGAGTTCGTCAGATCCATCAATAACCACCATCGATTCAGAGGGTAATGCCACTGCCTTAGCTGCTGGAACAACAACCATCACGGCTACGCAAGGACCAGTCTCTGGCACGACCACCCTCCCGGTTTCCAATGCAACGCTTAGCTCAATTACGGTGACTCCCATCAACCAAAGTATTGCAGCCGGCACAACGCAGCAATTCACTGCCACCGGAACGTTCTCTGACAACACTAACCAAGATTTGACTGCACAAGTCACCTGGAATTCTTCAGACACATCCAAAGCCAGTATCGCTGCAAGCGGTGGCCTGGCACGTGCCGTCGCCGCTGGACCAACAACGATTACAGCCACATTAGGAACAACATCAGGTACGACCACCCTTCTGGTCTCCACTGCAACACTTAGCTCCATCGTGGTTACTCCCGATAACCAGAATATTGCCGCCAGAACCACGCAGCAGTTCACCGCTACCGGATTTTATTCAGACAGCACCAGCCAAGATCTGACAACATCAGTAACCTGGAATTCATCTACACCGTCTATCGCCACCATCAGCAACGCCGCCGGTTCCAACGGCGAAGCCACAGGACTTTCAGTCGGGGTAACTACGATTACAGCCACCTACGGTTCCATTTCAGGCTCTACTCCCCTGACAGTCAAGGCGCCAGCATCTCAGTCAATCGTCTCCATAGCAGTAACACCAAGCAATCCAATCATATCTGCAATTCCAGCCGGTACGACATTTCAATTCACCGCCACAGGTACTTTCTCGGACAACACGACCCAGGACTTGACGATGTATGTGTCTTGGAAGTCTTCCAATGGCAACGCTTCCATTGATGCAAAGGGCAAAGCAACAACTGCTGCAGCAGGAACCACCACGATTACGGCCACTTCTGAAGGGATTCAAGGCTCGGCAACTCTGACGATCACAAATGCAGCACTAATCTCCATCGCTGTAACACCGAACAATCCGAGTGTTACCAACTGGAAAACGCAGCAATTTACCGCTACCGGCACGTATTCCGATGCTACTACCCAAGATCTGACTGCATTGGTTTCCTGGAATTCATCTGACAGGTCTGTCGCCTCATTCTACAATAGTGCCGGCTCCATCGGATTGGCAACCGCGCTCACCCCTGGCTCGACAACAATCAGTGCCGCTTCAGGAAGCATTACTGGTTCGTCAATCCTTAAAGTTGAATCAGCCAACTAACAAGCTGAATTGTCTAGTGAATAAAGCTACAGGTACGTACTGTGCAGATATAGGTCGTTTGACCGCGGTAAAAACGAAGATTAATACCGGTTACGGAAAAATTGTTTTTATAGGCAACATGAAATCAAAGAA
>DBMM01000044.1 GCA_002298925.1 Geobacter sp. UBA698 | reverse complement strand
CAAGGCCATGCCGGCGGAGTTCTAGCCGGTGTCGCGGACGATTTGAACCCGAGGCGGCTGGGATATGTGCAGCGGGGTGCGTTAAAAAAATGAGGGGGGAACGGCAGCTGTCGTTCCCCCCTCATTGCTTCAGGTTATGTGGTAACTCAGGACTTCTTGTCGTTATCCTCACTCTTCGGTTTGATCTCGATCTCGTCCTTGCCGTCCGATGCCTTTTTGAAGTTGCGGATGCTCTTGCCCAGTGCACCGCCGATCTCGGGCAGCCGGCCTGCGCCGAATACGACCAGAACAATAACCAGAATGATGATCAGTTCGGGCATGCCAAATCCAAACATTATGTCCTCCTGTTGTGGCTCGTCAGATTTTCAGTAGTATTGCATCGAAGCAATAAAAAATCAAGTGTCGCGGCATGGCATGGGGGCTGGTTGGCCGGCGCTGTCGAGCGGCCATTGGGTGCAGCCGGCAGTGCAGGTTGGGTCGAGTTTTGTTACAGGTTTGAATATATTTTTCCGGCCAGGTCAGCCGCGTTGACACCAGCTGGTGCCTATGCTAATAACGTTACGCTTACATTGTTGGCCATGCTGGTTGATAACTGCCGCAGCGGAAAGGTCATGGAGAAGATGATGAAAGGCCTGATCATTCCTGGAGTGGGGATGTCGCTGGTGGCGCTGTCGCTGTGCGCCGCCCCCTGTATGGCGACGGATATGGAGATCACGCCATTTCGCACGGTGAACCAGAGTCCGCTGGTGCGGATATTCGGTCTGCCGGCCGAATCCGGCGCAACCGTCACCCCGTCCGGTCGCGTCACCGCCAGCCTGGTCCAGGATGTGGCCAGCAATTATACTGTCAGCAAGCTGCCGAGCGAGCAGATCACGCTGGACGGCGAATCCTACCGCTGGACGGCGGCTGTGCGCTACGGCATCGCTGACCGCTTCGAGATCGGAGTCGAGATTCCCTATCTGCTGGATGGCGGCGGATTTCTGGATGGATTCATAGTAGACTGGCACAGGGCCTTTGGCCTGCCCCAGGGGGGGCGCAACACTGCACCCCGAAACCGTCTGCTCTACAGTTATACCAAGGATGGCGTCCAGAAGATCCGGATGGACCAGGTCGGTGCCGGTATCGGCGACATCTCCCTGGGCGGCGCCCTGCAGCTGTACGATCGGCAAGGCAGCGACGGCCACGACAGTCTGGCGCTTCGGACGGCGGTCAAACTGCCCAGCGGGAACAGCGGCGCCCTGCGCGGCAGCGGCAGTACCGATTTCAGCCTCGCCCTGAGCGGCAGCATGAATAACTTCACCGAGTGGGGCAGTCTGGGGGTGTATGGTTCCGTGGGGGGCATAGCCTTGACCAGGGGCGATGTGCTGCCGGACCAGCAGAACAGTCTGGCCGCCTTCGGCACCGCCGGCATCGGCTGGGGGCCGGCAGAGTGGATCTCCTTCAAGTTTCAGCTCAATGCCCATAGCGCCATGTTTCATGGCAGCGCACTGGATGAACTCTCCAAAAACTCTCTGATTCTGATCGCGGGCGGCGCCTTGCAGTTGCCCGGCGACTGCCGGCTGGATCTGGGCGTATCCGAAGATGTGGCTGTTGCCACGGCACCGGATGTGACCTTCCATCTGGGCCTGAGCAGACGGTTCTGATATATGCCCTGAGATTAATGCTACACCGTTCCCTGATGTTTAAATCTGAAGCCTCAGAAAGATACTGAATGCACAATCACGAATATATTATGGAACATGCCGAAGAGGCACTGCGCCTTGATCTGAAAACCGATCGGGAAAGTGTTCACAAGCAGGCGCTGTGGGCAGGTTTGCAGCCGGGGATGCGGGTGGCCGACATCGGCTGCGGCTCGGGCAAGACTACCTCTCTACTGCACGAACTGCTGCAACCCTCCGGCAGCATTGTTGGTGTTGATGCTTCGGAAACGCGCATAGCTCATGCTGCCAAAAACCATGGAGGGGCTGGTGTCGAGTTTGTCTGTAGAGACATTTATGAGCCGATAAATGATCTGGGGCAGTTCGATTTCATCTGGGTGCGTTTTGTACTGGAATACCACCGCTCGAAAAGTACCGAGATCGTGAAAAAACTGTCTGAGCTGTTGAAGCCGGGCGGGATCCTCTGTCTGATTGACCTGGACTACAATTGTCTGAGCCATTTCGGGCTTTCACAGCGTCTAGAAAATACCATTGGCAGGATCATGGCGTTGCTGGAAAAGGACTTTGATTTCGATCCCTATATCGGAAGGAAACTCTACTCTTTCCTGTATGACATCGGATTAGAGGATATTGCTGTGCAGATCACCACGCATCATTTGATCTATGGTTCATTAAACGAAATAGATGCCTATAATTGGACGAAGAAGGTCGAAGTGGCGGCACAGCGGTCCGGATATGCCTTCGATGAGTATTCGGGGGGCTACGGGGAGTTTCAGGAAGAGTTTGAGCGGTTCTTTTCCGATCCGCGACGATTTACCTATACCCCGCTTGTGTGCTGCCGGGGGCGTAAGACTATGCTTTGAAGTACATCCCTTCAGAATGCCAAAAAAGCAGGCTCTTCTATTTCATGGGGGCAGCTGTCCAGCAAGCAAGAATTCACAAAGCTCAGAAACAGCTCTTTCATATCTTTTTGAAAATCCATAATTTCCACACCAAATCCGGCCGGAAAATCCGGTTTTCTGGGCTGATCGCTGCTGTTAACCCAGGCAATTTTTCCAGAGGCCTCAATTGCACTAACTGAGCTGCCTGGCAGACTTATGGAGAGCTCGATCGGCAAACCTTCCGTCACGCTGCTGATGTCAGCCGCGATATAGAGGCCATTCAGGCTGATATCCCAACTGATTCCCTGCATGACCTCATCGCCGCACCGTACAATGACCTCGGTTTGGAGCGGGAAGCGTGATGCCCGTTGTTTTGAAGCAGGTGAGGTATCGGAAGATGAGGACATGTGCTGCGCAGAGTAGTGCCGGATCATCGCATCAACGATATCTTTGTCAAAAGATCTGCCGATTTCTCCCCGCAATGTCGCAAAGGCGTCCTGGATTTCCATCGGCTCGCGATAGTGTCGCTTGGATGTGATGGCATCAAAATAGTCGGCGACGCCGATTATCTTGGCACCAAGGGGGATCTGGTTTCCCTTGAGACCCTGGGGATATCCGCTGCCATCTACCCGCTCGTGATGTGAGCCGGCTATTTCAGGGACTTCTCGATAGATACCTTCGAAATTGATCCGTGACAGAATTTCCCGAGTCTTGCCGGCGTGGGTTTTTACTTTCTCGAATTCATTGTCCGTAAGCGGTCCTGCCTTTTTAAGAATCGAATCCTCGACGCCAATTTTCCCGTAATCGTGCAGCAGAGATGCCACGCGGATCATTTCGCAGTGGTCCCAGGAAAGACCCAGCTCATTGCAGATTCCCATGGCATATTCGGTCACTTTTTCGGAATGGTCGGCGGTCAGACTGTCACGGGCGTCGATGCTTACGGCAAGGACATGCAGCACCGAGTTGAACTGGCGAACCCGCGCCTCCATCAGTTCGGCATTCCGCAGGCTGATACCAATGACGGAGGCAATTCCCATCAAGAGGCTCATGTCGCTTTGCACGAGCGGTTTTTTTGATGTCAGATTGTCGACAGCCAGCACCCCCATTGATTTGCCTTCACAGGCAATCGGGCAACAGATGAATGACTGGATGCCGAATTTCCTGGCAAACGCCATGCTATGGTGTGAAATCACCCCTTCGAGCTCGTTGATGTCATTTATCAGGATCGGTTTCTGCTCCCGGAACGATACCACGAATGTCCCCCGTGATTCCGGGCGATCCAGGCTGAAGGAAGCATTTTCAAGCTGATCGAAGTAGTGATCGCTGTAACCGTAGCCTGTCTTGACCTCAAGTCGTGTCAGGTCTGCATTTGCCAGGAGTATTATGCCGCGGTCGTAGTTGAGCCGCTTCTGCATAATGTTGACTACATTGTTGAGAATGTCACCGGTATTCGTAACGACGTTAAGGGCCTGGCCAATCTCGTTTGTCATCAGCGCATTATTGTAATTGAGATTGGTCTGCTCGAGCAGTTGATCCACCGCATCGGTGGTGTTTCGCAGACTTGTTTTGATTTCGTTTTTTTCCTTGACCTCGGCAATCAGCGTCAGAGCCAGAAAAACCACACATGCTGCCTGTTCGACAATGCCATGGGGTATCCCTGAGCCAGACATGCCGATGGCGGCTACTAATGCCAGCAGAATCGGCAGCGAAAATATTTGCACTGTTTTCCAGCGGGCAGCAGCTGTCATCTCCCATGAAATGGCGTACTTGCAGGCCGTGCCACCGTCGAAGATGCACTCGGTGTGATCAATGGCCCGGGAACGGCAATTATGCAAGGCAAGGATCGACTCAAAGAAGCCGATGCGATTTTGACATTGAAACAACTCTTCTGTGATTCCTTCATACGGGGTAACGATTATCTCTACCTTGTTGGGAGCCAGCTTGCGGGATTCATATTTTGCGGAACGGGTGAAATTGGATGATACTTTGCCGATCAACTCGTAGGCCAAAGTTGGGCTGACCCTTGCAAGCACGTATTGTCTCATTGTTCCGATAGCATCGGGAGATGACGCATACCGACCGGCTTCGTAGGCTATATTTCTGTTATTGGTCATTGTCACCAGTTTTTCATAGAACCGGTTAATCTGTTGTTGAGTAAACCAATGACCTTGATCTGCAACCTCGTATGGCTTCATTCCAGCATAATTCAGCAATTCGCTTATATTAATGTCCGCATGCTTCGCCTTGATGAGCTTGGTATAGGTATCGATTACCCTGCTGTTGTACAGTGGAGTATTTTCATTGGGTATTGAATGCATTATTTGGGGCGTCCACAGTTCATGTAAGTATGAGTGCACAAAAACAGCGGTTCAACTACTGAGATTCATAATTAATTCATCGAGCCATTCTATTATTTAATTCTTGCTCAACCTCATTCCAATCACGACTGCTTTGCTGTGCTTCAAAGGTTGCAGCCAACTCACCAAACTGATCTGCCGACATCGGCACGGGCTGGCTTTCCATTGCAGATATTTATGCCGTGATTACAACGCCATCTTGACTACTGGAGGAAGACTTTTCTGCTTATCGGCATAACCGAATGTATCTTTAATGGGAAATAAAATGCAGTAGTGGAGGGTCTTTACTTCCCGCCGGGAAGTTCCCTTCCGAAGGAGGGGGTGAAAGGCAGTTTCAGTTGTTTTGTATCAGGTTATGTAATAAAGTGGCTCCATGAAAATATTAATGACACGGGTTTGCGCTCTATATAATAATTTTCAGTTTACCTGCGCTGCTTGCTTAAATTAGAATATTCATTTCAAATGCGCAGCACAATGAGATCAAACTTGAAACCAACTATCGTCATGATTCATGGTATGTGTGTATTGGGGGCATTTTGGGACAATTTTAAGCTCTATTTTGAGTCAGCTGGTTATAGTTGTCTGAGCCCAGATCTACCACTTCATCGTTTAGGAGAGCCTGACCCACGTGTAGGCATGATTGGCTTAGATCAGTATGTTATTAGTATGACTAAGATCGTTAATACGTTGCCTGAGCCACCGATTATTTTCGGTCATTCGATGGGCGGTCTGTTGGCTCAATTGGTTGCTTGCCAGGCACCGGTACGCGCTTTAGTTTTAATCTCGCCAGCAACTCCACGCGGCATTATCGCCATTACTCCCAGCGTTCTGGCTTGTTTTGCCGAGGTTTTATTTAAACCGGTTTTTTGGAAAAAACCTTTTCGTTTTTCCCGTCGGGCAGCCTTTGGATATATTTTAAACTGCCTCCCAGCAGAAACAGCCGAGTCTATCTATCAGAATCTAGTTTATGAGTCAGGGCGAGCGGCCGCTGAAATCGGCTTTTGGTTTCTGGATAAAGCAAGAGCTTCGGAGGTTGACTGTTCAAAACTACAAATGCCAATTTTGATGATGACTGGTGCTAAAGATAGAATAACGCCACTTAGGCCGCTTAAACAATTAGTGCAAAAATTGCCCAGCGCTAGCTATCACGAGTATCCGGAAAATGGTCACATGTTGACCATGGAAGCGGGTTGGCAACAAAAAGCCGAGCTCATTCTTGACTGGTTGAAAGTCTCTTAAGTAATCGATTCTTACTGCATTAACCCGATAATTATATTGAAGGAGTCTGTCTTGAGTCTTGATGCGATTGTTATAGCTGATTGTGAGTTAGAGAGCTTGTCTGGGTCAAATCCTTTGCGACTAAATATTGAAGGAAGGCCCGCCGATATTCAAGTTGTATTAAACTATTTAAAAAACGACGGGTCTCTAGTTACTCCAATAGAGAATGACAGTAAAGCTAATTGGGCATCTGCGCCTAAGCTAAATGGAATTCATCTGCAGAGTTATTTGACGCATCATGGTTTTGACGTAGCTTTAATTGATAGCTACTATCAGGAAAGAGAGGCGTTCTGCAATTTACTCAAACAAAATCCCCGTACTGTTATCATATCAACTACGTTTATTCACAATAAGAAGCAACTTAAAGCACTTGTTGATGATATCAGGAGTTTAGTACCTGATATTTTTATTATTGTAGGTGGTCCTTTTATTTATTTTTCATATCTTAGTTTGCAGAGATCGGGAGAAACTCACTATGCGATTGATTCGATTAAACATGATTATGTATTTCATAATGAGAATGAGCCTTCCGTTGATTTCTATATCATCAGTCTGAAAGGTGAAGAGGTATTGCGTGAAGCCCTAAAGAAAATCAAGCTGGGTATGTCATTAGGTGATCTTCCTAATTCAGCGCGATTGACAGGGCATACCTATCAATTCTCACAAGCGATTAACGATCTTTCAACTGCAGAAAACTTTTCAATAAATTGGAATTCAGTTCCTGCTCACTTGTTTAAATCCGAAGTAATGCCCATGCAGGCAAGCATTGGCTGCACTTATAGATGCACTTTCTGTAATTTTGTCAAAGATACGCGGTTAACGCACGTTAAACCAATAGATCAAGTTATTGAAGAACTTAAAATAATTGCTCGACGTGGTATCCGTTATGTGTGGTTTATAGATGATAATTTCAGATTGGGAAAACGGGATATCAATACTATATGTGAAAGATTTATCGAAGAAGACCTGGGCATACAATGGATGAGTTTCATGCGGGCTGACGCCTTGAAAAATGTCGATTTTGATTTACTTCGGCGCTCAGGGTGCAGGGAACTGCAATTAGGCCTTGAATCTGCTGATGCACAAATATTGCGCAGCATGAACAAATCTGCCAATTCGGAACTCTATGTTGAGGTCATTCGGAAACTCCTTGAGGTGGGCATAAATTGTTCTTGTTATTTTATTATGGGATTTCCAGGAGAAACCGAAGAAACCATAAATCATACGATTGAATTTATTAAAAGTATCGAGTTTACAGAGTTGGAAGGGAATCTGTCGTGGTCGATTTATCCGTTTATGCTGGCGCCGTTTAGCCCGATTTATGAAGCCAACATGAGAGACAAATATGGTCTATCAGGGTATATGAATGACTGGACTCACGCGACAATGAACTCTAAACAAGCAAGAGAACATATAAAAAGAGCCTTTCTTGAAATAAGTGATTCTGGCCCAATTTATAGGGGGGACAATCAAGACATCCTCCAGGGACTTACCTCTCTTCAGAGGAAAAATTTTGCAATAACGCGACATCGCTTAGAACAATTGGCCGTGAATAAATCTCTTGATAAAATTCAAATGACAAATATGTTCTCTGAAGTTTTTTCTGAATAATACCCTGAAAGGCAGGATTGAGCTAATACGCCCATATTAAACTAAATTTTTATTAGCCTCGATCATCTCTACAATTCGTTCTATCTAACCCATAACTACCTCTCTTGCCTAAAGTAGGTTAGCTGTGGAATCACCACGTATCATTTACACCCCGCTTGTGTGCTGCAAGGGGGTAATCCGTGCTTTAAAGTGCATCCCGTCAGGATGCCAAAAAAGCCAGCCCTTCTATTTCATGGGGGTAGTTGTCCTTCGTGCAAGAATCCACAAAGCTTAGAAACAGCTCTTTCATCTCTTTCTGAAAATCCATAATTTCAACACCGAATCCGGCCGGAAAATCCGGTTTTCTGTGCTGATCGCTGCTGTTAACCCAGGCAACTTTTCCTGCGGCCTCAATTGTGCCGGTGGAGCAGCCCGGAAGAGTTATGGAAAGCTCGATCGGCAAACCTTCCGTCACGGTGACATCAGCCGCAATGTAGAGGCCGTTCGCACATATGTCCATGCTGATACCTGGCATGACTTCATCACCGCACCGCACCATGACCTCGGTCTGGACCGGAAAGCGCGATGCCCGTTGTTTTGAAGCAGATGGGGTGTCAGAAGATGAGCACATGTGCTGCGCAGAGTAGTGCCTTATCAACGCATCAACGATATCTTTGTCAAAATATCTGCCGATTTCCCCTCGTAATGTCGCAAAGGCGTCCTGGATTTCCATCGGCTCGCGATAGTGTCGTTTGGATGTGATGGCATCAAAATAGTCAGCGACACCGATTATCTTGGCTCCAAGGGGGATCTGGTCTCCCTTGAGCCTCTGAGGATATCCGCTGCCATCTACCCGCTCGTGGTGCGCACCGGCTATTTCAGGGACTTCTCGATAGATCCCTTCGAAATCGATCCGTGACAGAATTTCCCGGGTCTTGCCGGCGTGGGTTTTTACTTTCTCGGATTCACTGTCCGTAAGCGGACCTGCCTTTTTAAGAATCGAATCCTCGACGCCGATTTTCCCGTAATCGTGCAGCAGTGACGCTACCCGGATCATTTCACACTCGTCCCAGGAAAGGTCCAACTCATTGCAGATTCCCATGGCATATTCGGTCACTTTTTCAGAATGATCGGCGGTCAGGCTGTCACGGGCATCGATACTTACGGCAAGGACATGTAGTACTGAATTGAACTGGCGAACCCGAGCCTCCATCAGTTCGGCATTCCGCAGGCTGATACCAATGACGGAGGCAATTCCCATCAAGAGGCTCATGTCGCTTTGCACGAGCGGTTTTTTTGATGTCAGATTGTCGACAGCCAGCACCCCCAATGATTTGCCCTCACAGATAATCGGGCAACAGAGGAATGACTGGATACCGAATTTTCTGGCAAACGCCATGCTGTTGGGTGAAAGTACCTCTTCGAGTTCGTTGATATCATTAATCAGGATCGGTTTCTGTTCCCGGAACGATACCACGAATGTGCCGACTGATTCCGGGCGGTCCAGGCTGAACGAAACATTGTCAAACTGACCGAAGTGGTTGTCGTTGTAACCGTAGCCTGTCTTGACCTCAAGTCGTGTCAGGTCCGCATTTGCCAGGAGTATCAAGCCGCGATCGTAGTTGAGCCGTTTCTGCATGATGTTGACTACATTGTTGAGAGTGTCACCGGTATTCGTAACGACGTTAAGGGCCTGACCAATTTCATTCGTCATCAGCGCATTATTGTAATTGAGATTGGTCTGCTCCAGTAGCTGATCCACCGCATCGGTGGTGTTTCGCAGACTTGTTTTGATTTCGTTTTTTTCCTTGGTCTCGGTGATCAGCGTCAGAGCCAGAAAAACCACACATGCTGCCAGTTCGACAATGCCATGGGGCACCACCCCTGAGCCAGTCATGTCGATGGTGGCTACTAACGCCAGCAGAATCGGCAGCGAAAAGATCTGTACCGTTTTCCAGCGGGCAGCAGCTGTCATTTCCCATGAAATGGTGTACTTGCAGGCCATGCCACCGTCGAAGATGCACTCGGTGTGATCAATGGCCCGGGAACGGCAATTATGCAAGGCAAGGATCGACTCAAAGAAGCCGATGCGATTTTGACATTGAAACAACTCTTCTCTGATTCCTTCGTACGGGGTAACGATTATCTCTACCTTGTTGGGAGCCAGCTTTCGGGATTCATATTTGGCGGAACGGGTGAAATTGGAAGTTGCTTTACCGATCAACTCGTAGGCCAAAGTTGGGCTNNTGTTATTGGTGGTTGCAACTAATTTTTCGTAAAACCGGTTGATCTGACGTTGGGTAAACCAGTGACCCTGATCTGCAACCTCATATGGCTTCATTCCAGCATGACTCAGCAATTCACTCACATCGATGTCCGCATATTTCGCCTTGATGAGCTTGGTATAGGTATCGATTACCCTGCTGTTGTACAGTGGAATAGATTCTTTTTGTGTGAAGTCCATATTTATTCGGTCTGTTACGATCTGGCTGGGTTAAAGGGCAATTGATTTTATGAGTCGTTCGAGAAAACCGAAATAATGATCAAGGGTCTGGGTATTGAGTATCCACAAGTTATATGACTTTTTGCCTTCGACAGTACACTTATCAGCACATTCGGCAGGAAACATGAGGACCGGCATCTCGTTTCCTTCGTAGGACGCTGATACCGTTGTCATGACACAGGTGAGTATGTCCTGTGGCAGATCATCGTCAAGTACTATAAAGGTTGGACAGTTGGTCAGATTCGACATGTTCAGGCCGATATCCGAGATGTTGACAATTATGACTGCAGAGAGAATGCCTTCTTTTTTCAATGACAAGAGCTGTTTGTTTTTTTTCAGGACCAGTTGCTGATAGATGGGTGAAATGGAGTCATTAAAGGCTGTGCCGGGTTTGAGATCACAGGCTTCGAGCATGAGTCCGCCTGAAGTGTGTTTATAGAAGATTTCAAGCTCGGCAAGATCCTTTGGTTGTGTTGGTTCCAGCCGCCAGCTTGCAGGCAGAACCTCTTTCAAGTGTATGGACCGCTTGAAATGAAAATAGGCGAAGGTATCGACAGAGCTGACGGTTTTGTCATTTGCATGGCGGGACATGCCGCCAAAAACACGGTTAGGGAACTTGTTGTCCGGCCGGAAGTAGCAGATTACGTACTTCATATGAGCCGAGTACAGGTTGCCTGAATCATTTATAAAGCGCCCAATCTGATTAAGAACGTTAAGCCCGGCCTTCATGGATTCGGATTTGTTGGCGGCATGATGCTGGATCAGCCAGGCGTTTTCAAAAAAACGGATCATGCCCATGTGCGCCAGGATCGCGCCCTTTTCCTGATGGATAAAATGGTGGCAGATTTGAGGGTGTTGCTCATAAAGTGTTTTGTAGGTCTGTTTGATCTCTTTTTTATTGGCTTCGAAGTGGGCGTATTTATCAGGGTAGATAAAGCCGACATCGAAAAAGAATCGCCACAAAGCGTCCATGTCAACACTGGGGCAAATGTAGGAACTTTGGTTTTCAGCCTGCTGCAGGTATGACAGCAGCTTGACATGATCTCCGATTTCCATGTCGAGAAAGGCCAGGCCGCATCTCACATAACTTTCATCCTCGTCCTCGTGAGTATTGCGGTACACAACCTGTGCCTTGCATCTGATGCTGGAGCTGCCGCCAAAGCTTACCTCGATTTCCGGCAGGATCATGCCGGGCAAAAGTACGGAGCCTTTTGGGTCCTCGTCAACCGAAAATCCGGTACCGGATATGTCGATAGTCTTCAGGCTGATCTTATTGGCGGTAAAGGGGTGCTTGAAGACAATGCTGGGGGATGGGACAAGCTTCTGGCGATTGCTGCGGTATTTTTTGGGTTTGAATCTGCGAATATGATGGTGGAGCGGCTCAAGCACAAAGGTTTTGACAGTGGGCGTGCTGTCATGCCGGATGATCCTGCATTCCCCTGAATAGAGGATTTCGCCCCGTACGAAAATGCTGAGATAGAGCGGATCCTCCAGGCTGGTTAATTGCAGCATGTCGGGCGAGCTTGCGGTCAGATCCACCCGCATGGAGCTGGGTGTGAAGTCCCGCAGCTGACCGTTGAACATTACTCCATTCTGGGAAGCCTGGACGACAACACCGCTGCAGGCATGCCGTTTTTTGGATCTGGTAAAGGACTCGATGCAGGTTTTGGGCAGTATAAATTCAAGGGTCCGCTCATCCATGCCGAGCAGTTCCGGAACGACTTCAAGGAGTCGATTGCCATCGGCAATTGTCAGGTTGTGCAGGCTGTAGGATGAGTTAAGTTGGGTAATGTGGGAGGGATCACTCCAGAGGCAGCTCAAGCGGTCACCGGCGCAGGGAAGCGGAGTTGCCGGCAGGCTCAGGATCGTTTTGTATCTGGTGTGCTTGAAGTTGATCAGGATCGTGCGGTCCTGGAAGTTGATGTAATTGAGTTTGTTGATGAGCGTTTTTTGGCTGACGGATTTTACTTGCTCGGGCTCGGAACTCCGGACGATTGATAAGATCGGTTGGGAAACATTATTGATGCTGTTCATGGGCTTACCTCAGCATGATGTCAATATATGGAATATGATGACCCTCGATCAGATTATTAGTATTGATTTTTATCACAGTTGCGCAAAAAAAGCCCTCCGAAAATCGGAGGGCTTTTGATTAATTATGTGTAATTATTTGGTTTTAATTTGCAGTTCAGTACTTCTGGTCGGCGTAGTCAACCCAGCCGCCGGCCAGGACCAGGGCCTTGTCAAAAGGCGAAATCTCGAAACTGAAGATCTTCTGTTTGCCGCCGCCGGTCATGGTCAGGGTGCCGGCCGCAATGTCGATCTCCATGGCGGCATCATCGTCACCGGCGTGGGAGAAAATCTGGTCCAGGTCGGACGTGGGCAGTTCGATGGCGGCCATGCCGCAGTTGAACATGTTCTGGCGGAAGATGCGGGCAAAGGATTCGGCGATCACGGCGGTGATGCCGTTGACTTCGAACACCCAGGGGGCGTGCTCGCGGGAGGAACCGCAGCCGAAGTTGGCGCGGGAGACGATCACTCTGGCGTTCTTCGTTTTCGGGCCTTTGGGGTCGAATCCGGGCAGCTTCAGGTCTTCCAGGATATAGGGTTTCAGGTCTTCCTTGGTGATTTCGGTCAGATATTTGGCCGGAATGATCTCGTCGGTATTGATATCGGAACGGTCGAGGAAGAGGACAGGGCCTCCGAAGGTTTTCATATATTAACTCCTTAAAGTCGAAATTTTAACACTGAGTCACAGAGGCACAGAGAATGAAAAAACAGATTTTGTTTTAGGCGTGTAAAGCTTCAGTTTAGATGTTCTCCGTGCCTCAGTGTCTCTGTGTTGTTGAGTGATTACAGATATTTCCTCGGATCGGCGATCTTGCCTTCGATGGCCGTGGCCGCTGCCGTGGCCGGCGACATGAGGTGCACCATGCCACCTTTGCCCATTCTGCCCATGAAATTGCGGTTGGTGGTGGAGGCGCAGACCTCCCCCTCGGCCAGCACGCCGTTGGACATGCCCAGGCAGGCGCCGCAGGTCGGATTGGTCACGCAGAAACCGGCATCCATGAAGATCTCGATCAGCCCCTCCTTGAGGGCCTCCTGGTAGACCTTGGGGGTGGCCGGAGAAAGGATGCCGCGCACGTTCGCGGCGATCTTGTGCCCCTTGAGGATCCGGGCGGCGATGCGCAGATCTTCGATGCGGCCGTTGGTACAGGAGCCGAGATAGATCTGGTCCACCGGTGTGCCGGCTATCTCGGCGATGGTCTTGACCTGATCCGGCTTGTAGCCGAAGGTGACTGTCGGCTGGAGCGCGGAGGCATCGATCTCGATCACCTTTTCGTACTCGGCATCAGGGTCGGCCACCCACCGGGAATACTCGGCCAGGGCGGCTTCCCTGGTGGCGAACTCGTCCTGGATGAAGGGCCACAGGTACTCGACGGTGGTCATGTCCGGCATGCAGATGCCGGAGGTGCCGCCCGCTTCGATGGCCATGTTGCAGAGGGTCATGCGGGATTCCATGCTCATGGCGTCGATCACCGGGCCGTGGAACTCCATGACGCGGTCGGTGGCGCCGTTGACGCCAATTTGGCCGATGATGTGCAGGATCACATCCTTGGCATAGACCCCGGCCGGCAGCTGGCCGTTGATGTTGAAACGGATGGTTTTGGGCTGGCGGAAGGCGCAGACCCCTTTGAGGATGCCGACCTCCAGGTCGGTGGTGCCGATGCCGGCCGCAAAAGCGCCGAAAGCGCCGTGGGTACAGGTGTGAGAATCCCCCATGATGACGGTATTGCCTGGACGGATGAAGCCGCGTTCGGGGAACAGGGCGTGGCAGACGCCGTTGGCGCCCACGTCGAAAAAGTCCTTGATGGCGTGGCGCCGGGCCCAGTCGCGCAGGATCTTGGCCTGGGTGGCGGTCTTGGTGTCTTTGCTGGGGGTGACGTGGTCGATAACAGCCTTGATGCGGCTGGTGTCGAAGACCCGGTCTTTGTTGCGCCGGATCAGGTCGTCAATGGCGATGGGGGTGGTGATCTCGTGGCAGAGTACGACGTCGAGCCTGAGCACCTTGGTGCCCGGAAAGGGCTCGTCAACCAGATGTGCTTCAAAAATCTTTTCCGCGGTGGTTTTTCCCATGTTTATACCTCTCTATGATGCAGTATTAAAGATTTTGTAGCAGAATTCAGGGGCGATGTAAACCGGTGAACTAAAGTTTGATTTCACCACATCAGCATCGAGAACTTTCGGGTGGCAAGCATGGCTGGTGTGGTGTATAAAATCAGGGTGGTTATATCACCTTTTACGGGGAACTCAGTCTATGACGCCGGACGATTTGAAAAAACTGCTGGATGCCGTCAAGGGTGGTGGCACCTCGGTGGAGGAGGCCCTGGAACAGCTGCGCCATTTTCCTTCCCAGGATCTCGGCTGTGCCCAGGTTGATCATCACCGCCAGTTGCGCCAGGGTATGCCCGAGGTGATCTTCGGTGAGGGCAAGAGCGTGGAGCAGATCCTGCGGATCATGACCGCCATGGCAGCCAAGGGGAGCAACATCCTCGTCACCCGGCTGGCATCCGACAAGGCCAAGGATGTGACGGCCTCCTTTCCAGCGGCGGAATATCACGGTGAGGCGCGCTGCCTGACTCTGGAATTGCGACTAGTTGAGCGTCGCGGCCGGGGCACTGTTCTGGTGGTGTCGGCCGGCACTTCCGATATTCCGGTGGCGGCCGAGGCACTTGTGACGGCCCGTTTTCTTGGCAATGACGTCGAGCATGTCTACGACGTCGGCGTGGCCGGCATCCACCGCCTGCTGGCGCGGGGCGAACAGCTGGCTGCCGCCGCGGTGATCATTGTGGTGGCCGGCATGGAGGGAGCGCTCCCTTCGGTGGTGGGGGGGCTGGTGGACAAACCGGTGATCGCCGTGCCGACTTCCATCGGCTACGGCGCTGCCTTCGGTGGAATCGCCGCTCTCTTAGGCATGCTTAATTCCTGCGCCGCCGGCGTGACGGTGGTCAACATCGACAACGGTTTCGGCGCCGCCTGCGCGGCCAGCCTGATCAATCGGGTGTGACATGACCATCATCTACTTCGATTGCTACGCCGGCATCTCCGGTGACATGGCTGTGGGGGCGCTGCTGGATCTGGGGGTGCCGCTGGAATACCTGCAGGCCGAGCTTGCCAAACTTGCGCTTCCCGTCGGCTCTTATCAGCTTTCCACGACCCGCACCGAGCGCCGGCAGGTGGCGGCGCTCAAGTTTGATGTGGCCGTCCATGATCTGCATACCCACCGCCACTACGCCGGCATTGATGCCATGATTGCCGACAGCGGCCTGTCCGCTGCGGTCAGAGAGACCGCCCGCAGGATTTTCCGGCGGCTGGCCGAGGCCGAAGCCCTGGTGCATGGCGTGCCCGTTGAGGATGTTCATTTTCACGAGGTTGGGGCGGTGGATTCCATTGTTGATATCGTCGCTACAGCCATCTGTCTGGATTACCTGGGCGTGTCGGATGTCCGCGTATCGCCCTTGCCTCTGGGGGGCGGATTCGTGGAGACCGCCCACGGCAGGCTGCCGGTGCCGGCTCCGGCCACGGTCGAGCTGCTGCGGGGGCTGGCGGTGCATGGCAACTGCCCTGAGGGTGAACGGGTCACACCGACCGGTGCCGCGATTGTGGCGGCCCTGGCAATTCCATGCTCCCTACGACCAGTCATGACCCTCACCGGGATCGGCTGTGGCGCCGGCGGCAAGGATTTCGAGGACTGCCCCAATATCCTGCGGGCTTTTCTGGGACAAGCCGTTACAGGTCCTGGGGAGGGTGACGGGGTGATTGTGGTTGAGAGCAATATCGACGATTCCACGCCCGAGGTTCTGGGCTATGTCATGGAACGGCTGCTGGAGCAGGGCGCGCTTGATGTGTTCTTCATCCCGATCCAGATGAAAAAGAACCGGCCGGCCGTGCAGCTTTCCTTTCTGTGCCGGCCGGAAGAGCTGGACCAATTGGCGGCACTGCTGCTGGCCGAGAGCTCGGCCATCGGCCTGCGCCATTATCCGGTTGGCCGGATCACACTGGAGCGGCGGATTGAAGAGCGTCAAACCCCGCTGGGGCCGGTGCGCTTAAAGCAGGTTTTCGACAAGGGCCGCCTGCTGCGGGTCGTGCCGGAATACGAGGACTGCCGCCGGATTGCCCGGGAGCGGAACCTGCCCCTGCAGGAGGTCATGCGTGCTCTGGCTGTGCAGGCTCATTCCCCGGAAGAGGGAGCATAGGATCGTATGCGCATTTCAATACTGAGTATCGGCGATGAACTGATCTGCGGACAGATTACGGACAGCAATTCCGCCGTAATCTCGGCGGCACTGATCGACAGAGGGCTGCGGGTGCAGCGGCATGTCACTGTGGGTGACTGTGAGCCGGATATCATCGACGCCCTGGCCGATCTGGGGCGCGGCAGCGATGCCGTGATTGTCACCGGCGGTCTGGGCCCGACTGCCGATGACCTGACTGCCGCTGCCGCGGCCCGGGCCACCGGTCGGCGCCTGCTGCTCAATGAAGAGGCCCGTAGCCATGTGCGGGATATGTCTGGCAAGCTGGCCAACCTGATTGTCTGTCCGCTTAACGACAAACAGGCCATGATTCCTTCCAAGGCGGTTCTGGTACCCAATCCGACCGGAACCGCCTGTGGCTTTTATCTGACTCACAACGGCAATTTCATGTTCTTTCTGCCCGGTGTGCCCTCCGAGATGCAGCGCATGCTGAACGACTCGGTGATCCCCTTTCTGATGGAGCGGGTCAGCAAAAAGCGGGTGATCCGCTGCGAGCATCTCAATGTTTTCGGCCCGTGCGAGGCCGAGGTGGACAGGCTGCTGGAGGGAATTGCCCGGCCTGCCCTGGGACTGCAGCTGGGGATCTGCGTCTCGTTTCCGGCCATGCGGATCACCCTGCGGGCCGAGGCGGACAGCGAGGAAGCGGTCGCGGCGCTGCTGGCTCCGGCTGTCAAGATGGTGCGTGACCGCTTGGGCGATTACCTGTTCTCGCTTGGGGAGGTGACGCTGGATGAAACGCTGGCGGCCCTTTTCCGGCGACAGGTTGTGACCCTGGCGCTGGCCGAATCCTGTACGGGCGGCATGATCGCCCAGCACATCACGTCAGTTCCGGGCAGTTCCCTCTATTTTCTGGAAGGGGCGGTTACCTACGGCAATCAGGCTAAAATGCACCGTCTGGGGGTGGAGGCGCAACTTCTGGCGGAAAGAGGCGCGGTCAGCAAGGAAGTTGCCGCGGCCATGGCCAAGGGAATCCGGGCAACGGCCGGCAGTGATCTGGGGTTGGCGGTAACCGGCATCGCCGGTCCGGAGGGGGGCACGGACGAAAAACCGGTCGGCACGGTCTTCATCTCCCTGGCCGCTGCCGAGGGGTGCTGGACCAAGCGCTTCACTTTCGGCGGCAGCCGCGATGAGATCCGTACCATCACCGCCTGGACGGCGCTGGACTGGCTGCGGCGCTATCTGGCAGGCAGGGGCTGACAGGCTGATGCGAGCATTGCTCCTGCCGGGCAGTGTGCTGCCGAGGCCGGTAAAAACGGAGGCGTTTCCGTCGGCAACCGTACTAATACCTTGCGGGAAAACGGCCGGATATGTTAATTTGAGTCCCTTTTATTCACTACATTCCATCTTTAGGAGATAGATCACCATGTCCGATAAAAATAGCATACCGGAAAAAAACAAGGCTATTGATCTGGCCGTGAGCCAGATCGAGAAGCAGTTCGGCAAGGGTGCCATCATGCGCCTGGGAAACGATGAGGCCCTGCCGGGGGTGGAGGCCATCTCCACCGGTTCGATCTCCCTGGACATGGCCCTGGGGGTGGGTGGGGTGCCCCGCGGCAGGATCGTCGAGATCTACGGTCCCGAGTCATCCGGCAAGACTACCCTGGCGCTGCATATCGTGGCCGAGGCCCAGAAAACCGGTGGCATCGCCGCCTTTGTGGATGCCGAACATGCCCTTGACATCGGCTATGCCCGCAAGCTGGGGGTCAAAACCGACGACCTGCTGGTTTCTCAGCCGGACACCGGCGAACAGGCCCTGGAGATCGCCGAAACCCTGGTGCGCAGCGGCGCCATTGACGTGCTGGTGGTCGACTCCGTGGCCGCGCTGGTGCCCAAGGCCGAGATCGAAGGGGATATGGGCGATTCCCACATGGGGCTCCAGGCGCGCCTGATGTCCCAGGCCCTGCGCAAGCTGACCGGCATCATCTCCAAGTCCAACTGCTGTGTGATCTTCATCAATCAGATCCGCATGAAGATCGGCGTCATGTTCGGCAACCCCGAAACCACCACCGGCGGCAATGCCCTCAAATTCTACGCCTCGGTGCGCATGGATATCCGCAAGATCGCTACCCTCAAGCAGGGGGATGCCGTGATCGGCTCCCGCACCCGGGTCAAGGTGGTCAAGAACAAGGTGGCCCCCCCATTCCGCGAGGTGGAGTTCGACATTCTTTACGGCGAAGGCATCTCCCGCACCGGGGACGTGCTGGACCTGGCAGTGGACAGGAACATCGTCGAGAAGAGCGGCGCCTGGTATTCCTACGGCAAGGAACGCATCGGTCAGGGACGCGAGAATTCCCGCACCTGGCTGACCGAACACCCGGAAACTCTGGCCGAGATCGAAGGCAAGCTGATGGACCTGCTCAAAGCGCCGGCTGCCGTCAAGGCCTGACCGCCCGCTAATCGGAGGAAACGATGGATCTGAACGAGATATTGACCATTGCCGTCAAGGCCAAGGGTTCCGACATCCATATCAAGACCGGTCTGCCGCCGATTGTCCGTATAGACGGACGGCTGCATCCGATCCCCAATGCCCCGCGTCTCTCCCCTGATATTGTCAGCAGCATGGCCAACTCCATGATGAACGACCGTCAGCGGCGTATCTTCGATGAAAACTCCGAAGTGGATCTGGCCTATGCCGTGCCGGGGCTGGGGCGCTTCAGGGTCAGCGTCTACCACCAGCGCGGCACGGTGGCCATGGTCTTCCGCTCCATTTCGTTCAGTATACCCAGCCTGGAAAGCCTCAACCTGCCGCCGGTCATCAAGAAGATCTGCCAGGAGGAGCGCGGACTGGTGCTGGTGACCGGCACCACCGGTTCCGGCAAGTCCAGCACCCTGGCCGGGATGATCGACTACATCAACAACAGCCGCACCTGCAACATCATCACCATCGAGGATCCGGTCGAGTTCCTCCACCGCGACAACAAGAGCATCATCAGTCAGCGGGAAGTTGGTACGGATACCCCCACCTTTTCCGGTGCGCTCAAAGGTGCCCTGCGCCAGGATCCGGACGTGATCCTGGTGGGCGAGATGCGCGATTACGAGACCATCGAGACCGCCATGACCGCCGCCGAGACCGGCCATCTGGTCATGTCGACCCTGCATACCATGGACGCCGCCGAGACCATCAACCGCATCATCGGCGTTTTCCCTCCCTATCATCAGCGCCAGGTGCGCATTCAGTTGGCCGGGGTCATCAAGGGGGTCATCTCCCAGCGCCTGGTTCCCCGGGCGGACGGCAAGGGGCGCGTGCCGGCGGTGGAGGTCATGCTCGGCACGGGGCGCGTACGGGAATGCATCGACGACAAGGAAAAGACCAAGCAGCTCAACGACGCCATCGCCCAAGGCTTCATCACCTACGGCATGCAGACCTTCGACCAGTCCCTGATGAAGCTGTACAGTTCCAAGCTGATCAGCTACGAGGAAGCCTTGCGCCAGAGTTCCAACCCGGATGACTTTGCCCTCAAGGTGTCCGGCATTTCCTCGACCTCGGATGCCTCCTGGGACGGCTTCGAGAACAAGGACGCCGAATTTGCCGAGCCGGAACAGCTTGAAATCGAGAAGTACTGAGCCGTCGTCACCGGAACGGGCCTGGCAGTATGCCTTGCGGCTGCTGGCGGCCCGCGATTACACCTCGGCCCGGCTGCGGAAAAAACTTCGCGACCGACTGTTCAGCGATGCCGATGCCGATGCCGCCATTGCCCGCCTGGAGGCGGAACAGTGGCTCAACGACCGGCGCTTTGCAGAACGCTTTGCCGAATCGGCCCTGGCCGCCGGCCGCTTCTTTGGTCCGCGCCTGAGAGTGGAGTTGCGCCGGCGGGGAGTGCCGACGGAACTGGTCGATGAGGTGCTGGGACATGCCCTGGCGGAGTATGACGAGGGAGAGGAACTGCGCGTGATTCTGGACCGGCGTTTCCCCGAATTTGATGCTACTGCGGCCGGTGACCGGGAAAAGCGGCGGGTGGTGGGCTTTCTGCAGCGCCGCGGTTTCGGGCTGGCGGCGATCTTCAAGGCAATCAAAGCTTAGTAGTTTATATATATTATCGCATAGAGGTTAGAGATGACAGGCAATGAGATTCGTGCACGCTTTCTGAAATTTTTCGAGGAACGGGGCCATACGATTGTGCCCAGTTCAGGCATCCTCCCCAAGAACGACCCGACCCTGATGTTTGCCAATGCCGGCATGAACCAGTTCAAGGATTGTTTCCTCGGTCTGGAAAAGCGCGATTATAACCGGGCCTGCAGTTCCCAGAAGTGCGTGCGTGCCGGCGGCAAGCACAACGACCTGGAGAATGTTGGCCGTACGGCCCGCCACCATACCTTCTTCGAGATGCTGGGCAACTTCTCCTTTGGCGACTACTTCAAGAAAGAGGCCATTGCCTATGCCTGGGAATTTCTGACCAGGGATCTGGGGCTGGACAAGAACCGGCTCTATGTTTCCGTGTATAACGACGATGACGAGGCCGCTGAAATCTGGCACCGGCAGGAAGGGGTGCCGGTCGAGCGCATCTTCCGCTTCGGCGAGAAAGACAACTTCTGGTCCATGGGAGACACCGGCCCCTGCGGTCCCTGCTCGGAGATCTTCTACGATCAGGGTCCCGAGGCGGGCTGCGGCAGCCCTGATTGCACCGTGGGCTGCGATTGCGACCGCTATATGGAAATCTGGAACAACGTCTTCATGCAGTTCGACCGATCAAGCGACGGTGTTCTGACACCGCTGCCCAAGCCGTCCGTTGATACCGGCATGGGACTGGAGCGAATCACGGCGGTCATGCAGGGGGTCATTACCAACTACGACACCGACCTGCTGCAGGGGGTGATCCGCCATGTGGAGCGCCTTTCAGGCAAACGCTACGGCGCCAGCGACCGGGATGACGTCTCCATGCGGGTGATTGCCGACCATGCCCGGGCCGTGACCTTCCTGATCTGCGATGGGGCGCTCCCCAGTAACGAGGGGCGCGGTTATGTGTTGCGCCGCATCATGCGCCGCGCCGCCCGCCATGCCAAGATGCTCGGTTTTGCCGAGCCGATGCTGTATCACACGGTGGATGCGGTGCGCGACATGATGGCCGAGGCTTACCCGGAGTTGCTCGAGCGGGAAACCTACATCAAGAAGGTGATCCTGGCCGAGGAGCAGCGCTTTGCCGAGACCCTTGACCGTGGCCTGGCCATACTCAACGACGAGGTGGCTAACCTGCGTGCTGCCAACAAGAATGTCATCCCGGGCGATGTGCTCTTCAAACTCTATGACACCTTTGGTTTTCCGACGGACCTGACCGCCGATATCGTCGAGAGCGAAGGCTTTACCATTGACGAGACCGGTTTCGAGGTCTGCATGGAACGGCAGCGGGGACTGGCCCGCGAGCACTGGAAAGGGTCGGGCGAGGAAGGCATTGCCCAGGTCTACAAGCAATTGCACAACCGTGGCGTGGTCAGCGCTTTTGTGGGCTATGACGAGATGTCGGTCTACGCCAGGGTGGTGGCCATCGTGCGGGACGGGGTCGAGGTTGAAAGCGCCCAGGCCGGCGACACGATTGAGGTGGTTACGGACCTGACTCCTTTTTACGGCGAATCGGGGGGGCAGAAGGGGGACTGCGGCGTCATCTCCACCGGCCATGCCCACCTGGCTGTGCTTGCCACCAGTCGTCCCTATCCCGACCTGATCGTGCACCATGCCCAGATCAAAGAGGGTACCCTCAGGAAAGATGATGCCGCCGACCTGAAGGTGTCCCGCCTTGAACGGAGCGCCACTGCCCGCAACCACACGGCCACCCACCTGCTGCAGACCGCCTTGCGCCAGGTGCTGGGCGACCATGTCAAACAGGCCGGTTCGCTGGTTTCCGCTGACCGCCTGCGGTTCGATTTCACCCACTTCTCGGCCATGGGCAGCGACGAAATCCGCCAGGTGGAGGATCTGGTCAACAGCTTTATCATGGAAAATGACCCGGTGGTCACGAGCCAGATGCGGATCAGCGAGGCGATCGAAGCGGGTGCCACGGCGCTCTTTGATGAAAAGTACGGCGATACGGTGCGTGTAGTGCGGGTCGGCGATGTCAGCATGGAGTTGTGCGGCGGCACCCATGTGCGCGCTGCCGGAGATATCGGCCTGTTCAAGATTCTGTCCGAGGCCGGCATCGCCGCCGGGGTGCGGCGCATCGAGGCGCTGACCGGAGTGGGAACCCTGGCTTTCGTGCGCCAGATGGAAGATGAGCAACGTGCCATGGCCAGTCTGCTGAAGGCCGAGGGGGGCAACCCGCTGGACCGTCTGGAGAAGCTGCTGGGGCGCCAGAAGGAACTTCAGCGCGAAATAGAATCGCTGCAGGCTAAACTCAACGCGGCTGCTTCCGGTGACCTGCTCTCCCGGGTGGTTGAAGTCAATGGCATGAAACTTCTGGCTGTGCAGGTGGAGGTTGAAGATGTCAAGGCGCTACGCGATCTCTCCGATACTCTCAAGGACAGGATCGGTGAGGGGGTTGTGGTGCTGGGAGCGGCCATCGGCGGCAAGGCCAACCTGCTGGTGGCGGTAACCAAGGGCTTGAGTGCCGTGGTCAAGGCGGGCGATGTCATCAAGCAGCTGGCGCCTCTGGTGGGGGGCAGCGGCGGCGGCAAGCACGAGCTGGCCCAGGCCGGCGGCTCCCAGCCGGAAAATCTGGATAAGGCGCTGGCCCAGGCGTCGCAGCTGCTGGCGGCAAAGCGTGATGACTGATGATCCGCTAGGAGTGAGAATGACGTTGACCCATCGACAACTCAGGAACCAGCCTGTGTCGCAACAGCCCCCCTCAGTCCTGATTGTGGACGATGAACGGGTTATCTGTGATCTCTGTGCACGAGTTCTGTCCGAATACCGTGTTTCCATTGCCGGCAGTTGCGACGAGGCCCTCAGGGTCTATGAGCAGGAACAGAGTGATCTGGTCATTACGGATGTCATGATGCCGGGTGGAGACGGCATCCAGCTGCTCAGGCAGATCAAGACCATGGATCCCCACGCCACGGTCATCATTATGACCGGTTTTGCCGAAAAAGAGATTATACTCAACGCCCTCAAGGAGGACGCTGACGATTTCATCAGCAAGCCGATCCAGCTGTTGCAGCTCAAAACCACCGTACAAAAGGCTCTCGGCCGGAAGCGGCTCAAGCAGGAACTGGCCACTCTGAAACAGTTGGACCGCCTCAAGAGCAATTTTCTGTCACTGATTTCCCATAAATTGCGTACGCCGATCACATCCATTTCCCTGTTTCTGCAGAACATCCAGCGGGGAGTCTATGAGCCGGATGATGCCTTTTTTATCCAGAATGCGAAGCTGATCAATGAAGAGGCGACCTATCTGAGCAGAATGGTCGATGACCTGCTTGTTTTCAGCCAGGTAATGGAAGGGGGCGGCGCGTTACAACTTGAACCGTGCGATCTGAACCTGCTTGTATTCGGGGCGATGCAGGCTTCCCAAGAGGCTATCCGCAAACCGGGCGTAACAACCGATTTTCATGAAACGCAATTGCCGCTGCTGCTGCTGGATCGATCCAAGATCGCCTTTGCGCTGCAGCAGGTTATCGACAATGCCTATAAGTTTTCTGACGAGACCGGCCTGGTGACCATATCCGGCCGAGTCGAAAATGGCTATGTGGTTCTGTCTGTGTCCGATACCGGCAGCGGCATTCCCGACGGAGAGATCCACAAAGTGGTGGAAAAGTTCTATCAGGTTGACCCGGACAACACCGGCCAGGTACGTGGTTTCGGACTGGGTCTGTTTTACGCGCGTGACTTTGTCCTTCAGCATAACGGCAAACTGTCCATTGCCAGTGAGGTGGGCAAGGGGACAACCGTAACCATCACACTGCCGCTGCAATCAATTTGAGCTTTTAAGCGTTTTGCGCTAAACTGCCACTTTTGGGAACTGGCAGTTTTTGTTTGCTGATTGTTCACTATCGTCTCTGCCCATAAAGGAATTCAGCATGGAACACCTGATCCAGAAAGCCAACACCCTGATGGAGGCCCTGCCATATATCCGCCGCTTTGCGGGCAAGACCTTCGTGATCAAGTATGGCGGACATGCCATGTCGGACGAGAAGCTCAAGGAATCGTTCGCCCTGGATGTGATCATGCTCAAGTCGCTGGGTATCAATACCGTTATCATCCATGGCGGCGGCCCCCAGATCAACGAGACCCTCAAGCGTTACGGCATCGTTTCCGAATTTGTCAAAGGAATGCGGGTGACCGACGCCGAAACCATGGCAGTGGTGGAGATGGTGCTGGTGGGGCAGGTCAACAAGGAGGTGGTTGGCTACCTCAATCAGCACGGCGGACGCGCTGTGGGTCTCTCGGGCAAGGACGGCACCCTCTTGCTTTCCAAGAAGCTGCTGCAGGAGGTCAGGAATGAGGATGGTTCCATCGAGCAGGTCGATATCGGCTATGTGGGCGATGTGGTCAAGGTTGACATAGATCTGATCAATGCCCTGCAAGACGGCAAATATATTCCGGTCATTGCACCGGTGGGGGTCGGGGCCGAGGGGGAAAGCTACAACATCAACGCCGACCTGGTGGCCGGACGGGTGGCAGCTGCGCTCAACGCCGAGAAACTGATCCTTTTGACCGACATCAACGGGGTCAAGGACACCGACGGCACTCTGCTGGAGAGTCTCTCGGTGGCCGAGCTGCACCGTCTGATCGAGCAGGAAGCCATCACCGGCGGCATGATCCCCAAGGTAGTCTGCTGCGCCGATGCCCTCAAGGACGGGGTCAAGAAGGCCCATATCATCGACGGACGGGTGCCCCACGCCGTGCTGTTGGAGATTTTTACGGATATCGGAATCGGGACGGAGATAACCAAATGAACTCACAACAATGGGTAGAAAAATCCGACAAGTACATCATGAAGACCTATGGCCGCTACCCGATCGTGCCGGTCAAAGGCCAGGGCTGCCGGCTGTGGGATGCCGACGGCAAGGAGTATCTGGATTTTCTGGGGGGGGTGGCGGTCAATAACCTGGGGCACTGCCATCCCAAGGTGGTGGCCGCGTTGCAGCAGCAGGCTGCTCAGCTGATTCACTGCTCCAACTACTACCAGATCCCCCAGCAGATCGAACTGGCTGAACTGTTGTGTACGCACTCCTTTGCTGACAAGGCTTTCTTTTGCAACAGCGGGGCCGAGGCCAATGAGGCCGCCATCAAGCTGGCCCGCAAATACAGCCGTGACAAGTTCGGGCCGGAGCGCTACGAGATCATCACTGCCACCGAATCCTTTCACGGCCGCACCATGGCCACGGTTTCGGCCACCGGTCAGGAAAAGGTCCAGCGTTTCTTCGATCCGCTGCTGCACGGTTTCAGCCATGTACCTTTTAATGACCCGACTGCACTGGAGGCTGCCGTTACGTCCAATACCTGTGCCGTCATGCTGGAGCCGATCCAGGGTGAGGGTGGAGTCAATGTGCCCTTGCCCGGTTATTTTCAGGCTGTGCGCGAGATATGCGACCGTCACGGGCTGCTGCTGATCTTTGACGAGGTGCAGGTGGGCATGGGGCGCACCGGCAAGCTGTTTGCCTATGAACATTTCGATATCACTCCGGACATCATGACCCTGGCCAAAGCGCTGGCCGGTGGTGCGCCCATCGGTACCATGCTGGCAAAGGACGAATTTGCCGCCGCCTTTGTGCCTGGCACCCACGGATCTACCTTCGGCGGCAATCCGTTGGTTTGCGCGGCGGCCATCGCCACCATTAGGACGATCCTGGAAGATGGCCTGCTCAATCGCTGCGAAGAGATCGGCGAATATCTGACCGGCGAACTTGAGGCGCTGGGGAAGAAATATTCCTTTGTCAAGCAGGTGCGCGGTATCGGTCTGATGATCGGGATGAGCCTGTCTGTCCCGGGTGCTGAGATCGTCAAGCAGGGACATGAACGTGGTGTCCTGCTCAACGTGACCCACGACACGGTGCTGCGCTTTGTGCCGCCGCTGGTGGTGACCAAGCAGGAAGTAGATGCGATGATTGCAGTCCTCGACGAAATTTTCGCCGGGATTGAGGCATAGGAGCGATTGATGACACGACATTTTCTGGCGCTGCATGATTACACCAAGGATGAGCTGGACGCACTGCTGTCTCTGGCGGCGGAGCTTAAAGGGAAACAGAAAGCTGGTATTCCCCACCGTCTGCTGGAAGGCAAGTCCGTGGCACTTATCTTTGAGAAGGCTTCCACCAGGACGCGGGTTTCCTTCGAGGTGGGGGTGTTCCAGTTGGGCGGGCATGGCCTGTTCATGTCGTCGGGAACATCGCAGATGGGACGCGGTGAACCGATCAAGGACAGTGCCAGGGTCATGTCGCGCTACTGTGACGGGGTGATGATCCGCACCTTTGGCCAGGAGATCGTCGACGAGTTTGCAAAATACTCTGATGTGCCGGTGATCAACGGTCTGACCGACCTGTTTCACCCCTGCCAGATCATGGCTGATCTGCAGACGGTGATCGAGCGTAAGGGGAGCTACCAGAGTCTTAGATTCGCCTGGGTCGGCGACGGAAACAACATGGCCAACACCTGGATCGAGGCGGCTGTCATCCTGGGCTTTGACCTGGCCCTGGCCTGCCCGGAAGGGTATCAGCCGGACGCGACGGTTATGCAATGGGCCAACAGCAAGGCCCCCGGCAGAATCACCCTGTCCAATGACCCGCGGCAGGCCGTCAAGGATGCTGACGTGATCAATACCGATGTCTGGGCCAGCATGGGCCAGGAGTCCGAGCAGAAGGAGCGCGAAAAGGCCTTTGCCGGCTATTGCCTGGACGATGCCCTGCTGGCGCTGGCCAGGCCTGACAGCGTTGTGCTGCACTGCCTGCCCGCCCACCGGGGAGAGGAGATTTCCGACTCGGTGATCGAAGGCCCGAACTCGGCGGTCTGGGATGAGGCCGAGAACCGGCTGCATGTGCAGAAGGCGATCATGGTAACACTGATGGGGACAGTTTAGGCACTTATATTTTATTTACAAGGAGAGCTCGCATGGCACTATCGCAGAAAAAAGACATCAAGAAAATTGTTCTGGCTTATTCCGGCGGACTGGATACCTCAATCATCCTCAAGTGGCTCAAGAACGAGTATGGCTGCAAGGTAGTGGCCTTTTCGGCCGACCTGGGGCAGGGGGACGAACTGGATCCGATCCGTGAGAAGGCCCTGGCCACCGGCGCCGACAAGGTTTATATCGATGATCTCAAGGAAGAGTTTGTCCGGGATTTTGTCTTCCCGATGTTCCGTGCCAATGCCATCTACGAGGGGCACTACCTGCTGGGCACCTCCATTGCCCGCCCGCTGATTGCCAAGCGCCAGATGGAGATCGCAGCCAAGGAAAAGTGCGATGCCGTTTCCCATGGTGCCACCGGCAAGGGCAACGACCAGGTGCGCTTCGAGCTGGCCTACTATCATTTCGACCCCGCCATCAAGGTTGTGGCCCCCTGGCGTGAATGGGACCTGAATAGCCGTCAGGCCCTGATCGATTACGCCAAGAAAAACGGCATCCCGATTCCGGTCACCAAGAAGCGCCCCTGGTCTTCCGACCGCAACCTGCTGCACATCTCCTTTGAAGGGGGCATTCTGGAGGATACCTGGGCCGAAGCGCCCGAAGATATGTACGTGCTGACCAAGTCGCCGGAAAAGGCGCCCAACAAGCCGCAGTATGTGGAAATCGAGTTCAAGAACGGCAACGCCGTGGCCGTGGACGGCGAGCAGATGACGCCGGCCCAGCTGCTGGCCCACCTCAACTTCCTGGGCGGAGAGCACGGCATTGGCCGGGTGGATCTGCTCGAGAACCGTTCGGTGGGCATGAAATCCCGCGGTGTCTATGAGACCCCCGGCGGCACCATCCTGCGCGAAGCCCATTCCGCCGTCGAACAGATCACCATGGACCGCGAGGTCATGCGCATCCGCGACGGCCTGATCCCCGAGTACGCCAAACAGATCTATGCCGGATACTGGTTTTCTCCGGAACGCCAGATGCTGCAGACCCTGATCGACGACTCCCAGAAGTGCGTCAACGGCGTGGCCCGCGTCAAGCTCTACAAGGGGCTTTGCCGCACCGTGGGTCGCAAGTCCGAGACCGATTCACTCTTCAATCTGGACTTTGCCACCTTTGAGATGGACCAGGTTTACAACCAGGCCGATGCCGAAGGTTTCATCAAGATCAACAGCCTGCGCCTGCGGATCAGGTCTTTGATGCAGGCAGCCAAGAAGAAATAGGGATTGACCAGGAAACGTTACAAGAAGGAGCACATCGTCACCTCGGTGGTGGCGGTGATCGTGGACGATGACGGGCGGCTGCTTCTGACCAGACGAAGCATTCCGCCTTTCCAGGATCAGTGGGTCATGCCGGGCGGCAAGATCGACCTGGGAGAGCCGATCCTGAAAGCTCTCAAACGTGAAGTGCATGAAGAGGTGGGGCTGGAGGTTGAGGTCCAGGGGCTGGTGGATGTCTTCGAACACCTCACCCCGGGGGAAGAAAACTGCCACTTCGTGATCCTCTATTACCGCTGCCGCCCGCTCTTCTGCGATACCGTCCATAATGAGCATGAGGTGGCCGAGACCGCCTGGGTTCCCTGGGGCGACCTGCCCGGCTACCCCATGCCGGCCGGTGCACGCTACATCGTCGGAAAGGTTTTTCCAGAGCTCTCCGGCGACGACAGCCCGGGTAAGGCCGATGCCTGAGATTATCGATGCACAGGTAAATCTTGAATTTCCCCTGGGGCACCACCTGCACTGTATGGTCGCCCAAATTCCCAACCATCTCCGCAGAGCGGCGGTCGGTTTCGCTCTGGTTGAACCGGATGAGAAGTGGCGGCTGATCAGTTCTGTGCTGGATCTGGTGGCTGCCGGGGATGGCAACCTGAAGAAACTGCATTTCCTGCTGTTCCCCGAATCCAGCCTGCCGGCTGCCCGCTTTGACGACATGCTGGCAGAGATTGCCGAACGTTTCCGACCGAATACGGTGACGGTATTCGGTGTCGAGCATATCCGTTTGTCCGAATACCATGCCCTGCTGGAGCGTTTTCGCGGGGATAACGCCGAAGCCATTCACCTGGTGGAGCGTGATATTGATTCGGGTGACGTGCTGGATATGCCGGTCAACTGGTGCTGTATCGCGGTCAAGGAAGCTGACGGCAGGCTGCGTGTCTTTCTGGAGGCCAAGAGCCACCCCTTCCACGGTGAAGAGTCCATCGACAAATTTCACGATCTGTACCGCGGCCGACACTTTTACCTGTTTCGCAGTCAACCCGCCTGCTTCAATTTCATGGCCATTATCTGTCTCGACTATCTTTACCGTGATCTGTATAGCTCCAATATCCGCAAGATTGTCGATCATGCCAACCAGCTTTATTTCACCACACGGCAGGGACTGGATGCCCTGTTCGTGATCCAGTGCAACCCCAAGCCGGAACATCATGCCTATCGGGACGTAATCAGCGGTTTCTACGGCGAGTACCTAGAGGACATGCCTGGGGTCCGCGAGACGGTGACCGTTTTCGGCAATGTGTCGGAAGAGACCCGCATCGAGAACTTTCCTGACGGAAGCTGCTTCGGCAGCTCCTCTGTCGTGATCAATCGCAACCATCGTCTGGCCAGGGTAAGTTTTTCGGAATTCGTTACGGATGACTTTGACGGTGCCCCGGTCTGCCGTCTCCGTTTTGGCAAAGGGACCAGGCTGCTCTATTTCAATCTGACGCAGCAGCATGAGATCGATCCCCGCACCAGCAGGGTTCCGCTCAAGATCCACGCCATCATGGGTATTGACGCTAACTATGCCTGGCATAAGCTGATGGTGTCCGAGCCGTTGGCAGGTTATGAGATTGTGCGGGTTGTCGATGCCTGACACACCCGGATGGGATTGCATATGAAGAATTCTGCTCATCAGCCGCATCAGATAGGGTAATATTCATTTTTAACAGCGTTAGGAGAATGTATGTCAAAAGATAAGCTCTGGGGGGGGCGTTTCACCCAGCCTACCGACAAGTTCGTTGAGGAGTTCACCGCATCCATCCAGTTTGACAAGCGCCTGTATCATCAGGATATCCGCGGATCAATCGCCCATGCCCGCATGCTGGGCAAACAGGGCATCATACCGATGGAGGACGTGGAGGCCATCATCCACGGGCTGCAGCAGATCCTGCAGCAGATCGAGGCCGGCACCTTTGACTTTTCCATCGCTCTGGAAGATATCCACATGAACATCGAGTCGCGGCTCTCCGCCAGCATCGGCGAGGCTGGCAAACGTCTGCATACCGGCCGTTCACGCAATGATCAGGTGGCTCTGGACATCCGTCTCTATCTGCGGGATGAGATCGTGGATATCAGCACCTATATCGATCTGCTGATCGATGCCCTGCTTGTGCAGGCCGAGCAGAATCTGGATGTGATCATGCCCGGTTTTACTCACCTGCAGACCGCACAGCCGATCCTGTTCTCCCATCACCTGATGGCCTACGTGGAGATGTTCAAGCGTGATCGTGCCCGCCTGGATGATTGCCTTAAGCGGGTCAATGTCATGCCGCTGGGAGCCGGAGCCCTGGCCGGGACAACTTTCCCGATCGATCGAGAATATGTGGCCGAACAACTGGATTTTGCCGCCATCACCCGTAACTCGCTGGATTCGGTGTCTGATCGTGATTTTGCCCTTGAGTTCATGGCGGACGCTTCGATCCTGATGATGCATCTGTCCCGCTTTTCTGAAGAGCTGATCCTCTGGTCCACCAGTTCTTTCAAGTTCATCGAGCTGTCGGACGGTTTCTGTACCGGTTCCTCGATTATGCCCCAGAAAAAGAATCCGGACGTACCTGAACTGGTGCGGGGCAAGACCGGCCGTGTGTATGGCAACCTGATGGCTTTACTGACAGTAATGAAATCCCTGCCGCTGGCCTACAACAAGGATATGCAGGAGGACAAGGAGCCGCTGTTCGATACCATCGATACCGTCAAGGGAAGCCTGAAGATCTTTGGCGACATGATCAGGGAAATGCGGGTATACGAGGCCAACATGCGTCGGGCAGCCGGTCAGGGTTTCTCGACCGCCACCGATGTGGCCGACTATCTGGTACGCAAGGGGCTGCCATTCCGAGATGCCCATGAGGCAGTTGGCAATGCTGTAAAATATTGTATCGAAAACGAAATGGATATCACGGAACTGTCCCTGGCCGAGTGGCAGCTGTTTTCCCCCTACTTCGATACGGATATTTTTTCTGCCATTACCGTGGAGGCCTGCATCAATGCCCGCAACGTGCCGGGTGGGACTGCCCGGGAGCGGGTCTGGAGCGAGATTACCAGATGCAGGGAAGGCAAGTAATTCCGGATGTATTGCGATTTTTTCGGATTCAGGGAAAAACCCTTCACACTGACACCTAACCCGCAGTTCATTTTTTTGAGCCGCAGCCACCGGGAGGCTTTTGCTCAACTGCTGTATGGTGTCGACAGTCACGCCGGTTTCATAGCCATGACCGGCGAGGTGGGCACAGGTAAAACCACTCTTTTGCGCACTCTGCTGTCCCAGTTCGACCCTGAAAAATACAGAAGTGCGCTGATTTTCAACTCATGCCTGTCGTGCGAGCAGCTGCTGGCCAATGTCTGTCGCGAATTTGGCGTGGAGCCGGCTGATCAGAGCCGATTTGGTTGCCTGGAGGCCCTTAACCGTTTTTTGGCAGAACAGCATCAGGCCGGCCGCACCGTGGTGCTGGTGATCGACGAGGCCCAGAACCTGGCGCCCGATGTGTTGGAGCAGGCCCGCATGATTTCCAACATGGAAACTGATCAGGATAAGCTGATTCAGATCGTCCTGGCCGGACAGCCGGAGCTGAACGTGCTGCTGGCCCGCCACGATCTGCGCCAGCTAAACCAGCGGATTACTGTGCGCTGTCAGTTGACTCCCATGGGGTATCAGGACACTGCTGACTATGTCAACCATCGCCTCGCTGTTTCCGGGTGCCGTATACAAGGCCTGTTTTCCCGGGGGGCACTCAAGCGGATCTATCGCTTTTCACGGGGCACTCCGCGTCTGATTAACGTGGCCTGTGAGCAGTCCCTGGTAATGGCCTGGACGAGAGAAAGTCTTGCCGTTACTCCCTATATCGCCCGCCAGGTAATTGCAGAAACAGCGTCGACCCGCTGGCGGAGCGGTTTTCTGGGGCGCATCTTCGAATGGCTGCTGGCCGGAAAGTAATGACAGTATATGAGTTATATTCTTGATGCATTGAAAAAACTTGAGCATGAGAAGGCCAGGAAAGAGCGAGTGGGCGGAATGGCCACCATTGCCGGCGAACTGCTCAGGGATGATGTCCGGCGTGATACCGGCAGTGGGATCTGGAAGATCGCACTAATGGCGATCGTCGTGGCAGTGCTGACCTTCGGGGTTGCCTGGCTGGTGTTCAAGGGTGACAAGCGCAGCACGACGAGTGTGGTACAACCCACGCTGCCGCCTGTGGCGGCTGTTCAGGCGGTACCGGCAACTACGCCAGTGCCGGTTCCGACTCAGTCGGCACCGATGGTGCCCCCCCAGTCCACCCAGTCGGTCCAGTCGGCAGTGCAGGAAGAACAGGGTGCTGGAAAGCCGGCCAGCGCCAGGGGCAGGCGCGAGCATGGTCGAGATGAAAGAGGGTCGTCATTGCCGGCTGTTACGCCATCCCAGGCTGCTGTCCAGGTGGTTGCGGCTCCTGCCGATATCAAAGTTTCGGGTATCGCCTGGCAGGAAGAACGGACTGCCCGCAGGGCTGTGGTAAATGGTTTTCTGATTCGTGAAGGCAGTGACGTTGCTGGTGCCAGGATCATCGAAATATATCCCGGCAGGATTCGTTTCTCTCAGTCGGGCCGAACCTTCGTTGTCCCGCTGATATCGTCTGCCATGCCGAACGGGGCTAAATAAGTGTGCCTACAGGGAAAGGAATCACAATGCGCGTGGCTATGATCCTGGGGGTCTGCTTGTTTCTGGTTTGCGGTTGTGGCAAGCGGGGGGCACTGATATATCCCGACATGCTGCTGCCGGCTGCTCCGGCGGCGGTGACAGCCAGACAGAGCGGTGCTGCCGTTAAATTGTCGTTTAACCTGCCGGCCAAGGATCGTGCCGGCCGCGGCCTGAAGGGGCTGTCCGGAATCAAGGTTTTCAGGCGTGAGGCTGAAACAGGGCAAGGACCGGCCTGTAATGCCTGTACGGCTGATTTTGCCCTTTTGAAGCAGCTGTATCTGGACGTACCGGATAGCGCGGTGCAGCGATTCGGTGATTTGATGGTTGTTATGGACAGCAGTGTCAGGGAAGGGGTTGACTATACCTACAGAGTGGTTCCCGTTACGCGGGATTCTGTTGATGGTGCCGCTTCCGAGCAGATTACTGTCGGCCTTGTCAAGCCGCCGCCTCCGCCGAAGCTGAAAGCCTCGCCGGCAGCGACCGAGATTCTCTTTTCCTTTTCCGGTGCCCAGCCCGTTGTCGGGGAGTTAGCTGGATTCAATCTCTACCGCTCCGAAAAGGGCAAGCCGTTCTCTTATCAACCGTACAACAATAAGCTGATTACAGCTGGGACGTTTGTCGATGAGCGACTCAGGCGGCATGTGGTTTACAGTTATGTTGCCAGAAGCGTGGTGCGCATGCCGAACGGCGCCCTGGTGGAAAGCATCCCATCACTGGTAGTTAATGCGCAGCTGCAGGATGAGTGAAAAGTTTGCAGGGTTTGAAATCAAGAATAGTGCAGAATAAAAAAGGCATCCGTTTCTGGATGCCTTTTTTATTCTGAATCTATGCCGGCCTAATTACTTGGCAACGGTTTCAGCCAGTTTGAGTGCGATATCCTTGTAGGGGTTGGCGAACAGGATGATCAGACAGACAACCAGGGCGTAGATGGCCAGGGACTCGATCATGGCCAGACCGATCATCATGGTGGTCAGGATCTTGCCGGATGCACCGGGGTTGCGGGAAACGCCTTCAACGGCGCTTTTGACTGCCAGTCCCTGACCAATGCCGGTGCCAAGGGTGCCCAGTGCCATACCAATACCTGCTGCCAGAACGCACATTGTGAAAAAGCTCATCTTTACTTCTCCTCTCTTCTTTTGGTTGATATCCTAAACAGTATAGGATTTGTAAGTTGAATCAGTGGGCTTCCTCAAGGGAACCCTGGATGTAGATCATGGCCAGTAGCATGAAGACGAAAGCCTGGATGAAGGAGACCAGTACGCCCATAAGCATCATTGGCAGAGGAACCAGGAAAGGGGCCAGTCCGAAGAAGATCATCAGAACCAGTTCATGGCCGTTCATGTTGCCGAAAAGACGCAGAGTCAAGGAAACCGGACGGCTGAGATGACCAATGACCTCGATGAAGAACATGATCGGAGCCAGCCAGGCTATCGGTCCGCAGAAGTGCTTGAAGTAGTGAAAACCATGATGCTTGATCCCTACTATGTGGGTGGAGATGAATACGATGATGGCACAGGCCGCAGTGGTGTTGATGTTGGCGGTCGGCGGGAAAAAGCCCGGGATCAGACCGATCAGGTTGGAAACCAGAATGAATATTGCCAATGTGGCGATCAGCGGAAAGAAGGGGCGGCCATGCTCACCCATGGTTTCGACGATCATATTTTCAATGCCGCCGATGATGACTTCCATGAAGTTCTGCAGTTTGCCCGGGACCGATTTGACTGCGCTGGTTGCCAGTAGTGACAGCACCAGCAGTAATGCGATAATTAGCCAGGTGTAGGTAATGGCGTCAGCACTGGCGTCGCTGACATGCAATGGGGACAGCATCTTACGGAAAAACTCGAGAAACAGTAAGGGGTGAACCATGAAGCTAACCTCCTGTGCGCAGGGCACAATATAATGAAAGTGCGATTATGTTGATAATTATAATGGATAGTCCCACTAGCAGGCCGGCCAGGGAAAACCATCCGGATGTGATCAGAAAGTAGAGCAGAAGGCCTGTTACACTGATGCGGACGATGAATCGCATCTGCGCGTACATATTCGGTCTGGCTGGAAGCAGGCCGAGTATTCTCTGGATGACGCTGCGCAACCAGATGAAGTTGACAATCGCAATGCAGCCACCCGCCAGTATTCCTCTTCCGGTTTGAGCGGAAAATAGGGCAAAACCCGCAATTGCAAGGACCATGAGGAGTGCCAGACTGCCCTTGATGATGACGCTGAAAATGGTTTCCTCATTTATCGTTGTCATCATTCCTGCGGATCTCCCTGCCGGCGATTACATAGATATTCTTGAAGCCGGCCGCGATTCCGATAAACAGAAAAATGTAAAAGAACCAAGGTTTAGTCCCAAACCATTCGTCCAGTGTCAGGCCGAACCAGACGCCGATAGCGATGGCGAGTACCACCGAAATTCCCATGCTGGAAACCATGGAAAGGCTGCGGAGAAGATTCAGTTTGTCTTTATTCATGGCTGAAGATACTTCTGGCACAAAACCGGTATTGCATAACATGGCCAGCAGGGCGATGTCAAACGAAATAAAAATAGTTTCACGCGATCAGCTTGAAACACTTGGCAGCAGCCTCAATCGTTTTCTCGATATCGGCCTCGCCATGGGCTGCCGAGACGAACGCAGTCTCGAACTGTGAAGGGGCCAGGTAAATCCCTTCGTTCAGCATGGCCAGGAAGTATCGGGCAAATGCATTGGTGTCACAGGCTGAAGCGGTCGGCCAATCGCGGACTTCACCTTTGGTGAAAAATGAGCAGAACATGCTTCCTACTCGGGTGGAGTAGATCGGATAACCCGCCTTGCGGGCAGACTCGGCAATGCCATCAGCAACCATGCGGCTCTTTTCTTCCAGTGCTTCGTAGAAGCCGGGCTGCTTCAACAGGGAAAGGGTGGCAATGCCGGCCGACATCGCCAGCGGGTTGCCGGAGAGGGTGCCGGCCTGGTACACGCCACCTGAGGGTGAAAGCTTTTCCATGATCTCACGCTTGCCGCCGAAAGCCCCCACCGGCAGGCCACCGCCGATGATTTTACCCAGAGTAGTCATATCCGGGGTGACGCCGAACAGTTCCTGGGCTCCACCGAAGGCTACCCTGAATCCGGACATGACTTCATCGAAAATGAGAATAATGCCTTCATTGCTGCAGATCTCCCGCAGTCCTTCCAGAAAGCCTTCCCTGGGGGGCACCGTACCCATGTTGCCGGCCACTGGCTCAACAATTATGCAGGCAATCTCATCCCTGTTTTCGGAAACCAGCGACTTGACCGATTCGAGGGAATTATATTCACCGGTCAGGGTGTGTCGGGCAACATCAATCGGCACGCCGGGGGAGTCGGGCACGCCGAATGTGGCAGCACCGGAACCGGCCTTGACCAGAAGTGAATCGGCATGGCCATGGTAGCAGCCTGAAAACTTGAGTATCTTGTCACGCCCGGTAAAGCCGCGGGCCAGGCGAATAGCACTCATGGTTGCTTCGGT
>DBMM01000146.1:4615-81164 GCA_002298925.1 Geobacter sp. UBA698 | reverse complement strand
TGCAACTGCGAAAGTTGAGTTAAATTCCATTGAAATGGCAAAGCTTTATGATTTTATTCAGTTTATAAAAAACAAAAAACAAAACATGCCACCCAAAATAAATACCTCGTATTTAAAAGTTAGAGAGGCACTTCAAGGTTGTTCGGGTTCTCTTTCTGAGGATATTCTGCGCGAAAGAGAAGAAACTATATGATATTTTTCTTTGACACATCGGCGTTGGTGAGTTTTTTATGTAGAAAGTGGTACTGAGTTTGTCACGCAAATAATGGAACACACAGCTTCAGAAATATGGATTTCAGATTTGGCTCGCCTTGAATTTACAAGTGCACTTTACAGGCGCTATCGCAATAAATCGCTTGATGAAATTAAATTACAAACAGCTACTACCTATTTTGAAAAACAGTTGGTAAGCTTCAACATAGAACCATTGAATCAGTTGGTAATTGATGAGGCCGAGTTGCTCCTGAAAAAATACGGCACAGAATACGGGTTGAGAACGCAGGATGCGCTTCAATTGGGTACATACAGCCTTATGAGCAAGGATGGTGTTTCGTAACTTCCGATACCGTTCTGGCAGATGTTGCAAAGTCGGCAGGTTTTTTGTCGCTGAATCCCCAGCAAAAAATCGATGTGGACTTTAACTCCTGGATTACTTCTAATCCGTAAGCCACGGGGTCACTCCCCCCCATTAAAAGGTGCCAGTCCCCTTCGTAGTAACCGGCATCTGGGCGATAGCGAAAAATTTATCACGGAGCTTCAAACCATATGAAAAAGGCACTCATCACCGGCATCACCGGCCAGGATGGATCGTACCTGGCGGAATTGCTTCTGGAAAAAGGCTACGAGGTTCATGGCATCAAACGCAGGGCTTCGCTGTTCAATACCCAGCGCGTTGACCACATCTACCAGGATCCGCATATCAAAGATGCTCATTTCAAGCTCCATTATGGCGACCTGACCGACTCGTCAAATTTGACCCGCATCATGCAGGAAGTTCAGCCCGACGAGGTTTACAATCTGGGCGCCCAGTCCCATGTAGCGGTCAGCTTTGAATCACCGGAATACACCGTTGAGGCTGACGGCGTCGGTACGTTGCGCATGCTTGAGGCGATTCGACTGTTGGGGCTGGACAAAAAGACCCGTTTCTATCAGGCATCAACCTCCGAACTGTACGGCTTGGTCCAGGAAACCCCCCAAAAAGAAAGTACGCCCTTTTATCCCCGTTCACCCTACGCGGTTGCCAAGCTGTACGCCTACTGGATTACGGTCAACTATCGTGAAGCGTACGGCATGTATGCCTGCAACGGCATCCTCTTCAACCACGAATCTCCCCGGCGTGGCGAAACCTTTGTCACCCGCAAGATAACCCGCGGCCTTGCCAACATTTCACAAGGCTTGGAACCGTGCCTGTACATGGGCAACATCGATTCCCTGCGTGACTGGGGGCATGCCAAGGATTACGTCAAAATGCAGTGGCTGATGCTGCAGCAGGATCAGCCTGAGGACTTCGTTATTGCCACTGGTGTCCAATACAGCGTGCGCCAGTTTATCACCTGGACAGCGGCCGAGCTGGGAATAACCCTTAAATTCGAAGGCCAGGGTGTCGACGAAATTGCCACGGTTGTTTCCGTTAGCGGAAATAAGGCCCCCGCGGTGAAAGCAGGCGACATCATCGTACGCATCGACCCGCGCTACTTCCGCCCATCCGAGGTTGAAACCCTGCTGGGCGATCCTTCCAAGGCAAAAGAAAAGCTCGGCTGGTTTCCGGAAATAACCGTTCAGCAGATGTGCGCTGAAATGGTTGCCCATGACCTCGAAGAAGCACAGCGTCACGCCCTTTTGAAATCCCATGGCTTTTGCGTAGCCGTAAGCACGGAGCATTGAAGTAGAAATTTAGCGAGGGCTGGATCTAAGACTTTTAATCATGGCACCGCCGCTGCACGCAGAAGAACGCCGATAACAGCCAACCAGGCTTTCTGGTTTAAAGCATTCTGTGTACCCCAAAGAATATAGCTTTATACCTTCTCCGCCTTTATCGGCGTGGGTCGGCGTATTCTACTGTTAATTCGATCTGTCCGTTTTGTTTCAGGCAAACCGGATGGAACAATGCACAAGCTTCTGGATGCAAGTCTGCTCAATAGTCGTGGCAGGAAAGCAACAACCAGTTTGGAAGAGGGCTTACGTGTTGCGTACCGCTTGTTTCTTGAAGAGCAGAATGCTTGTTGAGGAAGATGGTTCAGACGTTACGGGAGTGAGTATGGGTACTTTTCTTGGGCAGAGAAAAAGTGATATTACCTGACTTGCCCCCCATGATTTGTGGAGTTACTTAATGAAGAAAACAGATGCAATTAACACACTTGCAAAGTTGAAACCCGAATTAATTGAGCGCTTTGGAGTAACCCGCCTTGCCCTGTTCGGATCAACTGCCCGTGATCTTGCAAACCAGGCGAGCGATATTGATATTTTGGTAGCCTTTGATGGCCCTGCCACATCTGCAAAATATTTTGGCGTCCAGTTTTTGTTGGAAGACCAGTTTGGTTGCAGTGTTGATCTGGTGACAGAAAAAGCACTGCGCTCCGAACTTCGGAAATTTGTCGAGCAGGATGCGATCTATGTTTGAACGAGAATGGGGTTTTTATCTGGATGATATGATCATATTTTCCGAAAAGGTATTGGCCTATACGGAAGGACTTTGCCGGGAAAGTTTTGAAACAGACGAAAAAGCGTACGATGCAACATTAAGGAAACTGGAATTAATCGGAGAGGCTGCAACACATATCCCTGAGTCGATTCGTGAAGCATTTTCGTCAATCCCCTGGCGTCAGGTTATTGCGACCCGAAACAGGTTGATTCACGGTTATTTGGGAATAGATAACGATATTCTATGGAGCATTATCCAGGACGATATTCCGGTTTTGTTGAAAGAGTTGAAAAGATTGAAAGCGCTGAGCTTGTAAAAAAGTGCAATAGCATTAAGTTCCAAGACATAAATTCAAATTTAACATCCAAAATCCAGCATTGAATCTCTGAGGGTGAGTGTCGAAGTTTGCGGGGGCAGGGTTAAATTACGAATTTGGGTGGTTGATAGGGATACATCGAAAGTCAAGTGTTGTATGTCCCCAAAACTTGTCAGAACTTTCGTCCCCCCAAGTTAAAAAGGGAGATGCTTACTATGTCACTCGCTATAAACTTGAAATGCCGGATGGCGCCTTTTCAGCATTGCACAAAAGCCCCGACGAATTTGGTAAAGTAGATGCGCATTGTTGCAGCGGTAAAGTGGTATGAGCTGAATGCAATATCTCAGGAAAAAGCAGCTGAAATTGCGGGCCTGTCGCAAGTTGACTTTATGCAAGCCTTGGGGCGGCTTAGGGTTTCACCTTTCCAGTATGGCACTCAAGAAGTTTTAGCTGAGATATCAGATGCCAATTGATCGGGTTATTGTAAATGCATCTCCACTTATTTGTCTTTTTAAAAGCGGGCTCCAGGATTTGTTACCCGGCTTATTTCAGGAGATTTCTGTACCAGAAGCAGTCCTGAAGGAAGTGACAGCCTCCGGAAAGAGCGATTTTCCAGCAGAAAAATTGTCACAGCAACAATGGCTCAATATTGCAACCGGCATACCTCTTGACCTTAGAGTTGCAGCTTGGGATCTGGGACGAGGCGAAAGTGAAGTAATCTCTTTTGCCCTTATGAATCCCTCCTATCGTGTAGTACTTGATGACCGTGAGGCACGCCGCTGTGCAGAAACATTGGGATGTAAGAGCATCAGGACTGCCGGAATACTGGTGCTTGCGAGACGACGTAACCTGTTGCCATCACTGAGGGACGCATTTTTACAACTCAGCAATTCCGGTTTATGGATCTCTCGTGATCTGATTTATGAACTCTGTATCCGAAAGCCTATACGCGGCTGTCAAAGCATACGAGACGCTGTCAGGTGCATCGATTTCCCTTTGGTGTCATATTTCAAGTCAAAGGTTCGATGCTGCGCATTATTGCAGTTGCAAATCTGAATCGGAAACCTGGGTATTGGGAAAAAAGAACTCATGCAGGTATTGATGTTGAATGATAGGGCTGATTCCACCTTGAACCTCGCTCCCGCAACATTAAAAGGAGCCTGTCCCTCTCTGGTGGCGTGGGTGGGTGTGGAAGTGTTGCGGAGTAGAGGATGAAAATAAAACTGTCCACTTTTTTCGTGTTTGGTTGGGCGAATGTTCGAAAGTCAAACCTGACCCCAGGCTTTTTCGTTTTGAGGCAAAAGGTATCTGCTGCATGGGATTCGGTTTCAGCGGTTGAAGAGATAACAGCTCAAAGAGAAAAGTGGTAAAAATCGTCAGAGTGGAGTTTAATATTTAGTTTTCGGCTTCAATAGAAAAATAGACAACAGCGTCCCCCCAAAGGACCAAGTATAAATTTAGAGCCATGAGACTCCAACGGTATTAAATGTGTGATGGGAAAGGAGAGCATGGCTCCATTCAAAACTGATTTTTCAAGGCCTGATAGACCCCTATGGTTTTCCGACGGTTTCTGACCCTATAATTAGCCACAAGGATAATAAGCACTTCATATATTAACAAAGGATGGAAAAAATAAATTGGATTTAATTGGCAAAAAAATACTGGTTACTGGTGCCGATGGTTTCATAGGCTCCCATCTGACAGAGAAATTGGTGAGCCTTGGATATGATATCCGTGCCTTCGTTCTCTACAACTCATTTAACTCATGGGGCTGGCTCGACCAGTCCGCACCGGCGATTAAAAAGTCACTCGATGTTTTTGCCGGCGATATCCGCGACCCGCATGGGGTGCGAACTGCCATGCAGGGTTGTGATGTTGTTCTGCATCTGGCAGCTTTGATTGCGATTCCCTATTCCTACCACTCCCCAGACACCTATGTGGACACCAACGTAAAGGGGACTCTAAACATCGTACAGGCCGCCCGTGAGTTGGGTATCTCAAAAGTAGTCCACACATCAACCAGTGAGGTTTATGGCACTGCCCGCTTTGTGCCAATCACTGAAGAGCATCCTTTGCAGGGACAATCGCCATATTCGGCGTCAAAGATCGGCGCCGACCAGATCGCCATGTCCTTCTATTCCTCCTTCGGTACGCCAGTCTCAGTTATCCGTCCATTTAACACCTACGGTCCCCGCCAGTCTGCCCGTGCCGTTATCCCGACTATCATCACGCAAATTGCCAACGGGACCCGCAAGATCAAGCTCGGTTCGCTTCATCCCACCAGGGATTTCAACTACGTGGCTGACACGGTGGCCGGCTTCATTTCCGTTGCAGAAGCAGATAGAGCTATTGGCGAGGTAATTAACATCGGCAGCAACTATGAGATTTCAATTGGTGATACTGTTGCAATGATTGCAGATATCATGGGAGTTGATGTAGAGATTGAGACTGACGACATCCGACTGCGACCGGACAAGAGTGAGGTTGAGCGTCTCTGGGCAGACAATCAAAAAGCCCTGGAATTGGCAGGATGGCAACCAGAATATGACGGTAAGGACGGTCTGCGACGCGGATTGACCGAAACAATCGAATGGTTTGCCAAACCAGCAAATCTTGCCTGTTACAAGGCTGATCGTTATAATATATGAGCACTGAATTTAGTACACAGGTTGTTCTCGATGCCCTGCAATCGGCCTTACCACCAAGGCATGCATTTCTGCCACTCCATGAACCAACTTTTAGCGGCAACGAATGGACCTATGTCAAGGAGTGCCTTGATACGGGCTGGGTCTCGTCAGTTGGTAAATTTGTAGACCGTTTTGAAGAAGATTTGGCCGCTTATACCGGCGCAAAACGGGCCATTGCCGTTGTCAATGGCACAGCCGCCTTACATATTTGTCTACTGCTTGCTGGAGTTAAACCTGGCGATGAAGTGCTTATGCCAGCTTTGACTTTTATCGCCACTGCCAATGCGGTTTCTTATTGTGGGGCTTTCCCTCATTTTATTGACAGTGAGGAGAAAACCCTCGGAGTCGCTCCCCAAAAGCTTGCAGCCTATCTTGATGAGATTACCGAGCAGCGCCCTAATGGATGCTACAATCGGCTGACAGGTCGCTACATTAAGGCTGTGGTGCCGATGCACACCTTCGGCCATCCGGTTGACCTTGATCCGCTCTTGGAAGCATGCCAGAAATTCAATATCACGATAATCGAAGATGCAGCTGAATCGCTAGGGTCATTTTACAAGGGACGTCATACCGGTCAGTGGGGATTATTATCTGCCCTCAGCTTCAACGGCAATAAGACCATCACTACCGGTGGCGGTGGAGCAATCCTGACCAACGATGAAGAGCTGGGGCACTTGACCAAGCATATAACCACTACTGCCAAGGTTCCTCATCGCTGGGAATTTAATCATGATATGATTGGCTACAACTACCGCATGCCTAATATCAATGCGGCCCTGGGTTGTGCTCAGTTGGAACAGCTTCCCGGTTTTCTTAGTGCCAAACGTGAACTTGCAGAACGCTATCGACGAGCCTTCACAGATATCCCCGGTATCCGTTTTTTTTCGGAACCTGCCAACAGCCAGAGCAACTATTGGCTCAATACCCTGCTACTTGATGAGGAGTGTGCCGGACAACGGGATGCCTTACTTGAGGCCACTAATGATGCTGGTATCATGACCCGTCCCGCCTGGACTCTTATGCACAAGCTGCCAATGTTTGCTGCCTGTCCGAAAATGGATTTGTCATATGCAGAAAGCCTGGAGCGACGGCTGATCAACATACCCAGTAGCGTCATGCTAGGTACAGGACTGTCCAATGCGTAAGATCTGCCTTGTTACTGGCACCAGGGCCGAATATGGGTTACTCTACTGGCTGATGAAAGAGATTCTGGCTGACGATGAACTCCAGCTACAGATAATCGCCACTGGTATGCATCTTTCGCCGGAATTTGGACTCACCTATAAAACTATTGAGGAAGACGGATTTACTATCGATGCCAAGGTCGAGATGCTGCTTTCCAGTGACACAGCGGTAGGGATTGCCAAGTCGATCGGCCTCGGGGTCATCGGTTTTGCTGACGCACTGGAGCAATTGAGACCGGATATAATGATTGTTCTGGGGGACCGTTACGAAATTCTGGCGGCCGCCCAGGCTGCGCTAGTTGCCAGGATTTCAGTTGCCCATATCCATGGCGGAGAGACAACGGAAGGCGCTATTGACGAAAGCATCCGCCACGCCATTACTAAAATGTCGCAATTGCATTTTGTAGCTGCCGAACCGTATCTCACCAGGGTAATTCAGCTGGGTGAACACCCGGATACGGTTTTCAATGTAGGAGCGCTTGGGATTGAAAACATCAAGCGCTTGCAGTTGCTGGATAAATCCCAGCTAGAACAGAGCATCAACTTTGAACTGAGTACTACCTGTTTTTTGGTTACTTATCACCCGGCAACCCTCGGAGCTGTTGTACCCGCCACTGCCATGCAGGCTCTGCTTGATGCGCTAGACCATTTTCCTGAAGCTAAGATCATTTTCACCAAGCCCAACTCCGACAGCGACGGCAGGATACTGGGACAGATGATTGATGAATACGCACAGCACAATAAGGGGCGTGCCACCGTATTTACCTCAATGGGGCAGGTGCGTTACTTGAGTGCGCTGAAATTTGTTGATGCCGTAATCGGTAACTCCTCCAGCGGTATCATAGAGGCGCCTGCCTGCCATACACCAACCGTTAACATCGGAGACCGTCAATCAGGACGCCTTAAAGCTGACTCGATCATTGACTGTCTGGAAACCACAGAATCCATAGTAACAGCAATCAATAAAGCACTTTCCCCGTCATTTCGGGATAGAGTCAAGCAGGATGTTTCCCTCTATGGCTACGGCGAGTCGGCCATCCGTATCAAGGACTACTTGAAGCAAGCCAAGCTTAAGACTACCAAACGTTTTTACGATCTTTGAGAGACACGATGCAAGCAAACCGCACCTACATAATCGCCGAGGCAGGGGTAAATCACAATGGCTCGCTGGACATGGCGAAACAGCTGGTGGAGGTTGCCGCTGAAGCCGGTGCCGATGCCGTCAAGTTCCAGACATTCAAGGCTGATGCGCTGGTGAGTCGTTCAGCCCCGAAGGCGGAGTATCAGACCAGAACAACAGATTTAAGTGAATCCCAGCACGAGATGATCCGCAAGCTGGAACTGGACGAACATGCCCATGAGACCCTGATTAAACATTGCCAGGTTTGCGGCATAGCGTTTCTTTCTACACCTTTTGATCTTGAGAGTGTGGACCTCCTGGCAAAGCGATTCGATCTGCCCTATATCAAGATTCCTTCCGGTGATATCACCAATGCCCCCTTTCTGCTCAAAATTGCCCAGACCGGAAAACCGGTGATTCTTTCTACAGGAATGAGTACTTTGGGTGAGATTGAAGATGCCCTCGGCGTGCTGGCCTTTGGCTATTTAGGTAACCGAGAACCTTCAATTGCGGCTTTTCGTGCAGCCTACTGCTCTTGTGAGGGGCAGGCCATTTTGCAGGATAAGGTAACGCTTCTGCACTGCACTACCGAATATCCGGCTCCGCTTGAGGATGTGAACCTGAAGGTGATGGACACCCTGAGGAGCTCCTTTGGCTTACCTGTCGGCTACTCAGATCACACGGAAGGCATTACGGTGCCGATTGCCGCTGTTGCTCGTGGCGCTGTAGTAATTGAAAAACATTTCACAATTGACCGAACTCTCCCCGGCCCGGATCACAAAGCGTCACTTGAACCAACAGAACTGAAGCAGATGGTGTCTGCCATTCGTGTTGTTGAGCAGGCGCTTGGCTCTGGCAGAAAGCATCCGGCACCAAGTGAACTAAAGAACATGAGTGTTGCCAGGAAAAGCCTGGTGGCGGCCTGTACTATTGCGGTTGGCGAGGCATTCACTTCTGAAAACCTTGCAGTTAAGCGGCCCGGAAATGGTTTGTCGCCCATGCAGTACTGGGAACTGCTTAACAGGAAGGCCGGTCGAAATTTTTCTAAAGATGAGGCCATATCTTTATGAGCCTGCCAGTCATCATTCTTGGTGCAGGTGGCCATGCTAAAGTGCTAATTGAAGCACTCCTGAAATCAGGTAACCTAATTGCAGGAATTGTTGACCCAGACCCGAAGTTGGCCGGTGTCGAAATACTTGGTGTTCCCGTGCTTGGCGGAGATGATGTCGTCAATGAGTTCCCGCCTTCAGAGATCCAACTTGTAAATGGCCTTGGCTCAGTAGGCCTTCCATTCAAGCGCCAGCAGATATTTGAAAGATTCAAGGGTATGGGTTATAAGTTTGCGACGGTTGTTCATCCGTCTGCGGTCGTTGCTTCGGATGTTGAACTCGGTGAAGGAGCTCAAGTTATGGCCGGTGCGGTCATTCAGCCTGGTTGTTGTATCGGGATCAACTGCATTATCAACACCCGTGCCTCCGTGGATCACGATTGCATCATTGGCGATCATGTTCATATTGCTCCCGGAGTGACAATGTCAGGTATTATTAAAATCGGATCTGACAGCCATATTGGTACAGGTGCTACACTAATTCAGGGGATTTCGATCGGCATCGGTTGTCTGATTGCGGCCGGTGCCGTTGTTATTAAAGATATTGCTGATGGTGCAATGGTACGTGGTGTACCAGCACGGGAGTTTGTATGAATCGTTGGAAAGATGTACTGATAAGCCCGACAACTTCGATCCTTGAAGCGATCAAGATCATTGATGCAACCGCTTTGCAGATCGCATTAGTCATTGATGAGAATAACCGTTTATTGGGAACGCTGACCGATGGAGATGTTCGTAGAGCAATTTTAAAAGGTACATCGCTTAGTAATCCAGTGCAGACAGTTATGAATCGAGAGTTTACCTTTGTCAGCATAACCGAGACCCGTGACAACATCTTGGCATTGATGAAGGAAAAGCAATTTCATCAGGTTCCTGTTCTTGACGAAAATCGGTACATTGTTGGTCTTGAGCTTCTGGATGAGCTACTGAGCATAAGAAAGCGTGACAATTTGGTCGTGCTTATGGCCGGTGGCCTTGGAACTAGACTTGGTTCCCTAACCAAGGAGTGTCCGAAACCGCTTCTGAAAGTTGGCAACAAAGCTGTTTTGGAAACGATCATTGATAATTGCAAAGAATATGGTTTCCATAAATTTGCTATTTCAATTAACTACAAAGCAGAAATGATTCGGGACTATTGTGGAGATGGCAGTCGTTGGGGGGTTGAAATAAGCTATATAAATGAAAACAAACGATTAGGGACAGCAGGAGCTCTTGGCTTGCTACCCAAACCTCCCGAGTTCCCTATTCTGGTAATGAATGCAGATGTTCTGACAAAAGTTAATTTTCAGCATTTGATTGATTTTCATGATGTTCATCAATCAGCGGCTACCATGTGTGTGCGCGAGTACGACTTTCAGGTCCCGTATGGCGTCGTAAAAATAGACAAACAAAAGCTGTTGGGGATTGAAGAAAAGCCCGTTCATCATTTTTTTGTCAGCGCCGGGATTTATGTATTGAATCCTGAAATTTTGAGGTATGTCCCACAAAATAAATACTTCGATATGCCTTCTTTGTTTGAGAAGATGCTTGAGAAGAAAATGGAGACTTCGGTATTTCCAATACGGGAATATTGGCTGGATATTGGCCGCGTAGATGATTTTGAGAGAGCAAATGGAGAGTATGATGAGGTGTTTTCGTGATTGAAGGAAAAACAGTGCTTGCCATTATACCTGCACGTGGCGGCTCCAAAGGGGTGCCACGCAAAAACATCCGCATGGTTGCAGGCAAACCTCTGATGGTCTGGACGATTGAAGAAGCTAAAAAGTCAAAATACATTGACAGATTGATATTGTCATCAGATGACGCCGAGATTATAGCTGTTGCCCGGGAGTGGGGCTGCGAGGTCCCCTTCGTGCGTCCCGCCGAACTGGCCCAAGACGATACACCTGGGATCCAGCCGGTGTTCCATGCCGTAAGGGCGCTGCCCGGGTACGACTACGTCGTGCTGCTGCAGCCCACGTCACCGCTTAGGACCTGCGACGATATCGACCGCTGCATCGAACTGTGCTTGGCCAAGGGGGCTTTTTCTTGCGTCTCGGTAGTCGAGCCAGACAAGAGTCCCTACTGGATGTTTACTGGCGACAGCGATGGCAAGATCCGTCCGTTCTTGGGCGACTCGCAGATGATAGCACGTCGGCAGGACCTGCCGCAGGTATATGCACTCAACGGTGCCGTGTACGTCGCCGAGTACCAGGCATTGCTCGAAAGGGAGACCTTTATTACCGACAACACCGTTTTCCACCTGATGGCAAAACATGCCAGTATCGACATCGACACGGAGATTGATCTGGTCATTTCTGAAATTCTTCTCGAAAAGAGCAAAAACAGTCTTAAACAGACAACATGTGTAACTGATTCAGGGCTGGGAAACCACTGAATGAAGAATGCGGCTAAGAGGCTGATAAGCAGTCCGGTCATGAAGTCGACGGTAATATATACCGTTGGAGACAGTCTCGGTAAAGCAATCCCGTTTCTTTTGCTTCCCATCGTTGCCAGGTACCTGACAACGTCAGATTTCGGCATCGTCACCAATTTCAGCGTGGCGGTGCAAATCTACTTGGCCATCTGCGCCTTGAACACCTACTCGGCACTGACTGTTTCCTATTATGCGCTTCCCAATCGCGCACTGCCGGGGTACTTGTCGAACCTGGTATACCTGATTCTGACCCTGGCAGCAGTTTGCGGTCTCAGCTCCATGGCCTGCTCGGGGCTCATCTCCCGTCTGCTGGGCATTCCGGCAATATGGCAATATCTGGCGCTGCTCACGGCTGTCTCAACCAGCATCTTCATGCTGTACATGTCGTTACTGAGGATGCAAAACCGGGTCGTCCTTTTCAACGGCATCCAGATATTTCAGTCACTGGCGGCAGGGGTTCTGGCGATACTGTTCGTCGTGGTATGGCAGTGGAACTGGCAGGGGAGGGCTCTGAGCCTGGCAGCATCAGCCATATTCACGCTGGTACTCAGTCTGTGGCTTATGACCAGAAGCGGGTACCTTTTTAAGGAGATAAATGTTACCGAGATGAAGAGCGCCTTTTTCTTTGGGTTGCCTTTGCTGCCACACACCTTGTCTTTTTGGTTTAAATCGGGAATGGACAAGATTATCGTCACCAACTACATCGGGCTCTCGGCCAACGGCGTTTATTCGGTTGCCCTGACTCTGGGCGGCCTCATCGGCGTCTTCACCGGTTCCTTTTTCAACGCCTACTCTCCGGTAATGTATAAGGACCTCAGCACGATCGACAACGTGCCGGAAGAGGAGGGGCTTGCGATAAAGAAGAAACTGGTGAAGATCACCTATCTCTTTGCTGTACTGCTACTTCTGGTCTGTATTGGCAGTTTCTTCGTCATGAAATACATCGTTCTCCTGTTCTTCAGCGGGGGGTACCTCGGAGCCGTCCGCTTCATGCCCTTCGTGATGACGACCCTGTACTTCGAAGGGATGTATTCGATCGTGTCGGGGTACATCTTCTATCGTAAGAAGACCAAGTACCTGGGGACCATCACCTTTTGCTCCTCGATGCTGCAGATACTGACAACATTTTTGCTGGTGCGCTCCCTAGGTGTTATGGGCGCTGCCTATTCGAGCTGCCTGATATCCCTGATCACTTTTCTTGCGGTGCTGTGCTACGCCAACACCCTGTACAAGCTTCCCTGGACCCTGAAGAAAACTCTGGTCGTCGCGCCGGTCTGACCGGCCGATACCTTGAAAAACAGAGGCAACACCCGATGCTATTACTTATCTACTTCGTACTGCTTTATTGTCTTTTTAACTTCCGGAAAGCGGCAACGCCCGGGCTACTGCTGATATCCATATATATGGTTTCCCTTGGTTGCGGACTTTTAATCGGGTATGACTACACTTTTGATACCTATTTCAAGATCATGAATTTTCTCTTTTTGGCTGTCGCACTGACCTTTTTCATCGTGCCGTGGAACAGGTTTAAGTACAAGTGCATGATTTCGGAGCCCAATCCGAAAAGATTGCGGACCCTGACTCTCTGGTTATTCGCTATAAATTCCATTACCTTCGTACTTTTTGCCATAGCAATTTTTTATGCCTTCACGACGGTAACGGATTATTCGGCGTTCAAAAATCTCGGGGAGAGCGAAGGATTCATCAAGCAGCTCCCTATAAATCATACCTTGTTTCTGATGGCGCTCTACCTGCATCCGGCGGCTTACTTTCTGATTCCGCTGCACTTTTATTATCTGTCCAAGAACAGGTACCTGTATTCTTTGATTTCACTGGTACTGTCTCTCAATATAATATTCAATGGTTTGATGGTTTTCAGCAGATCTGGATTCATCGTGTATATGCTGCTGTACGGATTGTATCTGCCATTTTTCTATCCCAAACTTTCACGTAGGACGAAACGCACCATTAAACTTTCTGGTTTGACTCTGCTTTCGCTGACGGTTTTCGTATTTTATATAATAACCGAAAATCGGTTCACCAATGTGTTGTTCTACAAACAGGCGGTCAATTCGGAATCTATTGTCACCAACCCCGTGGTCTACAGCTTGTTGGACTATTGCTCGCAATGGTATAAGAACAGCAACGAGATCATGTCGATGTACTCTTTCGAGACCCTGAAGGGAGAACTCTCCTTCCCCCTGGTTCTCCTGATAGGGAATGCCCTGGATCTCATCGATTACCACCCCGAGAGGATCGAGAGCACACTGTACTCGCTGTGGGGGAGCTATTACGACAAATTCAACGGTCTGGTGGCGAACCTCACCTTCGACTTCGGGTACCTAGGCACCATCTTCTTCCTGTTCCTGTACCTAGTGGCACTGAGGTTGCTGCGGCCCATCAACGGCGTTTTGCGATTCAACAGCCTGCTTGTGCTAGGCGTGGTATTTGTTCTTCCTGCCATGGGCATCTTCAACTCCGAATTGAAGGGCGTATTTTATCACGTGCTGATAATCCTCTCCCTGATGGTGTACTTCTTCATGATGACGAAAAAGATGGCCAAGAAAAACGGTGTGAGCTCGCTTGACCGTGCCCTTGGTTTTTGACGATTAACTTTTCAACTGCTGGTACAGGAGGTTCAGGATGGAGTCACAAAATGCTGCAGCCCACTACGATGAGAAGTACTTCGCCTTCCAAAAGGACATGGGCGAGTTCGGCGGTTGGGCCGAAACCTTCAAGTTCGCCCCCTACGTCGCTGCGGATGCGACCGTCGTCGATTTCGGTTGCGGTGGGGGGTTTCTGCTCAAGAACCTCAACTGTTCCAGAAGGTTCGGTGTGGAAATCAACGATACCGCTCGCAGCTACGCGGGAAAGACCAACGGCATCTCCGCGGTGAAGTTTGCCCGGGAACTGGACGACGGGGTCGCGGACCTGATCATCTCTAACCACGCCCTCGAGCACTGCATCGACCCGCACGGGGAACTGGCCTGTCTGCTCGGCAAGATCAAGCCGGGGGGGCGGCTCGTGGTGTTTGTCCCCTGCGAAAGCCTGCGCAACCGGTGGTTCCCGGGTGACGTCAACAATCACCTGTACTCCTGGAACCCGGTGACGCTGGGAAACCTGCTGGTAAGCGCGGGGTGGGAAGTGGAAAGCGTGGAGGCGTTCTACCATGTCTGGCCACCCCTCTATCAGCACTTCGCCAAGCTGGGAACTGGGTTCTTTCACCTCTGCTGCCGTGCCTACGGGCTCATGAGACAGAGGTATTCCCAGGTCAAGATCGTAGCCAGAAAAAGAACTACCTGAGCTGACGGGGTGCTGAATAGCCAGTGCCCCTCGCTGCGCGGGCGCATCACCAGGACCATTTCCTCGAGGCAGGGTATTTTTGTATGGAACTTCTTAGAAATCTCGTTCGGTATGTCTTCGCCACTAGCAGCGCTCCCTACCACATGCTCAGCCGCGCGCTGGATTTTATGCAAATCTCCCGCAGATACGGTATTGCGAGATATGCCGAGCTAATGCAGATCGAAGGGGGGAGTGCGGGAGAGCTTGCAGTCCCAATGGCTTTCGACAACCTGCTGCACCCAATATTCATCAGGCCCGGAACCGACGACACCAAGACCGTCATAGACAATATCGTGCGGGAAGAATGGGGCGACTTTGTGCCCAACGGCGACCCGAAGTGGATGATCGATGCCGGCGCCTACATCGGCGACACCTCGGCGTATTTTCTTTCCAGGTTCCCAGGCCTGAACATCGTCGCCCTGGAGCCTGATTCCCTGACCTTCGAGTCTACCCGCAACAACCTGGGTCCCTACGGGGCGCGTGTCATGCTGCACAATTGCGGACTTTATACCCATGAAGGCTCGGTACGCTTCAATAGCGGCCAGACCAGTTCCGCCATTACCGCCGATGGCGAGATGGAAATAACGGTAACTACGATTCCCTCCCTCCTGGCGAAGTACTCCATCGAGAGGCTCGACATCCTCAAAATGGACATAGAGGGGGCGGAGGAGTCGATTTTTTCCGGCGATGTTGAGTCCTGGCTGAGCCGTGTCGACCTGCTGATCATTGAGTTCCACAGCGAAGCCGGGGAGGCGCTGATAACCCGGGTCCTGAAGGAGTACGGGTTCTCGATGAGGCACTACCGGTCGATTTGGTACTGCCGGAAAACCTCGTGATGGTTGCGGACAAGCAGGGAAGGGTTCAGGCCGGGAGCAGCGCCTGTTTTGGCCGCAACAGGGCCGGCAGGACAGAAGCGGTGGTGAGCATGGTGCAAAAAAGGAAGATGACTGAATGAAGGTACTTTTCTACAGTCCCTATTCACTTGACTCAAATGGCATGGCAGGGCTTATGGATGAGGCCGCCGAGTACCTGCAGGATGAGAACAACGAGGTCCTCTTCGTCACCTGCAGCGGCGAGATAAAACCGTGCGATATCAATGCTGAACAGTCAAGGATTCGCTGCGTGGAGTGTATGTTCTCATCCCGACTCCTTATCGGGCAGATACAGCATCCCAAGTTCAAACACGAAAAACTGTCACATTACCTCAGTGATGCGACCAGGAGAGCCGTTCAATCTATTAACTACAGCTATGACTCGATCGAAGAAGCCAAGAACATTCGATACAAAGAAATGAATACGGGACTGGGGGTGGTCTCTTCCTATGTATCGATGACACGTAACTTGAACCCTGCCTTCAACAAGACTACCCGCGATTATTTCGATCAGGCCCTGCGGGTATCGGCCCTTCTGACCGAGGCCACCCTCGCCATGGTCGACGAGTTTCAACCCGATCTGATCTGCATTGTCAATGGCAGATACGGTACAATCAGACCGGTCCTGGAAGTTAGCCAGAAGCTCAAGATCAAGATCAACATCATAGAGTTCACCTTTTCCTCCGACAGGCTCAAGCCGAAAAAGGTCCGGTTCGTCGACACTCTGCCCCACGATATCGACAAAAACAGCAAGGTTATCGAAGACAATTGGGACGCCTGGAGCGGAAGCAGGAACAAGGAAGAAGTCGCCGAGGCTTTCTTCCAGAAACGCAAAAAAGGAGAAACAGCTTCAGATACAGTCTATATCGGCAATCAAGACCACAATCGGTTACCGGAAAACTGGGACCCCTTGAAGCGGAACTACGTGATTTTCAACTCATCGGAAGATGAATTTTTCTGCGTCGGCGACTCGTTTGATAAGTACAAGCTCTTCAACAGTCAGATCGAAGGGACTCTTTACCTGTTGCAGAAAGCCGCAAGCGACCCGTCGATTCACTTCTATCTGCGGGTACATCCGAATCTGCAGGGCATCAAGTTCAGCTACCATACCGGACTGGCTGCCCTGTTCAAGGACTATGCGAACATCACGGTGATACCTTCGGATTCGCCGGTTTCCACCTATAAGCTGATCGACAACTGTGAGAAGGTATTCGTCTTCGGTTCCACTGCCGGCGTGGAGGCAGTCTACTGGGGAAAGCCGGTTGTCCTCCTTGGCGGCTCTTTCTACATTCACCTGAATGTTGCCTACTACCCTCAACATCTCGAGGAGCTGGATGCGCTGCTCTTCGAAACCCTAGAACCGAAACCGAAGCTCGGCGCCCTTAAGTATGCACTCTACGTTTTCGGTGAACGTGGCGTACCGTTCAGGTACATAAATTATGACTACGCGGAAATCAGGCTCGGAAAAAAGAAGCTGTCGTTGCCCCGTTGCTACCAATACAAGGGGTCCATGGTTCCCTATCTAATAGTGGTGGCTTTTTTCCGATTGCTGAACATCGCGAGTCATCTCATGTTCAAGAAGTTCACTATGGACAAGCTGTCGGTTGAGAAGTGAAACGGCATCTCGCGGCCCAGGGTTCGGCACACATGAAAAAATACCTTTTCCTCACCAACATACCCACTCCTTACCGGACCTCGTTCTACAACGAGTTGCACCAGTGCGGCCTTAATTTCGAGGTCTTCTACATGAGGAGCACCGAGGCGGACCGGAACTGGACCATAGATCCGGGCGAGTTGAAGCACCCCTTTTATATCGATCGCGGGTTGTACCGGATGCTGTTTTCCAGGTACCACCTGCATATCAACCCGAGGCTCATCGCCAAGATGTTGGAGGCAAAGGGAGCTGAAATCATCATTGGCGGCAGCTGGAACGATATCGACGTGCTGATTCTGGTGCTTCTGAAAAGGATGGGCATCTTGAAGAGCCCCCTGCACTTCTGGTCCGAAGCCAATTACCTCACCATCGGTGCCAGTCGCGACAACGTGCTGAAAAAAATGGTGCGCAAATTCGTCTATGAATCCTCACCCGGTGTGCAGATCAGCTCCGGCAAAATGACCGAACTTACCCTCGAGAAGTGGGGAATCAAGGTAAACACCTATGTCCCGCTTCCCAACACCATAGAGGAGGAAAAGTTCACCATCTCAAAGGAAGAAATCTGCGCACGGATCCACAACGACACCCCAGTATTCCTGATGCCGGTACGTCTGTTGGAGAACGTGAAGGGGATCGTCAATTTTTTCTCCGCCATCGGCGTTGAAAACATCCGCAAGGGACTTTTTCTGATAGCGGGAACCGGGCCGGACCGAGGCCTCATCGAGAATTTCATCTGCCGCCATGGAGTGAAAGTGAACATCCAGCTTGTGGGGCATTGCGACACCGACCTTATGGTGGCCCTCTACAAAAGGGCAAACGTCTTCGTGCTCCCCTCCTTTTCGGACCCCAGTCCCCTGACACTAGTCGAGGCCCTGAGCATGCGGCTTCCGGTGCTGGTTTCGCAACGCTGCGGCAACCATTTCGAAGCCGTCGAGCAAGGCAGCAACGGTTTCGTCTTCGATCCGTTGCTGCACGGCAGCGTGAGGTCCGCCTTCGAATCCCTGATGTTGTGCAGAGAGCGGTGGCCGGAAATGGGGGAGCGCAGCGGTGCCCTGTACGGTCAGCTCTTCGAGAGAAGGCTCGTGATTGAGAACTTCATCCGCAGCCTTACCGCATTTTCCCAGACTAATTTCGCGCCATGAAGATTCTGTATATCGCGCCACTGCCTCCTCCGGTCACGGGACAATCCCTGGCCTCGCAAATTCTGCTGGATGAATTGGTGCGGGACCATCAGGTTGAAGTGGTCAACCTCAGCAAACAGGGGTTCAAGCAGGGAGTAGACTCTCTGGGGAGGGTTTTCCAGGTTTTTGCCATTATCCGCGAAGTCTTTCGCCGCAAAAGAGGACGCGATGTCATCTACCTGACGATTTCGGAGTCGGTTGCAGGAAACCTCAAGGACTTGTTCATCTATCTCGTCTGTTTCAGCAGGCTGCACCGGATGGTGGTACACCTGCACGGAGGAAGCTTTAAAAAGCTGCTTCTGGACAGGTACAAGCCCCTGCTTGTCTTGAACAGGTTTTTTATTCGGCGGTTGGCTGCATCCGTGGTTTTGGGCGATTCCCATGTCGTCATATTTGACGGCTTGATGGACAGCAAGAAGATACACATTATTCCAAACTTTGCCGAAGATTATCTCTTTGCCAGTCAGGATGAGGTGAAGGAAAAATTTGCCCAGGTTCTCCCATTGAGAGTTCTCTTTATGAGTAACCTGATCGAGGGCAAGGGTTACCAGCAACTGCTCGATGCCTATCTGGGGCTACGCTACGAAATGCAGAGGTTGGTCAAGCTTGATTTTGCCGGCGCATTTGAGTCCCAGAACCTGAAAGACGGGTTTCTGGCTAGGATTAAAGGGCACGAGGGGATTACTTACCACGGCGTGGTAGCCGGTGCACAGAAGAAGACTCTCCTGGCTCAGGCCCATGTTTTCTGTCTTCCGACAAGCCTGAACGAAGGGCAGCCGATTTCGATTTTGGAGGCCTACGCCTCGGGGTGCGTGGTGGTCACAACCGACCAGGGCGGGATCCGGGATATCTTCAGCGACGGGGTGCATGGCTACCAGGTCCTCGCCAATTCCGCGGATTCGATACGGAGAGTCCTGGAATCCATGATCGAAAACGTGCAACCTCTGTCACAAATAGCCCTCCGGAACCGGGAGGCTGCATTGATAAAATACCGCACCAGTAGCTATAACGCCTCACTGCTTGAAGTTATCACTGCCATAGGCGCGGGATGAGACAGGACGTTTAGAATACCTTGTCTTATTCAGGAAGTTAATTGACGAATCACCGTAAGCTCGCCAACATGGAGACATCAGATGAGCGAAAGACCGTATCAAATATGTGCGAACTGCATCATGGATACCACCGATCCCAATATCGTTTTTGATCAAAACAACGAGTGCGACTACTGCAACAACTTCCAGAAGGTGATCCTCCCCAATTGGCACACCGACGAACGCGGCGAAGCCGAACTGATTAAGGTTGCTGAGAAGATCCGCAAGGACGGCCAGGGAAGGGATTTCGACTGTATCATAGGGCTGAGCGGCGGCCTCGACAGCTCTTACTGTACCTACATCGTGAAGGAAAGAATGGGGCTGCGTCCCTTGCTGTTCCACGTCGACGCCGGCTGGAACACCGATCAGGCGGTGGGAAACATCGAGAAACTTGTGGACGGCCTGGGGCTCGACCTGTACACGGAGGTCATTGACTGGGAGGAGATGAAGGATCTGCAGGTGGCCTTTCTCAAGGCCCAGATATCCGACCAGGACCTGCCGCAGGACACCGCGTTTTTCTCCATGCTTTACAAATTCGCCAGACAGCACAAGATAAAGTACGTGCTCACCGGTGGGAATTTTTCCACCGAATGCTGTCGCGAGCCCGAGGAGTGGGGGGGCTATCCCGGCATCGACCGAACCCTGATTCACGACATCCACTCCAGGTTCGGCAGCCGTCCTTTGACGACCTTCCCGATCGTCGACATCCTCACCTACAAGATCTACTACAAGTACGCCTTGGGAATGGAGGTGTACCGTCCGCTCAACGTCGTGCCGTACCTGAAAAAGGATGCCGAGCAGAAACTTGGCAAGCTGTTCGGCTGGGAACCGTTTATTCACAAACACCATGAATCTCGATTCACTCGTTTTTATGAAGATTATTGGATGCCGCGTAAATTTGGCTATGAAAAGCGCCGTGCCCACTTTTCCAGTTTAATCATGACTGGCCAGATGACGCGTCAAGAAGCCCTTGAGAGAATTTCCAAACCCGAGCTTGATGAGCATTTCCTGCAGCAGGAATTTGAGTATGTTGCGCATAAACTGGATTTGTCCGTTGATGAACTGCAGCAGATTTTCGATGGCAAAAACAAGACCTATCATGACTATAAGAACAAAAGATTCTTAATAGGACTCGGATCAAAGGCAATGGCCATGTTGGGACTCGAGAAAAGGCTATTCAGATGATTTCAATCATTGATTACGGCTTGGGTAATATCCAGGCATTCGTAAATGTTTACAACCGTCTTGGCATACCTGTTACCGTCGCCAAGACATCAGATGCGCTGGAAACTGCAAGTAAATTGATTTTGCCTGGAGTGGGGGCCTTTGACCATGCCATGGAATTACTTGAGGCATCTGGCATGAGGCAGACTCTAGATCATCTGGTACTCAGTAAAAAAGTGCCAATATTAGGAATCTGTGTTGGTATGCAGATTCTTGCCAACTCAAGTGATGAAGGGAAGCTGCACGGATTGGGCTGGATACCGGGCCACGTAAAAGCTTTTACATCCATACCTGAAGCAGCTGAACTGCCTTTACCACATATGGGATGGAATGATGTCAGCGTAAAGGGTGACCAAAGGCTGTTCAAAGGGTTTGAAGAAGAGGCACGCTTCTATTTTTTGCATTCCTATTTCTTCGTGAGTTTGCATCAAGACTCTGTCATTGCAACCGCTACTTATGGCGCAGATTTTTGCTGCGCTGTACAGTCTGACAATATGTATGGAGTGCAATTCCATCCTGAAAAAAGTCACCACTTTGGCACCGGTCTGCTAAAGAACTTCGCGGAGTTATGAGATGTTAAGACCCAGGATCATTCCATGCTTACTGGTTCAAAACAACGGGCTGGTGAAAACCGTTAATTTCAAATTACCTAAATATGTGGGTGACCCGATCAACGCCGTCAAGATTTTCAACGAGAAGGAATCAGATGAGTTAATGGTTCTGGATATTGATGCCACAGCCAACAACGTGGAACCAAACTATAAAATGATCACGAAATTGGCTGCTGAATGTCGCATGCCTCTGTGCTATGGTGGGGGTGTACGCACTGCTGCCCAAGCTAAAAAGATCATAGGTCTTGGCGTTGAAAAAGTAGCCATTAGTGCAGCAGCCGTAGAAAATCCACAACTGGTTACACAAATATCAGAGGAGGTTGGCCGCCAAAGTGTTGTGGTTGTTCTGGATGTAAAAAAACGATTGCTTAGTAAGGGCTATGATATCTATACGCATAACGCCAAAAAAAACACAAAACGAAGTCTGTTTGAAATGATATCCCGGTTCGAAGAATTGGGCGCCGGTGAACTCGTTGTAAATTCAATTGAAAATGACGGACAGATGAAGGGATATGACCTTGAATTAGCGAAACGAGTCAGGCAGGCGGCTCATATTCCCATAACTATTTTAGGTGGGGCCGGGTCGCTGAAAGATATCGGCGACTTGGTCCATAATTGCGGCATTATTGGTGCTGCTGCGGGCAGTCTGTTTGTGTTTAAGGGAGTGTATAGAGCTGTGTTGATAAATTACCCCAAGCAATCTGAAAAAGATGATCTAATCCGCACTAACTATCCGTTTAAAAAATAACTTCCTCAGGTATGGTTCAAGCCCATGTTCAATAACAAAATTTTGTTGATTACTGGCGGCACCGGTTCTTTTGGTAACGCTGTCCTACGACGCTTTCTTCACACCGATATCAAGGAAATTCGAGTCTTCAGCCGTGACGAGAAGAAGCAGGAAGACATGCGGATTGAGCTGAACAACTCCAAGGTCAAGTTCTACATCGGAGATGTGCGCACCTATGATAGCCTCAACTCGGCAATGCATGGCGTGGATTATGTATTCCATGCAGCAGCGCTCAAACAGGTGCCTTCCTGCGAATTCTATCCGATGGAAGCGGTGCGGACCAACGTGCTCGGCACTGAGAATGTGCTGAATGCGTCGCTCGCCACCAAGGTGAAAAAGGTGATCTGCCTGAGTACCGACAAGGCGGTTTATCCGATCAACGCCATGGGCATTTCCAAGGCGATGATGGAGAAACTGATGGTTGCTAAAGCTCGTACCACGGATACCGCTAAAACTGTTATTTGCGGAACCCGCTATGGCAATGTTATGGCTTCGCGCGGCTCAGTGATCCCACTTTTTATAAAGCAGATTCGCGAAGGTAAACCGCTTACGGTTACTGATCCAAACATGACCCGCTACCTAATGTCGCTGGAAGATGCCGTTGATCTGGTGATTTATGGCTTCAATAATGCCCGCCAGGGGGACATCTTTGTACAGAAAGCCCCGGCATCAACGATTTTTGATTTGGCGATGGCCGTCAAGGAGCTGTTCCAGGCCGACAACCCAATCAAGGTGATCGGTACCCGCCATGGCGAAAAACTGTACGAAACCCTGTTGACCCGCGAAGAGCGGGTCAAGGCCGAGGATCTCGGTGGTTATTACCGGATAGTGCCGGATGACCGGGATTTGAATTACGGAAAGTATTTCACCGAAGGCGAAGAGAAGATTGCCGAAATAGAGGACTATAACTCTCACAATACCCGGCGGCTGAATGTCGAAGAGGTTAAAGAGTTGCTCTTGAAGCTTGACTACATCCAGCAGGAACTTGCTGCTTCAGGAATCAGACGATGAAGACTGTTCTTGTAACAGGTTCAGAAGGATTTGTCGGCAAGAACTTAAGGGTATCGCTCCAGGGTAGAGATGATTTGCGTATCATTTGTTTTGATGTACAGCACGATCCCTCCATGCTGCCAACCCTCCTTTCCCAAGCTGATTTCGTATTTCATCTGGCAGGCGTGAACCGTCCTCAAAATCCGGAGGAGTTTCGAACGGGGAATACTGACCTGACCGCCCAGATTTGTCACCATCTTGCTAATAGTGCTAAAAAAGTGCCGCTTGCCATCACCTCATCTACCCAGGCTGCCCTTGACAACCCGTACGGAGCCAGTAAACGCGAGGCAGAAGAGATTGTTTTTACTTATGGCCGGGAAACCGGTGCTGCCGTACATGTCTTCCGTCTTCCCAATGTCTTTGGCAAATGGTGCCGTCCCAACTACAATTCCGGGGTCGCCACCTTTTGTAACAACATTGCCAATGGACTCCCCATTCAGGTTAACGATCCTGAAGTGGTGATGAACCTGGTCTACATCGACGATGTGGTGCGAGCCTTCGTAGCCTTACTTGAAGGCGAAGCTGAGATGCTGGATGGCTTTTGTGTTGTGCAGCCGGTGCATACCATAAAACTGGGAGACATAGTAGAACTGATCCGTTCATTTAGAGAAAGCCGTGAGCTGAGAAGCATTCCGAACATGGCCGATCCGTTTGTAAAAAAACTGTACAGCACCTACCTCAGTTATTTGCCAGAAGACAAGTTCAGCTATCCGTTGAAAATGAATGTTGATGAGCGTGGATCGTTTACCGAATTCATCAAGACACCTGAGCGTGGACAGGTGTCTGTCAATATTTCCAAACCAGGCGTTACCAAGGGTAACCACTGGCATCATACAAAAAACGAGAAATTTCTGGTTGTCAGCGGCCAGGGGGTGATCCGTTTCAGGCGGGTTGGGAGTGAAAAGATCATTGAGTATCCTGTTTCCGGCGACAAGCTGGAGGTGGTGGATATCCCCTCGGGCTATACACACAACATTACCAATACCGGTGAGACCGAAATGGTCACCGTCATGTGGTGTAACGAACTGTTTGACACTGAAACACCGGATACCTTTTTTGAACCGGTACTCCCGGTTTAAATCGATTAAGGGGACAGTGCCGACAGTTGGTCCCGATTAATATAAAGGGTTTTCGATGGCAATTCAGACAGGTATGTTGGAAAATTAAGCGTTGGTATTTGATTGAGGTGGTAATGAACATTATCAGGGGCGATCAATACAATATAGGTCACATATGTACTCGCCAGCAGTGTGATCTGGGACGTGGTGATAAAGTTGCCTTCCGCTGGGTATCTTCACATCAGGAACGTACTAACTACACCTTCAGCGACCTCGACCGTGAATCAAACAGATTTGCTAATGCCTTGCAGTTGCTTGGATTTGATGCTGGGGACATCCTGTTTACCTTCCTACCAAAAACACCCGAACAGTTCTTCAGCTTCTTGGGTGCGCTAAAATTTCAGGTAATCTGCGGCACGCTCTTTTCAAATTTTGGTGATGATGCGCTCCTTGACCGACTGGGTGATGCCAAGGCCAAAGGGATCGTTACAAAAAAGAGCCTTCTCAAAAAAATAACCCGTATCAAAGACCAGCTTCCTTCTTTGGAATACATCATCGTTACCGATATTGAAGAACACCAGTCACAAGACATCCTCAGCTATCCGGCACTTGTTCGCCAAGCCTCCGATGATTTTACCGCACCCATCACCGCACCTGTCACCCCCTCTGTACTCCATTACACTTCCGGATCAACGGGCAAACCTAAGGGTGTGCTACATGTCCACCATAGTATTCTTCACCAGAGCAGGACCACATCTGAAGTGCTAAACCTGACCACATCCGATATCTTCTGGTGTACTGCCGATCAAGGATGGGTAACTGGCACATCATACGGAATCATCGGCCCTTGGAGTCTCGGTGTAACGCAGGTACATTACGGTGGCGGCTATGATGCTAAACTCTGGTTCGACCTCTTACAGAACGAGGCTGTAACAATCTGGTATTCAGCCCCAACAGCACTGCGCATGTTGATGCGGGAAGATTCAGAACTATACAAAGGCTATGACCTAGGTACCCTCAGGCACATCTTCAGCGTTGGTGAACCGCTCAACCCCGAAGTCATCTCATGGTCACGGGCCACCATCGGTAAAGATATTTACGACACTTGGTTCCAGACTGAGACCGGCGGCATTATGATCACCAACCGGCCCGGACTTGAGATCAGACCTGGTTCCATGGGAACACCGCTTAACGGCATTGAGCCTGAAATCATCGCCGATGATGGAAAGATCCTTGGGAATAACCAGCAAGGTAATCTCTGTCTCAAGACCGGATGGTCTTCAATGTTCGTCACCTACTTGAATAATGAATCAGCATATAATTCCAAGATCAAGAACGGCTATTACTACACCGGCGACACTGCCGTTCGGGATGACGATGGTTTTTATTGGTTCAAGGGTCGCAGTGATGATGTTATCAACACCGCCGGTCACTTGATCAGTCCCTTTGAAGTTGAAAGCGTACTTCTAGAAATTGAAGAAATAGCCGAATCCGGGGTTATTGGCGCACCTGATGAATTGCTCTATGAAAAGGTTGTTGCCTTTGTTTACTTGCATAAACAGTTCACTTGGTCAAAGGAACTGGAAGTAAAAGTCAGGCTTCATGTCAGCAACAGGGCATCATCCATAGCAACACCACAAGAAATCATCATTGTTGACAGCGTACCCAAAAATAAAAGCGGCAAGATCATGCGTCGGGTTCTGAAAGCTCGTTACTTGGGGCAGGATACCGGTGACATATCCACATTGGAGGAATAACCATGGAGTTGCAGGATAAATTGAACGAGATTTTCTGTGTAGTATTTGATGATGATGACATCAAAATCACTCCCGAAGTGACCGCTAATGACGTAGATGGCTGGGATTCTCTTTCTCACGTCAATCTAATCGTAGCTATCGAATCCAATTTCAACATCAGGTTTTCCCAGAAAGAACTGCTGACCTTCAAGAACGTTGGTGATTTGCTGAATAGCATCCGCAGCAAGATTACCGCCTGACACAAAGCGCAATGCCCTTCAATTCGCTCAAATACTTCTTGTTCCTGCCGGTAATTTATCTGGTCTTCTACTTTGTAGGAGAACGGGCACGTTGGTTTGTTCTGCTGGCATCAAGCCTGCTGTTCTATGCTGCCTTGAATGTGCCTTACCTGCTGGCTGTTCTGATACTGGTAGCAATGACGACCTACGGTTTCGGAATCTGGTTGGATCAGGCAGAGTCTGCAAAAGCAAAGCGAGTTCTACTCTGGTGCGGGGTTGCGACCAACGTACTAATTCTGGTGGGCATGAAATACCTACCGTTTCTTTCGGACAACCTGAAGGCACTATCAACCCTGCTTTCACTAGATACTCAGATTCAACCAGTCAAGGCGTTCGTATCCATTGGGGTATCCTATTATGTCTTTCAGGCCATATCCTACCTTTTTGACATCTACCTTGAGATAGAGAAACCTGAACGGCATTTCGGGTACTTTGCCTTGTATCTAGCATTTTTCCCCAAACTGCTCCAAGGTCCGATAGAACGTGCTGGCGATCTGATTCCACAACTGAAGACCAAGTATGAGTTCAATTACGTCAACATGCGCTTTGGGATGCTGTTGTTCACTTGGGGACTGTTCAAGAAGGTTGTGATTGCGGATCGCCTTGGCTTGTACGTGGATGTGGTATATAACGATGTCCACGCGTTCACAGGGCTACCGTTGTTGCTGGCTACCTACGCATACTCTTTCCAGATTTACATGGACTTCTCCGGCTATACCGACATGGCACTTGGTAGTGCCAGACTCTTCAACATCAACCTGTCCCAGAACTTCAACAGCCCGTACCTTGCCACATCTGTAGCCGACTTCTGGAGACGGTGGCACATTACGTTCTCCCGTTGGATACTCGACTACATTTTTAAACCACTACAGATGCAGTGGCGAAACCGGAAGAATTGGGGCACTGCCATGGCACTGGTTGTAGCATTTCTAGTATCAGGAATTTGGCATGGTGCAAGTTGGGGGTTTGTGATTTGGGGCGGGTTGCATGGCTTGTATATGGCCTGTTCAGTATTTTACAAACCCTATCAGAAGAAGCTGCATAAAGCGTTGGTGATTGAGAAAACTAAATTCCTGAAGTACTGGCAGATCTTCGTGACGTTCAATTTGGTGAGTTTTGCATGGATCTTCTTTAGGGCTGCCAATCTAAAGGATGCCATCTATGTAATATCGAACCTGTTGAACTGGATGAAAGGGGGCAGTGCAAAGTTGTTGTTGTCGCAAGGGAGGTTGGAAGCAATTATCCTGCTTGGAGTAATTCTGGTGGGCACCTTCAGCGACTTTAACAAGGGCATGCAGCATCTCAATAAAGTGAGCGCGGTAGGCAGGCATATAATATATTATCTGCTTGTTGTAACAATCCTATTATTTGGGATTTCCGAAAATGCCGGTTTCATATATTTTGGATTTTAGCATGCGAAAACTGTCAAATAAAATAATTGTTCATTCCATATTGTTGTTATTGACATTAACTGCTATCGAATATTATGCAAAGCACATTGATACTTTTAACTTAAATAATTATGTTCAAGCTTACAATGAATTATTTAATGGCCGGAGAAAAGATAATATCATCATTGGAGCTTCACATGCAGCACAAGGCATTAATCCCAAATATATTCCCCCTGGGAATTTTTATAATTTTGCATTAGATGGTGCTGGCCCTTCGTTCATACTTTCTTGGTATAAGAACTTATTTTTAAAGCATAACCAGGCACCTAAGGTAATTTTATATGAAGTGGATTGGTTTATGTTTATCCCGAAACACCTGACACGGAGGATCGAACACGATTCTCGTTATTTTCCAAACGCAGTAACCGCTAGTTTGCTCTCAGACAGCAATATTGATAAAACCAGTTTGCTGCAAAATAAATGGCTTGTTTCAAGCAGTGGCATGATATTAAGAAAAGTTCTTAAATTACCTAATACACAGGCAGACGAAAGCTCAAGGTACAATGGTTTCGTGGCATTCAGCTTTAACAGCTCAATGGATAAAATAGATCCGAGCGCTTATGTTGGGTTTGACGACTCCAAAATGCAAGTGTTCATTGAACTGATAAAATTGATTAAGGAGCATAAATCACAACTTATTTTGGTTCAAGCACCTGAATATATCCCCGGTTGGGGCTCTATAAATGTAATTAATCAGAACCTGATCATTGAAAACATTGCTAATAAATATCAAATTCCATTTCTTAACTACAATGGTGACAGGGTCTCCGAAATTAACTACAACAAGGATCTGTTTGCTGACCCCGGGCATTTAAACAAGGAGGGAAGTACCCGTTTTTCCAAATTGCTCGGCAATAACATAGAAACACTGTTGACAAAGCAATAGTTGTGAAGTCAGTTAAATCGTTCTCCAGCATCAGTCGACCGGGGTGATAATGAAGAAACTAAAAGTGCTAACCGTAGTCGGTACCAGGCCGGAGATTATCCGACTTTCCCGCGTCCTCCCAAAACTGGACCAGTACATGGAACACATTCTCGTCCATACAGGCCAGAATTATGACTACGAGCTGAACGAAATATTTTTCAACGATCTGGAGATCCGCAAGCCGGATTATTTTCTGGGTGCTGCCGGTGCCACTGCAGCTGAGACAATCGGCCAGATGATCATTAAAATAGACCCGCTGTTGGCTGAGATACAGCCTGAGGCACTTCTGGTGCTGGGCGACACCAATAGCTGTCTGGCCGCCATTCCGGCAAAACGGCGCAAGATTCCCATTTTTCATATGGAAGCTGGCAACCGCTGTTTTGATCAACGCGTTCCAGAAGAGACAAACCGGAAGATTGTGGATCATACCAGCGATATAAATCTTACCTATAGCGATATCGCCCGCGAATATCTGCTTAGGGAGGGACTGCCGCCAGACAGGATCATTAAGACCGGCTCTCCAATGTTTGAGGTTCTGAATCACTACCTGCCAAAGATCGAAGCCTCCGCTATTCTCTCTACATTGGGCCTTAATCGTTATGACTACTTTGTCGTTAGTGCTCACCGCGAAGAGAATGTGGATTCTGAAACCAACTTCCGCAAGCTGGTTGCGATCCTGAACAGTCTGGCGGAGACCTATGGCAAGCGGGTGATCGTTTCCACCCACCCGCGTACTCGCAAGCGGGTTGAAAACCTGGGGGTCACTTTTCACGATCGGGTCGAACTGATGAAACCGCTTGGCCTAACCGACTATGTTCATCTGCAGATGCATGCAGTGGCGGTACTTTCAGACAGCGGTACGATCAATGAGGAATCGTCGATCCTCAACTTCCCAGCCTTAAATCTGCGTGAGGCACATGAACGACCGGAAGGTATGGAAGAAACCAGCGTGATGATGACTGGGCTGGAGTTGGACAGGGTCCATCAGGGCCTGTCGATCCTGGTCGATCAGAAGCGGGGGAATGAACGTACTCTGCGGCAGGTAGGGGATTACTCCATGCCGAATGTCTCAGATAAGGTGCTGCGCATTATATTAAGCTATACGGACTATGTGAATAGGGTCGTGTGGCGTAAGCTGTCAGTATAACCATCGATGCACGTTTTGGTTGTTACACAGTATTTTTGGCCGGAAAATTTCCGAATTAATGATTTGGTATCTGGCCTTATTGAGCGCGGGCACAGCGTTACAGTCCTGACCGGTATCCCCAATTACCCGGAAGGGCGTTTTTTTTCAGGTTACGGTTTATTCCGCAATACGTCGCAGGAGTATCATGGTGCCAAGATAGTGCGCATACCACTTGTCCCCCGCGGAAATGGGGGGGGGGTAAAGTTGGCCCTTAATTATCTGTCTTTTGTGTTGAGCGCCTGCTTCTTGGCGCCGTTTCGGTGTAGAGCACAGTACGATCTTATCTTTATTTTCGAACCATCACCTGTGACGGTTGCCCTGCCAGCGCTAGTTTTGAAACTTTTGCACAAGATTCCCATCATGTTTTGGGTGCAGGATCTTTGGCCGGAGAGCCTTGCCGCAACAGGCGCCGTGACCTCCAGACGGATTCTCGATGCCGTGGCAGCGGTGGTGCGATTTATCTATCGTCGCTGTGACAAGATTCTCATTACGTCACAGTCGTTTAGAAAATCCATTGAGCATCATGATGGCCCCCCCGAGAACATCATCTACTTTCCGCAGAGTGCCGAAGATATATTCCGGCCGATTGCTGAAAAGCAGGATTTGGCAATCTGCAACTCAATCCCGCCAGGTTTTTGGATCATGTTTGCCGGAAACATCGGTGCCGCGCAAGATTTTCAGACGATTATCGCCACTGCAGAAAAGCTTAAAGGGCATGAAGATATTCATTGGGTAATAGTCGGTGACGGACGCCTTCGAGAATGGGCTGAATCTGAGGTCAGGGCACGCGGATTAAGCGACAACTTCCATTTTCTCGGAAGGCACCCCCTTGAAGCGATGCCAGCATTCTTCTCACACGCCGATGCACTGCTTGTCACGCTGAGAAAAGAGCCAATTTTCGCCTTGACTATTCCAGCAAAAATACAGTCGTACTTCGCCTGCGGCAAACCTGTCATTGCAGCTCTTGACGGGGAAGGAGCAATGATTATTGAAGAGGCTGGCGCTGGTGTTACCTGTCCAGCTGAATCCCCTGACGAACTCGTCAGCGCAATTCTCAAAATGTATGAGACTCCGAGATCTGAGCGTGAAAAGATGGGTATGAACGGTAGAAAGTATTATGAAGCAAATTTTGACCGCGATATGTTACTGGATAAGCTTGACCAATGGATGAAAGAGTTGGTTGAAGGCGGGTGATAGGGCCATGGGTTATGGGTCAAAGGGAGAAAATCAGGTGAAAGGTACCGTGCTAGTCACCGGGGCAACCGGTTTTGTCGGTCATTTTCTCTGTGGCCGGTTGTTGGCTCAGGATTTTAATGTCCGGGGGACTCTGCTGGCATCTGAAAGCCGCGCATCACTGGCTGCCGGAGTGGAACCGGTAACGGTAGAACCACTCGGGGCAGATACGCCGTGGAGTCACGCCTTGTCAGGCGTCGACACAATTATCCACCTGGCGGCCCGGGTCCATATTATGGATGATCCTTCAGCAGATCCACTGACCGAATTTCGCAGGGTGAATGTGGAAGGTACCGCTCAGTTGGCACGGGAAGCAGCAAAGGCTGGTGTAAGGCGTCTGGTTTTTATCAGTTCAATCAAGGTGAATGGTGAAGAGACAGCAACAGCATATACGACTGACTCACCACCAAATCCTTCCGACCCGTATGGTATCAGCAAATGGGAGGCTGAACAGGCCCTTCGCAAAATTGAGGCTGAAACCGGACTGGAAGTTGTGGTAGTGAGGCCAACGCTAGTCTACGGGCCAGGAGTTAAAGCCAATTTTCTCCATATGATGAAAATCATTAGTCGTGGTATCCCCCTCCCGCTTGATTCAATAAAAAACAAACGCAGCCTGATCTATGTCGGCAATCTGGTCGATGCCCTGGCACTTTGCGCAACTCATCCGTCGGCAGCCGGCAAGACCTACCTTGTCAGCGACGGTGAGGATGTTTCCACACCGAAACTGATTCGCCTAACCGCTTCTGCGCTTGGGGTGCCTGCTCGCTTGCTGCCATTCCCCGTTTCTCTCATGCGGCTGGCGGGAAAGATGACCGGAAAGAGCGGAGCGGTGAATCGGCTGACTGGATCGTTAACGGTGGATAGCTCGACGATACGGCGGGAGCTGGGGTGGGTGCCGCCGTTTACGATGGAGGAAGGTCTGCGGGAAACGGCGGAGTGGTTTAAAAGGCAGTTTTAAAAGCAGTTTTGGGTTTTGAATTTTGGGTTTTGAATTGAAATTGAAAGGCAATCTGAAGGCAGTTTTGAGCTTTTGATTAAATGACTCAAAACCTGACACAAAAAACCCAAAATTGCTGTCAGATAGGGGCGGATTTGATAGATGAAAAAGAGCTTGATTAAAGAGAAGAGTTATTCATTCGCATTGCAAATTATTGGACTATATAGAATTTTATTGAAGCAAAATGAGTTTGTGTTGTCGAAACAATTGCTTAGGTCTGGTACTAGCATCGGTGCAAATGTTGAGGAAGCTCTTGCGGGGCAGAGTAGAGCAGATTTCCTTTCTAAGATGTCAATAGCCTCTAAAGAGGCAAGAGAGACTAGCTATTGGTTACGATTGCTACGAGACAGCGAAGCAATTGGCAAAAGTGCTATTGAACCTCTTTTGAACGAGTCTGAAGCTATCGTGAATATACTTACATCCATTGTGAAAACGACCGGCGCGGATAAAAATAACTCAAAACCCAAAACTCAAAATTCAAAACCAACTCCACAAATGGCGCCATGACCCCTAACTCCTTCCCCAAAAGGTTATTCGACGTCACCTGTTCACTCCTTGCCCTGCTGTTACTGTGCATTCCGATGCTGCTGACCGCCCTGGCGGTCAGGCTGACCTCACCCGGGCCGATTCTGTACTGGTCCGACCGGGTGGGCAAGAATAACCGCATCTTCAAGATGCCCAAATTCCGCACCATGCGCAGCGATACGCCGGCCGTGGCCACCCACCTGCTGGATGATCCCGATCGCTGGCTGACCCCCATCGGCAAATTCCTGCGCAAATCCAGTCTGGATGAACTTCCCCAGTTACTCAGCATCCTGAAGGGTGACATGAGCTTTGTCGGGCCGCGGCCGGCCCTGTTCAATCAGGATGACCTGATTGCCCTGCGTACCGAGCAGGGGGTGCATCAGCTCGTGCCCGGCTTGACCGGCTGGGCACAGGTCAACGGCCGCGATGAACTGCCGATTCCGGTCAAGGTCGAGTTTGACGCCTATTATTTAAAACATCGCTCGCTTGGCCTGGATATCAGGATCCTTTTCATGACGTTGTTCAAGGTGCTGCGCAGTGAGGGAGTTGCGCATTGAAGACTGAGTATCATGGGAAAAATCAATTAAGTCTTTGCCAATACTTTGCCTTTGTTGTAAGTTCCGAGTGGCCACAAAGCTATTGAAATAAATATTCAGCTTTTGGATTATTTCGGAGTCAGTCTGTGAATTGTTACTGGTCTTTCCTTGCCGCTCTTCTCCTGGTCATATCCTTCACCGGGAGCGCCTCTGCCCTTTCCTCTCCCACTATCCCCCTGGACAGCCCGATCTACCTCTACATCGAAAAGCTCTCCGGCTTTGGGCTGATAGTTTCCGATTTCAGGGGCATTCGCCCCTATTCGAGGAGTGAGGCGGCGAGACTCCTTAAGGAAGCCGAAGAGCGGCTTGCCTCAGGCGATTATCCGCCCCTGGCGGAAGAGTTCGTTGCCAGGATAAAGGAACTGATACCGCGTGAAACAGCACTGTATGGCGAACCGGAAAAGGCGCCTTTTTTTGACTATAATCCGGTCGCCAACGCGCGGCTACGCTACGTCTACCTTGACGGTGCTCCGCGCAGTTACGCCCGGCCTGTTGACGACCCCGGCGGCGACTACACCTTTCCCTTGATACAGTGGCGTCCCAAAAAACCTTACCCTAATGTGGCTCAGCAGAGGGGCACAGAGGGAACGCCGCTTATTGAGAACAACGAAGGGGTAGTCTATGGCAACGGAAGCAACCTGGAAGCCAGATGGAGCACTGAAGCGTATCTGGGCACGCTACTGAGCGGGCTGGTCGAGCCGCTGCTGCTTTGGTCCAGTGACGGGGAGGCATCACAGGTGCGCCTGAATAAAGGATATCTGAAGCTTGGCGGAGGCGCGCTGGAACTGGAACTCGGGCGTGATGCCAATTGGCTCGGGCTAGGGTACCGGGGTAATGTCACCCTTACCAACAACGCGGCTAACTTCACCGGCATCAAGCTCTCCAGCCCTGAACCTTTCACCTCAAGGTACCTTTGGGATTTTAAGTACGACCTGATCTTTTCGCGGCTTGAAAGAACGGTGGCGGACGGAAGGGAGCGCCAGCCCTGGTTCTATGCTACCAAGATCTCGTTCAAACCTTACAAAAACATGGAATTCGGCCTGAACCTCGGGCGACAGGTGGGAGGGACCGGAGTCGATAATAGCGCAATGGCCACAGTGCGCGGCCTGGTCGGAGCAACGACTGACGACAATTCCAATTCGCTGGGGGGGTTGGAATTGCGTTTCAGATTACCGTGGCTGCGCTACAGTGAAATTTATGGGGAATTTTCAGGCGAGGACCGCTCCGACTACTGGCCCATGGCACAAAGCTATATCGCCGGTTTCTTTGTCCCAAGGCTGACCGCCAGCGGCAGGGACGATCTTCGCTTCGAGTGGTTTCGCGGCCACCAGATACTTTACACGAACGGCACCTTTCCCAACGGATACATCTATCACAGCTTCCCCATCGGACACTCCCAGGGAGGAGCAAGCGAGGAGTTCTTTCTGCGCTACACTCATTGGTTTTCAGTCAGGAATACGCTGGCGCTTGAATGTATTCGCACCACCCGCGGGGAGGTGGGACGACTCCCGGTGAATCCCACCGGGCAGTTCGACCCGAACGGCGTCATGCAGGCGGTGGAACGCAAGATTGCCCTGCGCGCCTTCTGGAGCTTGCCGGTTCACGGCGACTGGAATGCGACCCTCATGTACGGCTGGGAAACCATCGAGAATTGGCAGCTTCAACCGGGGGTGGAGCGGACCAATCAACTGCTGCGGGTGGATCTGAGCTATCGCTACTAACGGCGCGTCCCAGAGTCCCTTTTTTTCGATCATTGCTATCATTTCAATGACCACCACGTAACAGCGGAAATGCTGCCCTGGTCCCTGTTTCGGATCTCTTAGAGCGGCATCAGGCTGTCCGAGTGATGAAGACGAAATAACCCGTCATTGCTCATGCCCGGTCCCAAAGCCTGATTTTGTTAGCGATGGAAGCCAATGCTGACTTGACCCGCAATAACCGTGCGGTGGATCCGTTCCTCAATTTGAACCTTAGGAGCAAGGTTTAGATTCGCTGTTTTTAATTGCACTCTTGATGAGACTGCTATAAAGTTCCAACCTTATGAACTTTTCATCTAAAATATCTGCAGGGTTTTCTCCCATGCTCACCAAGCGCCGCCTGGTTGTTTTCTTTTCCGATGCAGCTCTGATCACCCTGGCACTCCTGCTGGCTTTCCTGCTGCGCTTCGATTTCACCGTTCCTCCCCAGCAGCTTGATCTGTTCTGGGAGTGTCTGCTGGTAGTGTTGCTGGTCAAGCCGCTGGTGTTTGCCGCGACCGGATTCTACAACAGCCTCTGGCGCTATGCCTCGGTCCAGGATGGGCTGGAGATCCTCAAGGCCGTCACCCTTTCCTCGATCCTGGCGGTCTCCGCCGTATTCTACCTCAGACAGTTCACCCCCCTGCCCCGCTCCATCTTCCTGCTGGACTGGTTTCTGCTGCTCGGCCTGATCGCTGCCAGCCGCCTGGTGTGGCGGGTTTACCGCGAAAGCTATATTATCGGCGGCAGCTGCGAGGGACCGCGCACACTGATTATCGGGGCGGGTGAAGCCGGCAGTCTGCTCTTGAAGGAGATCCGCCGCCACCCCCACACCTCCTACAATGTGATCGGTTTTGTTGACGATGACGGTGAAAAGCGGGGCATGAAGCTGCACGGCATCCCGGTGCTGGGGACGACCAAGAGCCTGAGTGCGTTGATTCGTCTCAACGAGATCGAGGACGTGATTATCGCCATGCCTTCGGCCGACAGCAGGGCAATTCGCAGGATTGTCGACTCTTGCAAGAACGCCAATGTGACCTTCAAAACCCTGCCCAGTATCGGCGAACTGATCGACGGCAGCCTGTCGGTTTCCCAGATCAAGAAGGTCGAGATCGAGGACCTGCTGGGACGCGATCCGGTCGTGCTGGATCGCGAACTGATCGGCAGCTACCTGTCCGGCAAGCGCGTACTGGTGACCGGCGCGGCGGGCAGCATCGGCAGCGAGATCTGCCGCCAGGTGGCCCAGTTCAAGCCGGCCAAACTGGTGCTGCTGGAGCAGGCCGAGACGCCGCTGTACGAGATCGAGAAGGAGTTGGCATCCAAATTCCCTGAGCTCAACCTCCTGCCGCTGATGTGCGATGTGCGTGACCGCGACAAGGTGCAGGCCGCCTTTGAGGAGTTCTCCCCGGAGGTGATCTTCCATGCGGCCGCCTACAAGCATGTGCCGATGATGGAGTACAACCCGGCCCAGGCGGTGCTGAACAACGTCTTCGGCTCGAAGAACGTGGCCGATGCCGCCCACCACTGCCGGGTCAAGAATTTCGTGATGATCTCCACCGACAAGGCGGTCAACCCGACCAACATCATGGGGGCCACCAAACGGAGCGCGGAAATCTATATCCAGGCCCTTGCGCGCACCAGCGGCACCAAGTTCACCACGGTGCGCTTCGGCAATGTGCTCGGCAGCAACGGCAGCGTGATCCCGCTCTTCAAGGAGCAGATCGCCAAGGGCGGCCCGATCACCGTTACCGACCGGCGCATCATCCGCTATTTCATGACCATTCCCGAGGCCACCCAACTGGTGCTGCAGGCCGGCAGCATCGGCAGCGGCAGCGAGATATTGGTGCTGGACATGGGCGAGCCGGTGCGCATCGTCGACCTGGCCGAAGAGCTGATCAGGCTGTCCGGTCTGACCCCTTACAGCGATATCGATATCGTCTTTTCCGGGCTGCGCCCGGGCGAGAAACTGTTCGAGGAGCTGCTGATCGAAGGCGAGGGGATCCTGCCGACCAGCCACGACAAGATCAAGGTCCTGGCATCGGTGCAAATCGATCTCGATCCGGTCAGGGACGAACTGGAGTGCCTGTATGCCGCCGCCCGCGCCAACGACCTCGATGCCCTGATGGAATCGCTCAAACGTCTGGTTCCGGAGTTCAAACCGGCCTACAGCTTCAGCGGCGAAGCACCGGCCACATTTCAACGGGTACGCCCCGACCTGTTCCCGTCAGCACTGTCTGCAAAAGCCAGGGTCCTCCCCATCAGGAAGTGATCCCTCTTCTCTGCTGCCGTAACCAGCATGAATTACCTCGCATCCTCCATCCCGCTTACTCCCCATCAACGGAGATCTTTGCATGAAATTCCGGTCTTTGCTCTGGCTGCATATTCTTGTTAGCTGCCTGCTGGCTGCGCCCGCATCAGCAGCAATACTTTCCTCCGCCAATATCCCCCTGGACAGCCCGCTGTATAGCTATCTGGACAAACTGGCCGGTTTTGGCCTGATCAGCAGCGACGTCAAGGGCATCAAACCCTTCAGCAAGGCCGAGGCGGCCCGCCTGCTGCTGGAGGCTGAACAGAATCTGTCCGGGAATGACAGCGTTGCCCCGGCCTTTGCTGCCGAGCTGGTGGCTCGGGTCAGGGAACTACTTCCGCGGGAGGTCTCGCTACGCCAGCAGCCGGACATAAAACCGCACTTCATCGACTTCAGCCTGGTCTCAGCCCTGCGACTGCGCTATGTCTACCTGGACGGCGCACCGCGCAGTTACGAGCGCCAGGTACACGATCCGGGCGATGACGGCGTCTTCGGCATCGGCTCCGGGCTGCGACCCAAAAACCCTTACCCGTCACCTGCCAACCAGCATGGCAGCGAGGGAACCCCGCTGTCCGAGAACAACAATGGCGCCGTCTACCGCCAGGGGCACAACGGGGAACTGCGCTGGGCAGCCGAAGGGTATCTCAGCGACAAGGTCACCGGCCTGCTTGAGCCGGTGATCAGCTATGCCCGCAGCGGCTCCGACAGCTCGCTGGAGCTGAATCGCGGCTACATCAAACTGGGGGGGGGCGCGCTGGAACTGGAGGCGGGCAAGGATGAAAACTGGCTGGGGTTGGGCTATCGCGGCGCCATCACCCTGAGCAGCAATGCCCAGAACCTGACCCAGGTCAAGCTCTCCAGCCCGGAACCGTTTAGGGCCAGGTGGCTGTCCTGGCTCGGCGATCTCAAATACGCCCTGATCGTCTCCCGGCTGGACAAGACCGTGACCAGCGCCGGCGAGCGCCAGCCCTGGTTCTACGCGCTCAAGCTGATTTCCAAGCCAACGGATAATTTCGAAATCGGTTTTAATCTCGGCCGCCAGCAGGGGGGGCCGGGGGTCAATAACAGCATCGGCGATAACATCCGAGGACTGATTGGCGGAACAAGTGCCGACAATTCCAACGGCATGGCCGGCTTCGAGGCCCGCTGCCGCATCCCCTGGCTGAGGAACATGGAATTGTACGGCGAGTTTTCCGGCGAGGATACCGCCTCCTTCTGGCCGATCGTGGAGAGCTATCTGGCCGGCTTCTACATACCGCGCCTGATGGAAAGCGGTCGGGATGACCTGCGCTTCGAGTTCTTCCAGGGCAACCAGATCCTCTATTCTAATAGCACCTTTCCTGAGGGGTATATTTACAAGGGGCTGCCGCTGGGCCATTCCCAGGGGGGCGCCACCCAGGATTTCTTCACCCGCTACAGCCATTGGTTCAGCACCCGTAATAACCTGGCACTGGAGTACATCTACACCAATCGCGGCATGGCCAGCCGTATGCCGGGCCAGGCCATCGAACGCAAGCATGCCGGCCGGGTGAACTGGTCGCTGCCGCTCTACGGCGATAGCGATGCCCGGGTCGGCTACGGAATCGAGAAGATCAGCAACCTGGACCTGGTGGACGGGGCCGAACGGACCAACCAGCTTTTCACGGTCGAACTCAGATACCGCTATTGAGGTTTCTGCCTTATTTGGGGTAAAGAGTGGTTGTTATCGGGTGGAATTATAATGAGAGCCGACGGCAGGTATACAATTTGCTGAACCAACTCAGTGGGTTAGAACGTACCGCACTGTTGGCATGCTGCCTGCAAACAGACAAGTCAATCACATTCTTTAGGAGGAAGTACCCATGAAAAAAGTTCTCTCCACCATCGCAGCCGCTCTCGTTGCCGTTTCTTTCTCCGCAGTTGTTTTCGCTGCTGACGCTGCCAAGCCGGTTGTTAAAGCTGAAGCCAAGCCTGCTGAAGTTGCTGCTCCTGCTGCTGAGAAGAAAGAAGAAGCAAAGCCTGCCAAGAAAGTCAAAAAAGCAAAGAAAGTCAAGAAAGCCGTTGAGCCCAAAAAAGAAGAAGCTCCTGCTGCTGCTCCGGCTGCCAAGTAATTCTTTTTTCGCCAGTTACGAAGAAAGCCGCATCGCAAGATGCGGCTTTTTTTTATACTGAATCAAAACCACGTGAGGCAGCTGATGTCCGATCATATCATACGCGCCCTGAGCAGTTCCGGCGGCATCCGCATTCTGGTCTGCAGTGCAACGAACTTGACCCGTGAAGTCTGCGCACTGCAGGCGGCTTCAGCCACGGCCAGCATCGCCCTGGGGCGCGGCCTGGCCGGCGGAGCACTGCTGGGGGCCCTCCTCAAACAGAATCAGCGGGTGGCGCTCAAGTTCGAGGGAAGCGGACCGCTGCGCAAGCTGGTCATCGAGGCTGACAGCGACGGCGCGCTGCGGGCCAGCGCCGCCAATCCGTCCGCCGAAGTCGATCCGCTGGAAGGGCGCTGGAACGTAGCGGGCATTATCGGCAAGGCCGGCTTCCTGACCGTATCGAAAGACCTGGGCATTGGGGGCGAGCCCTACCAGGGCGTGGTGCAGCTATGCACCAGCGAGATCGGCGATGACCTGGCCTATTATCTGACCGATTCCGAGCAGGTGCCGTCGGCGGTCGGGCTAAGCGCAACCCTGGATGAGTCCGGCCGGATCAAGAGTTGCGGCGGGTTTCTGGTGCAGGCCCTGCCCAAGGCGGATCCGGCCGAGATCGATGCGATCATGGCCACTATCTCGACCCTGCCGCCGCTGTCATCACTGCTGCTGTCCGGCGGTCCGGCCGAAGTGCTGAAGCAGCTGGTCGGTTCACTTGCCGTTACCCTGCTGGAGAGCCGCGACATATTTTTCCGCTGCGGCTGCAGCCGCGAAAAGGTGGAACGGGCGCTGCTGACCTTCGGTGCGGATGAACTGCGCGACATGTGCGCCAGGGAGAACGGGACCGAAGTGACCTGCGAGTTCTGCCGGAAGACCTACCGGTTTGACAAGAGCGAGTTGGAAGGGCTGGCTGCCGCCACACAGGGGGCGACCGTCTAGCCGATGCCTACCATCCGATTGACCATAGAGTACGACGGCAGCGCCTATGCCGGCTGGCAGATCCAGCCCAACGGCCTGGCCGTGCAGCAGGTGATTGAAGGCGCCTTGCAGCAGCTGCTGGGGGAGCAGGTCCAGCTGCGCTCATCCGGCCGCACCGATGCCGGCGTGCATGCCCTGGGCATGGTGGCCGCGTTCACCACCAGCAGGCAGCTGCCGCTGCAGGCTTTTGTTGACGGCACCAACCGTTTCCTGCCGGCCGACATCGCCGTGCAGTCCGCCCAGGAAGTAGCGCCCGGCTTCCAGCCGATTGGCGACGCCCTCTCCAAGCACTACCGCTACACCATCTGTACCGCCCAGGTACGCTCGCCCCTGCGGCGTTTCTACATGTGGCATATCCGCGAACCGCTCGACCTGGCGGCCATGCGGCAGGCCGCGGCCCATTTTGTCGGACGGCACGACTTCGGAGGTTTTCGGGCTTCCAACTGTGCCGCCAAAACTACCGTGCGCCGGGTCGATCGCGCCGAACTCAGCCAGGAGGGCACACTGATCCATATCGATGTGGTTGGCGAGGGGTTTCTGAAGAACATGGTGCGGGTCATGGCCGGCACGCTGGTGGATGTGGGCCGGGGACGGTTCACTCCGCAACATGTGGCCTGGCTGCTGCAGAACCCGGACAGAAAAAAGGCCGGCGTAACGGCACCGGCCTGCGGTTTGTGTCTGATCAAGGTCACCTATGGGGATGATGATCCAGTGGAACCCGACTGAACTGAGTTCCTATTTTTCTGCCAGCAAACGCTGGAGCAGCTGCTCAAGGGAGCGGCCGATTTCGTCGTTATACCCCCTGAAGACCTCGGCCACCTTCCCCTTTTTGTCGATCACAAACATAACCGGTACGGCGCGGATGCCGTAATCGGTCTGGACCAATTCTCCGGCCAATGCCAGCGGGTAGTTGATATGTTTTTCTTCGGCAAAGGCGCGCACGACCCTTTCCCCATCCTCGTCGGCACTCAGCCCCAGCACCTGCAGTCCCTGTTTGCCGTACTTGCGGTTAAGCTCCACCAGATGCGGCACCGATGCGCGGCAGGGGATGCACCAGGTGGCAAAGAAATCGATCACCAGCACATGGTTGCGGTAGTTGTCCAGCGATACCACCTGGCCCGCAGTGGTGACAACCTTGAAGTTGGGCGCCGGTTGTCCGCTGCGCGGCGCTGCCCAAAGGCCGGCCGGCAGCAGCACCAGCGCGACCCCTGCCAGCAGCAGGCCAATCCGGCGTTGCACGAGAGTGGCTGCCATGCCTGCTAAAGCGCCTTGGCGATCAGTGCTTCCAGCTGGGACTTGGGCACGGCACCGACGATCTGGTCGACAATCGCCCCACCCTTGAACAGGATCAGGGTCGGGATGCCGCGCACGCCGTATTTTCCCGGTGTGGCCGGATTTTCGTCCACATTGACCTTGCCGACCTTGATCTTGCCGGCATGCTCATCGGCCACGGCATCAACCAGAGGTGCAATCGCCTTGCAGGGGGCGCACCAGGTGGCCCAGAAATCAACCAGCACGGGGACATCGGACTGCAGGACCTCGCGGTCGAAATTGGCGTCGCTGAAAGCAAGTACCTTTTCACTGGACATGGGAACTGTCTCCTTTGGGGAAGTAAACTGATTTTGAAATGATATACCAGGCCGTGAAAAAATCAAGCCCAATCTCGGCGAAGACGGGGCTGTGGTTGAAACATCGGCCAAAAGCGGGTATGCTGAATTTTTTCTGGACTAAGGGGTGAAGCGCCTGTGCCGCATCTGCCGCTCAACATAGCCATGCATGGCCGCCGGGTTCTGGTCGTAGGCGGCGGAACGGTCGCCGGCCGCAAGGTCGGGGCGCTGCTGCGGGCACAAGCCAGCATTCACCTGGTGGCGCCCGCAATCAGCGCCGAACTGGCAGCCCTGGAGGCGGCCGGCCGGATTACCAGCCGGAGCGGGCCGTACCAGGCCAGCGACCTGCAGGGGGTCTTTCTGGCGGTGGCTGCCAGCGACAGCAGTGAGGTCAACGCCCGCATGGCCAGCGACGCACGCCGCCTGGGCATCCTGGCTGCCGTGGCGGACGCACCTGATCTGGGCGACTGCACCTTCCCGGCCCTGCTGCGTCGCGGCGAGCTGGAAATCGCCGTCTCCACCGGCGGCCGCTGTCCCGCCTTTGCGGCCCAGGTCAGGGACCTGATCTCCGGACTGATCGGTGACGGTTACGGAGACGCCCTGGAACAGTTGTCCGCAGAACGCGAAAAGCTGTTGACGGAAGGGAACAGCAGCACATACAATAAACAGGTTTTGCGCACGCTGGCCGAACGACTGATCAACCAGCTAACCGAACACAAGGAACGTGTGCCATGACGCACCTCTTTTTCTCTCTGACCCTGGGGCTTTACGGCTGTGCCACCGCCGCCTATCTGCTATGCCTGTTCCGCTCATCGGCCCTGCTGACCACCTGGGCCAGCCGGCTGCTGCTGGGCGGCTGCATCGCCCATGTCCTCTCCACGGTCCACCTTAGCAACCAGATCAAGCACCTGCCACTGACCAACATGCAGGAATCACTGTCGTTCTTCAGCCTGATGATCGTGGCCGCCTTCCTGTTCCTGGAGCGCCGCTACAAGGTGACCACCCTGGGATCCTTCGTGACACCGGTGGCGCTGATGATGCTGATCGCCTCCAGCGCCCTGCACGCCGAACTGCGTCATCTGCCCCCCATCCTGCAGAGCAACTGGTTCTGGATCCACGCCCTGCTGGCGTTTTTCAGCTATGCCGCCTTTACGATCGCCGCCGGTGTGGCGGTCATGTACCTGATCCAGCGCCATTTCCTCAAGACCAAACATTTCGGCGCCCTGTTCCAGCGCATCCCCCCCCTGGAAACCCTGGACGAGATCAGCTATCGCTGCCTGGCGGTCGGCTTTCCGCTTCTGACCGTGGCCATCATCTCCGGCTCGATCTGGTCGGAGCAGGCCATGGGCAGCTACTGGGTCTGGGATCCCAAGCAGACCTGGTCGCTGATCACCTGGCTGATCTACGCCGCGCTGCTCCATGGCCGCCTGACCATCGGCTGGCGCGGCAAACGCGCCGCCATCATGTCGATCATCGGTTTTGTGGTGCTGCTGATCACCTTCTTCGGCATGAAACACAGCATCACCTGGTAGCGGTCATGACGCGCCGGATTCTGCCAACAATTATGGAAACTTCAACCCAATGAATATCATCGTCGTAGGTCTCTCCCACAAGACCGCCACCGTAGAGATACGCGAAAAAGTCGCCTTTTCCCCAAACCTGATCGAGAAACCGCTACGTGACCTGGTGGCCCTGAACGATATCGTCGAGGGGGTGATCGTCTCCACCTGCAACCGGGTCGAGATCTACGCCACCACCCGCGACATCGCCGGCGGCATTGCCCGCATCAAACGATTTCTGGCAGACCACCACCGCATCTCTCTGGAAACCCTGGAACCGTACCTCTACAGCTACCATTCCGAGGCCGCCATCCGGCACGTCTTCCGGGTGGCTTCCAGCCTGGATTCCATGGTGGTGGGCGAGCCCCAGATCCTGGGGCAGATCAAGACCTCCTACGGCTATGCCGCCGAATACAAATCATCGGGCATCATCCTCAACCGCTTCCTGCACAAGGCCTTCTCCGTTGCCAAGCGGGTGCGCACCGAGACCAAAATCGCATCATCGGCGGTTTCGGTGGCCTTTGCCGCCGTGGAGCTGGCCAAGAAGATTCTGGGGGATCTTTCCGAAAAGACCATCATGCTGATCGGCGCCGGCGAGATGTGCGAGCTGGCTGCCAAGCACTTCCTGAACAGCGGCGCCAAGGGGGTCATGGTCACCAACCGCACCTTTGAGCGGGCCGAGCGCCTGGCAGACGAATTCAAGGGCGAGGCGGTGCGCTTCGAAGAGTTCCTGCAGCATCTGCACCGGGCCGACATCGTGCTCTCCTCCACCGGCGCCCCGCACTGCATCATCGGCCCCAGGGATGTTCAGGAGATTCTCAAACGCCGCAAGTTCAAGTCCATGTTCTTCATCGACATCGCCGTGCCGCGGGACATCGATCCGCTGGTGGATGATGTTGAAAATGCCTATCTCTTCACGGTGGACAATCTGCAGGAGATCGTCCAGGCCAACCTGGCCCAGCGCAACCTGGAGGCGGAAAAGGCCGAGGAGATCATCGAACAGGAGATCGGCCAGTTCTACAAATGGCTCTCCTCCCTGGAAGTGACCCCGACCATCGTTGCCCTGCGCAACCGCTTCGATGAAATCCGGCGGGCGGAACTGGACAAGACCCTCTCCGGCTGGAAGGATCTGCCCCCCGATGGCGAGAAACGTCTGGAAGCCCTGACCATGGCCATCATGAACAAACTGCTGCATACCCCCACCACAGCCCTCAAGCAGGCCGGCCAGGGGGGGCGGGTCGATCTTTACGTGGATGCCCTGCGGCAGCTGTTCGACCTGCAGACCTGTCACCAGGATGATGGCGAGCTGGAACTGGAAGAGTAGTGCGACTGCCGCCACTTGTCAGCGGAACCCTGGTCAAGCGCTACAAGCGTTTTTTGGCGGACATCCAGCTGGCGGACGGCAGCCTCGTCACCGCCCACTGCCCCAACTCCGGCAGCATGAAAGGGTGCGCCCTGCCCGGCAGCCGGGTCTGGCTCTCCCGCAGCGACAACCCCAAGCGCAAGCTGCCCCTGACCTGGGAGCTGGTGGAAGCCGACGGCTACCTGGCCGGCATCAACACCGGGCTGCCCAACCGCCTGACCCGCGAGGCCATCGAGAACGGCACTATCGCGGAACTGCAGGGGTATGACACCATCCGCCCCGAAGTATCCTACGGGGAGCGCAGCCGCATCGACCTCTTGCTGGAAGGTCAGCGCGGGCGCTGTTTCGTGGAGGTCAAGAACGTAACCCTGGTGGAGGGGGAGCGGGCCCTGTTCCCGGATGCCGTCACCACCCGCGGCCAGAAGCATCTCAATGAACTGATGCGGGTGGTGCGGGAAGGAGAGCGGGGCGTGATCTTCTTCACCGTCCAGCGCGGCGACGGCCTGAGCGTCTCGCCGGCCGACGGCATCGACCCGGAATACGGCCGCCTGCTCCGGCTGGCCCTGCTGAACGGCGTGGAAGCCCTGGCCTACCGGGCGCTGGTCACGCCGGAAGAGATCCGGCTGACGGAGCGCCTCCCGATTATTGTCTGAACATCAACATCTCATCACGTATGGAAACGGAGAAAGCTATGCCCCCCAAACAATTGCGAATCGGTACCCGTGCCAGCCAGCTGGCCCTGTGGCAGGCCAACTGGGTCAAGTCGGAACTGGAGAAGAAGTATCCCGGCATGGAGGTCACCCTGACCAAGATCAAGACCATCGGCGACAAGATCCTGGATGTACCCCTGGCCCAGGTGGGGGGCAAGGGACTGTTCGTCAAGGAGATCGAGGAGGCCATGCTGCGGGACGAGATCGACATCGCCGTGCACAGCATGAAGGACGTGCCGACCGATTTCCCGGAAGGGCTGGGACTGCACTGCATTACCGAGCGGGAAGATCCGCGCGACGCGGTCATCTCCCGCAACGTCAGGTTTAGCGATCTGCCCCAGGGCGCCCGCATCGGCACGTCGGCCTTGCGCCGTCAGGCCCAGCTGCTGAAGGTACGTCCCGACCTGCAGATGGTCATCATTCGCGGCAACGTGGAGACCCGCATCCGCAAGCTGGAGGACGATAATCTGGATGCGGTCATCCTGGCCGCCGCCGGCCTGAAACGACTCGGTTTTACCGAAAAGGTGGCTGAATATCTCGATGTCGAGCTCTCGATCCCGGCCATCGGCCAGGGCGCCCTGGGGATCGAATGCCGTCTGGCCGACCCGGTCATCACCGAAACAATCGCCTTCTTCAACCACCCAGACACCGCCCATGCCGTTCGGGCCGAACGGGCCCTGCTCAAGCGCTGTGAAGGGGGCTGCCAGGTACCGATCGCCGCCCACGGCACGGTTTCCGCCGGCCAGCTGCGACTGGTCGGCTTCATCGCCGCCGTGGACGGCAGCCGTTCGGTGCGGGGCGAGATCAGCGGGCCGGTAACGGAATGTGAACAGCTGGGCATCAAACTGGCGGATCAGCTTTTGGCAGATGGCGGCAAATGCATCCTGGAAGAGGTCTACCAACGGGAGATCGGGGCTCCCTCACACCCATGACAGACTCAGGACGCCACAGCGGCATCGTCTATCTGGTGGGGGCCGGACCGGGCGACCCGGGGCTGATCACCCTGCGGGGAGTGGAGTGCCTGCGGCGCGCCCAGGTAGTGGTGTACGACTACCTGGCCAACGAACAGCTGCTGAATCACGCTCCAGCCGCTGCCGAGCTGATCTATGCCGGCAAGATCGGCGGCCGCCACAACCAGGACCAGGAGGAGATCAACGCCCTGCTGGTGGAAAAGGGTCTGGCCGGCAGGATCGTGGTGCGCCTCAAGGGGGGCGATCCCTTCGTGTTCGGGCGGGGGGGCGAGGAATGCGAGGCGCTCCGTGCGGCCGGCGTGCCGTTCGAAATAGTGCCGGGTGTGACCGCTGCCGTGGGAGCGGCAGCCTATGCCGGCATCCCGCTCACCCACCGGGATTACACCGCCTCGGTCACACTGGTCACCGGCCAGGAGGGCAAAGACAAGGACGACTCCAGCATCGACTGGCAACGGCTGTCCCTGGGCAACGGCACGGTGGTGTTCTACATGGGCATCAACACCCTGCGCCGCAACATGGACCGCCTGATCGAGCATGGCCGCAGCCCGCAAACGCCGGTGGCCCTAGTGCGCTGGGGCACCACCAGCGGACAGCAGGTGCTGACCGGCACCCTGGCCGACATCGCCGACCGGGCTGAAACCAGCGCCTTCAAGCCGCCTGCGGTCACGATCGTGGGCCAGGTGGTGAACCTGCGCAACAAGCTGCGCTGGTTCGACAGCCGCACGCTGTTCGGCCGCAAGATCCTGGTGACGCGGGCCGCCGACCAGGCCGGAGAATTCGCCGCCCTGCTGGCCGAGCGCGGGGCAACGGCCATCGAATGCCCCACCATCCGCCTGGTGGAACCGCTGGACTGGGCCCCGCTGGACAGCGCCCTTGCGGAACTGTCCGGCTACGACTGGCTGGTGCTGACCTCGGGCAATGCGGTGCGCTGCTTCTTTCAACGGCTGGAGAGGCTTGGCCTGGACGCCCGGGCGCTGGGCAGCTGCCGGGTCTGCGCGGTAGGCCCCAGAACAGCCGAAGCGATCAGGGGCCATGGCATCCGTCCCGACCTGATGCCAGCCGACTACAAGGCCGAAGGGGTGCTGGCCGAGTTTGCCAAAATGAAACTGAACAACAAAAAAGTGCTCTTCCCCCGGGCCGACCTCGCCCGCGAACTGGTGCCCCGCGAACTGGAACGCATGGGAGCCAGGGTGGACAGCCCGGTGGCCTACCGCAACATACTGCCGGACAAACTGCCGGCCGAGGCGCTCTTTGCCCTGGAGAAGCGCTCCGTGGACTGCATCACATTCACCTCATCCTCAACGGTCCAGAATCTGGCCAACATGCTGGGGGGCGACCAGATGCTGGACATGCTCAAGGGGGTGGCGGTGGCCTCCATCGGGCCGATCACCTCCAAAACCTGCCGGGCCCTGGGGCTCAAGGTCGATATCGAGCCACCGCATTACACCCTGGCGGCACTGACCGATGCCATTGACGCCTTTTTCAGCCATCAGTAAAAGAAAAGGGGCCGCGTCCGATGACGTGACCCCTTATTCTTTTTATGGTCGGGATGACTAGATTCGAACTAGCGACCCCCTGCTCCCGAAGCAGGTGCGCTACCAGGCTGCGCTACATCCCGAAGAATCTTTTTTCTAGCATCTGCAGGGAGTTCTTGTCAAGGAGAAAGACAGCTGCCGGTCCCGAGAGTCAGGCAGCCCTGATAGACCGCCCCGGCCGCAGCCTGATCCGTCAACGCTGAAGTTGCGGCTGGAAGCTTCCTGCCTGGCCCCATTACCATGATGATTCCCGGGAGGATCCCATGCCGGACGACAAGCTGGCCCTGCTGTTGAAACGCTTTGCCCTGGCCGCCTCGGCCCACCATGAGGCGCTGGAGGACATGGATGAGGGGCGGGCCAACGCCCAGGCCCGCATGATCGCCGGGCTGCACGGGGCCCTGCTCCGGCTGGGGCCGGCCGGCCGAGACGGCCTGCTGGCATTGATCGAGAGCCCTAACCCGGTGGTGGCCGGCATGGCCGCCGTCTATTCGCTCCATCTTGATCCCGAGCGCTGCCTGGCGGTTCTGCGCAGAATTGCAGCGCAGCCGGGGCTGCTCGGGTTTCGAGCCGCTGTTGCCGTTGAGCGCTGGGAAACGGGCGACTGGACGCCGCCGCCGGGCAGATAGTTCTGAGAATCAAAAAGCCTTTTACTTCTGCGAAGACGAACCGGGCGCCAGCCTCCCGACAACGCGGCAATCATTAAAACAGCACCTGCTCAGCCAGACCGGCAGGCGGCGCTTGTCATTTTGAGGGTTTTCAAGTATGCTGTCCGCCCTGAACAGTGAACGATACCGGAAGACCGGAGGTTTGCAGCAATGGCGGAAGAGCATATCAAACAACGGATCAGACAGCTGCTGAAAGAGCACAACGCCGTGCTGCTGGCCCACAACTACATGCGGGACGAGGTGCAGGAGATTGCCGACATCACCGGCGATTCCCTGGCGCTCTCCATGCAGGCCGCCAGGACCGCTGCGGACGTGATCGTATTTTGCGGCGTGCACTTCATGGCCGAGTCGGCCGCGATCCTGTCACCGGGCAAAAAGGTGCTGCTGCCGCGCCCCGACGCCGGCTGTCCCATGGCCGACATGGTTACGGCGGAAGCACTGGAGGAACTCAAGGCCCGGCACCCCGGCGTGCCGGTGGTGACCTACGTCAACTCATCGGCCGAGGTCAAGGCCCATTCCGACATCTGCTGCACCTCGGCCAACGCCCTGACCGTAGTCAGGTCTCTGCCGGACAGCAAACTGATCTTCGTCCCGGACCGCAACCTGGGGCGGTTCGTGGCCAAATCGGTGCCGGACAAGGAATTCATTTTCTGGGAAGGTTTCTGCCCGACCCATGAGCGCATGACGCTGGCGGCGGTACTGCAGAAGAAGGCGGAGCACCCCGATGCGCTCTTCATCTGCCACCCGGAAAGCGCCCCGGAAGTCAGCTCCCTGGCCGATCACGCCTGTTCCACCAGCGGCATGTACGACTACTGCCGCACCAGCCCGGCCAAGAAATTCATCATCGGCACCGAGGCCGGCATCCTCTACAAACTGCGCCAGGAAAACCCGGACAAGGAATTTATCCTGGCTTCGCCGGCCCTGATCTGCCCCAACATGAAGCTGACCTCCCTGGAGGACGTGCTCCACTCACTGGAACAGATGGCACCGGTCATCACCGTACCGGAAGATGTGCGCCTGCGGGCCAAGACCGCCCTGGACCGCATGCTGGCCGTACCGCGGGACTGACCGGTCAATTTGACGCTTTGCCAGAGGTAAGCTTATTGCTGCCGTGCCGAATAGACCGCTGTTCCCCATACGGGTGTTTTATGATGGCGCCTGTTCCGTGTGTGCCCGCGAGATCGGGCACTATCTGCGACAGGAGCACGCCGGCAAGCTGATCGCGGTCGACATCAGCACCCCGGACTTTGACCCCGAACCCTACCGCATCTCCCGGGAGGCGTTCATTTACGAACTGCATGCCATCGACCTGAACGGCCGCGTATATCGCGGCGTTGACGCCTTTCGGGCCATCTGGCTGGCATTCCCGAGTTCAAAATTGTATCGCGCCCTGGCCTTCATCATCAGCAGGCCTGTGATCAATCCTGTTGCCCGACTGCTGTACAAGGGATTTGCCCGCATGCGACCCTATCTGCCGAAAAGATCCAACTGCGACAATGGCGTCTGCAAAATCGGCAGGAAAGGTTAACCTGGAGGAAGGAAAACTTATGACGAAAGCAGAAATCGCGGAAAAGATTCACACTGCCACCGGACTGTCAAAGAAGGAATCGAGCGAGGCGATGGAAACGGTATTCGCCATCATGAAAGCCACCCTGGAACAGGGCGAGAGCCTGAAAATATCCGGGTTCGGCAGTTTCATAGTAAAGCAGAAGAACGACCGCCGGGGCCGCAACCCGCAGACCGGCGAGGCCATCACCATTGCGGCGCGGCGCGTGCTGACCTTCAAGCCGAGCATCGTCTTGAGGAATCAGATCAACCAGGAACAGTCACCCTGAGAATCTGGATCGATGCCGATGCCTGCCCGCGGGTAATCAAGGAGATCGTTTTTCGCGCCTCCCAACGGCTCGCCCTGCCTGTCCTGCTTGTGGCCAACAAGAGCCTGTCCAAACACGACCGCGGGCTGATCGAATCCATCGTCGTCCCGGCAGGCTTTGACGTGGCCGATGACTACATTGCCGAACACGCCGGGGCGGAAGACCTGGTGATCACAGCCGACATCCCCCTGGCAGCCAGGGTCGTTGCCAATGGCGGCGTAGCCCTGGACCCGCGCGGCGAGCTCTACAGCGAGGAGAATGTCGGCGAGCGGCTCGCCATGCGGGACCTGATGATGGAGCTACGCTCGGGCGGACTTGTCCAGGGGGGGCCTGGGCAGTTCAGCCTCACCGACCGGCAGCGCTTCGCTTCATCCCTCGACCGCCTGCTGACACAGATGATACGCGGAAAGCGACCGGTATAAATTATGGCACTACCATCGACAATTTACCGGACAAACCTTCAGCTGGCCGACATCGACCGGGGCGTCTACGAAACACTGCAGACAACCGTTGCCCGTCACCCTTCGGAAACCGAAGAGCGCCTGCTGGCCCGCCTGCTGGCCTTTGCCCTGTTCCAGGAAGAGGGGCTGCAGTTTACCAAGGGGGTCGGCGCGGGAGACGAGCCGGATCTCTGGTCTAAAGGGCCTGACGGCCGGGTGCTCCTGTGGGTGGAGGTGGGACTGCCGGAAGCGGAGCGCCTGATCAAGGCGGCCCGCCATGCCGAACGGGTGGCCCTGCTGGCCTGCGGCAACGCCCTGCCCGCCTGGGAGCGGCAGCAACTGCCCAAGCTGGCGGCTGTCGCCAACCTTACCGTCACGAGCGTTGACCAGGGCTTCATCAAAGGGCTGACTGCCCGTCTGGAACGTGCCATCAGCTGGGAGATCACCATTACCGAAGGCACCCTCTACCTGCAGGTTGGCGGAGAATCCCTGCAGACCCCGCTTCTGGTGCGGACAGCTCTGCAATAAAAAAAAAAACACCCCTGACGCACAAAACAAGCAGCCCCTTGTAACCCGGTACCAAGGGGCTGCTTCTGTTCAAGCTTTGATCAGCCTGTTCAGGCTATCAGCGGCAATTCGTAACCGCCCAGCCGGTAGAGGCCGTGCCAGGTCAGGCCGCAGCGGCCGCAGCTGCAGTACTGTTCCAGGGCGCCCTTGACCGTTGTGACCTGACCGGCGTTGATGTCCCGCGTACCGCACCGGGGGCAGCGTTCGCCGTGCTGCTTGACAAACACCTCCTGCGGCACGAACTCCGGCTTGATGGTGCCCTGGATCGCCTTGAAAACCGTGGAGGTGGTGGCCACCCCGCAGATGCAGGCGTCGGCTTCCGCGGCGCTGGCATCGGCAATCAGGATCTCGGGCGGCGTGCTGTCGCGGTAGATCAGGCTGCAGCTGTAGCCCCGGCCGGTGCGCTCAACCTTGAGCCCGAAGGCCGTATCCTTGAGCGGCCCCATGTTGAGTTCGGTGCAGCGTGCCTTGAGCTGTTTTTCGGTGACTTTCATGTAATCCCTCTACCTTCCGACAAAAAACCCCGCTGGACACCGTCCGGCGGGGTTATTTTCACGATGAAAACAAAATCAGACCTGGACGACTTCCTTGACGCCCGGGATCTGCTCCTTCATGGCGCGCTCGATGCCCATCTTGAGGGTCATGGTGGACATGGGGCAACTGCCGCAGGCGCCTTTCAGGCGCACCTTGACGATCCCGTCTTCGGTGACTTCCACCAGTTCCACATCGCCGCCATCGGCCTGCAGGCCGGGACGCACCATCTCGAGCACCCTCAATACTTCCTCTCTCATGCTAGTTCTCCTTTAGTTTTGTTGTTCATAGAATCACAAAACCGATTTGTGACTTCTAAGGTTTGATGATTGTCGTCCGCCGGATATTTGGACGAAGCCGTTATTTTTCGTTCAGCGGCAGCCCCGGCTCGGTCAGATGCTCCGGCCGCATGGCCTCGTTCAGCTCATCCTCCGGCATCAAGCCCCGCCCTAGTACGATCGAGCGGATGGAACGGCCGCTGGCAACGGACTCCTTGGCCACCTCGGCCGCGGCGTTGTAGCCGATGGAGGGCGCCAGCACCGTCACCAGCCCCAGGGAATCCTCCAGATAGCTGCGGCAGCGCTCTTCGTTGGCTGTAATTCCAGTAATACATGAATCGCTGAATTTCTGCACGCAATTCCTGAGCAGTTCCATCGAAAATGTCAGGTTCCAGGCGATCAGCGGCATCATCACGTTCAACTCCAGCTGGCCGGCCTGGGCGGCCAGCATGACGGTCTGATCGCACCCCTGCACCTGGAAACAGACCATGTTGGTCATCTCGGCCATGGAGGGATTGATCTTGCCCGGCATGATCGAGGAACCGGGCTGAACGGCCGGCAGGCGGATTTCGTCCAGCCCGGTGCGGGGACCGGAGGAGAGCAGCCGCAGGTCGTTGGAGATGCGCCCCAGGTTGACGGCGGTGCGGCGCAGGGCCGAGGAGAGTGCCAGGAAGGGGTCCATGTTCTGCATGGCTTCGAACAGGTTGTCACTGGCCACCAGCGGAAAGCCGGTGGCCAGGGTCAGCTGCTCCACCATAGCCAGGATGAAAGCCGGCTCGGCATTCAGGCCGGTGCCGACGGCGGTGCCGCCGATGCCCACTTCCAGCAGGGCCGGGATGCACGACTCCAGTCCTGCCCGGTTTTTGCCGATGGCGGCGGCATAGGCGCCGAACTCCTGTCCCAGCCGGATCGGCACGGCATCCTGCAGGTGGGTACGCCCCGACTTGAGGATCGGGTCAAACTCTTTCGCCTTGGCGGACAGGGCCAGCTCCAGCCCCTCCAGCGACTCCAGCAGCGGGTCGAGCAGCTCCAGGGAGGCCAGACGGATGGCGGTCGGGATGACGTCGTTGGTGGACTGGGCCATGTTGACATGGTCGTTGGGGTGCAGCAGGGAGAAATCGCCCCGCTGCCGCCCCAGCAGCTCCAGGGCGCGGTTGGCCAGCACCTCGTTGACGTTCATGTTGTGGGAGGTGCCGGCCCCGGCCTGGAAGGGGTCCACCACGAACTGGTCGGCCAGCTGGCCGGCCAGCACCTCGTCCGCCGCCGCCACGATGGCGCTGCCGATCTCGGCCGATAACCGGCCGGTGGACATGTTGCTGATGGCGGCGCACTTCTTGATGATCACCACGGCCCAGACATAGACCGGGTGGGGCCTCAGGCCGGAGATGGGGAAGTTGTGTACGGCCCGCGCCGTCTGGGCACCGTAGTAGGCCTCGGCCGGGATTTCCATCTCCCCCAAAGTGTCTTTTTCGATGCGTGTGGTCATGGCTTCTCCTTCATACCGAAAGTTCTTCCCACTCGGCATACAGCTCTTCCAGGCGCAGATTCAGAGCCGCATGGCGCTCCCCCCCCGCTTTGCCCCGCTCCGGATCGTCGAAGAAGCCGGGCTGCCCCATCTCCTGCTCCAGCCGGGCAATTTCCGACTCGCTGCGGGCGATCTCCTGCTCGATCTCCCCCAACCGCTTCTGGCGCTTGTCATCCTCGCGCTTGCGCCGTTTCTGCTCCTCCCGGTCCCGGAGGCGTTCCTCCTTGTCCTGGCTTGGCAGCGGCGCAGGTGCCTTGGCGTCAGGGCCGCCATTGGCCGCTACCCCGGTCCCTCGTCCCCCGTCCCCGCTCCCTGCCTTCTTCTCCAGGTAATACTCGTAGTCGCCGTAATAGTTTTCCAGCCCGCCCCCTTCCACCTCGACGATGCGGGTGGCCAGACCGTTGACGAAATAGCGGTCATGGGAGACCAGCACCACCGTGCCGTCGAAGCTCTTCAGGGCGTCCAGCAGCACCTCCTTGCTGAACAGGTCCAGGTGGTTGGTCGGCTCGTCCATCAAGAGCAGGTTGGAGGGGCGCAGCAGCATCTTGGCCAGGGCCAGACGGTTGCGCTCGCCGCCGGACAGCACGCCGACCTTCTTGTTGATATCGTCCCCGGAGAAGAGGAAGGCTCCCAGGATGTCGCGCAGTTTCGGCACCATGTCGTAGGGGGCGTCGCTGTAGATCTCGTCCCAGACGCTGCGGGTTCCGTCCAGCACGTTGGCCTGGTCCTGGGCGAAGTAATCTATGACCACATTGTGACCGACACTACGTTCGCCCCCCTGGAATTGGGCGCCGGCCAGCACCGACATGAGTGTCGATTTGCCGGCCCCGTTGTGTCCCACCAGGGCCAGCCGCTCCCCCTTTTCGATGGTCAGATCGATGCGGTTCAGCACGGTGTGGCTGTCGTAGGCCTTGGTCAGCCCCTTCAGCTCCATGACGATCTTGCCGCTTTTGGGGGCATCGGGGAAATGGAAGCGGATCCGTTTGCGCTCGGGAGGGATCACGATCCGCTCCACCTTTTCCAGCTGCTTGATGCGCGACTGGACCAGCGAGGCCTTGTTGGCCTGGTAGCGGAAGCGGCGGATGAAATCCTCGGTCTTGGCCACCTCTTCATCCTGAATGCGCTTGGCTTCCCGCAGGGCCGAGACCCGCTCCTCGCGCTGAACCAGATAACGGGAATAACTGCAGTGATAGTCGCTGATGGCATGGTTCCAGACTTCGGCGATGCGGCTGCAGACCTGATCCATGAAGAAACGGTCGTGGGAGACCAGGATCACCGAGCCGGGGTAGCAGCAGAGGTACTCCTCCAGCCAGTTGCGGGCCTCGATGTCCAGGTGGTTGGTCGGTTCGTCCAGGAGCAGTACATCCGGGCGCTGCAGGAGCAGCCGCGCCAGGGCGATGCGCATTTGCCAGCCTCCGGAGAATTCGCCGCAATCGCGGTACCAGTCATCCTGGCAGAAGCCGAGCCCCTTGAGGACCGAGCCGATTTCGGCCTCCATGGTATAGCCGCCCCGGTGGCGGAACTGTTCCTGCAGCTCGCCATAGCGCTGGAGCAGCTGGTCATGTTCGGGGGAGTCGTGGGGCAGCCGTTCCAGCTCCTGGCCAAGGCGGTGCAGCTCCTCCTCCATGGCCAGCAGGTCGCCAAAGGCGGAACGGGCCTCATGGAACAGCAGACTGCCGCTGGTAACCAGGCCGTCCTGGGGCAGATAGGCGGCCCGGGCGCCGCGGGCGAACTGAATCTCGCCCGCAGTGGGTTCGGCCAGCCCGGCGATGATCTTCATCAGGGTGGATTTGCCGGCGCCGTTCTCGCCGACCAGGGCCACCCGTTCGCCTTTTTTCAGGTGCCAGGAGATATCAGTAAAAAGTGGATTGCCGGCAAAATCTTTGGAGAGTTGTTTGAGATGGAGCATGGGAACTGTTGTACCATTGAACGGCCAGGGTCGGCAAGATGGAATGATTTTGCGTCAGAATACTATCGCAACAGAAGAAGATGATCTCAGACCGTTGCTATCCCCAGTACCGCCGCCACATCACGATAGACCTGCAGGGTCTCGCCATTGAACGGCACGAAGATGATCCGTTCCAGATAGCCGGCAGCCGCCTCTTCGCGGGCCGCCGCGAGGGCGATGCGCGCCGCCTTCAGCAGGGGATAGCCGTAGACACCGCAGCTGATGGCCGGAAAGGCGATGCTTTTCAGGTTGTTGCTGCGTGCCAGCAGGAACGAGTTCCGGTAGCAGGCCCGCAGCAGCTCCGGCTCGCCGCGGGTGCCGCCATGCCAGACCGGGCCAACGGTGTGGATGACATGCCTAGCCGGCAGCCGGTAGCCTTTGGTGATCTTGGCATCGCCGGTCTCGCAGCCGTTGAGGGTGCGACACTCGGCCAGCAGTTCCGGGCCGGCGGCCCGGTGAATGGCGCCGTCCACTCCGCCGCCACCCAGCAGCGAGCTGTTGGCGGCATTGACGATGGCATCGACCGCCAGGGTGGTGATGTCGGTCTGGATGATTTCGATCTGCGCGTTCATGGTCCCTCCTGAAAACTGTTGTGCAACATGTTAATCATACCATAACCTGGACGGCATGCCACGCCCCACCACGCAACCACCGAAACAACAGCTGCGGATGTATCGCTGTTATGACAGGTTAAATGTTATCCGCCCCGGCCTTTGCCCCCCTTCACCAGCGTTGCCCAAGCACCTGTTCAAAAATCTTTTTCAGATCCACTGTATACGTTTAATATCGTTTGACAATTGATATGGACCAACAACATACTTTACCAGCTTGCATAAGAATCCATGTCCACGAAGCGCGCAGCGAGGAACCATGTCTGCCTCCAACAACAAGCAGGATCTGTTCGACATTTTGCGGATAGTCGCCATCTATGCCAGCTTCGGCAGCCTCTGGATCTACCTCTCCGACTCTGCCCTTGGTCTGCTGGTACGCGATCCTGAACTCTTGACCCGTTTTGCCATCTTCAAGGGGCTGCTGTTTATCGTCCTGACCTCGACCCTGCTGTATGTGCTGATTACCCGTCTGGTTGGTGAGCGCCAACGGGCGGTGGCGGCGCTGCAGTCGAGTGAGCAGCGTTTCCGCTCCTATGTTGAAAACGCCAATGACATCACCTTTTCCCTGACACCCGCAGGTGTCTTTTCCTATGTGTCACCCAACTGGAAGGATGCCTTCGGGTACGAGCTGGCTGAAGTCATCGGCCAGCCCTTCCCCCCCTTTGTACATCCCGACGATATCGCCGGCTGTATGGCCTTTCTGCAGCTCGTGCTTGCAACCGGCCAGAAGCAGGGGGGAGTGGAGTACCGCGTACTGCGCAAGGACGGCAGCTATGTATGGTATGCCGCCAACGGCTCGCTGATGTACGAACCGGACGGAAAGACAGCCACGTTCGTCGGCATCGGCCGCGACATCTGTGAGCGCAAACGGAGCGATGAGCTGTTGCGCCTGTCGGAAGAAAAGTTCGCCACCATCTTTCGCGCCTCACCCGACGCGGTCACCCTGACCCGAATCAGCGACGGAACCTACCTGGATGTGAATCAAGGCTTTTGCGACATTAGCGGCTATCAACCCGAGGAATCCATCGGCAACTCAGTCATTCAGCAGAGCATCTGGGTGGACCCGCAGGAACGGGACCGGCTGATTCAGGACATCACACAGCACGGCTACATCAACAACCTGGAAGCCCGCTTCCTCCGCAAGGACGGCACCATCCTGACCGGACAGGTGTCGGCACGCATGATCACACTCAACCATGAAGCCTGCATTCTCGGCATCACCCGGGACATCAGCGAGCACGAGAACCGTCAGAAGGAACGGCTCAAGTTGCAGAAGCTGGAATCCCTGGGTCTGCTGGCCGGCGGCATCGCCCACGACTTCAACAACATCCTGACCGGCATCCTCGGCAACATCTCCTTCGCCCGCATGTTCCTGGACGAGTCCCACCGGGCATTCAAGATCCTGCTGGAGGCGGAGAAGGCCACCCAGCGGGCCAGCGACCTGTCCGACCAGTTGCTGACCTTTGCCAAGGGGGGCCAGCCGATCAAGAAGGCACTCTCGGCCCGCCAGGTACTGGAGGCTTCTGCTTCTCTGGTGCTGCGCGGCTCCAATGTCAAGAGCGTCATCGAACTGCCCGATGATCTGCGCGCCATTGAGGCCGACGAGGGGCAGCTCAACCAGGCCTGCAACAATATACTCATCAATGCCGCCCAGGCCATGCCGGGGGGCGGAACCATCACCATCCAGGCGGACAACTTCGTTCTGGACAGCGCCAACCCATTTTCACTGCCGCCCGGCGAGTACGTCCGCGTCACCTTCAGCGATACGGGCTGCGGCATCTCGGATGAGGACCAGAAGAAAATCTTTGACCCCTATTTCAGCACCAAGTCGGGCGGGAGCGGTCTGGGGCTGGCGTCAGTCCATTCGATCATAAGCAAGCATGGCGGCCACATCAGCGTGCGCTCCCGAGCGGGACTGGGCACGACCTTCGATCTGCTGCTGCCGGCCAGCCACGTCCCTGCAGCCAAGCCTGAGGCGGAGGGGGACAGACGCAGCGTGCCGGGGGCGGTCCGGGAGGGAACCACTCTGCTGGTGATGGATGACGAGGAGACCATCAGGAGCCTGACATCGGAGATGCTGGCCGTGCTGGGTTATAAGGTGCAGACCTGCATCAACGGCGAGCAGGCCGTGGCGCTGTACAGCGAGGCCCAACAAGCGGGCACCCCCTTTGCGGCGGTGATCATGGACCTGACCGTGCCGGGGGCCATGGGGGGCAAGGAGGCGGCCGGGCGGATCCTGCAGCTGGACCCCGACGCCCGACTGATCGTGTCGAGCGGCTATTGCAACGATCCGGTCATGGCCAATTACGACCGCTACGGTTTCAGCGCCATGATCGTCAAGCCCTACCATCTGGTCGATATGGCGCAGACCCTGAGCAGGCTGCTCTCATAAAAAAACCTCCGCGGTTTTCACACCCCAGAGGTCCCTTCCGAATATTCGGCCTCGATGCAGCAGGCCTGCTTACCCCTTGATCTCGCCCTGGATACCGATGGTCACCTCCCGGTAGGGAATCTGCCGGCCGCTGGCAGCCAGAGCCTGGCGGGCCGCCACGGCGATGCCGCCGCAGCAGGGCACCTCCATCTTCAGCACGGTGATGCTTCTGATGTCGGACTTGGTGAAGATCTCGGTCAGCTTCTGCTGATAAAAGTTGTTGTCGTCCAACTTGGGGCAGCCCATCACCACCGCCTTAGCTTTGAGGAAGTCCTCGTGGTAGCCGGCATAGGCCACCGGCACGCAGTCGGCCGTGATCAGCAGGTCGGCGCCCTGGAAATAGGGGGCGCTGACCGGCACCAGCTGCAGCTGTACCGGCCACTGGGCCAGCTGGCTCTGGCGGCTAGCGCCGGGAGCGGGAGCGGCCTTATCCTGCGGCCGGTTAAAGCTCATGGCCCGGGAGCCGGGGCAGCCGCCAGCGGTGTGCTGCTGCGGGGCCGGCGCGGCCTGAGCCGGCGACACAGGCTGATGAATCGGGGCCGGCTTGCCCTGGGCCGCCAGATGCTTTGCCACCTGCGCCTCGTCGAACTCGGCGGCCTCGCGCTCCTCGACCGTGATCGCGTCCCGCGGACATTCACCCAGACAGGCCCCCAGGCCGTCGCAGAGGTTGTCCGCCGCCAGCACGGCCTTGCCGTTGACGATGGTGATGGCCCCTTCGGCACAGGAGGGGACGCACACTCCGCAGCCGTCACATTTTTCCGCATCAATTTTTACGATTTTTCTCAGCATGTTATATTGCTCCTTTATTTGAAATGAGTCGTTTTTTTAGGTCTTTTCGATTCCATTATCTGACGTTCTATCTGTTTCTCTGTGGCCATTGGGGCAACTGCATTTGATTTTCAGAAAAAATAATGCCAGACATAATCCAGCCGGCCGCGCAGCATCAGCCGGCGGCCGGCATAACCCATGATCTCGCGCGCCTTTTCCCGCTGCGCCCAGGCGTAACAGTGGATGCGGCACCGCTTGCAGGTCGGCTTCTCCGCTTCCAGTGGGCATTTGATCCGCCTGTCGATGGCGTATTCCATGAAGGCCGCGCATTCCGGGCAGAGCCGGCGACGGCCCAGGCCGGCCGGCAGTTCCAGTTCCATGCGCCCCAGCGAGCCGTGCCGTCCGGCACAGTAGACCTCCACAAACTTTCCGATCAGTCGGATATCCTTTTTCTGCTGCTCTGTCACTGTTTCCATGGTTGCGATCATGCCTCCGATCAGCCCCGGCATACATGACACAGGTCAAATATTTCAGCTTTTCCTTTGCGCCGGCCCGGCCTTTACGCTACATTCAGATTACCATTTTTGCTGCACACGAGGTATCGATGATTGCCAAAACCGTATCTTTCGTCGCCAAATCAGGCACCGGCAAGACCACCCTGCTGGAAAAAGTGATTGCGGAGCTGAAACAACGCGGCTACCGCGTGGGTGTCATCAAGCACGATGCCCATCGTTTTGAAATCGACCACCCCGGCAAGGACAGCCACCGCCTGACCGCTGCCGGTGCCGATACCATGCTGATCGCGTCGCCGGAAAAACTGGCCCTGATCAAACAGCATGCCGAAGCACCCCCGGTCGAAGAGCTGATTGCCACCTATTTCAGTGATGTGGACCTGATCCTGACCGAGGGTTTCAAAAAGAGCGGCCTGCCCAAGATCGAGCTGCACCGCGCCGAACGGAGCGCCACCCTGCTCTGCCGGGGCGCAAACCACGACCCGAGCCTGATTGCCGTGGCCAGCGATGAGCCGCTGGAGCTGGACGTGCCGGTTCTGGACCTGAACGACCCGGCCCGGGTGGCTGATTTTGTGGAAAAGAACATCATCCATGCCGTTGGCTGATACCCGGGACGGCCATTTTCACTCCCCTATTACAAAGTCGCAGGCAGGAGGCTAATTCATGGCGCAGGTCATTGCAGTCTGTATCAGTGATAACAAAGGCGAACGCAAGAAACCGGTACCAGCGGTGGAACTGCGTGAAAACCACGGCATTGTGGGCGACGCCCACGCCGGCGACTGGCACCGCCAGGTCAGCCTGCTGGCCTCGGAAAGCATCGACAAGATGCGCAAACTGGGGCTGGACGTGGATGCGGGCGATTTTGCCGAGAACATCACCACCAGCGGCATCGAACTGGTGTCACTGCCTGTCGGCACGCGGCTGCAGGTGGGTGAAACCCTGCTGGAGGTGACCCAGATCGGCAAGGAGTGCCACACCCGCTGTGCCATCTACTATCAGGCCGGGGACTGCGTCATGCCCAAGGAAGGCATCTTCGCGCGGGTTCTGGTGGGCGGGGTCATCAAGCCGGGGGACGAGGTGCGGATGACAGATGGATTGCAGGAAAAGTGAATTACAGGTAATATGATGCAATTATCCACCGGTCCCGAGGTATCACCGACGTTATGAGCAGCGAAGAGCAAAAGAAAGAAAAACTCACCAAGGAATTGCAGGGGATGGGACTGGCCACCGTAGCCACCTTCATCCTGATGTCGTTTCTGACCTTCAACAGCGCCGATGTATCCTGGAACAGCTATTCCAACGAGGGGGGCATCCATAACCTGGGAGGTCGCCTGGGCGCACAGGTGGCCGATCTGTTTTTCAGCTGTTTTGGCCTGGCCTCCTACCTGGTGCCCCTGGCCCTGGCGTACATGGCCTATACCCTGTTCCGCTTCAAGGAGATCCGGCTGCGCTCCTACAAGCTGCTGGCTTCTCTGGGGCTGATCTTCTCCCTTTCGGCCCTGTTCGCCTTTTTCCGCGATACGACCTCCCTTTTCGGCCAGCAGGTTCCCACCGGCGGCGCCGTGGGCAAGATCACCGTCAATATCCTTAAAAGCTCGGTCGGCACCACCGGCGGCATGCTGCTGTTGCTGCCGCTGCTGGCCGCCTCGATCATGATCCTCTCCAAATTTTCCTTTGTGCTGTTTGCCGGCTGGTGGCTGGAGCAGTTGAAGCTTAAATTGGCTGCCTGGCAGGCCCGCCGCGCTCACAACCAGCAGGAGCAGCAGCGGGTGAAAGCCAAGCAGGAGGGAATGCCCGCTCCGGCCGCTTCCGGACCGGTTATCAAGCCGGTCGCTCCCCCGCCCCCCCCGCCCAACTCCTTCAAAAAGGAGAAGGAACGCAAAAAGGAAACGGAGAAGAGCTCCGCGGTCCAGGAAGCCTTCGACTTTCTCAAGGCCGAGGGAGATTTCCGCACGCCCCCCTTCTCGCTGCTGGACAACCCACCCGCGACCGAAAAGACCCTGGACCGTGAGAACCTGACCATGAACGCCCGCCTGCTGGAGAAGAAACTCAAGGACTACGGCATTGACGGCGAAGTGGTCGAAATCTGTCCCGGCCCGGTCATCACCATGTATGAGTATTCGCCGGCCCCCGGCATCAAGATCAGCAAGATCTCCGGACTGTCCGACGACCTGACCATGGCACTGCAGGCCATGTCGATCCGCATCGTGGCCCCCATCCCGGGCAAGGGGGTGGTCGGTATCGAGGTTCCCAACCGTGACCGGGACATGGTGTACCTGAGCGAGATCTTCAACTGCGAAACCTTCCACCACAACAAGATGAAGCTGCCCATGGCCCTGGGCAAGGACATTGCCGGCCAGCCGGTAATCGCCGACCTGGCCCGCGCCCCGCACCTGCTGGTGGCCGGCGCCACCGGCATGGGCAAGTCGGTCTCCATCAACACCATGATCCTGTCGCTGCTCTACACGGCCACCCCCAGAGATGTGCGCATGATCATGGTCGACCCCAAGATGCTGGAATTTTCCATGTACGAGGGCATCCCCCACCTGCTGCTGCCGGTGGTGACCGAACCCAAGAAGGCCTCCCTGGCCCTGAAATGGGCGGTCAACGAGATGGAGCGCCGCTACAAGCTGCTCTCCGACAAGGGGGTCCGCAGCATCGATTCCTACAACAAGAAACTGGCCGGCGAAGAGCTGGAGCGGGCCGAACTGGCCTCCTCGGACGAAGAGATCATCGAGGAGCTGGAGGAGATCATCGAGGGCGAAGGGGGCCCGTCGCCCGCCCCGCTCTCCTTTGTGGACGATGACAGCGAAGAGCTGGAGCACAGCCATCTCCCCTACATCGTGGTGATCGTGGACGAGCTGGCCGACCTGATGATGGTGGCTGGCCGTGATGTGGAGGAACACATCGCCCGTCTGGCCCAGAAGGCCCGCGCTTCCGGCATCCACCTGATCCTGGCCACCCAGCGTCCTTCGGTGGATGTGATCACCGGCCTGATCAAGGCCAACCTGCCGACCCGCATCGCCTTCAAGGTTTCCTCCAAGGTCGACTCCCGCACCATCCTGGACGTAAACGGCGCCGAAGCGCTGCTCGGCAACGGCGATATGCTCTACATGCCGCCCGGCACCTCCCTCATCCAGCGTCTGCATGGCTCCTATGTTTCCGATGCCGAAGTCCAGCGGGTGGTGGATTTCCTCAAGAAGCAGGGCAAGCCCGTCTATGAGAAGTCGATCATGGAGATGAAGGATACCGATGAAAAGGGAAGCGATACCATGGATGAGGAGCAGGACGATCGCTGGGAGGATGCCTTGCGGCTGGTGGCGGAGACCCGTCAGGCCAGCATCTCCATGGTCCAGCGCCGTCTGCGCATCGGCTATAACCGCGCCGCCCGCATCGTGGAGATGATGGAGCACGAGGGGATGATCGCCCCCAGCGACGGCACCAGCAAGCCGCGCGAGATCTACATGGACATCATCCATGCCTACCTGAATTCCCAGCTGACGAGGTGAGATAAAAAGATGAATTCGATCCAGGCCGCCGCCATCCAGTTCAATGTCAAGCAGGGCGATGTGGACGCCAACCGGGACTATGTCCGGGCGGCCCTGAAACGCGTCGCCGAGCAGGGAGCCCAGCTGGTGGTGCTGCCCGAGATGTGGTCCACCGGTTTTGCCTACAAAAACCTGAACGAACTGGCCCTGCGGACGGCCGGCATCGTCGAGGAGCTGCTGGCCCTGTCCCAGGAGCTGAAGCTGGTGATCGTCGGCAGCATGCCCGAGCCCAATGGCGACAAGGTCTTCAATACGGTCTACCTGGCGGACAACGGCCGCCTGGCCGGCGTTTACCGCAAGATCCACCTGTTTTCCCTGCTGGGAGAGGACCGGGCCTTTTCCGGCGGCAACCAATGGCTGCTGGCGGAAACCTCCCTCGGCAAGATCGGCGTGATCATCTGCTACGACCTGCGCTTTCCCGAGCTGACCCGGCGTCTGGCCCTGGAGGGTGCCCGGATCATCTGTGTGCCGGTGCAGTGGCCAAAGCCGCGGGAAGAGCACTGGCGGACCCTGCTGCGGGCCAGGGCCATGGAAAACCAGCTGTTCGTGGTATCCTCCAATGCCTGCGGTCTGGTGGGAAAACTGGATTTTCCCGGCCTGAGCGTCATCATCAATGCCAAGGGGGATGTGCTGGCCGAACTGGGCGAACAGCAGGGCGAGGTCATTGCCCGGCTGGACATGCAGAGCCTGGATGACTGGCGGGCCCAGATTCCCTGCTTCAATGACCGCAAGCCGGAGTGTTACTAGCGGGGGCTGGTGCCGTTTGCCCTTATTTTCAACTTGACTTGACTATCCGTTAGGACTACGTTTTTGTTTTTAATTCATCATCCGGAGGTGCTTTTGTGGCCCTATTGACTGGCGCCGGCATCGTTGTCAAACTAGTCCTGATCCTGCTGGGACTGTTCTCGGTAGTTTCATGGGCGATCATCCTCTTCAAGTTTTTTCAGGTTCACCGTGCCAACGGCGAATCGGAACGTTTCATGGATTTTTTCTGGAAATCCAAGCGCTTTGACGCCATCGCCTCCCAGGTGGACCGTTTCGCCAATTCGCCGCTGACGGTTCTGTTCAATGAAGGCTACGGCGAGCTGAAAAAGGTGGTGGAGACGGACGGCAAGAGCGAGGGCAGCGCCCTCAGCACCGATCTGGGCGGCATCGAGAACGTCTCCCGCGCCCTGCGGCGTGCCACCAACTCCGAAATCACCCGTCTGGAAAAATACCTGACCTTTCTGGCCACCACCGGCTCCACTTCGCCCTTCATCGGTCTGTTCGGCACGGTCTGGGGCATCATGACCGCCTTCGAGGGGATCGGCAAGACCGGCTCCGCCTCTTTGGCCGTAGTGGCTCCCGGCATCGCCGAGGCGCTGATCGCCACCGCCATCGGCCTTGTGGCGGCCATCCCGGCGGTTATGGCCTACAACCACTTCCAGCACAAGATCCGCGTCCTGATCAACGAGATGGACAGTTTCTCCACCGAGTTTCTCAATATCGTGCAGCGCAACATTTCGGGGAAATAAGCCATGGCAATGGGGGGTCGTAACGATAACAGGGGTATCATGGCGGAGATCAACGTCACGCCGCTGGTGGACGTTATGCTGGTGCTGCTGGTGATCTTCATGGTAACCGCGCCGATGATGCAGCAGGGGGTCCAGGTCAACTTGCCCAAGGCCGATACCAAGGCCATGACACCAGCCGAGGAGACGGTAGTCGTCACCGTTGACAAGAGCGGCAAGGTTTTCATCAACAAGGATGAAATTCCGGCCGCCGACCTGCGCGGCAAGCTCTCCTCCATGTTCGCCACGCGGGCCAAGAAAGAAGTCTTCCTCAAGGCCGACGCCGGGGTTCCCTACGGCGAAGTGGTCAGGGCCATGGCCGACATCAAGGGCGCCGGCATCGAGCGTCTCGGCATGGTGACGGAACCGGCCCAGAAATAATGGTTACCCGGCAGTCCAAAGCAGATGCCTTGTTTGGCAGCAGCCTAATCGCTTCCACCGTCATTCACCTGGCGGTTTTTTTGTTGCTGGTATGGTATGGACGACTCTTTCCCGCCCAGATCAACCTCCAGGAAACCTATTACGTGGATGTGGTCAACCTGCCGGTGGCCGCTCCCCGGGCCGGCAGCCCGGTCCAGCGGGGCCATGCCGCCGAAGCCCCCCCGCCCCCCGCTCCGACCAGTCGCATGACCATGCCTGCCCTGACCCAACCCAAGAGTGCCAGCAAACCGGCTCAGCCCCAAAAAGCCGTTGAAAAGAGCAAACCGGCGGCCGAATCGTCTGCCGAGTTCGCCGAGCGGATGGCCAAGCTGGAACGCAAGGCCGAGTCCCAGCAGGAGGAAGCAACCTTTGAGCGCCTGCGGCGCAAGGTGAGCGCCACGGGCAGCGGACGGAGCGGCATGCCGGGGGCCGGCGGCAGCGAGGCGGGCAGCGACTATTCCGCCTATATCCAGTCCCGGCTCAAGGATGCCTTCCGCGAGACCATCAGCTACACCAGCAAATCGCCGGAAGTGGTCATCCAGCTGCAGATCGGCAGCGATGGCCGCATCAGCCGCAAAAAGATCGAGCGCAGCAGCGGCGACCGCGCCTTTGAGCTGGCCACCCTGCGAGCCATCGACATGGCCAGCGAAAAGTTTACTCCCCCCCCCAATCACAAGGTCTTTGAAGGTGTCTTTGTCTTCAGACCCCAGGGCATCTCCAACAGCAAACCATGAGAGCTACGAGCATGACCACACGACTGATCGTAATTATGCTGATCCTGTTCAGCCTGCCCGGCACCCCGCCCGCCCAGAGCGGCTACATCGAGGTCACCGCGCCCGGCAACCGCCAGCTCAAGCTGGCGGTGGACACCCCCCGCAGCCTGGCTGCCGCACCGGCCGGCGATACCGCCAAGGAGCTGGCTGATGTGATCAGCTTTGACATGAACATGTCCGGCGTCATCACTGCTGAAACCGGCAATCTAGCGCCGGCATCCGGCAGCATCAGCCTGGCGGATACCAACTTTCTCCCCTGGGCGACCGGCGGCTATGATCTGCTGGTGCGCAGCGAGTACAGCCTCAAGGGGGAGGAGCTGACGGTCGAGTTCCGTCTGTTTGACGTGATTAACCGCAAAATGATGACCGCCAAGCGCTATCTGGGCAAGAAAAAGGATCTGCGCCGCTTCTCCCATTCCTTCGCGGACGAGATTCTGCTGGCCATGACCGGCGAAAAGGGCTGTTTCACCACCCGCATCGTCTTTGTCACCACCCAAAGCGGCAACAAGGAAGTGGCCGTCATGGACTGGGACGGCCACAATCAGCTGCCCCTGACCAGAAATCGCTCCATCAATCTCAATCCCGATTTTTCCCCCGACGGCCGCGAAATCATCTTCAGTTCCTATAAGAAAGGCAACCCCGACCTGTACAGACGGGCTCTCTCCAGCACTGCCGAAGTGCCGATTTCCAGCCGCAAGGGGCTCAACATCACCGGCAGCTGGTCGCCGGACGGCAAACGGATCGCCCTGGCACTGAGCAAAGACGGCAATTCAGAAATCTACACCATTGCCAGAGACGGCGGCAGCCCGCTGCGCCTGACCGTCAGCCCGTCCATCGAGGTCTATCCGGCCTGGTCTCCCGACGGCAGCCGCCTGGCCTTCGTATCCGATCGTCTCGGCAAACCGCAGATTTTCACCATGGCCGCCGACGGCAGCAACGTGCGCCGACTGACCCATAACGGCAGCTATAACGTCAACCCGCGCTGGTCTCCCAAAGGCGACCGCATCGCCTATGCGCGCCAACATGGGAGCGGATTCCAGATCTACACGATTAACGTGGACGGCAGCGACGATCGCCAGCTGACCACCACCGGCAGCAATGAAAACCCCTCCTGGTCGCCGGACGGCCGTCTGATCACCTTCAGCTCCAAACGCAACGGTGCTGAAGCCATCTATGTCATGCGGGCCGACGGCAGCGGCCAGACCAGGGTCAGCCAGAGCAGGGGCGGCGCATCCCAGCCGGCCTGGTCACCACGCTACTGAACCGGCATTTTCCGGCTGTTTTTCTGTAATAGTTCATTTAGGATTGCATAATCATGGCCGACATGTATAATTTTCGAATACAATTCATATTTTAAGGCTGAGGCCTATTTTTGTAACAAAGGAGACCACCATGAATCGCGGAACATTGTCAGTACTGGCAGCGCTGTGTTTGTCGGCTTTAATCGCCGGCGGCTGCGCCAAGAAGGATGTCGTCAAATCGGAAGAGCCGCTTGTCAAGGAAGTAGCTCCCAAGGTTGAGCTACCCAAGCCGGAAGCCCCCAAACCGATCGAGACCGACACCAGCAAGCAGACCCCGGAAGTCGTCGCTGCCCAGCAGACTGAGACACAGGCCACCACACCGTCGGCTGCCGAGGCTTCCCTGGAAACGGTTTATTTCGACTTCGACAAATCCGATCTGCGCCAGGACACCCGTGACGCACTCAACAGGAACGCCGAAATCCTGCTGAAGTCCCAGCCCAAAACCAAGATCAGGATCGAAGGGCACTGCGATGAACGCGGTTCCGCCGAATACAACCTGGCTCTGGGCGAGCGCCGGGCCACGTCGGCTCTGCAGTATCTGATTACCCTGGGCGTCAAGGCCGACCGGCTTTCCACTGTCAGCTACGGCAAGGAGAAACCCGCCGTTCAGGGCCATGACGAATCCGCCTGGTCAAAAAACAGAAGGGCTGAATTTGTAATCGTCAAATAGCATCACCGCAAGCTTCGAAAAGCCGGAACGCGCCTGTCACGTTCCGGCTTTTTTTTTGAGACCCGCCGCGACTGGCCCTTCACCTGGCGTCTGCTGCTGTCATGGCAGACGGTCAAGCCGTAAAGGAGTCACAATGGCCTGGAACGGGAAGGAAGGTTACGATTAGTGAGCGTCCGGATCACCATCCTCTGCGAAAACAGTGTCGGCCCGATTTCCGGCACACTGGGAGAACACGGTTTTGCCGCCCTGATCGAACCTTCCCAGGGAGCGCCGATCCTGTTTGATACCGGAGCGGGCGCCACACTGCTCCCTAATGCCAGCCGCATGAACAAGGATCTGCGGCAGGCGTGGACTGTGGTACTTTCCCACGGCCATTACGACCATACCGGCGGGCTGCTGCCACTGCTAAATTCCTGCGGTCCCAAACAGGTCTTTGCCCATCCGGGCATCTTCGCTGCCCGCTTTCGCGTCAAGGACAGCGGTCAATCCACTCCCATCGGCATACCGCAGGATCGCCCCGTTCTGGAAGCGGCCGGAGCACGTTTCGATTTATCAGACGAATTCCGCCCGATTGCAGCCGGCATGTACCTGACCGGCGAGATTCCCCGCATGACCGCTTTCGAAACCGGCGACAAGGGGTTGTACCGCGACTGCGCAGGGCGGGTAGCTGACAGCACCCCCGACGATCAGTCACTGGTTATTGAGACACAGAAAGGGTTGGTCGTTCTTCTGGGCTGCTGCCATGCCGGGCTGGTCAACACGCTGGATCATATTGCCCGCATGACCAGCCGTCATGACATTCATGCCATCATCGGCGGAATGCACCTGGCTTTTTGCGGTCAGGAGCAGGTCGAAGGCACCCTGGCTTCGATCAGAACCCTGGGGGTACCCAAACTGGCGGCTGCCCACTGTACCGGCTTTGCAGCCGCGGCCCGCATGCTGCACGTACTTCCCAAGGCTTTCCAGCTAGCCATGGTGGGATACACCATCGAATTTTGACGACAAGTAGTCCTTATCAGACCGGACGGGCAACTCCGGTCGCTTTGTTGTACTGTTCAGGATTGACCTTTAATCTGGCTAAAAGCCTTCTCCCTATTCTCCTGATCGGACCAGCGCCACAGCAGCGCCCCACCCGCAAGAATGGAGCGCTGCGCCAACAGTAAAAACTGCAGAAATCATTCTAAATATATTTTTACAATGCTGTCTTCTTGTGGTATTTAATCTGGGTAAATTTTTTTGAATGCGCAGATAGAATGGCTCCCAGGCGCACACGGCTCGGGGTGCTCCATGAAACCAGCGTTTTACTTGAAATTTACACTCATAGCACGAAACTTAACTACATGAGGAGGAAGTGGAGTATGAGTTACGATGTTCCCAACAACGAGCAGCTACGGAAATGGGTAGATGAAGTCGCAGCCCTGTGCGAGCCTGACAAGATCCACTGGTGTGACGGTTCACAGGAGGAATATGATTCGCTCTGCAATCTTCTCGTGCAGTCCGGCACCTTCCGCAAACTGAACGAGCAGAAGCGCCCCAACAGCTATTTGGCCTGTTCCGATCCGATTGACGTGGCTCGTGTCGAAGATCGTACCTTTATCTGCAGCCTCTCCAAACAGGATGCGGGGCCGACCAACAACTGGATGAATCCCAAGGAGATGAAGGACATCCTGCATGGTTTGTTCAAGGGCTGCATGCGCGGCCGGACCATGTACGTGATTCCCTTCAGCATGGGCCCCATCGGTTCCCCCATCGCCAAAATCGGTATCGAAATTTCCGACTCCCCCTACGTTGCCGTCAACATGCGCATCATGACCCGCATGGGCAAAGCTGTGCTCGACGTGCTCGGCGACGGAGAGTTCGTGCCGTGCCTCCATTCGGTGGGTGCACCGCTCGCAGCTGGCCAGAAGGACGTGCCTTGGCCCTGCAATAAGGAAAAGTACATCGTCCACTTCCCGGAAGAGCGCGCCATCTGGTCTTTCGGCAGCGGCTACGGCGGCAACGCCCTGCTGGGCAAGAAGTGCCTGGCCCTGCGGATCGCTTCCAAGATCGGCAAGGATGAGGGCTGGCTGGCCGAACATATGCTCATCCTGGGTGTGGAATCCCCCACCGGTGAGAAGTCCTACGTGGGCGCCGCCTTCCCCAGCGCCTGCGGCAAGACCAACTTTGCCATGCTGATTCCGCCCAAATCATTTCAGGAGAAGGGGTGGAAAGTCACCACCATCGGTGATGACATCGCCTGGATCAAACCGGCGGCCGATGGCCAGGTCTATGCCATCAATCCTGAATATGGCTACTTTGGCGTGGCTCCCGGCACCAACTACAAAACCAATCCCAATGCCATGATCTCCTGCGAGAAAAACACCATCTTCACCAACGTGGCCCTGACCGAAGATGGCGATGTCTGGTGGGAAGGTATGACCGACGAGCCGCCGGCAAAGCTGACCGACTGGCAGGGCGGCGAGTGGACACCCGGCTGTGACCGTCCGGCAGCCCACCCCAACTCCCGGTTTACTTCACCTGCTTTTCAGTGTCCCTGCATCGACTCGGATTGGGAAAATCCAAAAGGGGTGCCGATCAGCGCCTTCCTGTTCGGTGGCCGCCGCAAGGATACCGTCCCGCTGGTCTACCAGGCCTTCAACTGGAACTACGGCGTCTATCTGGCCTCCACGTTGGGCTCTGAAACCACCGCAGCCGCTGTAGGAGCCACCGGCAACGTTCGGCGCGACCCGTTTGCCATGCTGCCGTTCTGCGGCTACCATATGGCCGATTACTTCGCCCACTGGCTGCAGTTTGGCCGCAGCATTCCCAAACCGCCGCGTATCTTCAGCGTAAACTGGTTCCGCAAGGATGCCAACGGCAAGTTTATCTGGCCCGGCTACGGTGACAACATGCGGGTGCTGAAATGGGTAATAGAACGGGTCCAGGGCCATGCCGGCGCTGTTGAGTCGCCCCTGGGCTGGATGCCCCGTTACGAGGACATGGACTGGGAGGGACTGGATATGCCTCGCGAGAAGTTCAACGAACTGATGTCCGTAGATCGCGACGTCTGGCAGCATGAAGTCCTGTCACACGAAGAGCTGTTCATCAAGATGTATGACCGTCTGCCCAAGGAGTTCCTCCATATCCGTGAACTGATCCTTTCCAGCCTGTGGCGCTCTCCCGAGCACTGGGAGCAGATCGGTGACGTAAATCCTGAAGGTTGGAACGAATAGCAGCCAGCTGCCGCTCTAGCAAACGCTGGCCGGTAACAAAAGAGCCGGGCGACATACTGTGCATGTCGTTCGGCTCTTTGTTGTCGTAGTCCTTAGAGTTCCGTTTCTCATTCCACTTCTATCTCCTTTACCCGCATTTCCTCTCCAGTCAGTATTTCGACGTTATATCCGCCACAGGCCTGACATGGATCGAACAGGGCCGTCAGCGGCGTTTCGCGGCCACAATCCCGGCAAAGCCCCTTGCCTGGCACACGGGTTATGTTGATGCTGGCTCCCTGGAGCTGGGTGCCGCTGCTGCAGGCCTCGAAACAGAATTCCACCGCCTCGGGCACAACGCCGCTCAACTGGCCGATTTCGACTTCCAGGGAGAGCACTCGCCGCCCTGCGGCGTGTTTCTCGCAAATTTCAATGATGCCCTGGGTTATGGACATCTCGTGCATGCCACCCTCCACAATCGGATCTTTTCATAAAAAAAGCCTGCGGGAAATCCCGCAGGCTTTTTCATTCCGGATGCTACTTCAGAATTAGTGTTTTTTCTCTGCTTCAGGAGCCTTGGGGGCTTCTGTAGTAGTCGTTGTAGTCGTTGTCGTCTTAGCTGCGGACATCGGAGCCTGAACAGGCTTAGGAGCCTCAACAGCAGGAGCAGGAGCAGGAGCAGGAGCTTCTTCTTTTTTCTTGCAGCCAGCAGCGAAAGCAGTTGCAAGTGCAAGTACCAGTGTCAGTGTAATCAGCTTTTTCATTGTGTCACCTCTTCTTGGAATTTACCATTTAAACGCAATGCGCATGGTTTTAAAAACGATTTACAAATATACTCACTAAAATGTTAATGTCAATATTTATTTGTAACGGTCTGGAAATTCTTATTAACACTCCTCAATACGCGCTGATCTTTCGTCCGGACACCATCAGGCGGTTAGTGGTGAAAGCGTCCCTTGCGCTCGCGGTGAGCGGGTGTCGGCGCTTTATGGCACTCGAAGCACTGCAACTCCTCGACCTTCTTTGTCTCGACCGGTGATTGCTGTTTGCCTTTAAGATCAAGGTTGTACTCCGGCGTCTGGAACGCCTGCCGACCGCGCTCGTCAGCCACATTGGCGGGATGATAGGCAACCTGCCAGTTGGCGCTGATGGCCACGGTATGACACTGGTCGCAGCCTCCCGGTGGCGGAATGCTTTTCCAGGCGACAAACATGGCGCACCCTTCAAGACCGGCAGCAGCAACGGCAATCAACAGCAAAACACGCTTCATTGTTTCCTCCCCCTACAGACACCAGCCCAGTTGCTGTCAAACCATTACCCGCTCCAGAATGCGCCGTGTATTACCCAGCGTCGCCCGGGCCAAATCAGCTGATAGCATACCACGGATTTCCGCCACCGCAAGCAGTACCTCCGGCAGCCATGCCGGCTGATTAGGCTGCCTCCTGAAGCGTTGCGGCGTCAAGTCCGGGGCATCGGTCTCCAGGACGATACTCTCCAGTGGAATTTCCCGTGCCAGTCGCAGCGGACGCTGGGCCCCCAGCCAGGTTACAGTTGCGGAAAGGGAAATCGCAAATCCCAGCCTGATAAATTCGCGAGCCATTTCAGGCGAACCGGAGAAGGAGTGCATGATACCGCCCACCTGTCCGGCGCCCTCTTCATGCAGCAGCTGCAGCGTACGTTGAAAAGCCCGCCGGCAATGCACCAGCAACGGCAGGCCCATGGCAACAGCCAGGCGGACCTGGGCGCGGAAAGCCCGCTCCTGCTGTTCCATCCCGACCCCATAACCCGGGTCCAGTCCGACTTCTCCCACGGCAACACCAGCGGCTCCAATTTCAGCCAGCCGCGCCAAGGCATGGTCATCAGCCAAATCCGCGTGCATGGGATGGATGCCGTAAGCTGCAAAGAGCCCGTCATGCTCGCCGGCCACCAGAGCGATGCGCTCCCAGTCCCGGGGATGTACGCCTGGCACCACGCAGCCGATCACCCCTGCCCGCCGGGCAGCGGCCAGCACTTCCGGCAACCGGGAACGGAGAGGCTCGCAATCCAGATGACAGTGGGTGTCGATCAGTCCAATACCCGCGGCAAATTTCAATGGCGACGGTTGCTGATATGGATCCTTCCCGCTGACCATATCACAAAAACCAGCTGAACAGGTTGATGATCCGCTCCAGCAGCCGGGCCGCCATGCCCCGGCGCTCGTGGTCCGCCAGCATGATGCGGCAGGCATCGCGCAGGTTCTCCTGCAGCATTTTGCGAATCTGTCCGCCAAAGGCCCTGCTGTCAATGATCCCGTTAATTTCAAAATTGCGATGAAAACTGCGCTGATCGAGGTTGGCCGACCCCAGTACCGTCCGTTCCCCATCGATCAGCATCACCTTGGAGTGCAGGATTTCACGCTCCATTTCGTAAATCGCGACCCCTTTTCTGAGCAGCGCACCATAGAAGCTGCGCCCCAGCAGCCGCACCAGCGGCACATCGCTGCGCGCCGGCAGCAGCAGGCAGACCCGCACGCCGCGCCGGACAGCCCGCAGCAGCGACCTGGTAATGCGTGGTCCGGGCACAAAATAGGGGGTGGCAATCAGGATTTCCTTCGAGGCGGAAGCGATGCTGAGCCGGAAGGCACTGCGGATGTAGGAACTGCGGTGGTGGGGTCCGCCACTGACGATGACGATCCGGGCCTGTCCCCGGTGACGGGAAGTGCGTTTGTCGCTGATGACCGGTGGAAGCTGCGGCAGCACGTCCCGTTCCATCTGCCAGGCCTCGCCGAAAATATGGATCAGCTCCTGGACGGCACTGCCGGCCACGCTGAAACCCACGTCGCGAAAGCGATGCTGCAGCGCCTTGAGACCGGCATACTCATCGGCAATGTTGCACCCCCCCAGAAAAGCGAGCGTACCGTCAATTATGGTCATTTTGCGGTGATCGCGTCGATCGAACCAGCCGAAGCCGCGCCGGAAGGAGGGCACATTGAAGGGAATCAGATCAACACCCTGCTGGGCCAGAGCCTTGAAATAGGAAGAAGGGGTATCGATGCAGCCGATATAATCGTAAATCAGCAGCACACGCACACCGCGCCGGACAGCCTCCGCCAGTTCAGCGGCCAGGACGGTGCCGGTGCGGTCATCGCGAATTGTGTAATATTCCAGCAGAACAAAGCGTTCCGCCGACCGGATGGCCGCGAACAGCGCCCGGAAGAAGTGCTGTCCATCGGGGAAAAGCACCACCCTATTGCGGCGATGGCTGATCGGGCGTGCTGATGGCCGGATACGCTCCAGCACAGCCAAGGCCCGCCTCATCCTGCTATTTTTCCTGAAACGGCTTCCCTCTCCGGACCGGTTGTTCATATTACCGCACAGCTATTCTCAGATTGCCGACACCTGAAATCTCCGCAGCCATCACATCTCCGGCCAGGACCTGCCCCACCCCGGCCGGAGTGCCGGTCAGGATGATGTCGCCCGGTTCCAGGGTGAATATGCCGGAGACATGGGAAATAATCCCGGGCACACGGTGAATCATGTCGGCCGAACTGCCGTTCTGACGCAGCTCTCCGTTTACAGCCAGCCGCAAGTTGAGATTGTGCGGGTCCGGCACTGCGGTGGCCGGCACGAAATCCGACAGGGGACAGGCGCTGTCGAAGCCCTTGGCCACATCCCAGGGCAAGCCCTTGGCCTTGAGCTGGTTCTGCACGTCCCGCAGGGTCATGTCGATGGCCACGCCGTATCCGGCCACGCAGGCCATGGCCTCTTCCGCTGAAACCGCTTGCGCCCGGCTGCCGATCAGAACGGCCAGCTCCACCTCGTAATGGCACTCCTGCGAGTAGGCCGGAATGCGCACCGTCTCCCCGTCGGCGATAACAGACGAAGCCGGCTTCATGAACAGCACCGGCGCCGCCGGGGTCTCGTTGCCCAGCTCCCGGGCATGTTCGGCATAGTTGCGTGCCAGACAGACGATCTTGCCGATAGTGAATTCCTGGCCCGTGGCCGGTATCCTGGCAGTTTTCATAGCAGACTCTCCCCGGTCATCTCCTTGGGCTGGGGAACACCCAGCATCTTCAGCATGGTCGGCGCAATATCGGCCAGACAGCCCCCCTGACGCAACCTGGCACCCTTGCGGCTGTCATCGGCCAGCACCAGCCAGACCGGATTGTTGGTATGGGCCGTAAACGGCTCGCCGTTCTCCCCCCGCATCTGCTCGGCATTGCCGTGATCAGCGGTAATCAGCGCCGCGCCGCCCTTGGAGCGCACCTTATCCATGATCCGCCCCACACAGGCATCCACCGCCTCCACCGCCTTGATGGCCGCCGCCTCGATGCCGGTGTGGCCGACCATGTCGCAGTTGGCAAAGTTGAGGATGACCACGTCATACAGATCCTGGTCCAGCCGCTTCAGCAGCTCATCCGTCACCAGGTAGGCGCTCATCTCCGGTTTCTGGTCGTAGGTGGCCACCTCCTGGGGCGAGGGGATCAGGGCGCGCTCCTCGCCCGGGAAAGGAACTTCGCTGCCGCCGTTGAAGAAAAAGGTCACATGGGCGTATTTCTCGGTCTCGGCGATGCGCAGCTGCTTCAGCCCGGCAGCGGCCAGCACCCCGCCCAGAATATTGGTCAGCTGCTCCTGCCCGTAGGCGATCGGCAGGCCGAAGGTGGCATCGTACTCGGTCATGCAGACGTAACCGGCCAGCCTGGGATGGCAGCGGCGCTGAAAGCCGTCGAAGCCGTCCAGGGCGATGGCGCGGGTGATCTCGCGGGCCCGGTCGGAGCGGAAGTTGAAGAA
>DBMM01000146.1:0-4521 GCA_002298925.1 Geobacter sp. UBA698 | reverse complement strand
GGCATTGTAGGCCTTCTCGACCCGCTCCCAGCGGTTATCCCGGTCCATGGCGTAGTAGCGCCCCATGACCGTGGCAATCCGGCCTACGCCGATCCTCGTGATCTGCTCCTCCAACTGAGCCAGGTAGTCGGACCCGCTCTGGGGTGGCGTATCCCGGCCGTCCAGCAGGCAGTGGATAAAGACCTCCGTCACCCCTTCCCGCTTGGCCAGCTCCAGCAGCGCGTACAGATGGGTATTATGGGAATGCACCCCGCCGTCGGACAACAGCCCGGCCAAGTGCAGCCTGCCGCCGGCAGCCTTGGCTTTGGCGATGCACTCCAGCAGCACCGGGTTGCTGAAGAAATCGCCGTCCAGGATCGACTTGGTGATGCGGGTCAGATCCTGGTAGACCACCCGGCCGGCACCGATGTTGAGATGACCGACCTCGGAGTTGCCCATCTGGCCCTCCGGCAGCCCCACCGCCATGCCCGAAGTTCTGATCTGCACATGGGGATACTCTTCCAGCAGAGCGGCCAGATTGGGGGTGACCGCCTCGGCAACGGCGTTGTGCTCGGCGCTGGGGTTGATGCCCCAGCCATCCAGAATCATCAGCAGCAGCGGTTTTTTTGACATTTATGTTCCCTCTCGCATTTTTATCGATTCTAAACGACTCCAGAGGCGCAGATTATTCGATAAGCTCAAGGCACCCAAGGGATTGCGCGGAGGCGTAGCAGCGCTACGCCGCACAAGAAAATCCCGCAGGGTAACGACGAGATTTCGGAAAAGCTGCGCCTCAATGGTGATACGGCTCATTATTAAGTATGGTAAACGCGCGGTAAATCTGCTCCAGCAGAAATACCCGCACCATCTGGTGGGTAAACGTCAGCTTGGAAAGCGACAGCAACCTGCCCCGGCGGCGGAATTCCTCGGAAAAACCGTAAGCGCCGCCGACCACAAACACCATCTCGCCGACGCCGGCATCGCGCTGTTTGCCGACAAAAGCCGCCAGAGCGGGAGAATCCAGCTGATCGCCGCGCTCATCCAGCAGCACCAGGGTAGCGCCGGGCGGGATCTGCTTCTCCAGCCGTTCGCACTCCCGCCGCCGCATCTCCTCGGCCGCCGCCCCCTTCTCGTCGCGCACCTCGCCCAGCTCCAGGGGAGCGTAGCGGCGGATGCGGCCGCCATAGTCGGCCAGCGCCTCCCTGACCCACTCTTCCCGGCTTTTACCGACCCACAGCACCTTCAGCTTCATTGTGCAAAAAACCCCTCAACGGATTCGATTTCGTACCTCAAAAATCGCTTTCCTTGTGGGCCGCCTTGATAGCCGCCGGCAACTCCAGCTCGGGAGCGATGCGCCACAGGCCGTCCAGATCGTAGTAGCTGCGGATGGGATCATGAAAGATATGCACCAGTACATCGCCGTAGTCCATGACGATCCATTTGCCTTCGGACTCCCCCTCCACATCGTTGACCTTGCCGTATTTCTTCAACCCGGTGCGGATATTATCGGCAATCGCCTGCACCTGCCGGTCGGAACTGCCCGAAATGATCACCATGTAATCGGCGATGGTGGAAACCTTGGAAATATCCAGGGCTTTTATGTCATAGGCCTTCTTGTCATAGGCCAGTTCGGCGCATTTCAGGGCGCGCTCGGTAGCGGTCAGGGTCAGCTTTGCTTCGGTCGTTTTTTTTACGGGCATTCGGAATAGATCCTTTGTTTCTTGATATACGTCTCCACCTCAGGTGGGACGAGGTACGTGATGGAATGCCCGGCAGCTGCCAGACAACGGATTTTGCTGGAAGAGATATCCAGCGGGCGCCCTTTGAGAAAATGCACCTGCTGGCCGGAGTCGTGCTCCAGCCTGTTGAGCGCAATATTATAACTGAACTCACTCCGGATGGCAACCGGCAGGGCCGCCAGCGGATCCCTGACCGGTTGGCCGGGGCGCTCCACCACAATCAGACTGCACGAGCGAAAAATCTCGGCATAGCGGTGCCACAAACCGATCTCCAGGAAAGAATCGCTGCCGATGATGAAGAACAGCCCGTCCTGGGGGTGCAGGCGACGGAAAACGGCAATGGTATCGATGGAATAGGACTTGCCTGGGCGCTGCCCCTCGATGTCGGACATCTCGAAACAGGGATTGCCGGCAATCGCCAGCCGGACCATTTCGCAGCGGCGGCTGAAAGAGACCTCACCGGCCAGCGGCTTGTGGGGCGGATCAGCCGCCGGAATAAACACCACCCGATCCAGCCCGCACAACTCGCGGGCCTCCTCGGCAATCCGCAGGTGAGCCAGGTGAACCGGGTTGAAGGTACCGCCCATCAGACCAATTTTCATGGATTCACGAACCGTAGGTTGGGATATGCTGCAGGTTGTTATTGATTTGTACCATATTGAGGGTGGGGAGAACATACAAAACAACGGTTTCATTTGCCGGGGCATAACCGCGGTTCATGGGGTTGCCTAAACATTTACACATACATGGGGTCAAAAACCACCGACCTCATGGGGTCAAAAACGACCCCATGCTATAACATGTCGCCCCGCTGGGGCTCAATGTGTAGGTACCGTTAATCCCGTGGTTTACACCTCCCGTGGTATGAACCACGGGAGGTGTAAGCAACCAAATCGATATCAGCCCCAACGGGGCGGCAGAATAAAGCGCGGGCCGCATGCAAGCCCCGCGTGCTTTCAATTCAGCGAACACCATCACTCATTGACACACCCGACAATTAGCGATACATTTTGAATTACATTATGCAATACATGGAGGCCAATTATGCCAGCCCTCAGCCTGCGTCTACCGGAAGATCTGGATCGCCGCCTGGAAGAAGAATCCCGTCTTGAACAGCAACCACGCTCTGAGGTGGTGCGCATCGCTATCGTCGATTATCTTGCCCGTCGTGAACGGGAGCGTTTCATGGCCGAACTGGTGGCCGAGGCGCGCAGCGCCTATGCCGATGAGTCTATCCGCCGAGAAGCCATGGAAATAGCCGAGGAAGGCATGACCACCAGCAACGAAGCTCTGGACATCGCCGAGAAAGGCACGTCGCGCCATTCCAAGTCGGCCAGGCCGGCCGAAAAGTGGTGGAAATAATGCGCCGCGGCGAGATCTGGGCTGCCAACCTCAATCCCGGCCGTGGGCGCGAGATCGCCAAGATCCGTCCGGTTCTGGTTATCCAGGACGACGCCCTGACGGCAAGCGGCACGCCAATGGTCGTGGTCCTGCCGCTTACCACACAGGTATATCCCGCTTTCAAACGATGGCGCATCATGATCGAGCCCCGTGACCGCTTGCTCAAGCCGTGCCAGGTGGTCGTTGATCAACCCCGTGCCCTTGATAAGGACCGTTTCGGAGTCAGCCCCCTGACCAGCCTCACCCCGGAAGAAATGGCGGCGGTTGAGCACAGCCTCAAAGGAGTGATGGGGTTGTTGTGATTTGCATTTTTTGCAACTGTTCGATGCAAAATCGGATGTGCATTCAATTGTCCGGAATTTTCGGATAACATTTCATTCCGAACAATTCAACCGTCCGTTATCACGTATTTCTTGACCACTCATCCCCACACATACCGTTCGTTGTATTCAACACCGTTTTTCTTCAAAAACTCAACGTACTCTTCCTGGTAGAGTTTAAAGCGATGATGCTCGGGTTGTTTTCCGATATACTCCCGAACCGTAAACACCTGCGATTCACTGACCGAGAATGCACCGTAACCGGTTTGCCAGGCAAAGAGACCGTCTGTACGGCGGTTATCGTTGATCCATTTGGATGAATTGCTCTTGACGACCCGTACAAAATCGGCCACAGCGTCAACCGGCTTAATCTTCACCAGCAGATGCAGATGGCACGGCATACCGCCGATGGCAAGCAGTATGCCACCCTTGTTCTGGACTATTCCTCCGATGTAGGGATAGAGGTCACCAGCCAACTCCATGGAGATCAAAGGCTCACGACCTTTGGTGCTGAAAACGATATGATACAAAAGGTTCGTCAGGGATGAGGACATATTGTTTTTCTCCCGGTGTTTTATATGACTGCACTGGGTTTGCAACCAATGGGAATACGTGGCCCAAGAGTTCATGGGGTCAAAAACGACCCCATGCTATATCATGCCGCCCCGCTGGGGCTGGATTTGTTGTGAGGCACCGATAATCCCGTGGTTTACACCACGGGCTACAACATATCGCCCTTTCAGGGCTTACACACAGAACCCCAAAGGGGTGACAAATTACAGCTAACATCTCCCGTGGTATGAACCACGGGAGATGTTAGCAACCAAAACGATTTCAGCCCCAACGGGGCAACAGAATAAAGCGCGGGCCGCATGCAAGCCCCGCGGGCCTTGTCATCAACCGAATCCGATCACACCCGCCGTACCAGCATCAACCCGCAACCGAAGCCTTTGGCCGGGCAGATGCCCAAATCCCATTAAGAACCCCTGGTTTCAATCCTCGCCCATCCAGGAAGGACGGGCGCTCGGCCGATTCGTTCCAGTTGGCCTCGGCCTGATTGTTGTTTCAATCCTCGCCCGTCC
>DBMM01000093.1 GCA_002298925.1 Geobacter sp. UBA698 | reverse complement strand
TTGATGCAGGCAACGATGAGCATGGACACCTCAATGTTTAGGGTGGATCAGCTATTATTTATACGTAAATGAAACGAAACGCTGAAAATTACAAAAATCGCATAAGGCCAAGAATGCCGCTGCCGCATAATTTGACATAAACAAGACATTATAAAACTGATGTGTCTTGGCTTCGGACTCTGTTGATTCATCAACCCAAGACGGTCTCTGTCAGCTGCAGCAATGCAAAAATCGGAAAATATTACTTTTTCCGACGCGTGGCGCCCCAACATGAAAGTACTCAAATGAGTAACAATATAACTTCACAATGGGATGCAGGTTGATCTTCCAGATAAATTCCAGCTCGCAACGATTGCGCAACAGCCTATTTTATGGGCTTTAGCTGTTTATTGTTTAGACACACCATCGCTTGCGGCATGCTTTCTGCTTACAATTTAGGCTATCGTGCACTTTATGTGCACATTGTCCACATACATGCACACATCTTACTCACAGCAGGAGGCACCATGCCAAAGGTAGACGAAAAGATTGAAGGGATGTATCAGGAAGTCCTGAAGCGCAACCCCGGCGAAACCGAGTTTCATCAAGCGGTCCTAGAAGTCCTGGAATGCCTTGGGCCGGTAGTAACCAAACATCCCGAATACCTGGAGCGCAAAATCATCGAGCGCATCTGTGAACCGGAACGCCAGATCATATTCCGGGTGCCCTGGCAGGATGACAAGGGCATCGTTCAGATCAACCGCGGCTTCCGGGTCGAGTTTAACAGCTCACTGGGACCATACAAGGGCGGCCTGCGCTTCCATCCTTCCGTATATCTCGGCATCATCAAGTTCCTCGGCTTCGAGCAGATCTTCAAGAACTCCCTGACCGGCCTGCCGATCGGCGGCGGCAAAGGCGGCTCCGACTTCGACCCCAAAGGAAAGTCCGATGATGAAGTCATGCGTTTTTGTCAGAGCTTCATGACCGAACTGTACCGACACCTGGGCGAGCATACCGACGTGCCGGCCGGCGACATCGGCGTCGGCGGTCGCGAAATCGGCTACATGTTCGGCCAATACAAGCGCATCACCAACCGCTATGAACCGGGCGTACTGACCGGCAAGGGCCTGACCTGGGGCGGCTCACTGGTCCGCACAGAGGCGACCGGCTACGGCGCCACCTTCTTTGTCAACGAGATGCTGAAAGCCCGCAAGGATTCCTTCGAGGGCAAGACCTGCCTGGTTTCCGGCTCCGGAAACGTGGCCATCTACACTATCGAAAAAATCCACCAACTGGGCGGCAAATGTGTGGCCTGCTCCGACTCCAACGGTGTCATCTTTCACGAGAAAGGTCTCGATCTGAATCTTATCAAACAGCTCAAAGAGGTCGAGCGTCGCCGCATCTCCGACTACACAGCCAAACACAAGGACGCCAAATACATTCCCAGCGGAAACATCTGGGAAATCCCCTGCCAGGTGGCCATGCCGTCCGCCACCCAGAACGAGATCAACGGCAAGGATGCCGCCACGCTTGTGAAAAACGGCTGCATCGCCGTCGGCGAAGGCGCCAACATGCCGACCACCCCGGAAGGCGTCAAGATTTTTCTGGATGCAAAGATTGCCTACGGTCCCGGCAAGGCCGCCAATGCCGGCGGCGTAGCCACCTCGGCTCTCGAAATGCAGCAGAACGCCGGACGTGACTCATGGACCTTCGAGTTCACCGAAAAGAAACTTGAAGAAATCATGGTCAACATCCACCGCAACTGTTACGAAACCGCCGAAGAGTACGGCGCACCGGGCAACTATGTTCGCGGCGCCAATATTTGCGGCTTCATCAAGGTAGCCAACGCCATGGTTGCACATGGCCTGATCTAGGCATTCGCGAACCATTTATTTCTGCTACGGAAGCCCGGTCCAAGCCGGGCTTTCTTTATAATGTACACATCACGTTACGCACCAGATATTCTCCTCCGATGACCATGTACTCCCCTTCGCCCTTCATGATACTGACGGGCAGCAGGCCGTTATGGAAGAAAATCTTGGACAGCGGCACCATCATCTCCCAGACCGTATCGCCGAACTCCCAGGCCCGCTCCTCCTCCGAAGTAAACGAAACCAGATTATTCATCCGCACGATCCGCTGCCGCTTGCCGACATTTTCCAGCATCTGGTAGTCATTGGCATCGTTGGTGCCGCGATACAGTTTCAGGCGCCCAGCGGGTATGTCGGCCCGGGCAAGTTCGTACTGGCAGTATTCGTACAGCAGATCCAACTGGGATTGTATGGCGTTGGTGCGGGCGCTCCCTTTCATGACATCCACCGAGAAGTGGTAATAGGCCTCCCCGTAGATATCTCCGATCGGAACCTTGTGGAATGTGGGCAGAATACCCATGCGGCTCTCCACCCAGCGTTTGAGTACTGCTCCCTCGATGGAGTTTGAATCCATCATCCAGCCCCGCAGGAAGCGCAAGTAGCTGTTCTTGATGCTCTTGCCGGCGATGTAGGTCTGGTCCTGCCAGTGGTGCAGCTGGAACTTGACCGACATATAATCATTGAAGACTTCTGCCCGTTTCTCCTGGGAGGCGATCCCGCCCAGTTTCTCAAACAGAAAACGATTGGCCTGGCGCACCCCCTGGATTTCCAACGGCTGCGGGTTGTCGTTAAAATGACGCGAGGCGATGACCCAGGGGGGAAGATTACAATTGTTGAACGTTCCGTTTCCCATGGGTCATCACCTCGTCGTGAAGATGCAGCGTTTTTGTTCAAAGGATTTTTGCCAGCTCCGCCAGAGTCTGCTTGATGGGACCAGCCACCACAAACGGTTCGACACCCATTTTTTCAAGTTCGCTTCTGGGATGCTCACCCATCTGGGCCGTGACAACTGCCCGGCACCCTTCCAGCGCCTCGGCGATCGAGCGCAGGACATGTCCCCGCAGGGGATGTTCAGGATCAAAACTGCAGTAGCGCTCAACCTTTTTTTCATCAACCAGCCGGGCCTCACCCTGCTCCACGTCGTAGATCAGAAAACGCTCGGCATGGCCGAAGTGCTGATTAATTTCCTTACCGTCCTTGGATGCGACTGCAATCAACATGGCTGCCTCCTTAATCCGGACCGGGAGCATGCAACACCTCCCGGTCCCCGACGATGATCACATCACGACCGGTTCGAAACTGAAGCACTTCTTGGAACAGGTCCGGGCACAGGCCTGGCAACCGATGCAGTTGCCGGGGGTGGCCACGCGCATGAACATCTTGGCGGAATCATCTCCATCCAGTTCCTCAAACTCCAGCACATCATGGGCGCAGACCTTGTAGCAGCGGCCGCAGCCGATGCAGGTTTCTTCGTCGATACTGGTGATAAACTGCGGGGTCCACTCCTGTTTGTCTCGTGTCAATCCGGTAATGTAAGCCATGATCTGTTCTCCTTTATGTTGTGTGTGATGGCGGGGAATCAATCCTCGTCAAAAGCAGTAAGCTGTCCCTTATTCATCGCCTTGCGCAGCCAGGGGGGCGGGTTGCCGCGCAGCACTTCCTGGAAACGCTCCACGGTATCCTTCAGGCTGACCTCGGAATTGGTCTTCATGGGATGGATCTTCAGAGCCACCAGCTTGGCCGCGGCCGGGCCTCCGATCTGCATGGTGTAGACGATGGAACATTCGGACAGCAATCTGGCACGGGCGGCAATGCGGTCCTCTTCATCCCCGCCATGCTCACCTACACTGACCGTTTCCAGGAAACTGGCCGCATCCGGCCCAACCTCCCAGATCTGGAAATTCTCAGCCTGGCCGAAGTGTAGATCGATCATCTCGCCGGTCTTTGTTGTAAATGCAATTTTCATATAAACCCCTTTCTGTAGCAAAAAAGGCGCACCATCCCGAAGGTGGTGGCGCCTTTGCCATGCATACCGTCACAAATCCGCTTAGTTTCAGTCTTATGTTAGCACATCGCATGCCAACAGTTAACATCCAGATATTACTATACTTTATTTGATACCGCCGCTTCTCCAACCGCTGGTGCGCCTATTTATTGTGCAGACTCGAAGACAATTGACAACTACACCGGCAACAGCAACGGCAACAATATTGCCGGTCAATTATGGGCCAACTTCTGGGCCTCCTTGGCATTGGCCTGGAACAGGTTGGCGGTTTCAAACACCAGATTCAGTGTGCCGCGGTAGCCGACCCAGACCTTCTGGTGGGCGCCCAGCCGGTCAAAAACCGGCAATCCGGCCCGCAGATGGGCGCCGATCTTGAGCTTGCCGGCTGCCTGGCGGCCGTTGGAGTTGGCCACCAGCAGATCGGCCCCCTGGGCGGCCGTTTCCAGGTCCTCCAGGTCACCCACAAAGACATTATCGCAGGGCAACCGGTCTAGGCCGCGGGTACGGGTGGCGCTGAGCGCGGCCTGGATCTCGCACCCCATGCCGGCCAGAAAGCCGGTCAGAGTCTTCAGGTTATCCGACTCCAGGGCGATGGCCACCTTCTTGGTACCGAACTGGTAATGGCTGTCCACCATGGCGTCCATCAGGCGACTGCGCCAGCGGCGGTGCTTTTCCGGGATCGGCCGGCCGGAAATTGAGCTGAGCGCCTCCATGAAACGGTCGCTTTCGGCCAGACCGGTCAGGGAGCTGAAACCGTAGGCCGGGATGCCGAACTGCTCCCTCAATTTGAGGCCGGCCTTGGCCAGTGAATCCCCCACGTAGAGCGTGGCGACACTGCGTCCGGCCTTGCGGATATCGTCGACCGGTATGCCGCCGGTGGAGAGCGGCGAAACCACGTCATCGATGTGACCGTCCATGGCGTTAGAGATGTCCGGGATAGTCAGCACCGTCAGGCCGAAGGACTCGATCAGCTCCCTCAACTCTTCCACATCGGCCGGGGTCAGGTGGGCGCCGGGCAGCAAATTGACCTGGCCGGCAACGGGAGTGCCCCCTTGTGGCAGGCTGGTCACGATCGCCTCCACTGCGGCGGCATACCCTTCCTGCAACGATCCGCAGTAGTCCGGGGTAGAGGCCCAGATGATCGGCACCGCCTCATGCTCCGGGTGCTCCTCGCGGAACTGGTGGATGGCGCTGCGCACATCATCCCCCATGGTCTCGGTCAGCCCGGTGGTCATCACCCCCACCACGGTCGGGCCGAACTTCTCGATCACGCGGGTGATGCCCTTCTTGAGGTTCTCCCAGCCGCCGAAGATGGCGGTATCCTCGCTCATGGCGGTGGCATTGAGGGCGATGGATTCCTTGTAGTGCCGGGAGAGCTGCAGGCGGATGAAGGTCGAGCACCCCTGGGCGCCATGCAGCAGGCCGAGCATGTTGTCGATCCCCAGGTAAGCCATGGTGGCCCCCAGGGCCGGCGAGTTCTTCTGGGGATTGACGGTGGCGCACTTGGTCGACACCTTGACCCGCGAGGCCGACAGATCCTCGGCCAGAAAGGTCTCGGCGTGGGAGGACAGGACTACCAGGTCAGCCGCCAGCTCCTCTTCGCTCTTTTCCCAGGGGGCCGGGGAATTCAGCACCGGCCAGATCGGATTGTTGACGGTCATGTCCAGCTGCTTAGCAAAGGTGACCATGCCCGCATAGCCGGCATAGGGGTGGGAACGTCCATGGTTGATATCCAGAAAGGGCGTCTTGGTCTTGAGCGCCAGGAACTTGGTCTTGCCGCCGGCCACGATCAGGTCGGGCAGCTTCTCGGCCATGACCGCCAGCAGACCGGCGGTGGAAGTGTCCTCGATGATCCTGGCATCCTTGTGCATCAGGGCTTTCATGCGGTAGAAATCTTCCAGGGTCGAATTCTGGGTGCCGGCCGCCAGGATCTCCACCCCCAGCTCAGCCAGGGAGTTGACCATCGACCAGGTCTTGACGCCGCCGGTAAACAGCACGGCCCGCTTCCCTTCCAGCCTGGCCCGGTAGGGAGCGATGGCCGCGCGGCATTTCTGCTCTTCCTCCTCCAGCAGCTTTTCGACCCGATCCTGCATGACCCGCTTTTCCAGCCCGTTAACGGCATTGTCCAGTTCGCGGGCGATATCGCGCAGCGCCTTGGCCGTATCGGTCATGCCGTAGAAGGATTCCTCCAGATAGGGCATGCCGTAGCTCTTCTGCATCTTCTTGGCAAGATTGGTCAGCGACTTGGAACAGATGATGATATTCAGCTTGGCCCGGTGGGCGTAGCGCAGATCCTCGAATTTGGCGTCGCCGCTGAAGCAGGACAGAATCTGGATGCCCAGCTTGTCAAACAGCGGCAGCATGCCCCACAGGTCTCCGGCAATGTTATATTCGCCGATCAGGTTGATGGGATACTCACCCAGCAGCGGCGGCTCGCTGGTGCCGACCACGTATTTGAAGATGATCTCTCCGGCCAGGCGGTTGCCGATATTCTTGTCGCCGATGAAGCCGGGGGTGTTGACCGGTATCACCGGAATCGTGACTTTTTCGGCCGCAGCCGCGCAGACCGCCTCCACATCGTCGCCGGTCATGGCGGTCACGCAGGTGGCATAGACGAACATGGCCTTGGCCTCGGGATAGCGGCCGGCCAGATCAAGGATGGCCTTGTAGAGCTTCTTCTCGCCGCCGAAGATGACGTCGTTCTCCAGCATCTCGGTGGTGAAACCGCGCCGGTAGAGCTGGGAGTCGCTGGAGCGGGCACCGCGGTTGTCCCAGGAGTTGCCGGCACAGGCGATGGGCCCGTGCACCAGATGGATCACATCGGTGATCGGCATCAAAACCACCCGGGCGCCATCGTAGGCGCAGGAGCGCTCGGTGCCTTCCCCCGGCTCAGACTTCTTGCAGAACTTGGGAGCACCCTTGTCGTTGGTTTCGCAGTCGGTTACATCGTAATAATCGGGCTTTGCCATGATTTACCTCACCTGTTCCGTGGCGGGCTTTCGAGAGCACCAAACAAAAAAGCGCCCCATACTGCTGAATGGTTGGCGCCTTTGCCAAAGTGTATTCGCGAAAACGTTCGTGTTGCCATCATGACATAGCATGTGGCATGCCAACAGCCAATGTGGGGCTATCATGCTGATTTAGCTCGCTTGTGCCGGTGACTGCCCGGCGACCACCCGGCCAAACTGCCTGTTTATTGTGCAGATTCCTGAGTAATTGGGCAATCTACATTTCTGGGATACACTCCGATTTACGGTCATTTTTGACAAGCTGCAGCCTTCGGCTAGAATTGGTCCTTGGCAGTTTCACCAAATTAAGGGGAGAAAAAACATGAAAAAAGCGGGACTGATTCTTTGTCTGATGACAGCGGCGGCATCCTGGGCGTTGGCGGGCGAGCAAGCTTCGGTTAAACGGGGAGAAGAGCTTTTCAACAGTCAGCAGCTGGGAACGAACGGCAAGAGTTGCGCCACCTGCCATCCCGGCGGCAAGGGTATGTCAGAGGCGGCCGGCTACAAGGAGGACGAACTGGCCGGAACCATCAACCAGTGCATCAAGAAGCCGCTGGAGGGCAAACCGTTGGCGGCCGGCTCAAGCGATCTCAAATCGCTGGTCATGTACATCCGGAGCCTGGCCCCGGCCGGGCAGTAGCGCCCCTGGGCATGGGGAATGTGAACGTTTCAGCCGAAACGATAGATCAGCCTGCCATCCTGGTACAGGTCAATCGGCCCGTCCTGGGAGACCTTGATCACCTTGCCGAAAAATGAGGCAGCACTGGCGGCCGTGGTCCTGCCGCCGCCGGTGACTACCTCATGGGCGTGGGAAGTGTCGATGATGAAGCCGGTTTCCAGCAGCTTGCCGATGCGACTGAAGACCGTAATGCCGTCAGCGGAGAGAATCCGCAGCAGGGTGCCCGACTTCTTCAGGTTACTGATGGTCTGCCCTTTGACCCGGCCGATCAGCAGCCGGCCGATGGGGTCGTCACCGCCGACCGAGCCCTTCTTGAGGGCGGCCAGCTGGCGGGCCTTGCCGTCGTAGATCAGGACAACCGTTCCGTGACGGAGCTTGGAGAGGGCATACACCGTCCAAAGCAGTTCATCGATGGATTCGTCATCGATGCTGCCTGACAGAAATGAACGCAGAATGTCCGGATCAAAGATGGCCCAGACCCCCTTGCGCCGCACCAGCAGCCGGGCCGGGCTGACCAGGATCTCGATCTCGGAGGCCTCGTTGACCGTCACGGCAAAGGCCCCGCGACCGGCACGGCGCACCAGGGAGAAGATTTCCCGCTGGGTCAGACGCTCCACATCGGTGTGGACAATGCGCGGCGAGGTGCGGATGACACCACCGACCTGCATCTGGATATTGGCGACAAAGAACATATTGACGCCGTCGATAAAGCGATAGGTCAGGGGATTGTCGAAAAAAGTGGGGGAGAGATCTTCATGGGGCTGCAGGGGAATCAGTGTGTGCTGGCGCTCCTGCACCAGTGTACGCATGGCCGGAGCCGTGGTGCGGTAGACGATGAAACCGGTGGTGGCCGGTTTGCCCTCGTAGCGCTGGTAGGAGAGATTCTTAAGGAGCTGGATCAGTTGCTGGATCGGCCAGAAAGCCTTGCGGTGGTCACCCCGCAGAAAACGGGCAACGGTGATATCCATGATCGAAGCCAAGAGCGCGGTGCGGAAATGGGCGGCGTAACCTTCCTGGCGAAACCCGCTGTACATGGCGGAAAAAGCGGTCAGCAGCTCCCGGCAGAACGACTCTTCGGCGCGGGTAAAGGAGAGGATATCCCGCTGGGCGGTAAAACGGTACGGCCGCTCCTCGATGGTGACGGTTTCACTGATGATATGTTCGCAGCCCTGCTCCAGCGCATCTCCCGGAAGCAGAGCCACCTGCGCCCCCCCCAGAAAAGAGCCCACATTCCCTTTGATGGCTTCAAACACGGTAATCGGCATGACCACTCCTTTCAGGCTGGATGCACCAAAATAACCCAGAATTGCGTTTGAAACACGAAGAAACTGAGCAAGGGAAGAGCTTGAGAGAGCTCTCAGACCACAAAAACCAGGGCCAAAAGTAAAAGCATAATAGTTTCGTATACTAATTTTCCCCAAATTACCGAAAATGCAAGTTGCAGTCTTTCATGCCTGACAGCAGCCTTTTAATGGATGACCCTTTTTATCATTCCTTTATTCTTTCATGTCTTCGGGATTCAGAGGGTTTGTTCCTTGACATTGATTTCTGTACCTGGTTATAGTCGCCCCAATTCAAACTATGCGAAAAAGACTCCACCTAAAATTCTTTTCCTGGCTTCTCGTTGTGGTCATGCTGACCATCGCGATCAATGGCGTTTGTGAAAGTGCTCATGCCATGGAAAGCCAGTTGTCAGCGGCCAGCGATCAGGCTTCTCAATCTGAATTATCCGCATCTGATCAGTGCCCTTGCTGTCCTCTTGAAAACAAGGAGTTTGATGACTGCAACACCTGCATGAATTGTGCTTGCCATGCCTCCGTGACAATCCAGCAGTTTCAACTCAGCTATAACCCCTCCATTTTAAAACTGAACTTATCAGAACCGTTCAAGTATCTGCCCGAAGTCTTTCTCAGCAAGTTTATCCCCCCGCAAAAACACGCCTAAAACACCGCAACAGGAGTAGTTCGTCCTGATTCCAGGGACAAATGCATCTTCTCTCCTCGTCGTGGTGCGACCGCAACCGCTTTACTCTCATAATTCAAAACTGATTAAAGGAGGTTATTCCTTTGGGAACAACTGCATATGCACGGGGAGCTTTGCTCCTGGTGCCAGCAATCGTATCTGTCTTATCGTCCTCCCCGGTGTTCGCAGAGACGCAAAAACTGGCGCTGTCGCAGGTCGTCGAGTTTTCACTGCAGAACAACGGCGATCTCAAATCATTTCGTGAAGAAAAAGGTATCCGTGATGCCGGCAAGGTCAGGGCGGGACTCCTGGCGAACCCGACCCTTGATTTTGAAGCAGGCACTGGCGCTCTGACCGGCAGCAGTACCGAGAACAGCCTGTCGCTGGGGGTGTCCCAGGAGTTCTTCCTGGCGGGAAAGCGGGGGAAACGACTGGCCGTTGCCGAACGGGAACTGGAAACATACCGCTGGCAGGTTGCCGACCGGGAGAGACTGCTTCGCGAAGAGGTGAAGACGGCCTTTTACGATGTCATTCTGACCGAGCAGCGCATCGCCCTGTCCGATCGATCCATTGCGCTCAACCGTCAGCTCCTTGATGTGACCAAGGAGCGCTTGGCGGCTGGAGACATTCCGGAGTTGGAGATGAACCTGGTCAAGGTGGAACTGGCACGGAGTGAAGCTGCCCGGATTGACGTTGAAAAAGCGCTGAACCAGAATCAGGCTAAACTCTGGACACTGATGGGACTATTACCGGATGAACAGCCAGCGATTGGCGGGGCTTTTGAGACTGAAATCTCCATGACAAAGAATCTTGTAGAACTGAAACAGCTGGCCCGCAAGAAGCGCCCGGACGTGAAAGCATTGGAAGCCGAAAAAACCAGGGGCGAGGCTGACATCGCCCTTGCCCAGGCTGAAGGGATTCCGAACCTTACGGCAGGCCTTGCTTTCAGGCTGGAAACGACGTCCATGGAGATCGGCGGGATTGAGGGCAAGGACACGGCCTATACCATAGGCTTGAAATTGTCGATGCCCATTCCCGTTTTCGACAGGAATCAGGCTGGTGTTCAGGAAGCCCGAGCCAAGCAGAGCAGCACTGATAGCCGTTTGACAGCTGCCACCAGGAACGCTGAATGGGAAGTAGAAACGGCCTTCGCCAGCTTTCTGAATGCCGGAAAAGTCTTGTCACTCTACAAATCGAACATCATTCCCCAGCTTGAAGAAAACCTGAAATTGACCCAGGAGGCCTATCGCCTTGGTGAAGTCGGTATTCTGTCGGTAATTCAGGAACAAAAGAAATTCTTCGAGGTTAGCGACGGCTATCTGCTGGCGCTGCACGACCATCAGACAGCCCTTGTAAAACTCGAATCGGCAGTGGCAACAGAACTTAGCGGAGGTGCGCAGTGAACACAAAAGGAATAATTATCGGAATCATCCTGGCTCTGGCCCTGGGCGGCGGCCTCTTCTATCGCTTTACCCATCTGACAAGCGGCGCTGGCGAGCAGACAGAAAAGCAGGAGGCCGGCCACAAGGAGGAAAAGGCCGGCGGCCGTGAGGAAGGCAAAGAAGGTCATAAGGGGGAAAAAGAGGGCCATGAAGGTCACGATGAACATGGGGAAGAAGGTAAAGTTACGATGACCGCCGAGATGCAGAAACAGAACGGTGTAGTCGTTGCTCCCGCAAAAAAACAGCGCCTGGCCGGCACCATCAGCGCCACCGGCAAAGTTGAGGCCAATGCTGACCGCATCGCCCATGTTTCGCCGCGCATCTCCGGCAAGATCGTTGAAGTCAGAGCCTCTCTGGGGGACAGCGTCTCAGCCGGGCAGGCATTGGCGTCCCTGGACAGTGTCGAGCTGGGCGAAGCTCTTAATCGCTATCACCAATCCAAGACCAAGCTTGCTTTGGCTCAATCAAACATGGATCGGATCAAGGCCCTGGTAGAGAAGAAAATCGCGGCCCGTAAGGACATCCTCCAGGCGGAAACCGATTACAAAATGGCCCAGTCCGAACTGCATACCGATGAAGAGCGCCTTTCACTGTACGGTGTCTCCGCTTCGGAGCTGCAGGGCGAAGGGCACAAAAGGCCGCTCCTGCCGGTCAAGTCCCCGATCGGCGGCATTATAACCGAAAAACACGCCATCGTGGGTGAACTCTCCGACCCCTCCAAAAGCCTCTACACCGTAGCTGATCTCTCCTCGGTCTGGGTGCTAGTGGACATCAACGAAAAAGATCTGGCCAAAATACGCAAGGGGCAAACAGCCACCGTCATGGTCGGCGCCTTTCCCGACCTGAAACTGAAGGGGCGCATCACCTATATCGCCGATCTGGTCAATGAATCCACCCGCACGGTCAAGGCGCGCATCGAGGTTGCCAATCCGGGGCGCAAGCTGAAGCCGGAGATGTTTGCCACGGCTGAACTGGCGCTGGCGTCCGACGCGCCGCCGGTGCTGGCGGTGCTGGCGGTGCCGGAGGAGGCCGTGCAGGAACTTGAGGGGAAGAAGCTGCTATTCGTCACGGAAAACGGCACGGAGTTCGAACGGCGGCCGGTAGAGCTGGGCCGGGCAGCAGTCGGCATGGTTGAAATAACCGGCGGACTCAAGGAAGGGGAACGCTACGCCGTCAAAGGAGGCTTCGTGTTAAAGTCGGAGATTAAAAAAGGCGAGCTGGAGGGGCATAACCACTAATGTTAGAAAAAATTATAGCCTATACATTGAGGCAGAAGGGAATGGTCATCTTTCTCTCCCTTCTTATTATCGCCTTCGGGGCCTATTCCTATCTGAAACTGCCGATTGACGCCTATCCGGATGTAACCAATATCCAGGTCGAGGTTGTCAGCCACGCGGACGGACTGTCCGCAATCGAGATCGAACGCAATGTCACCTACCCGATCGAGATGTCCATGCGCGGCCTGCCGGATATCGAACAGATGCGTTCGGTGACCAAGTTCGGCCTGTCAATCATCACCATCGTTTTCAAAGACAACGTCGACATCTATTTTGCCCGGCAGCTGGTCTTCGAGCGGCTGGCCGAAGCCAAGGAAAAAGTTCCCAAAGGGGTAGAGGTGGCCATTGGGCCGATCGGCACGGCCATGGGGGAAATCTACCAATATACCCTGGAAGGAAAGATGCCGGATGATCCGCAGCAGAAAATCGCCTACCTGACCAACCTGCGGACGGTTCAGGAGTGGATCGTCACCCCGCAGCTGAAAGGTGTTGCCGGGGTGAATGAGATCAACTCCTATGGTGGCTACTTCAAACAGTACCAGGTAATCGTATCACCGGAAAAACTGCTGAAGTATGCACTGACGGTGGATGATGTCTACTCGGCCATCGGCAGCAATAATGAAAACGTCGGCGGCAATGTGCTCGAGCGGGGCACGGACCAGTACATCGTGCGCGGCGTCGGCCTGATCAAGGATATCAGCGACATTGAAACCATTGTCCTCAAATCCCAGGGGGGCACGCCGACCTATATCCGAGATGTGGCCCAGGTCAGGGTCGGCGAAGCGGTGCGCATGGGCGCGTCGATGAAGAACGGCAAGGACGAAGCTGTCGGCGGAATCGCCATGATGCTGCGCGGTGCAAACAGCCGCGACGTCGTGCGCCGGGTAAAGGAAAAGGTTGCGGAGATCAACGCTAACAACATGCTGCCGGACGGCATCAGGATCGTACCCTATTACGACCGCAGCGATATTGTCAGCGCCAGCGTCGGCACGGTCAACAAGGCGCTTGTGGAAGGCTCCATTTTTGTCCTGATCGTGCTGTATCTGCTGTTGAACAGCATCCGGGGAAGCCTGGTGGTGCTGATTGCCCTGCCGCTGTCGCTGCTGGCCACCTTCATTGTCATGAAGCTGGCCGGCATCAGCGCCAACCTGATGTCGCTGGGCGGTCTGGCCATCTCCATCGGCATGATCATCGACACCACCATCATCCAGGTGGAAAACGTCCAGCGCCATCTGAGCGAGGAGGGGGGGAAACATCCCAAACTGTTTACGGTGCTGAAGGCGGTCATGGAGGTCAGAAAACCGAGCATCTTCGGCGAACTGATTATCGCCATCACCTTTATTCCGATCCTGTCACTGGAGGGGATCGAGGGGAAGATGTTCAGCCCCCTGGCGATCACCGTTGCCATTGCCCTGCTGGCTTCGCTGTTTCTCTCGATCTTTGTCATTCCGGTGCTCTGCATCCTCTTCCTGAAACCGCATCCGGAAAAGGAAAGTTTCATCATGAAGCATGCCACGCAGTGCTATCTGCCTCTGCTGGATTACGCCATGAACAGTAAAAAAGTGATTCTGAGTGTTGCCGGGGTTTTCCTGATAGCGTCTCTGTTTCTGGTGACAAAACTGGGCACCGAGTTTATCCCCGCCATGGACGAAGGATCCTTTGATATGGACATCGCCATGCTGCCCGGTGTTTCCCTGGCAAAAGCGATGGAAGTGAACCAGCAGGCAGCGGCAAAGCTGAAAAAATTCGACGAACTGGACACGATTGTGTCACGAACCGGCCAGACCGGCGTTGCCATGGATACCAGGGGGGTGGATAAGACCGGCTATGTGGGGATTTTCAAACCGAAGGACCAATGGAAACGGGATATCTCCAAGGAAGACCTGGTCAACGAGATGCGAAAATCGCTGGAATCGGTGGCGGGGATCAGTTTCGGCTTCAGCCAGCCGATCCAATGCCGGATTGACGAACTGGTGGCCGGAACCCGTGCCCAACTGATTGTCAAACTGTTTGGTGAAGATATCGACCTGCTCAGCCAGAAGTCGACCGAAATAGCCAAGGTGCTTTCCACCATCCGGGGCGGAACCGACCTCAACGCTGAAAAGATTGACGGCCAGCCCTATCTGACCGTCAACATCGACCGGTCCAAGATCGCCCGCTATGGTCTGAACATCAGCGATGTGCAGAAGGTGATAGAAATCGCGGTTGCCGGCAAGTCTGCCTCCCAGTTCTATGAACAGAACCGCAATTTCGACATTACCGTGCGTCTGCCGGAGGATAAACGGAACTCGCTCGAAGCGATCAGGAACCTGCTGATCACCACAAAAACCGGCATCAACGTGCCGCTCGAACAGCTGGCGGAAGTGAAGATGATCGAGGGGCCGGTGCAGATCAGCCGCCAGGACGGCATCCGCAGAATCGGTGTCGAGATGAACGTCAGCGGCCGGGATATCGGCAGCTTTGTTGCCGAAGCTAAGCAGAAGATCCGGGAGAAGGTCAAGCTCCCACCCGGTTATTACCTGACCTGGGGTGGTCAGTTCGAAAACCAGCAGCGGGCCATGGGCAAGCTGATGATCATCGGCCCGGTAGCCATCGCCTTGATCATGCTGCTGCTGTACACGACCTTCCGCTCCATCCGCCTGGCGCTGCTGGTCATTTCCAACCTGCCCTTTGCGCTGATCGGCGGCGTCTTCGCCCTCTTTCTGTCGGGGCAATATCTTTCCGTACCCGCTTCGGTCGGGTTCGTGGTGCTATTCGGCGTGGCCGTGCTGAACGGATTGGTGCTGGTGTCGCGTATCTCGCAGCTGCGTGAAGAAGGATTCGGGCTACAGGAGGCCATCAGAAAGGGGAGCCTTGACCGCCTGCGGCCGGTATTGATGACCGCCTCAATTTCAATTTTCAGTCTCGTGCCGATGCTGTTTGCTGGAGGAGCCGGTTCGGAAATCCAGAAACCGCTGGCAACGGTTGTTGTAGGCGGATTGGTGACGTCAACCCTGCTGACGCTTCTGATCATCCCGGCAGTGTACGGTTGGTTTGAAAAGAAACCTGTTGAGGAAGAGATGTAGTTGATGCGCAACCAGCGGATCGGTGGAAAATTGTAACGAAATTGTAACTTGATTTTCTGATCGGAATTACTGTATGGTTACATTTCATTAAAGGGGAGTAGCTATCAGCCGGAGACATGGCTGATCCCACGTCCGTCAACACAGTCGCAAGACTCGGGCCGGGAACGATATATATCGCAAGCAAGACCTTTATCCAATGCGTAGTTCGCCGTGGGTAAAGGTCTTTTTTTATTACTCACGACGAAAACCAGATCGTCGGAGGTAATAAAAAATGATCAACATGTTCAAAACCACCCTTCTCCTTTCCCTGCTTACCGTATTACTTGTCATCATGGGCGCTGCCGTTGGTGGCAAAGGTGGCATGCTTATCGCCTTCTTCATGGCGGCCGCCATGAACTTCGGCTCCTACTGGTTTTCCGACAAGATCGTCCTCAGGATGTACAACGCCCAGGAAATCACCCGCAATGTTAACCCGGTTTTTTACGGCATGGTTGAACGACTGGCCGGTCGAGCCGGTCTTCCCATGCCCAAAGTATACATCATCCCGGATCAATCCCCCAATGCCTTTGCCACCGGACGCAATCCCGATCATGCCGCTGTTGCTGCCACTGAAGGAATCCTACGCATACTTTCAGCCGAGGAACTAGAAGGGGTCATGGCCCATGAACTGGCCCATGTCAAGAACCGCGATATTCTGATCTCTACCATCGCCGCCACCTTTGCCGGCGCCATTTCAATGATCGGCAACATGCTGCAATGGGGCGCTATGTTCGGCGCCGGACGGAGTGATGATGAAGATAGTGTGGGAAGTGGTGGTTTGATCGGTTCGTTGGCTATGGCTATTATTGCTCCGATCGCAGCCATGCTGATACAGATGGCGGTCTCCCGCTCCCGTGAATATCTGGCGGATGCATCCGGCGCAACGATCTGCGGCAGACCGTTGGGACTGGCAAATGCCCTGCGCAAATTGCACGCCGCCTCCCAGGTCATCCCGATGCAGGATGCCCGCCCTGCCACGGCCCATATGTTTATCGTCACTCCACTGACCGGCGGTGGATTGATGTCGCTCTTCTCGACCCACCCACCAATGGAGGAACGTATCACACGACTCGAAGCACTGGCCAGTCGTACTTTTGATTATTAACCCTAACCGCAGGACAGACATGTCCCGGCACATCACACAGGAGGAAACCATGTCGTACACCAGAAATCTTTTCACCAGGGAATCAAAATCATCCAAAAAGAAAAGAAAAGAAACCGATCGGCTGCAAAATGTTATTTCACTGCGCATCAATGATGACGAAAAATGGGCGCTGGAAAAACTGACAAAATCCTCATCCAAAAGCATTACCGAGATCATGAGAGAGGCCATTGATATGTGGAGATCCAAGCAGCGCAAATTGTGTATGTAGTTTACTGAGAGTTGAATCAGGAACATTACGGTTCGACAAAAAAATCACCGGAGGAAAAAAAGAACGATGAAGAAACTGATAATGGGATTGGCAGCGATGGCATTTGTATGGGCTGTTCAGGCACAAGCGGTGGAAGTGACCTGGCAGAAGGACATCAAGCCGATTTTCGACAAAAAACTGTCTGGGATGTCATGGCAAAACCTCGCCGGATCATGAAGCGCTGGAGTGACATGACCAAGGAAGAACTGAACGCCATCAAGGCAAAATATTGAAATCAGCTAAAAGGATAATTCCCGCAATGAAATGTCCCGTTTGCAACAACGTAAATCTAGTTATGAGCGAGCGCCAGGGTGTTGAAATTGATTACTGCCCGGAATGTCGCGGTGTCTGGCTTGACCGGGGAGAACTGGATAAAATCATCGAACGATCCGATTTGCAAGGAGCCGCACCGTTGGCAACACAACCGGTGAACGCACCACAGCAACCCGCTTACGGTCATGGGCCTGCCCCTTCCTACGGACACGGGCAAAATCACGGACACGGTCATGGCCATAAGCCTTACAAGAAGAAATCGTTTCTCGAGGAGCTTTTTGATTAGACGGCCAGGATAAAACAGTGAAACATCATATTTTAAAGACATTGGGACAGGCCAGACGCCTGATCGTTATTGTAATCGGTTTCACAATTCTGGTTGCCGGATTCGCCATGATCGTGTTGCCTGGACCGGCGTTTGTGGTGATTCCAATCGGCCTGACGATACTGGCCACTGAATTTATCTGGGCGAAAAGGCTTCTTATCTCGGTAAAAGAACGTATTACCCGCCTGAAGAAAGGAAACGGATGTCAGCACAAACCATAATGTGGGTCGCTTTCGGGTTGCTGATGGTCGTCATTTTGGCAATCGACCTGGGGATGAACCGTAAAGCCCACGTGGTTTCATTCCGCCAAGCATTGACCTGGAGTATGATCTGGGTTTCACTGGCGCTAGCCTTTAATGTCGGCATATACCTCTTTCTGGGTAAAATCAAGGCGCTGGAGTTCTTCACCGGCTATGTTATCGAAAAATCGCTGTCGATTGATAACCTGTTTGTCTTCATAATGATCTTCAGCTACTTCAAGATCCGTGGCGAACACCAGGCCCGCATCCTCAAGTGGGGCATAATCGGGGCGCTAGTCCTGCGGGCGCTGTTTATCTTCACCGGCATTGAGCTGCTGATGACCTTCCACTGGATGTTCTACCTGTTCGGGGCGCTGCTGTTATTCACCGCCTGGAAAATTGCCTTTGGCGGAGATGAAGAGGTCCATCCGGACAAAAACCTGCTGGTCAGGTTGGCCCGCAAACTGTTCCCTTTCACGAAACGAGTGCGGGGTGACTGGTTCTTTACACGTCGGAAAAAACTACTGGTAGCCAGTCCGCTGTTTTTGGCACTGGTAATGGTGGAAAGCAGCGATGTGCTGTTCGCGATTGACTCCATACCGGCCATCTTTGCCGTAACCCTTGACCCGTTCATCGTCTTTACCTCCAACATCTTCGCCATCATGGGGCTGCGTGCGCTGTATTTTCTTTTGGCCAGTGTCATGTGTATGTTCGTATTTCTGAAACTGGGGATATCATTAATACTGGCCTTTGTCGGCGGCAAGATGATCGCAACTGCCATGGGCGGCCATATCCCGATTCAGGTCTCGTTGCTGGTGATCTTTACCTGCTTGATCCTGGCGGTCGCTGCATCACTGATTTTCGGGAGAAAGCCTGGTGTTCCGGTTCATGCAGACGGGAACAAATGATAGGAGAGAGGCGTAATTGTATGGCAATAAATTATTGTAAAATTGTACCCTGTGTTGCATTTGCCGGCGTCATGTCACTGACCGTTTCGTGTAACAGTGTCCTGGCAACCGACTCCATGGCCGCACCGGCTCTGTATAGCCAATTGGAGGAGTTTCATGGCCATGTATGCGCCGGGTCAATCTTTGGAGTGCGTCTCGGCCTGGCCGCCAAGGAGGCGCTCAAGGCTGCAGGCGGTACCGGTAAATTCACTGCCCGCTATTACGATCTCTCCTGTCCGGTTGACGGCATTCAGGTGGCTGCAGGCACCACGTACGGTAACAAAGCGCTGAACGTGCAGGATCGTGATGAACACCGTCTGGTGCTGACCGCCGAAGGAAACAAGCGCTCCGTTGAGGCACGCCTCACCAAAAAGGCAGAAGAAATGGGGATTGCAAGCCGTGATCTTGGCAAAAAGGCCAGGGTGCTTTCAGTCAAAGCTCCGGAAAGGGTGGCTTTGGAGCGGGAGGTCGAAGATATCTTTGCATGGTTGCGGAGTGCCCCGACTGATGAAGTGGTGATAGTCACCACGCTGAACAGCAAGAAAGTAAACCGCTAAAGCACATTTAAGCGATATCGCAGGCCCGATAATTATTTCTTCTAATACCAAAGTGCAATCAATAACGGTGCGCAGCGCTGCTCCGATGCGTAACAGTACAGCTTCAGACCGCCATTTGCCCTCACAGGTGCCCGGAGTCTGACCTGGCGCAGGGAAATATCCTGCTGAAGTGATTGCGTATTACTTCTTCGCAAAAACCTTCGGCTTCACTCGGGAAATATCGAACTGCAGCATCAGATAGCCGTAATGGATGTCGTCGCTGACTCCGCTGGCATCGCGGTAAAATCTGCCGCTGAAGAAATGGTCATACCCGGCAATGATCGAGAGATTGTCGTTGACGGCATAGGTTACGGTGAAGTCGGTTTCCAGGCCGATGTTACGGCTGAAGCCGTCTTCCACATGGTTGGCAAGGAAGTAGCGCCCGGTGGCAGAGAAGTTCAGCTCCTTGGTGAAATCGACTCCCCAGCCGAGGGTAAAGATCTGCAGGCCGCTGGCGTGGTGGTTACCGACATCAGCGCCGAAACCGGCGATAACGTTCATGTCACCGAACAGCGAACTATCGTTGGTTGGTGTGCTGAACTCCTTGCGTGATGAGACACCACTGGCGGCATCACCGGCACCGGAACCGAGGGCGTAGCTCACGAAAAGATGGTTGTGATAGCCAGCCGCCGTTCCATCCATGCTCAGGTCAGCGTGTCCGCCGTAGGCTGCGATGTTTTCATTTCTGCCGTTTGCGGCGTTGAAGAGGCGCCCGGTCTGGTAGACCGGCTCGACCTCCAGGGCAACCGCTCCCAGCTTTGCCGTCCCCCGCAGGCCCCAGGTGTCCCGGTGCTCGCCCCTGTGGTGGTTCCCGGATCCGGTATCGCGCACTCCGTAGGCCTCCAGCGCATTGCCCTCGGAAAAGGTCCAGCTGGCATAGCCGCCAGCCAGGTTTCCCTCAACCCCGTTGGAAAAGGGCTTTGCATACCATCCGCCCAGGAGGTCTATCGTCAGCTTGTCCACAGGCTTGATCCGCAACCTGAGCGCATCGAAGGTCAAGCCATCCATGAACGCATCGCTGCCCAGGATGAAGGCGCTGCCGTAGACGAATTCCTGGCGGCCGACCTTGAGGGCCAGCAGCTCCGAACCAGGCAGCCTTCCTTCGACAAAGCCCTGATAGAGGGAATAGCGGTTGTACTCCTGGCCCTGGCCGATGTAGCCAAAGCCCTGCCCCTCCAGATGCAGATCGAGGTAATCGGTCGGATGCCAGTAGGCGTAGGGCTTGACCCGGTAGAGAAAACGTCCCGCGCTGTGACCGGGATTGTAGCTGAAGTCGGGCAGCCGGAAATTGCCGCCCCCCTCCCCCCGCAGGAAGCCGTTAACGCCGATCTTGTACTCGAAGGCCGGCAGTTCGGGCTTGACGAGGATCGCCTCGATCGACTCCCGCCGCGTCAGGTACCCTTCATATTTTGCCAGTTCATCCTTCAGCGCTTCGTGCAGGACAGCGACCCGGTCCAGATCGTCCCGGTTCACCGCGTCTTTCCCCTCCAGATCGCACTTCACGACGATCTTCTCGATGACGTAGAGCAGATATTTCGCCAACTCCGCTTTTGAGATGGTCTTACCTTCCACCTCTACCGTCTCCGGAAGCTTCTTTTCCGCTGCATATTTTTTTGCCAGCTCCGCGATCTGCTTGCAGGCCCAGTGGTCCATCGTCACCTGTTCGGGAATCTGCAGCCCACCGTCAGCAGCAAAGGCGGGACTACAACAGAGCGCGCAAACCATCAGCGCTATCAGCAGCAGAACTTTTTTCATCAGAATTTCCTCTCTGATCTGTATAGTTTCTTTCTCCGGCACCAGATGACATTCCTTTTGAACCCCATCACGGCCTTTTTGCTTGATATTGAAAAACATTATCATTTAATAGCAACGTCGCTGCGTTATGTCAAGCACCACTTAAAATAAGGACTAAACCCAACATTCATGCAAACATGGGGCCATTTGTAAAATCACCTCCCTCTCAAACTAATATTTTTTGTCTGCACCTGCTGCAAGCGAGTATGGTCTACATCAACACCCTGATGATACTGCAGGTACTAAAGGAACCTGGATGGTCGGAACGGATGACACCACGGGACCTGGCGGCATTGAGCCCGCTCATCACCCAACATATCAATCCCTATGGACGTTTCGAGTTGGACATAGAAGCTCGACTGCCGCTTGCCGCCTGATAAAGGACTTCGGCACGACCCACCCAAAGGCGCACACATAAAAACGGGAAATGAGTTGTCTCATTCCCCGCTCTATCACTTACCGCATTTCGCTTAATACCATACCTTAACTAACCCATCAAAAACTACTCAATCACCCGTATAATGTCCACTCCCTCGAATGCCGTGGAGCCCACTTTTCCGGTCACCTGCACCGGCACCTGTTGCCCTGTCGGGAGTAAGGCGATGACAGCGCTCCGCGGGAACTTGATCATCAAAGTATCCCCATCGACCTTGCTCTGTATTGAAGTGGGCCGGAGTTCAGCAGGAACCCTTCCTTCGAGCCGGATCGAGGATATATCGATGTCAATCGCCCTGTAGCCGCGGGGCAATCCGATTTTTACATTCACCCAATTCCCATTGCTCTTCTTGTTGAGTGTTTGCGGATCGAACTCGATCTGCGTCGTGAGCGCAGCCTGCGCGATGTGGGTGGTGAACGTAGCCATGTTCATCCACGAACCATAACGGTCACCGTCATAGGCTCGTGCCCGCCATGAGTAAGTCGCGTTATCGGACAAGGCTTTGCTAAGGGTAATGGAGGTCAGGCCCGTTGCCCCTTCAGGCNNGTAGAGCTCGAACTCATAGGTCAGAATATCGCGGTCCGGATCAGTTGCATTGTGTATCGAAAGGATCGGTCTGAACAGATTAACCCCGGCGCCGTTGGACGGGTTGGAAAGCGTCGGAGCAGTGGGTGGATCATTGGCAGTGTTGGCGAAGAAACTAACGACCGCCGACCAGGGACTATCGGCTGCGCCGTCGCCGGCCTTGACACGGACATAGTACTGCTTGTTGTCCATCAGGCCTTGCAGTTGCCAGTGGGTGCTGTTTTGTTGCTCGGCAACATTGCCCGAACGGATGAGGTTGGGCGAGTCAAAGGTTGGTGCCGTATCCACTTCGAAGAAATAGCTGAGTATCGCAGAATCGGGGTCCGTGCTGTTGGCAACGACGATATCGGTGGCCAGCGCGGCAACCGTGGCGTTGTTTGCCGGAGAAGTGACCACCGGTGCCGTGGGGGCATCATTCATGGTATTGACGAAGAAGCGGCCAACGTTGGACCACGGCCCTTCAGAGAGCCAATCGTCAGACTGCGCTCTCCAGTAATACCAACTGTTCTCCATGAGCGGCAGCGATACCTGCCAGGAAGTCGCCCCCTGTCCAGAGGGGACGCCCTTGGTCGAGGTGACTATCTGGGTGAAGTCGGAATTGAGCGACACGTCGAAATTGTAGGTCAGGTTGTCACTGTCGGGGTCCGAGGCGTTATTGACCATCAGAATCGGGGAAAGAACTGCAACGGATGAACCTTCGAGAGGATTCGAGATTGTAGGAGCAGTGGGGAGATCGTTGACCGTGTTGACCCGGAAGGTGGCCGGCGTCATCCAGGTGCCGTAGAGACGTCCGTCATAGGCACGAGCCCGCCAGTAGTACGTCTGGTTTTCCGTAAGCGGCGCCGGCAAGGCCCAGGAGGTGATGCCTGCCTGCCCGGCCTGTACGATGCCCGACGATGCAATCAGGTTTGTCAGGTTGTTCTCTGCATAGAGTTCAAACTCATAGCTGAGTTTGTCGTCATTGGGGTCCGAGGCGTTGTTCACGGAAAGCAGCGGCGTGAAGGTTGCGACGTCGGAGCCGTATGCAGGAGCAGCCAGCGTCGGAGTCGAAGGCGCCCCTTCCACCCGGATGTAACTGCTGGCGATAGATTCTTCCACCCCGCCGACATTCGCACGCAGAATGACCAGGTAGTCCTTGGCGGTTAAGTTGGTGGTATCGATCTGCCCGGTGGCGGCATAGGATGCCCCCATGGGCAGTGCCGCCTGCCAGGTCAGCGTGTGGTAGACGATCTGGCTGACGACATGGACGGTCAAAACCGACAGGGTGACATTGGCCAGGTCCAGGTTGCCCCGGTTGGTCAGGCTGAATGATACGTTGACCGGCTCGCCGGACAAGACGCTCTGTTTGTCGACAGTGATGGTGCCCTTGAGAGCAGCCGAAGGGGCCACGGCGCTGGTGATGACGATTCCCTGGGTTGCCGTCGTGATCGATGCACCCATAGTGTCCGTCACCTGGAGTGCGGCCGAGTAGGTACCCGGGGCGAGCGTGCCGGTATTCCACCAGTTCTTCAGCTCGATGCGCTGGCCGTTGGTCAGGGTGGGGATGGTTCGCGTCGTGGTGAACAGGGCTTGTCCGGTACTGTCGAAGACCCTGGTTGTGGCGTTCAGGTCGGTAAAAATGTAGTTGGGACTTGTACCGGTCAGGGTCGCGGTGATGGCCACCGGCTCGTTGGCACGGTAGGTGATTTTGTCCACGGTGATCCTGGCGTCTACGGTCTTTACCGGATTGATGGTGATCGCTGTCGTTGCCTTGGCGATGATCCGGTTGTTTTCCTTGAAACGGACCATGACTGAATAGGAGCCGGCATAGGTCGAGCCGCTGTTCCAGAACGTGGATACGTTCAGGCCGGCGTTCGCCCCCAGAGTCAGGGCGGTTTCAGGCAGCGAGGCGGTCAGGATACCTTTGGAGTCTAGAATCAGCAGGTCATAGGCCAGATTGCGCGCCGTGCCGGTCAGTTCGCTAAGCGTGATGGCGGCCTGGACATTTTCGTTGGCGCTGTAGGCGCTCTTGCCGGTTGCAATCGAGAGCGTCAGACCGGTGGCGGCAATGCTGACGCTACGGCTGGCCTGGTTGTTGGTTTTATCGGATTCATCGATGGCGTTGTCGGGGTCGATACGTACGTACATGGCATGGCTGCCGCTCAGACCGATGGTGTCAAGGGTGAACGAGACCTGCGCGCTGCCTCCCTGGGCGACCACCTGGGGGATGATTGTTTCGCCCCGTTTGATGCCGCCCGCCGTGGGGATGCCGTCATAGAGGGCAACCTTGATGGTGCCGGTCTGGCTGCCCCGGTTGTGGACGGTTGCGCTTACTGTCAGGGTGTCGCCTTCAATCGGAGAGGCCGAGGAAATGGCGATGTCGTCGGCACTGATCTGCAGGTCCGGTTTCACCGCAGCGGTTACGAGTACCTGCCGGCTTGCGGTGTTGTTGCTCCGGTTGGCGTCCAAGGTGGTGGCGGCCGGATCGACGAGGGCATACAGATAGCTGCTGCCCGCTACGCCCAGGGTATTCCAGGTAGTCTTGATGGTAGCAGCGCCGCCAGCCGGTATGGTGGCTAAGGTCTGATCAGTGCCGATCTGTTTGCCGCCCAGTGCCGGGTTGCCGGCATAGAGTCGGACCAGGACGTTGTCCGCCTGGAGCGTGCCGATGTTTCTGACCGTGACGAGGATGTTCGCCAGGCTCCCTTCGAGGATTGTCGTCGGTGCGACGATGTCGTCGCTGGCGATACTCAGGTCGGGCTTGCCACTGACGATGTAGACCGGCAGGGAGATGCTGTTGTTGGTCTTGTCGCATTCGGGCTGAGTGTTGTAGGCGTCGGTGTTCACCCGGATGGTGTGATTCCCTTCAGCAGGGGTGTTCCAGACCAGGGTTATGTCTTCAAACTCTCCGAAGTTGAGGGCCTTTGTTGTAAGTACGGAACCGATGAGAATGCCGCCACTGGCGGGATCGCCGTCGTAGAATGCCGTGCGGATGCCGGCAGCTGCCTGCTTGGCTCCGCCGTTACCAACCCGTACGGTGATGGTGACGGATACAGGATAGTTGGCCATATCCACACGCACAAAGGAGGCACTGAGATCGGAGGCCAGGTAGGGGTTGGGGCCGGTCGATGTCGGCATCTGGCAGCGATAGCTGTTGTTGGTAAGCCAGCTTGGCGCTTCGTTTTTGGGGATGGAGCCGTCGTCGTTGATATTGGTGACATGATAGCTGGGCTGGTTCCAGATGCGGCGGGTGCCGACCCAGTCGTTGTTCTTGGCGCCGTAGACGCGGAGGTGGCCGGACATTGGGCCACTGCCGTAACTCCCGGTTACAACAGCCTCGGCATGGCCGTCACCATCCACATCGGCAATGACAACACTTTCTGGAATGTATTCGGATACAAATCCCGTTGATTCCTGAAAACGGAGCGTGCCGTCCTTCCCGTCAAAAACCCTGAAATATCCGCCACTGTTGAGTAAGACTTCAGGACGACCGTCGCCATCCAGGTCAAAAACTGCTGGTGCAGATGATGTATCGTACCCAAGGCTGCCGGTTGGGGGTGAAATAGCCAGTTTAAGCCGCCCATCCCGATCTAGAATGAGGAGCTTATTCCTACCGCGAATGCCGATCTCTGGTTTCCCATCCCCGTCGAAATCAGCAATTACTGGATGACTACTATATCCTGAACCCGAAATACCTTCAATTTGACTGATAATTACGGGACCCCACTTGATATTACCGTTATGGTCCAAGAGGTACACTCGTGATCCAAGTGGCGCAGCCGAACTCATAAGCACGATTTCCGGATACTGGTCGTCATCCAGATTCCCAATAGCGGTAAGACCGTCAGGTAGTGAGGAGTTGGACCACTTGATCGTGCAATTATTATTGTAGGCTGTGTACCCGGCGATTATTTCCTGTTTACCATCTAAGTCCAAATCGGCCACAGAGACAGAATACCCGAAGCCATTGGTCGATCCTACGCCTCTTAGCCGATAGTCCGGCGAACAGCGAACGGATCCATCCGAGTTGAACACCGTCGGACCGTCTATAATTTCTGTGTGACCGTCACCGTCCAGGTCAGCAAGCACTGGAAGATTCCATTCACTTACCCGAGTATAAAAGAACGGATTGGCCTGGTTCCATGCTTTTACTTGAGCGGTGTTATCCCATTTCAATGTGCCATCATTGGCAAAGGCAAGTATTCCGGAACCAATCCCTTGACTTCTTCTTTCGATCACTATATCCGGCTTGCCATCACCATCGATGTCGCCGACGACGGGGGAAGCCTCTTCATAGGGAGCCTGCCCTGTGACATACCGCTTCATAACCGGTACACCTGTTTTGCCGTCAAAGGCCCAGAGTTTTCCTTCCAAAGTCTGGTAATTGCCAACCCAGGTATTGACCAAGACAGCTGGTGCATCATGGTCGTCTATCCTGCCGTCACCATTGTCGTCGTTGAGGCTTATGATGACGGGTGTTGTGGTTATTCTGCCGAATGTCGAATCATTGGTCGTGTCCCATTTCCACCTGAGCACCGGCTCAATCGGATTGGCAGGCCTACTCTCGCATGCCGAACCCTTGCGGATGGTATTATTCGTCTTGCTCTGTTCGAACACAACCTGGCCGCTGTCCAGCATGGCATAGATCGGGGCGTCACGGAAGGTGACCGTGCCTGCGAGGTTGATCGAGACGATTCCGACCATGTTGGGATTCATGGCAGTGGCGTAGTCCCAATAACCGAGCGCGAGGTCGGTGCCTTCGGTATAGAGGCCATCTCCGTCTCTATCCTCAAAGACAGTGATTCGGAACGGCGTGGAGACTTTGTCATCACCCTTGTTCTGGAATTTCACGGTGGCGGTGCCGGAGATGCGCAGGCTCTGGAGATCGGTGGTTACTCCCGAGAGGTCGAATTCCAGCGGCACCAGGTCCGGCCCCTTGGCCTCGGCTGAGCTTTTGACGAGCAGGGAGCGGATGGCGAGGTTGTTGTCCTCATGAAATTCCACGACTTTGTTTTCCGGGTCGCAGACGGCGTAGAAGCGGTAGGTACCGCGGGCAGCGGTGAAGGGATAGCTGAGCTCCTGGGTGGCGTCACCGGCCAGATTTGTTATTGCAAAGGTTTGCAGCAGCGTGCCGCCACTATTCGGGTCGCCGTTGTAGAGATTGACGTTGAATGCCCCAGTGGGTGCGATACCCCGGTTCTGGATAACCACCTTGACCGTGGCCGGGTCGCCATCCATGGGGTGTTCCGGAGTGATGCTGATGTCGGAGGCCGAGACTTCGATATCCACCATGTCGGCCATGACGGCAAGTGCTTGACTGTTGTTGGTTTCGTCACGCTCGGCAACGACATTGGCCCGGTCGATCCAGGCATGCAGGGTGCGCACACCGGACGGTATCTGCCAGGGCACGGTAAGGGTGCGGCTTTCGCCGGCATTGAGGCTGACGCTGGATTTGTAGAGCAGGACTCCACCGGCAACGGGATTTCCGTCGAACAGTTGCACATCGGCGCTGGCAACTTCGGTGCCCAGGTTTTCGGCCAGAAGTGTGACGGTGACGCTCTCACCGGCATGGGGGCGCTGGGGAGCTATGTGCAGGCCGTTCATGGGGATGGTCAGGTCGATGAAGCCGGTGCCGCCCGTAGCATTGACGGTTACTGCCTTCTGGGCGGTGTTGTTGGTGGTGGAAAGTTCAGGTATGGCGTGCTGTGGATCGACGACCAGGGTGAGGGTATGGTTGCCGGCCGCGGCCAGGCTGAAGCTGATGCTGCCGTTGCCCAATTGTCCGGCGACAATACCGGGGTTGGAGAAGGAACCAAGCTTGGTGCCGCCGTTGTTCGGGTCGCCGTCGTACAGGTCGGCCGTGAAGGCGCCTGCGTCGCTCTCTCCCATGTTGGCGATGGCCGCAGCCAGGGTAATGGCCTCGCCCGGTTTGGGATAGGCCGGGGTAATGGTCAGGTATTCGGGCTGCACCACCAGGTCGGCCGGAGCCCTGGCCCAGATGCGGGTTGTGGCGCTGTTGTTGGCCTTGCTGATTTCGACAATGGTATTGCCCGGATCAACGGCAATAGTCAGGATATGTTCGCCAACCGGGGTAAGCGGGGATATGGCGAAGACTGTCTGTCCGCTCCCGCCGGGGGCAATGGCGGTAATGGTCTGTTCTCCAAAGGTTACTCCGTTATCCAGCAGGCGGACGATAACATTTCCGGCAGCTTCAAGGCCGGTATTGCGGATAGTGGCGGTAACAGCGATGCTCTCACCGGCGGAAGGGGCTGATGGGGTGACTGCGATATCGGTTGCAGTTATGGCAAGGTCGGGCTTCACGAATGACAGCGCCCGCAGAGCAAGAGCCGTGGAGTACGGGTCATCGTTCCAGCTGCCGTTGGGGAGTTGGGTTGTTGTGAGGTAGGTGATGGCGTTTTGCAGGGGCAAACCTTGTGTTTGCCCGCTTTCGATGAGAGCGATGAAGGCCAGAGCTGTTTCGTAGACGGTTGATGATCCCGCGCCGAAGCCGTCGTCAGGGTTTTGCTTGGACAAAAGAAAAGTCAATGCGGATGCAAGCTGCGGGTTCATCAGATAGATGGTTTTGTATTGAGCAAGGGCCGATACGACTTAGGCGGTGACAAAGACGTTGCTGTAGTCATCTTGGGTAAAGCCCCAGCCTCCGTCGGGGTTCTGGGTGGAGAGGAGGTAAGATATTGCGCTGAAATTGACGGTTTGATTTGTGTAGTTTGCGGCCTTGAGGGCTTGGAGGGCTAAGGCAGTGTCGAGGGAGGTACTGGAATAACCTGATCTGTAGCCCCACCCGCTTTCTGAATTTCTTGCATCGATGAGGGTGCCTATCAAGGGACTTGTGTCAGTGCCGACAGAAGCCAATGACCGCACTTTTCGTGATAACTCATCAATTGTAGCAATCTCTTGAGCTGTGAGCCATGTAGCTGCATTCTGTATGCTGGCATCATTGCCGAAAATTATCTCGGCATTAATCACTTCAGTAGTATCAACAACGGACGTATAGGCGTTTATTCCCCACAGACCATTCATATTTTGATTAGACAATAGCCAATTCAACCCGCCGTTTATGCTAATGTTCTGGGCGTAGGACGGCATCGGTATTGTTACAATAAGAAGGATAGCAATACAAAATGCACGAATTTTCATGTTGATACTCCGAAAGTTTTTGGTCTTATTTCAGGGTTAATTTCCTCAAAACCACTCCATCTTCCAGAGCAATTAAGTGATAGACATTTCCTTCTGAATCAATTCGAGATCTCTCGTAAAAGTTACCGTTATATCTATAAATCCTGTCTTTGCCATTCTTTGAAACTTTAATATCCCCTTTAAGCTCGATCTTTTCTGATTTATTTTCAATGCTATTAAAAATATCTACAGTGGTTGTCATGATGGTCTTCTTCCGTTTAGAACCACTTACAGTATGGACATCAATAAAGTTCCCTTTTTCGTCTACCAAAGTAAACCTACCATGGATATCTTTCTCTATTATTTTGCTTTTGGCATTGATAAGCAAGGTATGTCTGATTTTTCCTTCTGATTTACTTGTCGTTACAACCGGGTTGCCATTAGAACTTATCCCCATTAATTCTATAAGTTCTCCTTTTTTTGCGCTTAATAAAGTGTCTTTTATATTACCTTCAGCATCAAACGCAACAACTTTGGCTGATCCTAATCCACCTAAAACATATCCCTTCTGCGCATCAGATATAATATTGTTGAAATATTCCTCTTTGTTATTGGATATCAATCCGTTGCCGAATGACTTGATAAATTTGCCGTCATATGAAAACTTGTGAATTTCCTTGATACCTGTTGGACTATAATATGGTGCCTTTCCTATTAGCATATAGAAATGTTCTTGAAATAAGACAAAGTCCCATGGCAACCCAAAATCCTGCCAATTTGTCTTTAGTTTTATTAGGGTTACAAATTTTCCGTTTAGATCAAATATCTGTATTCTGTTATTAATAGAGTCGAGAATATAAATTTTATCCTTAACAACAATAAAATCCAATGCGTAACCAAGTTCAGTTTTCCCCTCTTTCTCCATGCCGAATTCACCTTCTTTGCTACCCCAATTGGCAGCAACTAAAACATTCACATTTAGACTGTTCTCTCCTTTTACTGGGACTGAGCAGAAGATAATAATAAGACTTAACAACATTGTTATATATGCTCTCATCTTGGCCTCCCGAGACCCAATAATTTTGGACCCCAATATGAATTAGAAATAATCCCTGAAGGGAATTGATCTTCAACAACATCTCTCTTAGAATTTGCTGCGTGTATTACACTAATAACTTTCCCACCTCCAACCCCACTGACAATACCAACATGACTTACATTATCATCACCTGGCCTTTTCATACTTTCAGGCCGTTGATATGTATTTTTAAAAAAAATAATATCACCCATCAGAGGTTCGCCGGAACCAACCCAAAATTCTGGTCTACTCCTTACTAAAGCGTACATTTCACTTACATTCCCAGGGTCACCAAAACCAAGGTTTTTTGCAATTGTTCGTAAGTTTATTCCTGCTGATTTATAAGAATAAATAACTAAACCCGAGCATCTACCTATTTCATCATAGGTTGCATTGTCTACTTTTTCTTCAGCTGCTCCTACAATTTCGTCACCAATTGCAAGATTAGCAGAAGTCACTATGACATTTCTTGTTTGTGGATCAAGCCGATCTTTTATCCATCCATAAGCACCTTTATAAAGCTCTACTATTTGATAACCATCATTTTTGTTGGCAGTCCCACCGCCTGCTAACCCGCCAGAAATCATATAGGCACCTGAACCGGTCATCGGGTCTTTTACGATGTATCCCAGTCCGCTCCAGTCATTAATCTGAATATTTTTCTGAGGAATCGTGATTTCTTTTCCTGCATTAACCGAATTCTTTATATCCGCGACAACTTCCTGTCGAACCTGCAAAAGCGGCACTATTTGTTCGATATTATCCGCGTTGATCTTGTAAATGGCGATACCATTCTGAGCTGCAGTCTGTAGCACCTTCACAGCCGAGACCGCCGAAAACCCGTCGATAGCTTCGAACATATAATGCTCGTTAAATGAACTTACCAACCCGGCCATATCCATGAAGGATTTTTCCGCTTTAAGGTTGCCATCCCGCGCCACAACAGTGATTCTTTCCATCCTGATATCCATCTCCATGCCAGAAGGAGTTACCATATGCGGAATAGAAAAAATGTAGGAAACGGTAGGGATAATTGAAACAAAGCCTCCCGATAACGACCTAGTCTGTGCCACGTTGTACAGCTTGGCACCTGAAGAATAAAGCTTATCGTTTGCGAAGAAGTAGGTCATTGCGAGGAGGTGAAGATGCTCCCCAATCAAGTCGTCGTTACTAAATGCTTCGGGCGTCAGAGTGGCAATATTATCCCGAAGTGTCCCATTTCTTTTTCCAAGAGAGCCTTCGTTGATTCCGGCCAGATCCAGCCCGAGCGCGTAATATCCCCCCGCAACCAGTTTCTTTTGCGTAACTTCTCCCGTCCCACCTGGATTGTTGAATTCCATTGTCAAGGACTGTTCATTACCGAGAGTCGTATGTTCACCGGTAAGCACAACATTCCCTTCAACCCTAAGCTCCGGTTTAACCTGGAGCATATAGGCCGGAACGTTGAACATAAAACCACCGTAAGATGCAACGAGTGTTTCGTCGCCTGGCGTTGCCGGACGATAAGACAGGGTAACCCGCTTGCCAATCAGTTCCGGTGCCGTGGCGGAGTAGGTGGCATATGACAGTTCGTCACTGGAGTTCATGCGGAATTGACCTTGGCTCTTGAGTCTGCGGCAATATCACTGGCCTTTTTGGCAATAACTATCGTCTTGTAAGGAAGGCTTGACGGCAGGAACTTGAACTTTTCTTCGGCGATTTTCCTTCTTCCCTTGACATCGATAATCGATTTATCAGGCATTGTCGTGTCGAGATAGGACTGGATTTGGGATTGGTAATAGTGCATGGAGTTCTGGTCGCTCGGACGCGACAGATAGTCATCCTGGCTGTAAGGGGCCGACGCTGTCACGTCGAAGCCTGACACAATGCTGTACTGCTTGAAGGAGGCATCAAGTGGTATCCAAGTGGGGATGCTCTGGTCTCTCATCGTGCCACGATAGTTTCCATACGGAACATATGCCTCTACCCATGCGTGCTCCATCTGAGCCTTTGTGAACTTGCCTCCGGATATGCCGCTTCTGATCGGCACACCACCACTAGCAAAGAAGGTCAATGCCGCTTGCGGATCGGTAAAGCCCCCGGCCCAGCTCATGATCTTGTCTATGGGCAGCTCAATTGTCCCCGTTACATAGTGGGCGGAGATGCCAGCGGCTCGTAAAATAGAAATAAGGAGTGATGAAGTGTCAAACGCGTTACCCTGCTTGGTAAGCATGGTCATCTGGGCGCCCTGAATGGAGCCCCAGGTGGGGACGAACTCGATGTTATTCCGCACCCACTCGTAAATCTTGACCGGGTTGTTACCCAGTTCCAGAGCCTTGGCCCGGATCTCGGGGGTAAGCTGGACATCGACGGTTTCGGCCAAGTCGGCCGCAGTTGGTGGGGTGATCGCGTTGAAGCTGCTGGAGGTGAGAAGGCCGGCCAATGAACCGGCTGAGGCGACCTGAATCCGCTTCTGGTTCTTCCAGGTATGCTTGTCCTTCTTCAGGTCCTGCTCGAACTCTTCCTTCTTCATCCTCGGTTC
>DBMM01000074.1:1876-2924 GCA_002298925.1 Geobacter sp. UBA698 | reverse complement strand
CTTCTCCTGCAGCAGGAAAATTCGCCTCAGGTGCCGGCCATGCCTCTGGAGATTCTGGTGGCACAAACCCAGGGGCAGATCGGTTACATGATTGAATCGACCCTGGATACGGCTCTGGATGCGATCGGGCTCAGGAAAAATCTGGTAAGTCTGATCAGCTATATAGTGGTGGATGAGCACGATCCAGCATTCGAGGCGCCGACCAAGCCGATCGGTCCGGTTTACTCCGCGGAGCAGGCGGCCTCGCTTCCCTGGCCAACGGTCGCGACTTCCAAAGGGTTCCGGAGAGTTGTCGCCTCTCCCCGGCCGGTAACCGTGGTGGAGAAGGAAGAGATCCGGCTGTTGCTGGCGCTTGACTTTGTCGTTATCTGTTGCGGAGGCGGTGGTATTCCGGTAATTCGTGAGGGGCGCGCCTTCCATGGTGTTGATGCGGTCATCGACAAGGATCTGGCCAGCGCCTGCCTGGCAGCCGAGGTGGGGGTTGGCAACCTGGTCATCGCTACCGACGTGCCAGGTGTTGCCCTTGGGTTCGGCACCCCATTCCAGCGTTTTTCGGCAAGCCTTGCTGTTGCGGAGGCCAGAAGCTTGCTGGCTGCCGGAGAGTTTCCGGCCGGTTCCATGGGGCCTAAGGTGGAGGCCTGCGCGGCTTTCATCGAAAATGGCGGGCAGCGGGCCGTGATCTGCCATTTGGATGACATTGCCCTGGCAATTGCGGGAAAAGCTGGTACGGAGATACGGTCATGAAACAGGTACGGATCATCATTATGGGGGCGGCAGGCCGTGATTTCCATAACTTTGCCTGCTGTTTTCGAAATAATCCCGCGTATCGGGTGGTTGCTTTTACTGCCGCCCAGATTCCTTACATTGCAAAGCGCTGCTTTCCCTCCTCTCTGGCTGGTCCGCTCTATCCCCGCGGTATCCCTATCCGGCCAGAGGAAGAGCTTGCCGAGCTGATCCGCCGTCATCGTGTCGATCAGGTGGTTTTCGCCTATAGCGATATTTCCCATGTAGAATTGATGCACACCGCTTCACGGGTGCTGGCTTGCGG
>DBMM01000074.1:0-1691 GCA_002298925.1 Geobacter sp. UBA698 | reverse complement strand
TCGAGGAGCGGGAGGAGTATGAGCACCTGCTGGAGCACGGCGCTGTAGTCTATGCCGGTGTTGATTACCACACGATCCTCCGTCGGGCGGAGAAGGAGGCCGCCCTTATCATCTGGGACGGCGGCAATAACGATCTTCCTTTTTTTCGTCCCGGCCTGGAGATCGTGGTGGCTGACCCGCTTCGGCCGGGACACGAGACTTCCTGGTACCCAGGGGAGGTGAACGTGCGGCGGGCCGGCATTGTTGTGATCAACAAAGTAAATGCCGCCGGTCCGGCGGCAGTCGCGGCGGTGGAGACGGCGGTCAGGGATATCAACTCTACTGCGGCCATGATTCGGACCGAATCGAGGGTTACTGCCGATGAGGGTGAGCGGATCAGGGGCAAACGGGTATTGGTTATCGAAGACGGTCCGACGGTCACTCATGGTTCCATGCCGAGCGGGGCCGGGTTGGCTGCTGCGCGGCAGTACGGAGCGGGTGAAGTGGTTGATCCGCGTCTTTGGGCAACCGGTTCGCTGAGAGATGTTTTCAGCCGTTACCCACATTTGGGGCCGGTTCTTCCCGCTCTGGGATACCGGCCGGAACAGGTGGCCGAACTTTCAGCCACCATTGCTGCTGTTCCGTGCGACCTGGTACTGGCTGCAACTCCCATTGATCTGGCCCGCCTGGTTCAGGTTGATGCGCCGATTGTGCGTGTGTCTTATGCTATTGTCGAGCCGGAAGGAACGCCGCTCAAAGATGCTTTTCTGCGCTTTCTGGAACTGTGAGGAAAGAGGAGGAACATTGTCGTGATGGGATGGCAGAGTTCATGATATCCAACCGTATCGTTGCATCCGCTTCCGGCACCATTGTCACCGTATGTAATGCCATTTACGAAACCTTTGACCGTCTGGATAGTCTGTGCGCCAAGCCAGCCGATTATCTCCAGTATCGCCCCGCCTATCCTGATGCCTGGACTGTTTCCGAACATTTGGAGCATGTCTCTCTTGTTAATCGCTTTCTCTTGCTTACCATTGGCAAAGGAGTGAAAATCGCCTTGCGCCGGGCACAAACCCAGCCTATCCCGCTGGAAGAGAGCGACCTCCGGCGTCTTGACCCCATCGCCGATCCCGGCGCTTTTCCCTGGGAGCCGCCCGGCCACATGATTCCCACTGGTGCCAAGTCGGTTGACGAGGTGAGAGCTCTTCTCCGTGCTCAGCATGGCGAGTGCCTTGATCTTTTGGAGCGGATAGGGGGAGGTGAGGGAAAACTCTGCAGTTTCCGGATGTCGGTTTATGCTCTGGGGATGCTTAATATGTACCAGTGGCTCTTCTTCCTCGCCCAACACGGCTGCTGGCACCTGGAGTTTCTGTTGAGGCGGGAGACGAGGCGTTGAAGGATAGTGCTGTTTTCCGTGCCCGAAGAGCAGCGGCAATGGAATGATAAACGATGAACTCGGAACAAGGAGTAGGCTAGAAGGCAGGCCCTTCGTTGCCGATAGCTGTGATGTACACCGTCAGGTCGCCAGTGGGCCTGCATATTTCGACCTCGTCATCAATCCGTTTTCCCAATAAAGCCTGGCCGACCGGCGAATCGATGCTGATCTTTCCGGCGTTTACGTCGAATTCGTCCGGCCCTACCAACTGATAGCAGCGCTCGACGCCATCGTCATCCTCGTATGTGACCCAACAGCCAAAGCTGACCTTGGACGG
>DBMM01000061.1:15966-21693 GCA_002298925.1 Geobacter sp. UBA698 | reverse complement strand
GAAACATCGTCCAAAGCCCGTGTTCCGGGATACTCAAACACCAGGTTTTTTACATCTATCATCGAATCTCCCTCAACATCATTCTGTGTACACTCATATATAACTTATTACCTACACCGACAGGCATATCCCTTAACATTTCATTATGAATTTATCAAAACAAATATTTTTGCATATAAAACCAAACCAATTTATAGTACCTGAAAGCAGTTAAAAAATCCGGCAACAGAAACAAAACAAGTAACTCGACAATTTTTAGGCCTTATACCACGCACGCCATCAGAATCTTTAAACATAAACAAAATTTAATAATATTATATTTATAAAATTGCATCGCACACTGCTTTGAACATGATAATTTCAACATAAAGAGGAAAACAATACATGTTTTTTCGTATATTACTTGCTGTTTCAATTTTCATCACCTCATTTCACATTTGTGAAGCTGCTGAAAAGGTGACGGTCGAAGAAAGTACATTGACCAAGGACGAAATACGAATGTTTAAAAGCATTGCAAAGTTCGACAAAAACTTTCACTACAGCAAAAAAGCCAGGCGCTATTTCACCGTTCAAAAGGAGACCCAGGCAAAGACACCGATATTAGTCGAGCTTGTTTTTGAAAGTGAGGGAAATCATCTATACTTTGATGAATACATCGGATACGGCGTATCGTTCGAGCCTGATTCATCAATTGTGAACTATGAATTCGATGGAGGGACAGGAAATCGCGGACAAGGTACGGTGATGGTTTTGCCAAAAACAGTTGTCCAAACGGAATGGAGTTGCAGTGTCACAGCCTGCATCCTCCAAGTCAAGAAAAACGGTAAGGTTGTGTACAAAGAGACACAGGAGCAAAAGTACTAGCACCTTGAATCTCGTATTTTTTCGTCGGGTGGGCAAAACAGCCTGCCCACCCGATTTTATACTATCTAAAAAATCACATTACAAATGATCGCAACGAATCCGACCTTCCATCTATTTAGCTGACACCCCCATCAACTCAGCCATGCGCACGGTCGGGGCATTATTAACCCGTTTGCCGTCATGGTAAAAGGTCACCAGTTGCAAAGCATGGTCCTTGGCAGCCTTGATCGCCACATCGTCGGGAGTAAAGGTAGTGCGGCCCATGGATTTCTTTGTGGGCCAGTCAATGCCGGTGTAGCTCAGATACACCAGTTTTGAACAGTAGACGCGCCCTTTTGATTCCACCTCAAAATTGAAATCATAGGGTTTCCCCACCTGCCGCAATGCCTGGATGACCGTATTGGCGCGAGTTTCCCGACTCTGGTTCGGTTTTCGCAGAACCCCGACACTGTCAACATTGAGGAAATGCTGCAGGGTATTCATCTCCACCCCCGAACGCAACGCCTCTACCACCATCCTTCCCTCGCGAATCTCGTCACGATAACGGGTCACCACCGGATGATTCCAGATGCCCAGTTCCTTTAATTCGGCCTCGGTGCCCACCCAGACCGCCGCATGCCCCCAATAGCCGGGGATCAACTTGTCGGTTAGCCGAAAAGGAGTTTTCTCCAGCAGGATGTCGCCCGCCTTCAGGCTGCCGCTGATATCGGCCTGCGCGTCTTTATTTTTGTAGAGTTTACCCTTGCGGGTCTCAACCAGCCCAACAGCATTGCCGAAAACCATGCTGAACAAACTGACACCTTCCCGCTCCATAGTAGTCATGGAATCGCTCGTAACGCCGCCAAGAAATCCCACCTTGCGGCCAACCACATACATCGGAGACCACTTCTTGACCATGGAATAGGAGGGACTCTGGGCAATCAGCATCTTGAGGTATTCGGCTTCCCGGCTTACGGCCAGCGGCCTGATTGAATGCACCGTTGCGCGCTCGTAGAACTTGATCGCCCTGCGCACCCGGACCCGGTTGCTTATTGAGTTATAATTCATGGTGATTTTTGCCAACTCGGCGCTTTTCACCTGATAACCCGGATCGTGCTCGTTAAGGATGCGCCGCAGCTTGCTGTCACCCTCAAAGAGCGAAATAGCCAGCAAGTAGTTGTCATAAAGCAGCATAGCGGAAGAAAGTGAAAGCATCACGCCGGTCAGGCGCGATTCCGGTGTGATGCCTTGCCGCAGTGATTCCTTTTCCGAACCATCCAGCCAGCATTCGTGAGCTTCCGCCACTGCGAGCAGGTCCTTGCGTAGCGCCAGATGTTCGATGATGCCAGTGTTGATCCGGGCAATATCATCGCCACTCAACGGTTTCCCCTTATCCATCTTATCCTTGATCGCTCTGCCGACCTTGATGGTCTCGGCCCGCAGCATCAAAGCCCGTTCCGCCAGACGCCGAAATTCCTCAACTTCCCTTTTAAGCGAGCTTTCCACCGTTTCACGGGTGGTTCCGTGGACAGTCATGCGGTGCTGCTGGCAGACATCAACGGCAAAAACCGGAAGAGGCAAAAGAAAGGAAAACAGGAGGAGGGATGCGAACAGCTTGCGTTTCATTGAAAGACTCCTTGAGGACAATTTATCCAATACAGCACTTATTCCAGGCTTACTTTTTGGCGATCTCCGTCCCGTACTGGCGGATAAACCTTTTGAAATTTATCCACAGATCGTTAAAACCGAAGGTCTGCATCTCCGCCTCGGCATCCGCCAGAGACCACCCCAGTTGTTTCATACGGTAGGCCGCCACTACGATTCCGGTGCGATCTTGGCCATGGCGGCAATGGACAAAAACCGGCTGATTGGCGGGATCAGCCATCAGAGCCACCACCCGGTCGACCTTTTCTCTCAAACCTTTGCGGCTCATCACGATGGGAACGGCAATGGCTTGCATCCCCGCAGCCTCTACCTGTTTTTTTTCGCTCGCTGTTGTGCGCAGGTCAATCACCGTCTTGATACCCATCCGCTTCAGAGTGGCGTAGCCGTCCTTGCCGGGCTGCGCGCCACGAAAGATGCCGGGCTCGACACGCCCGACATTATTGAGTCCGGGCAGGTTGTAGAGTCGCTCCGAGGAGCGGGCACTGTCGAGAACCGCTGCAGAATGAGACGAGGAAGGATTAACGTTATCGGCACACGCCATTGGAATATCCTGAGTCGCTGCTGCTGCCGCAATTGCAGCAATGAGAACCGAAGCTACCTGTTTTGTTTTCATACATAGTTACCCGTCTTTCTCCCGTATTGTAGTAAGCCAGTAATGATCGGCAAACAAAGCCAAGGTAATTCCCACGTAATAAGCCATCAGATCCAGCCAGCTAAACATGGTACCCAGCAACCGTCCGGTCACCCTCACCATGATGTGTGAACTATTGCTCATTTCCCGTGGCAGTAACGTCAACTGAAACACCTCAAGCGCCGTCATGATGATCAGGGCCGCACAAGCTCGCACGCGTGGCGACAGAGACGTTGAAAAAAGGGAAATAAGCAGAAAGACCATAACCGCATACAACGCATCGCCCACATATTTATCCACAATCGGGAAACCGGTGTGGATCATTCGTGATCCCAAACCCGCCATAATCACCAACAAAAGACAAACAAGGAGCATGTTCTGCCTTCCCGCAACTCTACTGGTTGCCATCATACCGGCACCCTCACCTTGAACCAGGCGCCCTTGTCGCTCGGCTCCAGTAAGATTGAGCCACCGTGGGCATGCAACAATGCCTGTACGATGGAAAGCCCCAACCCGCTCCCTCCACTTTCGCGGGCTGTGGTGAAAAACGGACGAAAAACCTTGTCCCTATTTCCCGGAGAAATTCCCGGACCATCATCACGGATATTCAGCTCAAAAGCCTTGTCATCCGGCATTTCCAGCACATGGCCAGTGATGTTGATCCTCACCCCTTCCCCACCATGCTGGCGCGCATTCTCGATCATGTTCGTCACAAGCGACTCGAAAACCTCGCGACCCATTTTAACGGGAACCGGGGACTCCTCGCCTTCCAGGGAAATCAGCGTGCCTTGTTCACCATAGCGCTGCACCAGCGATTTCAATACGGCAATTGCGTCGATTCGCTCATCACCCGCCGTTGAAGTATCAGCACGAGCAAGCTCAAGCAAACGGCGTACCAACCGCTCAAGACGTTCCGTATCCGAAGCAATGATCCGTAAAAAACGATTGCGCTCATCATCGGACATGCTCTGCAAATGGTCTTCCAGCAATTCGACGGTGCCGCGAATGGAGGTCAGCGGCGTCTTGAATTCATGCGATACGTTTGCAGCAAAGGTACGAATGTAGTCCGTCCGTTCTTCCAGGGTCTTTGCCATAGCCGAGACCGCCTGGGAAAGCTGGGCAATTTCATGGATGCCCGATTTGTCCGGCACGAGTGGTCCGACCTTCTCGCCTTGAACGATACGCTCCGCCTGCCGCACCAGTGCCTTGAGAGGGTGGTTGACAGTGATCGAGGTGAGGATCGTGATAATCAGCACCACCCCGATGAGTACGGCCGCTGCAATCGCAATCTGGCCGCGAACCAGGTAGAGCGCCTTGCGGATGTCCAAGGGAGTGCGGGAAAGCATGACCGCGCCGAAAACGCGCCCTTCATGAACTATCGGCATACACACAAAGACACGCAGCAGATTACCGCGGCTCAGGGAGGTTACAACGGGCTGCGCTTCATCGCTAAGCCGCTGCCGGAGGAGGCTGGCATATTTTCCGGCAAGCGCCTTCCGGACTTCTTCACGGTTTGTCAGGGATGATCCCAGCTCTCCACCCGTGGTGGACACAACTGTTCCATGAAAATCGAGAACGCGGATGCCCACAAGGGTGACATCCTTGCTGCTGTGCAACATCGGTGTGATTCTTCGGCCCGCTCCAATCGCAAACCGGTCGGGAGATGTAAGCGAGGCAACGGCAGCCGGAGCCGGCGGCCGGATAATCTCGCCAGCAATGTCAAGTTCAGGTGAAATGGGATGATATTTTTGAGGTGCCCTATCATAGGAGGACTGTTGGGGGAGAATCGCCGCAGGCAATCCGTACGAACCGGAAGCAGCGCCTACAGCAGCATTACTGGCGGATGAAAAGAGCTGCAGCAACTCTTCGCGGTAGGCAGCGCCGATCAACGTGCCCTGGGAGATTAGTTCCGATTCGGTGCGCCTGACAAGCTCGCTCTCATAGAGACGCAGCGCACTGATGCAGCCTAGCGGAAGGAGTAGGATACCCAAATTGATAAAGAGCAAAATGGTGCTGAGACGCGGCCTCCAGCTCATTCATTTCTCCTCGAGACAGGGGCCGAGTTTGTAGCCGACGCCATGCACCGTTTCAACCGGGTCTCCCCCGGCTTCGGAAAATTTGCGCCTGATGCGGCGGACATGACTGTCTATGGTCCGATCGGTAACGTGGGTATCGTGCTCGTAAGCGCCGGTCATGAGTTCATCACGGGAAAAGACCTTGCCCGGATATCCCAACAGGGTGCGCAGGATACCAAATTCAGTCACGGTAAGCGCCACCTCCCTATCACCCCAGCGGGCCTGAAAGCGGTCAAGATCCAGACTCAGCCGGCCATGCCGAATTTCCTCTGTGGTAGGCATTGGCGGCACATCGTTGCTTCCAGCCCCATTAACCGCCACCCTGCGCCGCAGGACAGCCTTGACACGGGCCAGCAGTTCGCGGGGGCTGAACGGCTTGGTGACATAGTCGTCGCCACCCAGCTCAAGCCCTACGATACGGTCGATCTCGTCATCCCGTGATGAAAGGAAAATGATCGGAACATCCGAACCGGCGCGGATTGAGCGGCAGACATCCGTACCATCCAATTCCGG
>DBMM01000061.1:0-15773 GCA_002298925.1 Geobacter sp. UBA698 | reverse complement strand
TCATCTTTGATTTAAAACCGGAAGTATTCACAAAAAAACGACAACACTCTACATTAACCGGCCTTAAAAACCAATCATTCTGCACACATTCTGCACATTTTTTTCATCATATTACCAAAGGCATTTCATACGCACGCAACGTTCCCGGTCCATGCTTCATCCCACACATATTCACACAAGGAGATGCACCATGCACACAACGGAAAAGGAAATCCATCCTCTCTTGGCAGGCGGCTTAGTCTTGGGAATGCTGGCCGATATGCTTTTGAGAACTGTCCCCTGGGGGCTCGGCACCCTAATCTGGACCGTTGCTTTCATGGCGATTACCGCCTTTCTCGCCCGTCGATACGACTATCACATTCCCCTTCGGGTTTCCCTCCTGACGATTCCCGTCTGTTTCTTCGCCGCAAGCTTTGCCTGGCGAGATTCCGACACCCTCAAACTCATCAACGGAATAGCGCTCTGCTCTCTCTTCTCCCTGGCCGCGCTGCGCAGGTCAAACGGCAGCCTTGCCATAGGACGAGTCAATGAATACTCACTGGGGCTGGTGCGGGAATGGCTGTCGGCGCCGATTGCTTACGTGCAATCCACCACTACCGCAATTTCATTGCTGAACCTATCCAGGCCGGGAATCGGCAGTACGCCCATGGCTGTAATTCGCGGCACCCTGATTTCAATTCCGCTGCTTCTGCTGTTCGGAGTACTGCTCATCAAAGCCGACGCTTCATTCGAACAACTCGTGATGACGCTGTTCGACATCGACCTATCGGCGCTTTTCAGTATGGTGCTCTGGCTGCCGATCTGTACGGTGATCGGGGGTGGGGTTCTGTTGCGTATCATGCTCGAACCGAAGCGATCGGAACTCACTCCCCTGCGGGGTCAAGCTTCGGTGGGAATGATCGAGACCGGAATACTGCTGGGTGCGTTAAACCTGCTGTTCCTTGGATTCATCGCCTCGCAGCTCGGATATTTCTTCGGCGGTTCTGACGTACTGGCAAGCACCCAGGGTCTCAGTGCGGCAACATATGCACGTCGCGGATTTTTCGAGCTGGTGACGGTTTCCTTGCTGGTATTGCCGCTGCTTTTAACCGCCCACTGGCTTGTGAAGGCGGAATCCACCAGGTCCGCCCGCCTTTTCAAAATTCTTTCAGGATCACTGGTGATAATGCTGTTTGCCATCATGGCCTCGGCCATGCACCGCATGTTTCTCTATCAAAGCAGTTTCGGACTAACAGAATTGCGGCTTTATACCAGTTCGTTCATGGTCTGGCTGGCGCTGGTTTTTATCTGGTACCTGAAAACAGTACTGTTCGAAAAGCGCAATCGATTTGCTTTCGGCGCCCTGATCTCGGGCCTGGCCGTAATTGCCCTGCTCGATATCGTCAACCCCGATGCGATCATTGTTCGCACGAATACGGCGCACCCGGCAGCCAACAACAGGATTGACACGCACTACCTGACCACACTCAGTTCGGATGCCATTCCCGCACTTGTCGATGCAGTGCCGAAATTCGACCCTCTGGCCCGCTATGCAGTCGTTTCGTACCTTGAATGGCGCATGAAATCGCTTCAGGACAGGGACTGGCGTTCCTGGAACATGAGCGGGCAGATTGCGCAAACCCGGATTATCGAACGTATGCGGCAAGCACAGTGATGTCTTGCCCCCCATGTTTCGGGTATCAATGCACCAACCTGCCTGGTCAACGCTCCAATGCAGCCAGTGCCACCATAATGTTCTCCCTGGCCTGCTGACCATATTTTTTTTCGAATCCGTCCGTGCAATAAATCGCAGATTTACCCAGAAAACTGCGAAGCACCCCGGATCTGCCAATTTTGTACGACTCCTCCGAAACCCAGGAATATTCCGTTCGGATGGCCCTCTCGTACTTTTCAAAGACATCCGGAGACTGTCCCAGGACTGAAAGATCGATATCCACAAGCAAACAGGCATCAGGGGTCGGCGGCGGACAAATATGCCTGGTGGCCAGAATCAGTTCCCGAATGCCGGTAATCAGCCTTGGCGGACAATCCATGTACTCCAGGATTTCCCCGGCAATTCGCGCACTCTGTTCCTCATTATCCGATGCGCGGGGATCATAGACCACATCATGAAGCCAAATCCCGAACTCAACCTCATCCGGCGATTCACACGAGCCTGCCACGGAATCGAACTCCGACAGGCAGTGTTCGACATGGTAAGCTGTATGGTAATGGCGGTGGGGTTCGGAATATGCTGCGGCAAGCCGGCCAAAAGAATCATGCGGTGGGGGGTGCCCGGTCAGACGTAGCAACAGGTTGTTCCAACGTGTGTTGTCGAGCATGCGGTCTTTTCTCACATTTTCAAAAGCTTGCCATAGTACCGATAGTGACCTGTAATCGGATACCTGAAAAGCATATCCTCCAGAACCGGCCCGGCACCGATGTTATGGACAATCATGAAGTTATTGCTGCCTTTTTGCCTTCTGTTTACCACTATCCCGATGTGAGGTCGTTTTACCGGGACATCCCACGTAACAATGTCGCCTGGAACATAGTCTTTCGGGTTAGTGGTTACGGGGAGGTTCTTGCCTTTCCTGGTGAACAGAATTTGAAGATTCGGCACCCTCCGGTGGTCGATGTTTGTATCCGTCGAATTCAGTCCCCAGAGCGAATGGCTTGGATATCTCTTGAAATTTGCACGCATTTCCTCATGAACGTCCTTTTGAAGATCAATACCGAGCTTTCTGTAGCTTCTGATCACTTCATCCGTGCAAACCCCGATATTGTCGGGAACATCACCGCTCGGATAGGGGATTTTGAGATACGTGGGATCGTATCTGACCTTATGATTCATCCTTTCTATAGCCGCTTCGGATAATTTTTTCGAAAAGCCTGGAGGCTCCCCATTCCGAGGCACGATTGGCGCATCCTGGACACCACTGTTGCAGCCGAGCAGGACAAGGGTGAATACTGCGAGATAATGACACGTAGCTACTTTGCTGACCAATGATTTCATAGAAGCCTGTTTCGAAAGCGGACTCTTCATCAATCAATCATTGACCGCTTTTGAAATTCACAACTTTATTGTTTGTTTTTCTTTTTCACTTAACGATAATGGATCAGGAAATCCACCTCTCCTGATTAGGCATCATCCAATAAACCACTTTAAACTGCTTATGCCAGCAAGCCCCCAGTGCTACACATTTATAGTCTTTTCCGCGAACCGCCTACCATTTCCTGACTTCGCGAAACAAGACACGCCAACTCCACAAATCATATTCATACAAAAAAACTTTTCCGACACCCGCAGGCAATGCATTCTTCCTGATCACATAGGTTTGAGCAAATTTATCGCGCAAAGCCTGCTTATGGTCATCGCCTGCAAGCCACAATAAATCCAGGGGGAAGCTCAATGGCCCAAATATGGCAATGAGCAACCGGAGTGTAAGTAAATGGAGTTTGGGAACCTCTCCTTTCAGATTCACAATACGCACATTTCCCATCAGATAACCAAGCGTGCCAAACCTTGTCCGTTTCAGAAGGACAAAATAAACAAACAGCACTACAGACCACAGAAAAAACAAGCATTGAATTTCTTGTTCACTCGACGGAGAAGAATCCACAAACAACATCGACAGAAAAAACGCGATGGCTACCACCACAACAATATCAGCCAAATCGACGAACAGCCTCCGCCAAAAGCCAGCATAGTCCTCACCACGGAAGTAGACACCATCTGAGTCGGGTAGCTGTTGCATTTTATCAGCACTTACCATTTACAATCCTTTTCAACTCCAAACATTGAAGACCAATAATGCCGCGACCATACACGAAGCCTGGTCACATGACAATCACGTAATGTGACGCTATTCAGCAATTATTCGTCTCACCTGCACGAAATCTGCACATAAATTCCGCGAAACTTCCGCTTCTCAACCACACCGAATGCACAGCGCCGCTTTATAATGATGATTACGCGGGCAAGCACAACCAAGAATCAAAGGGGCGAAAGATGAACGTAATACACCAAATCCTCAGCAGGATACGTAATTCGGTGATCATCAGGCTGATGGTCATTGCCGGGCTGGTCTTAACCTTGCTGATCCCGGTGGAAATGATCAAAGGGGTGATCCACGAACGGGAGCAGCGACGCGAAGCGGTCATAAAAGAGGTGAGTTCAAAATGGGGTGGCGAACAAACCATTACGGGACCAATACTCTCCGTCCCCTATACCGACTATTTTACCGACGAGAAAGGACACGAAAAAACAACCATTGCCCACGCCCATCTACTCCCCGACCAATTAAACATCACCGGTTCCGTAAAACCGGAAACAAGACATCGGGGAATGTACCAAGTGGTGCTCTATAACGCCGAATTACAGATAAATGCCGATTTCCGGACAAAGGGACTCACGGAATTGGGAATCGACGAGAAAGACATCCATTGGGACGGGGCAACCATCTCCATGGGAGTTCCGGATCTACGCGGAATCAAAGAGACCAACCTCGCCACCTGGAACAACGAGAACATCCCCATAAGCTCCGGAATCAACGCGGCGCCGGTGATGGAATCAGGAGTTAGCGCCCGCGTTCCTGTCTCCCCCCGCCAGGAAAAGTACGGCTTCCGGATGCGTCTCAACCTGAACGGAAGCGGCCAGATCGGTTTTGTGCCGCTCGGTAAGGTTACAACAGCCCAGCTCACATCACCCTGGAAAAATCCGAGTTTTACCGGCATGTTCCTTCCCGACAAGCGGGTCATCAACAACCAGGGGTTCACTGCTTCGTGGAAGGTTCTGAACCTCAACAGGAACTATCCACAACAATGGACGGGCAAAAACGACAAGGTCATGGAATCGGCTTTCGGAGCACAGTTTTTCTGCCCGGTGGACGAGTATCAAAAATCCATGCGCACCGCCAAATATGCGGTATTGTTCATCGTGCTGACCCTGGTCGCATTTTTCCTGACCGAGGTGACCAACAAAACCAGGGTCCACCCCATACAGTATCTGTTGATCGGCTTTGCCATTTGCCTCTTTTACCTTCTACTTCTTTCCGTCTCGGAGCATACGAGCTTTGCGGCAGCCTATCTGATCGCAGGCATTGCCTCGGTTCTACTCGTCAGCACTTACTCCAAAGGAATTTTGAAAAGCACGCGCATCGCAGCCACCATTGGCGCTTTGATGACCTTTCTCTATGGCTTCCTGTATGTGACGCTGCAATTGGAGGATTATGCTTTGCTGATCGGCAGCATCGGACTATTCGTGATGCTGGGTATCGTCATGTACCTGACGAGGAAGATCAATTGGTATGCCATCGCACCAGCGGAAACCAGCAACACGGAAATTGGTGAGTGCATTCAATCATGATTTCGAGGAAACGTGCCCTGCTTTTATGCGCCGCCATTGTCGCGACAGTCCTGATCAGTGGCCTCTTTGTACCGGAACGGTTGATCATTCCGGTACAAGGGGCCACACCAGCCGACTGGAACGCGCATTCATTCTGGTTCCAGCCCTGGGGAAAATCGGGAGTACATCGGGGAACCGATATTTTTGCCAAAGAAGGAACGCCGGTAATCGCGGCAAGTCCGGGCCTGGTGATATATACCGATACACAGGGAACCGGCGGCAACGCAGTGACGGTTCTGGGACCTAAATGGCATGCCCATTACTACGCTCACCTGAGAACCATAAAAGTGAAGAGAGGAACATACGTTTCCAGGGGAGAAGAGATCGGATCCGTAGGCACAACCGGAAACGCTGCCGGAAAACCGCCTCACCTGCACTATTCCATAATGACCCAGCTTCCCTATGTATGGCGCTACAAAGCCGAGAGATTCGGATTCGACAGGATGTTCTATCTGGATCCCGGCGAACGATTAACCAATTCTCTTATGGAACAATCTCAACAACGGCTCCATTTGGAACAGCGTGCCAAAGTTCATCGATCTCTTCGTTAGTCATGGCTATGCAGCCGAGTGTCCAGTCCCGCTTCAGATGCAATGAGCCAACCGCGCCAAAACCATTGGGCAGGCCGTGAATCATAATATCGCCTCCCGGAGAAACGCCGCGTGCTTTGGCCTGACGCCTGTCTTCCGCATTGGGGTAAGAGATATGCAACGCGCGGTGGTAACGGCTGTTGGCCTTGCGATGATCAATACTATACGTCCCTTCCGGAGTCTTGCAGTCACCATTAGTGGTCTTCTTCCCCACCGGTTTTTTCCCCAAGGCAATGCGATATGTCTTGAGTACCTCACCTTTGCGATAAAGGGTCAGACGATGAGCTTTCTTTTCAATCAGCACGTGATCGACACCGGAGATATGACGAGGCAACGTATCGTTACGGTTCCCGGCAATCCGCGGAAGTAAGGGACGACTGCCGGTCTTATTGCTTTGCGGAATAGGAGTACGGCTTTCGCGGCTGACAAACTGAAAAATTCCGGCAATCGCGCATCCGCATACGGCAAGTATGATGAGTATTTTCTTCACTATCACTCCAGAACGGCACGATCTCCCATGACCAGCACAGAGCATCTGCCCCGGACATGTTGTAACTTACGAGAATCGACACCATACGTATACATATTTTTTAATTGAACAAGACGAATGATTAATGATAACAAAACCGACGACTTGTTTGCCATTCATTATAATTTCAGAAGCAGAGGGAAAAAATGAAAGTATCGCGGGAAAAACTGAGAATCGTCGCCATAGCATTAGCCTCAATTATCGTGATTTACCAATGCACCAACAACACTGGCATGGTTGACTATATTCTCGACATGCAATTCAGATTTATTGGCTCTTCAAGCGATAAGCTGACCTTTATCATTATGTTGATGATCTATCTACTCCCTTGGTTTGCAGTGGAAAGCATTCTAGCCAAAAAGCAATTACTCACCTCTGACAAATCGGTTAAATGGGTTGATATTATTGCAACCGCCATCATCCTTCCAATTATCACGGCTGCCGGTTATTTTTATTTTGTCAACCAGGAGAAAGAGGCTGTCAACGCCAAGATTGAAAAGATTGACTGGAGCAGTTCAAGCACTTCACTCGGCACTGGCTCAAAATACGTCGAGCTCACCGCCACAGTACTCAGCAACATCAACTTCACCCTATCCAAGCAACGAAATGGCCAGACAAGCAGCGAAGAACATTATTACGCGATTGTGCCCGACAACTGGCAGCCGACACAGCCGGTCAATCTGATCCTGAAAACAAACATTGATACTTTCCAGAACCGGGACGGGAAATACAACTTCATAAAAAAGGACCAAAACGCAAATCAACAAACCAGGCTGAATATCAAACTTGAACGCAGAAAAATCCCCGTTTTCGTCAAAAACGCTTATGCCGGTGAGCAAATCAAAATCGCCGCCGATGCCCTGCTGGCTGAATCAGTTAATGTCTACGAGGGCAAAGTAGTAGCACACACTAAAACCGACCGCACTGCAGTACTGGGGCTCGGCGGAGCGTTTTCCGTCATTATTCCGTTCAGTTTATTTATTGGCATGAGAAATGATCGACGTCGCTCGAAGGACAACGGCACGGCCTGATAAATCCCGATTTATACTGAGGCATTCCAGGCAATCTTGCGAATGCCTCAGCACAGGAAAGCTCAACAAGAGACTGAGACAGCCTGCCGTACAACCGTCACAAATTCGAAGAGCAACAACCACCTACCCTCCATCCACCGTTACCAGCAGCCTTGAATTGAATATGGCCGCCGGCGTGATGACCTTTTCATTGAGCGGAACCTTTTTGCCGAATCTTTTGAGGAGCGCTTTCCTGACAACCGGTGATGTGAGGTTCATCTCTTTCAATTTTTGCAAACGCCCGATTTCAATCCCCAGCGATCTTTCGTAGATCTTCCAGACAAGCTCCGAACAATAGATACGTGAATCCGACCACTCGAAATAGGGGTCATAGGGTTTGCCGCGCAACTCCTCGGCTGTCCTGCGCAGTTTACTGAGCATCTCCCCGTTCAGAACACTGTCTGCATTACGCAAACGCTTTACCGCATATTTGCCGCCAACACCGCGCCGAATCCACTCATTTAGGGGGGTATAGCGCACCTTGTCCGCAGCTTCGAATACCTGCGGAAATCCACTGCGGCAAATAACAATCCCCACATGGCTGTATTTCGATCCGGTCGCTTTCTGGATAGCCAGGCTCTGTGGGGATTTGGATTGCTGAAAGACAATATCGCCATCCTGCAGATCGGCAGCCAAAACCGGGAAACAGGTCAAACAGATCAGTGAAAACAGAAGAGCCAGTACGCGTATTATCGGAGTAATCATTGTTATACGGACCTTGAAAAAAGTATCATTTCATTAACCCTTCCACCACCCTGCCGATCCCTGCCACTACTCGCGCCATCCGTTCATAGTCCAGCTTTTCCGGTGTATCGTTTGGTTCGTGATAATGCGGGTAGCGGAACGGCGCAGTATCGGTGACCATGATACCGGGATAGCCCTCCTGCCAGAAGGACCAATGATCGGACCAGCCGATCCCTGCGATGAATTTCGGAGCAGCCAGCCCTTCGGATGGGAAGGGAGTCGTTTCGCGGAACGTTTTGACACAGGAACGCACAAGCTGGCGGGAACCGAAATTGCCGACAAAACCAATGAAATTGCCGGTATCGGGGTAGAACAGGTTGAATGGAGGGGGATAATGCTGGCTCTTCGGAGCATCGGAATAATAGCCGATGGTTTCCAGGGCCAGCATAGCCTTGATCTTTTCGCCCCGTTTCTTGGCGCCTGCAGCATAAACGCGGCTGCCCATCAGGCCGGTCTGAAAAAAAGGTGGCTCTTCGTTGACGAAAGCAACAAAACGGAGGGTACGGCCAGGCTTTGTATCTTTAAACCTGCGCGCAAGTTCCAGCAGGGCAGCCACACCCGAGGCATTGTCATTGGCGCCGGGCGATTCCGGCGGCGAATCGTAATGCGCGCCGATCACCACGATCTCATCCGGCTGCCGAACGCCCTTAAGCTGTGCCTCGATATTCATCACCTGCTTGCCGCCAGCCAGGTAAGGTTCTTTGCGAATCTCATACCCCATCCCGCGGAGTTGTTCGCCGATATACGCCGCCGACTGCTGCAGTTGGTCATAGCGAGTTGTGTTGCGCTCACCAATGGTTCCGGCCAGCATGGTGACCTGCGCCTTGAGGCGTTCCGCCAGCACGTGTTCCTCATTCGTTGGTTGAGGCAAAGGGCCTTTATGACTTTTTCCCGGCATTGCCATCATAAAGCAACCTCCCAAAGTCACCAGTCCGATAAAGACTCCGCATCTCAACAGAAAATACGCAAGCTGGTTTCTATTTGGAAAAACCTGCATCGTCATTCACCTCGCTCCTGTTCTACCATAGATTGCCCCTAACAGAGTTGATTTTTATGTCCATAATTTCATTTTACCGATCTCATCTCCCGCACAGTAACCGAGCGTGATCTCTCGTCAAAATCCCGGATTTTGAAGCATCCTCTCAGTTTGTATTTCTTTTAATCACTTACATGGAATGTGCCAGAATAGTCAGTCCTGTGAAACAAGCCGATATCACTTGTATTTCGTCGAGAGAATCGAATCCCTGAACCACCTAACTGAAAGCAGATATACAAAAATTGCCGACATCACAAGCATTATTTACCTATCGCTAGCTTCCGGTAACCAAATTGCCATGTCTTTGCAATCAACAGTCTTCGGCTCTATCGAAAATTGATTGACGAATCTGTTCGCAGTTGGTATGTTCAGAAATAAGTGAACAAAGGAGAATATAGTCTATGGACACCTCAATTGTTGATGACTTTGTTGACTCATGGGGATCAATGGGTTCGCTTTGGGGAGTGAATACATCCGTAGCCAGGGTACACGGACTTCTGATCGCCACGGAAAGTTCCTGGTGCCTCGACGATATCGCACAGAGACTCGGCATCAGCAAAAGCAATGTCAGCACCAGCCTCAAGGAACTACGTTCATGGGGGGTAATCAAAAAAACTTTTTTGTCCGGGGATCGCCGTGAATTCTACGTTTGCGAACCAGATGTCTGGAAAATGCTGTTTAGTATCATGCGTGAAAGAAAAAAAAGGGAATTTGATCCCCTTGTATCCAATATTCAGGCCATCCTGGAAAACGCCAAAGAGTCCCCGGACGGCATAGCACTCGAAAGATTGAAGCAGATGGAGCAAATGCTTGAAACCTTTCACGCATTGGCCACAAAACTGCTATCAAGCGAAAACCAGGCCCGCGCCATCATCTCGTTTTTTATGAATAAGTAATTTTTTTACCATTGCTGTTCATTGTTTTCTGAACATTCAGAACAAAAGCAAGGAGAAAAGCCATGAAAACAGGTGAAAAGCATGTCGTAACCGGAGCATTCAGCTACTCAGGAAAATACATTGCACAGCGCCTGCTTGACGCCGGCCACAGGGTTACCACCATTACCAATCGGCTTAATCGCCCGGATTATTTTCAGGGGAAGGTCGAGGTCAAACCGCTTGACTTCAGCAACCACAAACAACTGGTCGATTCACTACGTGGTGCCGCGGTTCTCTACAACACATATTGGGTCCGCTTTAACCATGTCACATTTTCACATTCGCAGGCAGTTGAAAACACCTTACGACTCTTTGCCGCCGCACAGGAGGCCGGGGTCCGGAAACTTGTGCATATCAGCATCACCAACCCGTCGGAAACCTCGCAGTTGGAGTACTTTCGCGGAAAAGGACAGCTCGAACGGGCTTTAAAGGAATCAGGCCTTTCATACGCCATACTCCGGCCCGCAGTCCTATTCGGCAAAGAGGACATCCTGATCAACAACATGGCCTGGGTGATGCGTCGTTTTCCGGTTGTTGGCGTATTCGGCGATGGGTCATACCGTCTTCAACCGATATATGTAGACGATCTGGCGCGCCTTGCCGTGGAACAGGGAGCAGGAAGCGAAAATACGATCATAAACGCTATTGGGCCCGAGACTTTTACCTATCGGGAGCTCCTGAGCATGATTGGAACCACAATCGGCAAATGCCGCCCAATCATGTCGACTCCTCCTTGGCTGGGTTATCTTTGCGGCATCATTATTGGACGGCTGGTGGGGGATACGATCATCACCTTCGAGGAAATAAGGGGGCTCATGGCAGACCTGCTCTACGTTAACGACAAACCCGCCGGGACAACCAGACTGACTGAATGGATGCAAGAACACGCTGACACACTTGGAATTGCTTATGCCAATGAACTGGCCCGACGCATATAGCAACCTTTCCCATATCCCGCGTTGAGGGTACAAGCCCTGCTTTGTGGAAAGTTTTTCCAAATTCACTCCGATCTCATTTCCCGCGCCAATCGCCAGGCCATCCGTGCCAGCAACAGCACCCCCAGGAGTAGTGCGCTCCAGAGCAATAGCCTCTTCCAGGTTGCAGCGCCAGCCTGCCCCCCGATTCCTGCGATGCTCCGGCCTGGGCTGGAAGCGGCTTGATTCCTTGCTGTTCCCAGGTTACAAGCCCAAGCACAAGTGCATCGTCCCGCAGGGAATCAAGGCCATTGCGGGCGCTGCCGTATGCCAGCCGGAAAGGTGGTTCACCGCGAGCCGCAAAGACCAGCCGGTGGGGTTGCCAGCCAATCTCCAGTTGCGGCAGGTTGTTCCCCAAACCTCCTCCGGCTTGCCGGACACGGATCAGCCATTGTTCATCCGCAGTAGCTGCAATCTCCAGCGGGGCGCTTTCCAGCACACCGGTATCTCGATGCAAACGATAGAACGTGCCGGAACCTCGCTCGTTCCAGGGGTTTTTGTCATCCGGCCGCGACAAAAAGGTGACTTGGGCCAGGCTGTTTTCGTCCGGAAATACCAGGCGCAGACGGTCAACCGGCACATGGCCGCTGGTGCGCGCCAAGTATTCGCCATCTCTTCCTTTGACCGGTGTGATAATCACGTTCAATTTTTCACGCTTCTGCGTTACCGGGAGCGGTTCAAGCCGGGCTGTAACGGCTTCAATGCGGGGAACACCCTGTTCCGGGCTGATGCTGAGCCTGAAATAGCGAGCCTTGACAACAGGAAACTCGAGCCGTTCCCTGTCGAGTTGGCGATCTCCCGCCGATAACGTTGCGATAGCGCCGGATGCTAGCGACCGCCACTGCTGCAGATCATCGCTGCATTCCACCTGCAACGTGCCCAGATATCCATGCGAGCCAGGCCTGAGGACAAGATCCAAACCGTTGACAGACTGATCCAGCGCGCTGGCATCCGCTATATAGCCGGAAACACGGTCTCCCGACGCAGGGGCGTGTACGGTGTTGAGTTTGACAATGGCGCCATGTTCATCAGTACGCACCTGTAAAGCAATATCCCCCCGACGCGAACGCTCTGGACCGTTGAGCGGAAAAAGCGGCAGGTCTCGGCCGGGTAGTGGCGTCCGCACTGTTGCAGGCGCCAACAGAGTAAACGGGACGATCTCGCCCTGTCCGTTGAACACGGCCAGGTCTCTCACGTCATGCCGCTTGGACCAGATATAGACCTCCGTCGGAAGCGGTAATTCGTACAGAGCACCGTTACCCGAAAACGTCAGCGGCATTACCCGGGCGAAATCGCTTATATTCAGTGTATTGTCGGCCAAAGCGGGGGTGAATGATAAAAGCGGCAGCAACACCACGGCCAGAATACGGCCAACCACGAATATACGATTTCGTGCAAGGCTTAAGGACTCGGAACATTCGTGAAATCCATGCCGCAACCGCATCTCGACCTGAATCATGAGCCAACGGAATGTGTGTAACGTCAAAACAGAAAGTGCTCTCAACGAAAATCCGAACAGATGTGGATTGATTCCCTTGCACCAAATGGTAGCATTGCGTAAGCGCTTTTTTCTGCGGCCCCCTTGCTCCAAAACTCTTTCCGGTCTCATGGCGCTTCTCCCTGCGTTGTCCGGGGCGGTACCGGTGAAACCCAGCCGATCAACAGGATCAGTAAGCCGACCACAACAAAGGAGATGATACGAGCCAGGCTGCCATGACCAGCCAGGTCCACCAGAAAAAGTTTTGCCACCACCACACCCAGCAGCCCGGCGCCGACCATCCAGACAAAACGCAGTTCACGACGTGTGGCCACCGTCATAATTGCCAGAGCCAGCAGACACCAGCAGATGGAAAGGGTGGATTGCACCGTCAACGAGTTAAGCAGGTCTTGAGGAGTAAAAGGGACGCCGCACCAGTGGTGGATGGAGCGCAGCAGAATGGCGTTCAGCCAGAGAAAGAGCGTTGCTGCCAGAACGATAGCTGCCTTCCGCGGCTCAAGCCACTGGGCCAGTCCCAGGTGGGATTCACGGACGACGCGATACCAGCAAACCAAGCTTACCACCACCAGCAACGCGACCCCATCCAAGGGATTCAGTAACGGCAGATAGGGAAGCGGAGCAGGATTACCAGCCTGGGTCAGATTGGCGTACAGCAGCCATAACCAGCCTGCAATCGCCAAAGGCATGGAGCCGAGTCCCAGGTAGGTGGTCAGATTGCCCTCCACCGGCCAGGGAAGATGAGTCCCGCGGCACGAAATCAGTAACACCATCAAAGCCGGAACTGCTCCCCAGACACACAGAGCCCACGTCTCCATACCCGGCAGATATTCCGATATACGACCGAAGATCTCCCAACCGACCAGCAGGCTTATCAACCATAATGGCGCGGCATGGACTATCGCCGGGAGACGCGGTTGACGATTGCGATTGTCATACAGGGTCAGATACCATGCTGCAAGCCCCAACGGCCAAGCGAACCAGCCACCACGAAGAGAGGGAAAGCTGTCGTTAGCCACGTATTGCAGACAGACAAAGACTGAAAGGACAGGCAGCCCCCCCAGCGACGGCCAATCCAATAGCTGCCAATCGAGCCGGTTTCTCAGAAAAGTGCAGATGTAACAGGAGATAGCCAGAAACACCAAGGTCGAGCCAAAAATCAGGTCGTCCGGCATATGCGCAATTACCTCCACCCACCCGCTTGCAAACCACCACAGCATGCCCCAGGCAAAAAGCAATGGTTCGGCAACACNNTTCAATTGGTTCAAGAGCCTCTTTGTTACGGCCAAGCAGCCAGGCGCTCAGTAGCGCAGCACCGCTGATTAATAGACAACCAATGTAGAAACTGTTCAGCACCGGCAAGACGCCACTACGCAGGCCGGCGTCGCTTAAAAACAGCACCCCTGATCCAACTAACAAGAGATAACCAAAAGCACGGGCCAGACGTCGCTCTTGTCGCAACCCGACCCAGACCATGGCCGTTCCTTCAATGCTCCAGGCAGCCGAAGTCCAGCGTCCCTCGAAAGCCAGTGGAATAGCCAGAGAGGCAAAGACCGTCCCCAACGCCAGGAAAGCCTCGGCCAGGCCACGCATGCGCTCCGGTTGACTGCGGAACAGCCTGCCCGCCAGGACGATATAGAAGAGGCCTGCGGCAAGTGCGCTCCAGGCCAAACCATACTCCCACGGCTTCACCAAAGCAGACTGCAAAGCAAAGGCAAGGATGGGCGTTCCGAACACCAGTGTACAATCAATAAATACATCCGTCTCTGTTTGCTGTTGACGGGCATAAAACACCGGCAAGGCGGCGTATATCAGAAAGAACAGCACCAGAAACGGTTCCACACTGAAAAAGTACTCAGGCTGGTAGAAGCGGGCCCCCCACAAAACGCTGACGATAAAGGTGCAAACAAAACCGAGCAGATTCAGCTCACGCCAGGCGCGCAGGCGGGCAATGGCAAGAATGCCGCAGTTGAGCACGGCGTAGTAGCCGAACAGCAGAGCCGGGCTGTCGCTGCCGATACCGGCCACTTCCGGCGCCAGAAAACCGCCCGCGCTTCCCATGACGGCCAGAGGGCGGGAATCCTGCAACACCGCCAGGACAGCGGATAGGGCGCAGATAGTCACCAGCAGCATGAACCCAAGTACTGCGGGAATCAAATGATAGAGATGCAGGGCGGCATAGGTGGTCAGGTAGAGAATACCGATTCCTCCCCCCTGGATTACCTGGGCATAGGCCGGGCGTTTTTCCCGCAGCCCCCAGCCGGTGGCCAGCAAGGCACAGCCTCCCAGTGCGGCTCCGGTCAGGCGTAGTTCTATGGGAAAAAGGCCGTGCTGAGCAGCATACTTCACTAAAAAGGAAACGCCGAAGAACAGGATCAATACTCCCACTTTGACTAGTAGGTTCTCGCCGCTGAAAAGGTTGCGGATTGCGGTTTCCATGACTGAGGATTCACCGGAAGCAGCCGGCTTGGACGAGAACTCGAACTCCGGCTCCAGAGAGCGATCTTTCGTTATTATGAGTGAGACATCAGGGACAACGGGAGGCAACGTTATCTCTTCCTGCGCCGTGGATGGCTTCCACTCTCGCGAATACTCGAATACCGGCTCCGTATCCTCCACTGCCAGCGGCTGCGCAACCACATCCGGCACTGTTTCCCCATCATCAGGGGCTTCCTTCACATGCTCGGAGATTTTTTTGCGCAACCAGGTCAGTTCAGATTGTTGTTTGTCCAGTAAGCGCCGCAGATCAAGCGTCTCACAGCAAAGCCAGCCGATAAGCACTCCGAAGACAGTACCGCCGAATCCAAATACCGCTCCGCCGAGCAAAGCCCCAATAACAACACATACGATCATCATGACTATCTCCCCGAAGCCAGGCTGTTCATCAGTTCGGCAATGCTGCTGGCAGGGATTTGTGGTACAGCCTCGGACTGGGCGATAGCATTGGCCTGGTAGCGCGCGGCCTTTTTCGAGACATCCGCGGCAATAACAACCAGCAATGTCAAAGCGATCAG
>DBMM01000079.1 GCA_002298925.1 Geobacter sp. UBA698 | reverse complement strand
TGATCATTTTTTTCTTGTTCACGATATTGTTCCTGTCCCTTCATGGCAGAGCGAAGTTTCAACCAGTATTAGCAAAAGCTGCGCCACATTTGTAACAAGCTGATTTGCCTAGATTAATACCATTGGATGGACTGATAGTCGGCAACAGCGATGACAGCCATGAGGAGAATGTCTACGGGAAGGGTGTGTAGTGTGGAAATTGTCGCCACGAAATGATGCCGACAAGCGGGACAGGTGATGTGATGCCTGGAGCCTGTGGAGGACATCCCCAAAGACAAGCGTGACTTTCAGCGGCATACGCTGATCGCGAGAACTATACCGCTTTCATGACGATCATGGTCACGTCATCCTCCTGGGGAGTTGCGCCCCGGAATATCGAGACCTCCCGGAGCACGGCGTCGATGATCGCCTGGGGAGATTCGGATCGTCTTGCCTGAACGATGGCGCACAGCCGGTCGATCCCGAACTGTTCACCGCTACTGTTCTCCGATTCTATGATTCCGTCGGTATGGAGAACGAGCAGATCCCCGGCCTGCATCCGGATCTGTTTTTCCTCGAACTCCACACCCTTTCTGACTCCGAGGATGAGCCCTTCCGCGTCCAGCTCTTGGCACTCCCCGTCCAGGCGAACGAGCAACGGCAACACGTGACCTGCGTTTGAATAGGCCAGGGTGCGGGCCAGGGGGTCGTATTTGATGAAGAAAAGGGTAATGTATAGTCCTGACTGGTTGAGATCTTCGTAAAGCAGGTCGTTGAGAAAAACCAGCATATCACCGGTACTGGAGAAGGAGTGAACCCGGGAGCGCAGCATCGAACGGCACTCGACCATCATCAGGGCCGCGCCGATGCTGTGGCCGGAGACGTCGGCGATAACCAGATCAACCTGACCGTCTTCACGCAGGTAGTAGTCGTAATAATCGCCCCCCACATGGGTGGCCGGAACACAACACCCCGCCAGCACTACGAACGGCAGCTCCGGCGGGGCAAGCGGCAGCAGCGAAAGCTGGATCTGGCGGGCCAGTTCCATGTCGCGCAGCATCCGTGAATTTTCCAACAGCACCTTCTCGGCCCGCATCCGCTCCGTTATGTCACGGGCCACCGCCACCCCGTACAATTCCTTGTTGAAGCTGACCAGGCGGATGGTGATCTCGATCGGAAGCCAGCCACCGGAGCATTTGTTCAAGCGAGTGATGATGGTGTCCTGATTCGAGCCCTGTTCATGCCCGCCCGCTACAAGTTCGCAAATCCTGGCCAGCGCCTCCTCAGGGACGAATTTATCAAGGGGAAAGGAAAGCACCTCCCGCCGCGAGCATCCGAGCTGCCGGCAGGCCGACTCATTGACATCGACCAGGGCGCGTGCAGGAAAATGGATCAGGAATATGCAATCGTTGCTCTGATCCAGCAAGGCTTTGAACCGCTCCAGTTCATCGAGCTTATGCTGAAGTTCAGGATAGTAGGTTTTGCGGATGGAGTATTCGCCGAATCCGGCCAGTTTTTTCTGCAAGATGTCCAACGGATCGGGAGAATCAGAGTGATTCTTCATAGACTGCCTCAATGTCTCGCCGGGAGGCCTTTCTCGGATTGGTCGCCATGCAGGGATCTTTCAGTGCATGGCTTGTGAGGAACTTCATATCGCTCCGCCCCACCCCCAGTTCGTTCAACGTCCGGGCAATGCCGGCTGATTTTTTCAGCTCTCTGACGTGGTTCAGCAAGGCAGATTTTTTCTGAACGGAGTTCATCCCGCGCAGGTCCAGTCCCATGGCCTCGGCGATGTGCTCAAAAAGCTCCGGCACTGCCGGCAGATTGAATTCAATGACGTGGTCGAGCAGGATGGCATTGCATTCGCCGTGAGCGATATCGATCGCCCCACCCAGACTGTGGGCCATGGCGTGGTTGGCCCCCAGGATGGCATTGGAAAAGGCCAATCCCGCCTGAAGGCTCCCTTGCATCACATTGCTGCGCAATTCCAGGTCAGCTGGGCTTGCAATGGAGGGGAGCAGATTCGAGGAAATCAGGCGGATCGCCTCAATGGCATGCAGATCGGTCATCGCCGAGCGGGCCGTCGAGACGTAGGCCTCGATGGCGTGGGTCAGGGCGTCCAGGCCGGTGCAGGCCGTGAGGTAGGAGTCCATGGTAGTCAAGGTGGCCGGATCGATCAACGCCAGGTCCGGGACGACGGACTTGCTGATAATGGCGAATTTGACCTTTTCCTGCGGATTGCTGATGATGGCGAACTGCGATACGTCCGCCGAGGTCCCGCCGGTGGTCGGAACGCAAATCAGGGGCGGCATGGGGACCTTGACCATATCCACCCCTTCGAACAGCAGGATGTGCCGGTCATTGGATGTGACAATGCCGATACCTTTGGCACAATCGATGGGACTGCCACCACCCACTGCAATTAGTGCATTGCACCCTTCCGCCCGGTAGACCGCGGCACCGGCCATGATCTCATCAACCTTGGGATTGGATGTAACCCCTGTGAACAGTGCAAAGGGCAACCCTTCCGCTTCGAGACTATCGGTCACATCCCGGGTCCATCCGGCAGCAACCACGCCCGGATCGGAGACGACCAGAATTTTACGACCTCCCAGGTTTTTGGCATATCGTCCGGCCAGGAGCCGCGCCCCAACACCGAAAACGAATTCCGGAGCAACGAATTTTCGCAATACAAACGCATCCTCTTCCATGACGCTGATCTCCCTATACCGTAACAATCAAGAAGAATATGATTTTCATTATATCATGGGCCATTGAATTTAACATCACACATCGATGAATGTTATGTCCGAAAAAATAGGGGTTTGAAAACACGAACGGCCCACCGAAGCGGGCCGTTCGTATCAAAGAGGAAGTTATGATCACCGCAGCCTGAAATTGAGCAAGCCGGGGGATGCACTTCCCCCCGGCCATGAAAGGAGCACAAATGGCAGTATGTGCTCGTCCAACATCCTTGAATTCGAATCATGTTCCCCTGCCGCGCCCAGACCTTGATGCCCGGAAGTGCAGTTGTGTGAGGAAGGTTATGCTGCAAGCCTTCTGCGTGCCAGTCGCTTGATGTTGAGCAGATTCTTGTAGCCGACATTCTCGGAGGTAATGTTACCGCCCATGGCGCCGCAGCCGAGGGTCAGCGAAGGCACCAAGGAGTTGTACAGGGCCCCGATGGTGCCGTGTACGGAGGGCTGGTTCCAGACAACACGGTTGGCATGCACTTTAAGTGCGAACTCCTGCGCCACCTCTTCGTTCTCGGTGAAGACCACGGCCGAGTGGCCGGCACCGCCGAATTCCAGCTGTACTGCTGCGGCGTTGATGGCAGCTTCTTTGGTATCGACGATGAACCAGCCCAGTACCGGCGAGAGCTTCTCGCGGCTCATCCAGTCCTCCCCGCCGGTGGTGGTCAGGGGAACCATGAGCAGCTTCCTGTCGGCCGGAATGGTGAATCCGGCCAGTTCGGCAATGACCTGCGGGCTTTTTCCGACGATGGCCATATCGGGGACGCCCCGCTCCTTATCGAACATTACTGATTCCAGCTTGGCCTTTTCTGCTTCGGTACAGAGGTAGGCGCCACTTTTTTCGAAGAGAGCCAGGGCCTTTTCGGCAACATTGCGGTCGTCAAAGATTACCGACTGGTCGGAGGAGCAGATTGTGCCGTTATCGAAGGTTTTTGAGGCGATGACGTCTTCCACGGCCATGTTCAGATTGGCGGTCTTTTCAATGAACACCGGCACGCCTCCCGGTCCGACTCCCAGAGCGGGGTGTCCGGAGCTGTAGGCGGCCTTGACCATGGCACCGCCGCCGGTGGCGATGACAATCGCTACATCGGGGTGTTTCATCAGCGCATCAGTGGCCTCGATGGATGGGTGGGTAACCCACTGAATGCAGTTCTGCGGGGCGCCGGCCTCAACCGCGGCGTCCAGCATGATCTTCGCGGCCGCCTCACTGCATTTCTGGGCGCGGGGATGGAAGGCCAGAATGATCACGTTACGACCCTTGAGTGATATCAGGGATTTGAACATGGTGGTGGAGGTCGGGTTGGTGGTGGGAGTGACGGCAGCGACGATGCCGAATGGCTCGGCGATGGAGATAATACCATCTGTTTCGTCGATAACGCCGACCGACTTGCCGTCTTTCATGTAGTCGTAGACCACTTGAGTACCGAAGTGGTTCTTGATGACCTTGTCTTCCACATTGCCGATACCGGTTTCTTCAACCGCCAGTTCCGCCAGAAAGCGCTCGTTGGCGACGCCGGCCTTGGTCATGGCCTCGGTGATGCCGTCAACCTGCTCCTGGGTGAAACCTCTGAATTCGTCCAATGCCTTGCGTGCCTTAACAATCATCCTCTCAATCTGCAGTTGTACTGTTGCCATGACATGATTCTCCTTTTTGTATTGGGGTGTTTTATTTACCCTCTGAATAATTTGTGCGCTTGCACGTACAGTGATAGAGCAGTGTACGTGCCAACTGATAAAACGTTTTTTTATACCGCTCAATCAGACAGGAGCAATATATTATTTTGCAGGATAATCAAGGTGTTGGACGCAGATAAAATTATGCGCCAAAGGACAAATGACGTCAGCTTGCAGAGCGAGCAGCAGGCATGTGCTCCAAAACGTGACACATCCGATTTTGAAGTGCTCCACAACGACACACATAACATCGTTTTGTGGCACGGTAATGGCAGGCATTATTCAACACAGCAGTTACACGCCCGGGTTGTTGAAATAATCCACAGATGCCGCTGTTACGGAGGATATGAATGGGAAGTTTCGCAACAGAAAAGCTCGAAAGTGTCCGCAGGGCCCGCGAAGGGTTCCTGACCCACGGGATCATCCCGGCCGGGGTCGTTACCGACACCATACTCCGTTCCTGGCAACGCTCGCTGGAACGGGGTATCGGTATCGAGCGGGGCGAAACCCGCTGCACGCCGCGCTACGACCTGATGCAGCGCCGGGACAGCAACCACACCTTCCTGACCCGCTCCCAACCGGTGATGGAGAGCCTCTACCATGAGATAGCCGGCTCATCCAGCATGGTGCTTCTGGCCGACAGTGATGGCGTCATACTGCATTCCATCGGTGATCCGGATTTCGTGGAGCAGGCCCAGAAAGTCTACCTCAAGCCGGGCGGCATCTGGTCGGAGGGGGTCAACGGAACCAATGCCATCGGAACCGCGCTGGAAGAACAGATGACTGTCCAGGTGCACAGCAGCGAGCACTTCATTGATAAGAACCGTTTTCTGAGCTGTTGCGCCACCCCGATCTTCAATCCGAAGGGAGGTATCCTGGGAGCCCTGGATGTTTCGGGTGACTACCGCGTTCAGCAGCAGCACACCACGGCCCTGGTGCGCCTCTCGGCCCAGATGATAGAGAACCAGATGTTCGCCCCGGAATTTCCGGATGACATCATCGTCAGTTTCCATCTGCGGCCGGAATTCATCGGATCGCTGTATGAGGGGATCGCGGTATTCTCCCCTGACGGCCAACTGATAGCTGCGAATCGCAGCGCCCTGCTGCAGCTGGGGCTGGATCGCTTCCGGATGACGGGGCAGACCTGCTCGTCGCTTTTTAAACTAACGCTTGCCAAGCTGCTGGAACAGTCGCGACATCTGCCGCAACCGGTACTGAAGCTGCCGCTTGTTTCAGGTGCAGAGGTTTATGGCCGGGTCTGGCCCGGCACACCGGTTTCCCCGGTCACCTTACTGCCCATCGGCTCCAGTGCGGCAGCACATCCCAAATTGGTTGAAGTGAAAGACAAGCCTGAAGCGGTTCCGCTGAATCAGCTGGAACATGGTGACCCCAAAATGCAGGCGATAATCGCCAAGGCCCTGCGGGTAGTTGGGCATGATATCCCGATCATGATCGAAGGTGAATCCGGCACCGGCAAGGAACTGTTTGCCCGTGCCCTGCACCTGGCCGGCCCCAGGAAGAGCGGCCCGTTCATCCCGATCAACTGCGCCGCGATCCCGGAAGGGCTGATCGAGTCGGAACTGTTCGGTTACCAGGAAGGCGCCTTTACCGGGGCCCGCCGCAAGGGACAGATCGGCAAGATCAGGGAGGCGAACAACGGCACGCTGTTTCTGGATGAAATCGGCGAAATGCCGCTCCAGTTCCAGGCCCGCCTGCTGAGGGTGCTGCAGGATCGCATGGTAACTCCGCTGGGGGGAACTGGAAGCCATCGGGTCGATATCGCCGTGATCTGTGCCACCAACCGTCGAGTTCGCGATGCGGTTGCAGCCGGAAACTTCAGGGAGGATCTCTACTATCGCCTCAACGGCCTTCTGCTGACCCTGCCAAGCCTCAGGGAACGCCAGGACCGGGTCATGCTTGCCAGGAAGATCCTCTCGGATCTGGCCGGCGATCAGCACCGGATCACCATCAGCCGGGACGTTCTGGAACTGTTCGGCCGACATCCCTGGCCAGGCAATATCCGCCAGATGCACAACGTACTCCGCACCGCAGTGGCGCTGCTCGGGGACAGTTGCGAGATCACGTTTGACGACCTCTCCGAGGAATTCCTGGAGCAGGCCGGATATGGCGGGAATGATGGGGAACAGACTGCGGGTGGGACAGGCGCTGCCCGGCTGGTCGATATGGAATCGCGGCTGATCTCGACCACACTCGACCGCACCGGAGGCAACATTGCGGCAGCGGCCAAAATCATGGGCATCAGCAGGAACACGCTCTACAGAAAGCTCAGGAATCTGACGCCGGCCGACAGGCAGGAGATAATGACGGTTTAACCTTAAAAAAGCAGTTCAACACAGAGACACTGAGGCACAGAGTTAACTTAAGAAATTAAATCAAATGGTTACTTTAAGTTATGTTATCCTGTATTTGTGGATTCACCTGACAGGTTGATAATCCATTTCTTTTTTATTCAATGATTTCTCAGTGTTCTCTGTGTCTCAGTGTTTCAACTGCCGTTTATAGGTTCAATAATTGGGATGCGTTTTCACTAAAAAAAATGGGGGGATTGCTCCCCCCCATTACATGAAGGAGGCTCACTGGTGAGCCTTGTGAAGCTGTCGTTGCCCGCCTACTGCTTGAACTGCAAAGACTTGCTTACCAAAAACTCCTCCAGCCCGTATGGACCCAGTTCCCGACCGTATCCGGACTGTTTGCACCCTCCGAAGGGAGCCAGAAGATTGAACGCACCGCCGTTGATGTCAACCTGCCCGGCCTGCAGACGACGTGCGACCCGCTCTGCCCGCTGACCATCGCCCGACCAGACCGCGGCCGCCAGTCCGTAAGAAGTGCCGTTGGCAATCCGAACGGCATCATCCTCATCATGATAGCTCATAATCGAGAGAACCGGCCCGAAGATCTCCTCCTGGGCAATGGTCATGGTGGCGGTGACCCGACCGAAGACGGTTGGCTGGATATAGAAGCCCTTTTCCGGAGTTCGTGGCAATTCGCGCCCCCCGGCCAGAAGCTCGGCCCCTTCGGCGATCCCCTTGTGAATATAACCGAGAACCCGATCGCGCTGCGCGGCTGACACCAGCGGCCCGAGTCTCGTCATCTCGTCCCGCGGGTCTCCGGGGACAAAGCCTGCCGCCGCTTCGACCGCCAGGGCAGCAGCCTTTTCATACAGTTGCTCCGGCACCAGCATGCGGGTCGTGGCGCTGCAGGTCTGGCCGGAATTGATGAAGCAACCCGCCACGGTGGCCTTGACCGCCGCCGCCAGATCGGCATCTTCCAGGATGACGGCAGCTGATTTGCCCCCAAGCTCCAGAGCGGTTCGCTTGACGGTTGCCGCCGCCAGTTCTGCCACCCTCCGTCCGGCGCGAACGGAACCGGTGAACGAGATCATGTCGACGTCGGGATGCGCTGCCAGGCACTCCCCCACCCCTGCCCCGGTGCCGCTCACCAGGTTGAAGACACCGGCCGGCAATCCGGCCTCATGGATGACCTCGGCCAGGAGAAAGGCTGAGAGCGGCGCCTGCTCGCTCGGCTTGAGAACCACGGTGCAGCCGGCAGCCAAGGCCGGAGCGATCTTTGCAATGACCTGGTGCAGGGGATAGTTCCAGGGAGTGATGCAGACCACGACCCCGACCGGCTCTTTGACGATGCGCGACGTGCCGAGCTGTTCCTCGAAGCGGTATTCCGGCAGGAGCTTCAGATAGCTCCCCAGCACGGCAATCGGCAAGCCAGCCTGGATGCGGCGAGACAGCTTGATCGGCATGCCGACCTCGGCGGTGATCAGCGCGGCAATCTCCTCGCTGCGTGC
>DBMM01000003.1:11013-117661 GCA_002298925.1 Geobacter sp. UBA698 | reverse complement strand
AACAGCGCCGGCGCCCGGGAGTGGGCCAAGCGCCTGGGTGAAGGCCCCTGGGTAGTCAAGGCCCAGATCCACGCCGGCGGCCGCGGCAAGGGGGGCGGCGTCAAGCTGGCCCGCACACCGGACGAAGTCCGCATGATCGCCCGGGAAATGCTGGGCATGACCCTGCGCACCCACCAGACCGGACCGGAAGGGAAGCTGGTCACCCGCCTGCTGGTGGAGAACGGCTGCAACATCGCCAACGAGCTCTACGTCAGCCTGGTGGTCGACCGCGGCACATCCCGGGTCACCGTGATGGCCTCCACCGAAGGGGGCATGGACATCGAAGAGGTGGCCGCATCAACCCCGGAGAAGATCTTCACCGAATCCATCGACCCTCTGGTGGGGCTGACCCCCTTCCAGTGCCGCAAGATCGCCTTCAACCTCGGCCTGACCGGCAAGCTGACCAACAAAGCGGTCAAGGTGCTGGAAGCCCTCTACACCACCTTCATCGCCTGCGACTGCTCCATGCTGGAAATCAACCCGCTGGTGGTCACCAAGGAAGAAGAACTGCTGGCCCTGGACGCCAAATTCGACTTCGACAACAACGCCATGTTCCGGCACCTGCAGATCGCCGACATGCGCGACTTCGACGAAGAAGACCCCAACGAGGTCGAAGCCTCCCAGCACGACCTCTCCTACATCTCCCTGACCGGCAACATCGGCTGCCTGGTCAACGGCGCTGGTCTGGCCATGGCCACCATGGACATCGTCAAGCATTACGGCGGCGACCCGGCCAACTTCCTGGACGTGGGGGGCGGGGCCACCATCGAGCGGGTCACCGAAGCCTTCAAGATCATCCTCTCCGACAAGAACGTCAAAGGGATCCTGGTCAACATCTTCGGCGGCATCATGAAATGCGACGTGATCGCCACCGGCGTCATCGCCGCCGCCCGCCAGGTCGGCATCCAGGTACCGCTGGTGGTCCGACTGGAAGGGACCAACGTCGAGATCGGCAAACGCCTGCTGGCCGAAAGCGGCCTGAACATCATCGCAGCCGACGGCATGGCCGACGCAGCCCAGAAAATCGTAAAAGCCGTGAAAGGAGCCAACTGATGAGCATCATGATCGATAAGAACACCAAAGTCATCACCCAGGGCATCACCGGCTCCACCGGCCTGTTCCACGCCCAGGGAGCGCGGGAATACGGCACCCAGATGGTGGGGGGCGTCACCCCCGGCAAAGGGGGCACGGTCATCGACGGCTTCCCGGTCTTCGACACGGTCAGCGACGCCGTCGCCAAAACCGGCGCCACCGCCTCGGTCATCTACGTCCCGCCCCCCTTCGCCGCCGACTCGATCATGGAAGCGGTCGATGCCGGCATCGAACTGGTCTGCTGCATCACCGAAGGGATCCCGGTGCTGGACATGGTCAAGGTCAAGCAGTACATGCTCGGCAAGAAGACCCGCCTGATCGGCCCCAACTGCCCGGGCGTGATCACCCCCGGCCAGTGCAAGATCGGCATCATGCCCGGCTACATCCACAAACCGGGCCGGGTGGGGGTCGTCTCCCGCTCCGGCACCCTGACCTACGAAGCGGTCTGGCAGCTGACCTGCCTCGGCCTGGGGCAGTCCACCTGCGTCGGCATCGGCGGCGACCCGGTCAACGGCACCAGCCACATCGACTGCCTGCGGCTGTTCGAGCAGGACCCGGACACCGATGCGATCATCATGATCGGCGAGATCGGCGGCAGCGCCGAGGAAGAGGCGGCCCGCTTCGTCAGGGAGCACATGAGCAAACCGGTGGCGGCCTACATCGCCGGCATCACCGCCCCTCCCGGCAAGCGCATGGGTCATGCCGGCGCCATCATCTCCGGCGGCAAGGGCACGGCCACCGAAAAGGTGGCGGTGCTCAGGGAGTGCGGCATCAGCGTGGCGGACAGCCCGGCCGAGATGGCCCAGGCGCTGCTGAAGGTTTACAAGCCGTAAAAGATGCAGTTGAAATGCAACTGGAGATCGTAGCGATGGGAAAATACAAGACGAACCCCATGTATAATATTCTTTCCATACGGGTTACTGACGAAGAAAAGGCCGCTATCGACGAGATCAGCCTGTACACCCGTAAAAATTCATCCACGTTGATCCGTGAAGCGATTCATCACTATTGTTTGTTACGGAACGCTGCCATCAAAACCGGCTGATGCGTTCGGGCCACCTGTGCAGGACGAGCACATACTGCCATTTGTGCTCCTTTCATGGCCGGGGGGAAGGATTTCCCCCGGCTTATAGTTACCGATTGATGACAGTATTTATGTAAAGCAAGGAGTAATCATCATGCTCATAGTTGTCTGTATCAAGCAGGTCCCCGATACGACCCAGGTTCAGATCGATCCGGTCACCAATACCCTGGTTCGGGAGGGGATACCGTTCATTGCCAATCCCTACGACACCCATGCCCTGGAAGAGGCCCTGCGCCTGAAGGACCAGTTCGGCATGCGGGTTGTTGCCGTTTCCATGGGACCGCCCAACGCCGAAGCAACCCTCAGGAAGGCCCTGGCGGTAGGTGCGGACGAAGCGATCCTGCTCTCCGACCGGGTCTTCGGCGGCGCCGATACCCTGGCCACCAGCAACGTGCTCTCGGCAGCTATCAAGAAGCTCAATGAGCAGGAAGAAGTGGGACTGGTCCTGTGCGGCAAGCAGACAATTGATGGCGATACGGCCCAGGTCGGTCCCGGTATAGCGACCAGAAACGGGTACAGTCAACTCACACTGGTGGACCGGGTCGATCAAGTTGATCTGGCCGGGAAAAAGATCCGGGTCAGAAGAAAGCTGGAAGGACGCCACGAGATCGTCGAAGCGCCCATGCCGGCCATGCTTACCGTCGTACGGGAGCTGAACCGGCCGCGCTATCCAACTGTTCCGCTCAGGCTTGAGTCAGAGGATCGGGAGGTCAAGGTCTGGAACAATGAAGCTCTCAAGCTGGACGTCAACTCGATCGGTCTCAAGGGCTCGCCCACCTGGGTGAGCAGGATATTTTCTCCCGAGCGGGAAAAGGGTGAAATCGTCGGAGACGGCCTGCATGACCCGAAGGGTACTTCCAGGCTGCTTATCGAAAAGTTATTGAGTAAGGATCTGCTGCCGGTGTGAGAAACGGGGTATGAAGAAGGAGAGGACCATGACTGTAGAAAAAAAACCTGTCAAGAAACCGCGCGGCAAGGCACGGCTTATCGAAGGAAGATGCATCGCCTGCGGAGCCCGTTGCGAAAGCTCATGCCCTGTAAACATCATCAGCATGAATGACGCCGGTGAACCGGTCATCAACGCTGAAAAATGCATCGGCTGCGTCAAATGCGTCAAGGTTTGTCCGGCCCAGGCCATCGATATGTTCTTCACCCCAGAAGAGCAGCAGCTTCTCGACGAACTGATGAAGACAGCCGATGCCGCTCTGGAAGAGGACGACCCCGAAGCCGCGGCCCTGGCGTCCAAGCTTGCGCAGTACCGTAACGTCTGGGTCTTCATCGAGCAGACCGAAGGGGAACCGGCCCGGGTCTCCTGGGAACTGCTCGGTAAAGGGCGCGAACTGGCCGATGCCTTGGGGGTTGAGCTGATTGCCGTTGTTTTCGGCGAGAAGGTTGAGAACCTCTGCCATGAATCATTCGCCTACGGCGCCGACAAGGCCTACTTGGTGGATGCCCCGGTTTTCAGATTCTATCGCACCGAGGTCTATCTGAAGGCGCTCTGCCAACTCATCGAAACCCATAAACCGGAGATCATCCTGATGGGTGCCACCGGTCTCGGACGTGACCTGGCCGGCGCCGTCGCTACCGTGGTGGGCACCGGACTGACCGCTGACTGTACCGGTCTGGGGATTGACGACAAGCGCAACCTGATGCAGACCCGTCCCGCCTTCGGCGGCAACATCATGGCTACCATCATGTGCGACAAATTCCGTCCCCAGATGGCCACCGTCCGCCCCCACGTCATGACGCTCCCCGAACGCCGGGAGGGCGCCAGCGGAGAAATCGTTCCGATCAGCTGTCCGATTGATGAGAAAGATATCCTGACCAAGGTTCTTGAAGTCATCAATGACAAAAAAGGGAAGGACCATGTGGACGTGGCCGGAGCCGAGTTCATCGTCTCGGGTGGTCGCGGTATGATGGGCCCTGCCAATTTCGCACTGCTCAAGGAGCTGGCCGATGAACTGGGGGGCGTGGTAGGTGCTTCCCGAAGCGCGGTTGATGCCGGCTGGATGCCCCATGACCGGCAGGTCGGCCAGACCGGCAAGACTGTCCGGCCGAAGATCTACATCGCCTGCGGAATTTCAGGTGCCATTCAGCATCTGGTGGGGATGCAGGATTCCGATCTGATCATCGCCATCAACCGGGACAAGGAGGCGCCGATCTTTGAGGTGGCCCACTACGGAATCGTTGGAGATCTGTTTCAGGTAGTTCCTGAGCTTGTTCTGGGAATACGGGAGCTGAAGCAGCAGTAATATCATCAAGCATGCACTTTTGTGAGGTTTCAGTTATGACACCAAATTTCATCATCTACGCACCGTTACTTGCTGTTTCCCTGCTGTTCTTCAGTTGGAGCTGCTACAAAAGGTTCGCGCTGATCGCAGTCGGCCAGCCGGAGAACCGTTTTGAACAGCTGGACCAGAGGATCATGGGAGTCCTGACCTATGCCCTCGGCCAGAAAAGGGTCATGGCCCGGTCGTTCGGTCTGAATCATGCCGTCATTTTCTGGGCCTTTCTCGTTCTGCTGCTGGCCAATGGCGAGTTCCTTATCTCCGGACTCTTTCCCGCTCTAAACCTGGCGCTACTGCCGGGCCCGATCCATCATCTCCTGCAGTTTGCCTTTGACGCAGTATCTCTGCTTGCCCTGGCAGGCGTGGTCCTGGCGGCGGGCCGGCGTCTCTTTTTTGCACCGGACTATATGGAAACCTCATACACCAGCGCAAAAAGCGCGGAGGCCTTTCTGATCCTGGGGAGCATCGCGCTGCTCATGTTGGCCTACTTCGGTCTCCATGGCGCCATGATTGCCATGGGCAAGGAATCGGCAACATACATGCCGGTGTCCGGCCTGGCCTCCACACTGCTGGCTGCTGTTCCGGCCGAGAACCTGCAAGCGCTGGTCTCATTCTTCTGGTGGCTGCATGCCCTGGTGCTGCTGCTATTCATCAACTACCTGCCCCACAGCAAACATATGCACATCCTGACTGCCATTCCCAACTGCTTCTTCAAGAGTCTGGAAAAGCCGAATACCCAGCCGCGGGAGGAGTTTGTCAAGGGGGGGCGTTTCGGGGCCGGTAGCGTGGATCAACTGGCCTGGAAGGATCTGCTGGACGGTTTCTCCTGTACCGAATGCGGTCGTTGCCAGAGTGTCTGCCCGGCGGCCATCACCGGGAAACCCCTGAATCCGCGCCAGGTTGTTCATGACATCAAGATAAATCTGCTGAAAGGAAGCCTTGAACAGGACAGCTATGTTCCCGGTCAGCCGCTGATCGGTACAGGGGAGGGGAGCGTTTCGGAGGACGCCATCTGGTCCTGTACCACCTGCGGAGCCTGCATGGCGGCCTGCCCGGTTCTGATCGAGCAGATGCCGAAGGTTGTCAAGATGAGGCGACATCTGGTGCAGATGAAGTCGCAATTCCCGGAAGAGCTGCTTAACCTGTTCGAGAACATGGAAGGGCGCTCCAACCCGTGGGGCATCGCCCCTACGGATCGTACCAAGTGGTATGCAACCATGGATGTAAAACCATTCGATGCGGATACCACCGAGTATCTGCTCTATGTGGGCTGTGCCGGCTCTTTTGATTCCCGGCAGAAGCATGTCACGGTGGCGCTTGCACATATCCTGGATGCAGCCGGCATCTCCTGGGGAATCCTCGGCAAGGAAGAACTCTGCTGCGGCGACAGCTTGCGTCGACTCGGCAACGAATTCGTTTTTGACAAGCTGGCCAAGCAGAACGTGGCGCTGTTTAACGAGAAGCGGATTACCAAGGTGATTACCCAGTGTCCGCACTGTTTTACGACCCTTAAAAATGATTACCGCCAGTATGGTCTCGAGCTGGAAGTGATTCATCACAGCGAGCTGATCGACTCGCTTTTAACGAGCGGCAAGCTGAAGTTGAACCACCAGGTAAAGGAACTGGGCAAAATAGCCTTCCATGATTCGTGTTATCTGGGACGGCATAATGACGTCTACGATCCGCCGCGAAATGTCATTGCGGCAGCAACCGGCAGCGCACCGCAAGAGTTTGAAAGGAATCATGAAAACTCCTTCTGCTGCGGGGCAGGGGGCGGACGGATGTGGATGGAAGAACAGTTGGGTTCAAGGATTAACCTGAACCGGATTGAAGAGGCACTTGCGGGCAAACCGGATACCCTCTGTGTCAGCTGTCCTTACTGCCTGACCATGTTCGCCGACGGCATCAAGGATCTGCAGGCCGATCAGATTCAGGTCAAGGATATTGCCGAGGTGGTGGCCGAGGGGCTCAGGCCGGTGAATCAGTAATCAGGAGGTTTTGCCCCCATGTCGAATCAGTTCCGGTATTTTCTACGTGTCCGCTACGCGGAGTGCGATGCCCAGAAGGTCGTTTTTAACAGCCGCTACGGTGACTACGTCGATCTGGCTACGGTCGAGTTTTTTCGGGCATTGGGCTTCGGTTCCGACCTGGTCAATGGTGGCCTGGATTACCAGGTGGTCAAGCAGACCCTGGAATGGAAAGCCCCGGCCCGCTTTGATCAGGTTCTCGAGCTTTCGGTGGCCGCGAAACACCTGGGCAACACCTCCTTTACTCTCGCCACGCAAATGCGCATGGCCGCCAGCGGGAAGATCCTGGTTACGGCGGAAACGGTTTATGTCCTGATGGATGCGCATAGCATGGAGAAGATTACGCTTCCTGTCGATATGCGGGCCGCACTGGAAAAGGGTGCGCCGGGGATAACTACGGATCACGCCGGTTATCATGGAGCCTGATTAAGCGGGGTGTTGGTCCGTTGTCCCCGCTTTCTTGGCTAACGGGAGTTGTTTGACTCTGTTGCGAAAATAAAACAATGATATATCGTGCTTGACTATAAATAGGTAATGAGGTACCGTATTGCCTATAATTGTTGGGAATATTAATCAGGCGATAAATAAGAGGGAGAAGTGATATGTCCGAAGCGTATATCTGTGATGCGATCCGCACCCCGATCGGCAGCTATGGCGGATGTTTGTCCGGCATTCGAACCGACGATCTGGCGGCGCTCCCCATCAAGGCTTTGATCGAGAGAAACGGGTCCGTTGATTGGGCAAAAGTAGATGATGTCATGTACGGCTGTGCCAACCAGGCCGGCGAGGACAACCGCAATGTCGCCCGTATGGCCGCCTTGCTGGCCGGACTTCCGGAAGAGGTGGGTGGTGTGACACTCAACCGTCTGTGCGGTTCCGGATTGGACGCTGTCGGTACCGCCGCCAGGGCGATCAAGACCGGCGAGGCGCACTTGCTGATTGCCGGCGGCGTAGAGAGCATGTCGCGTGCGCCGTATGTACTTAACAAAGGGGCGACTCCTTTTGCCCGCGATGTTCAACTCCATGACACCACCATCGGCTGGCGTTTCGTGAACAAGCTCATGAAGGAACGCTTTGGCATCGATTCCATGCCGGAGACCGCCGAGAACGTTGCTGCTGAATATGCCATCTCGCGAGCCGACCAGGACCTGTTTGCGCTGCGCAGCCAGCAGCGGGTCGCCCAGGCGCTTTCCGCCGGCAATTTCACGGACGAGATTCTCCCCGTGATCATTCCCCAGCGCAAGGGTAATGACCTGGTAATCGACCGCGACGAACATCCGCGTCCGGAGAGCACCCTTGACGATCTGGCCAAATTGAAGGCTCCCTTCAGGGCCGGCGGCTCAGTGACCGCAGGCAATGCCTCGGGAGTAAATGACGGTTCCTGTGCCCTTTTGGTGGCCTCCGATGCCGCTGTCAAGCGCTATGGTCTGACCCCCAAGGCGCGGATCGTGGCCATGGCAACCTCCGGAGTTGCCCCGCGGGTAATGGGCATCGGTCCGGTTTCCGCCACCCGGAAGGTGCTGGCAGTGGCCGGTCTCAGGCTGGAGCAGATGGATGTCATCGAACTGAATGAGGCTTTTGCCGTCCAGGCCCTGGCTGTGCTGCGCGATCTGGGGCTGCCCGATGATGCTCCCCATGTCAACCCGAATGGCGGCGCCATAGCATTGGGACACCCTTTGGGAATGAGTGGCGCCCGTCTGGTTACGACCGCCACCTACCATCTGCAGCGTTCCGGCGGCCGCTACGCCCTCTGCACAATGTGTATCGGCGTAGGGCAGGGGATCGCGCTGGTTATTGAACGGGTCTGACGAAAACTTCTATTGATTTCTCAAAAAAAGAACACACAGGGAGGATGTATGTCGAAAAAACCGTATCGTTGGTCGCTGAGCGTCATGAATGAGCCCATGGTTAAGAGCGAGTTTGAAATGATTCAGCCGGGAGACGGGGAGGTCGTGGTTGAAGTTGCCGGTTGCGGCGTGTGCCACACCGATCTGGGTTATTTTTATGATGGCGTGCGCTTCAATCATGCGCTCCCCCTGACTCTCGGCCATGAAATCAGCGGCCGGGTAGTCGCCTCGGGCGCCGGCGCGGAGGGGTGGCAGGGCAAGGCCGTTCTGATACCGGCCGTCATGCCGTGCGGCGTATGCGATCTTTGCCTTTCCGGGCATGGCACGATCTGCCGCAAGCAGCAGATGCCCGGCAACGACATTCAGGGCGGTTTTGCCTCCCATATCCTGGTTCCGGCCCGTGGCCTCTGTCTCGTGGATGAGTCGAAGCTCAAGGCTGCCGGCCTTGAACTGGCTGATATTTCCGTTGTCGCCGATGCGGTCACCACCCCCTATCAGGCTGCGGTGCAGGCCGAAATCCAGCCGGGAGATCTGGCGATTGTGATCGGAATCGGCGGAGTCGGCGGGTATGCCGTTCAGATCGCCAAAGCCATGGGTGCTACCGTGGTGGCCATTGATGTGGATCAGGCCAAGCTGGACAATATGGCCAATTATGGCGCTGCCCTGACGATCAACGCCAGGGAGGTGCAGGGGCGCGATATGAAGAAAGCCATCAATGCCTTTGTCAAGGAAAAGGGACTGCGTGAAACCTGCTGGAAGATATTCGAATGCTCCGGCAGCGCTCCCGGCCAGGAAACCGCGTTCGGCCTGCTGACCTATGGCGCCACCCTGTCGGTGGTCGGTTTCACCATGGACAAGCTCGAACTGCGCCTGTCGAACCTGATGGCTTTCCACGCCAGGGCCCTCGGCAACTGGGGCTGCCTAACCGAACTCTATCCGGCGGCCCTCGACCTGGTCCTGGACGGTAAAATTGCTCTGGCTCCCTTCATTGAAAAACATCCTCTGGATGAGATTAACCAGGTCTTTAACGCCGCCCATGGGCACAAACTTACCAGGCGGGCAATCCTGGTTCCAAATAAATAGCCCTGATAAACAGGATACGTGCGTTAACTTGCTAAGGAGAAACAATCATGAGTGAATCACCTCTTAAAGTATCCCTGGAGCGCGATGGCAAGCTGCTTCATCTGACACTGGCCCGCCCCAAAGCCAATATCGTGGATGCGGCCATGATTGCCGCCCTGCGGGCGGCTCTGACCGAACAGCTTCCCCAGCAAAAGCTCAGGGGAGTTTTGCTGTCCGCGGAAGGTCCCCACTTCAGTTTTGGCGCGAGTGTCGAGGAGCATCTGCCCGGCTCCTTTGCCGCAATGCTCCAGTCACTGCACGCACTGGTCCTGCAGCTGGTGGAGAGCCCGGTACCGGTACTGGTGGCGGTCCGTGGTCAATGCCTGGGAGGCGGACTGGAAGTGGCACTGTCCGGTCATCTGATCTTCGCCGCTCCCGGTGCAATGCTGGGACAGCCGGAAATCAAGCTGGGCATATTCGCTCCGGCCGCCTCCTGCCTGTTGCCGGAGCGCATCGGTCAGGCCCAGGCCGACGATCTGCTCTTCTCGGGACGGAGCATCACCGCCGAAGAGGCCTTGCGAATCGGCCTGCTGACTGCTGTGGCCGAAGACCCTGATCAGACGGCGCTTGACTACTTCGATCAGCATCTGGCTCCCCACAGTGCCAGTGCGATCCGCTTTGCGGTTCGGGCTGCCCGGGGCGATCTGATGAAGCGGGTTGCAGCTAGAATCGCAGCCGTAGAGAAGATGTACGTGGAAGAGCTGATGGCAACCCATGATGCCGTGGAAGGTCTGACAGCCTTCATGGCCAAGCGGCCGTCAGTGTGGCAGGATCGTTAAGTTTCAAGTACAGGGGGGGCAAAATGAGTGGTTTTCTGGATTTTACAGGACGTGCGGCGGTCGTTACGGGTGGTGCCCGCGGTCTCGGGCTGGCAATCACCCAGGCCTTGCTCAGCCATGGCGCCAAAGTTCATGTCTTTGACGTGGCGCCGGGAGAAGGGGCGGATGCCTATGTCTTTCACAAGGTCGATATTGCCGATTCCGCCAGCGTAAATCAGGCGGTTGCCCAATTGCCCGACCAGGTCACGCTGCTGGTCAACAATGCCGGTATTACCCGCGACCGGAGCGTGCTCAAAATGTCCGATGACGAATGGTCATCGGTACTGGATGTCAACCTGACCGGCGCATTCAATATGGTTCGTGCGCTGGCGCCGGCCATGCGGGATGCCGAATACGGACGGATCGTCAACATCACTTCCATCAATGGCATCCGCGGCAAATTCGGTCAGGCCAATTACAGCGCATCCAAGGCCGGTTTGATCGGTTTGACCAAGACGCTGGCCCGCGAGCTGGGGCCCAAGGGCGTGACCGTCAACGCAATTGCGCCCGGCATGGTCATGACGGAAATGGCGCTGGCGCTTCCGGAAGAGTTTCTGGCAAAAGCCAAAGCTGAAAGCGTCTTGCCGGAACTGGCCAAACCTGAGGATATCGCCAATGCGGTACTGTTTCTGCTGTCCGATGGGGCCCGCATGATCACCGGAGAGGTGATTCGGGTGGATGCCGGGCAGTATATCTGAAATGCCATGCAACCTGCCGGATCGCGTAAGTGACGGAGACGGCATGAATACTGGGATTATCGACGTCCATATGCACTGTTTTACCGGGCGTAATCATGCGGAATCCGTTGTAAGAGACATGGAAAAACTGCGCAGTGCAGCTGTCCGGCATCTGGTCGTCGTAGCGCTGATAAACACGAAGCTGGATTCAGACGCCATGTGGGATTTGATTCCCAGCTTTGTCGATAATCAGGGTGATACCCGCTTTCACGAAGTTGACGATTTGCTGGAATTGTCCGGACTATCCGATCGGATGATTGTGCCGCTGGTTGATACACGCCATTTGTGGGGTGATGTGGCCGATGTCCTCCTGGGACACATCAGGAGGGGGTTCAAGGGCATCAAGAGTATCTACCTTCCGGACAACGAAAATGATCTTGGTGTCAGAAGCGTGCCAGATACTTTTGGCATCAGCCTCGAGCAGTATCGCCGGCGGGAGTGGGAGATCTTTTCATTTGCCCAAGCCGGTGATCTGCCGCTCCTGTATCACATGGACGCCCGGCGCTACGGAGATGAGATGATGGCGCTATTGGATGATTTTCCCCAGGTGCGTGTCAACTTTGCTCATCTGGGAATCAGCCGCACGGCTATCAGCAGGATTCTTGACCGGTATCCAAATGTCTACACCGATATTGCCAGCCTGATTTCATTCATTCGCAGCAATCCTGAGAGCTACCGTGATTTTATCATGCACTATCCGGATCGGGTCTGTTTCGGCTCCGATTCTTTCTTGTATCAGGCTGAAACGGTGCTTGATTACATCAGCGTGGTTAAGGCCCTGAAGTTACCGCAGGAAATAGAAAAGCAGCTGTTTTATGACAATCCGGTCAGATTTCTGGGCAACGCCCTCCACGACAGCACCGGGAAATGTTAAAAACAGAGAGTAACGGATGAACAACAGTAGTGTAACCATGTTAAATAAAACAAAGTCTGCCTATAATATCCAGATAGTTTGCTATGCTCTCGACGTCCTGGAACAGTTCTGTGACAGTGATAAAGAACTGGGACTCACTGAATTGTGCCGGCATCTCAAACTGCAAAAAAACAGAGTATTCAGGCTGCTTGCCACCTTGGAATCCCGTAATTTTATCGAGCAGGATAAAACAACAGCGAGCTATCGGCTTGGGATGAAAAATCTGCGACTGAGGCAGGCCTTTGTAAAACAGGGAGGACTCACTCAGCATGCCAAGCCGGTCCTGGAAACACTTACCAAAAAATGCAAAGAAACATCATATGTCGCTATTATAAAGGATTTCCATGTCATCTATCTTGACGCGATCGAGTCAGCTCTGCCGCTGAGGGTGGTGCCAACTGTCGGTAAAATGTTGCCCTTTTATTGCATGTCGGCAGGAAAGGTACTGGCGGTAGGCATGAGTGATAAAAGCCTGCTTGAGTATTATCGTAGCGGGAAGTTGAAGAAGTATACCCCACATACAATTGATGATCCGAAAGAACTGATCAAGCACCTGCGCATGGTCGCAGAACTTGGTTACGCCGTTGGAGATGAAGAATTTGAAGTCGGTGCCAAATGTGTCGGCGCACCGATTCGGGACTATACCAAAAATGTCATTGGTGCCGTAAGCGTGTCGGGACCGTCAACGCGTTTTACCGACAAGCGCATCAAAGATGAACTGATACCGGTTGTAAGGGAAGCCGCTGAAGAACTGTCCTTCAAACTCGGGTACACGTGAGATGTCCTGCCAACAGCTGATTCCGTCATGATCCGGCACGCCCGGAGTTCCCCCCTTCTCAAACGCAGCCCCTTCTAAAGCCAACCCGCTCCTCTTGACTGACCGGACCAGTCTGCCTTTTCCAGTCAGTCATCCATGTATAATGAACAGCGTTTCCATCCTGCTGACCATGGAAGTCAATTCACAGTTTACTTTGTTCTGGCCTGCTATCATAATGCACGCGTATAACATTTTTTTATACACTGAAATCCGCAATGTTATGAGTTGCAATGACTGACAGGCACAAGTCAGAGGTAATGTAATGGGAATGGAAAACAGACACTCGCCAAGCGGTGCCGATTTTTTCCTGGGAAAGTTCAGCAATCTTGAGCAGCTGTTTGAGCAGGCTCAGTTTGGGATTGCAATTATCGACCGGGATCTGCGTTATATCTATGTCAATAATCAGATGGCAACGATTGACGGCACACCGGCAGGGGAGCATATCGGCAAAACGGTCAGTGAGCTTGATCAGCAGGTTGCATCGGCGGTCGAGCCGCTGCTGACACGTACGATCGGGGAAGACCGGTCTTTCGTAAACCATGAAGTTGTCGTACATAAACAGTTTCCGCAACAATCGTCTCAAGATAGATTCTGGGTGATCTGCTGCCATCCTCTCAAGGCGGATGACGGCACAGTAATGCGCTGCGGCTTGACTGTCCAGGATGTAACCGAACAGAAGATGCGCGAGGAGGAACAGAGTGAGCGCCTGAAGGTCGAAGCCCTGCTCTCTGAACTCTCGACCGCCTTCATTAATGTGCCCGTTAGCGAAGTTGATAAGAAGATCGAACAGGGGCTGCAAAAACTGGTCGAGTTCCTGGGGTTTGAGCGGAGCAGCATCTGGACCATGTCACCCGATGATGACCGGCTGCAGATCTCCCATTCCTTCGCTTTACCGGGGATCAAGCCGCCGCCTGATATCATTGATGGCCAGATACCGAACTGGATCAGCATGGTTCGTAATGGGGAGACGTTCAGCGTTTCCGACATTGACGAACTGCCTGACAGTTTTTGGCGTGAAAAAAAATATTGCCAGGATCAAGGCGGAATCAAGTCGATTATGTTCATCCCTGCAAGTGTGGGGGGGACCAGCGTAGGTTCGATTACTTTTGTTTCTTACCGGGTCAAGAGAAAGTGGCCTAAAGGACTTATTCAAAGGCTGCGCGTCCTATGGCACATTTTTGCCAATGCCATGGAAAGGAAACGGGCCGATCAGAAGATCCAGAATGCCATCGCCGAGATAAAGCGCTTAAAAGATCGACTGGAGGCGGAAAACATCTATCTTCGCGATCAGATCGAAGTTGAATACAAGCATGATGAGATCATTGGCAGATCCGATGGTATCAAGAAGGTACTGATCCAACTCGAACAGGTCGCTGTTACTGATTCGACGGTACTGATCCTCGGTGAAACCGGCACCGGCAAAGAGCTCATCGCAAGGGCCATCCATAATCTGAGTTCGCGCAAAGCACGCGCCATGATCAAGGTGAATTGTGCCGCATTGCCGGCAACTCTGATCGAGGCAGAGCTTTTCGGACATGAAAAAGGGGCCTACACCGGAGCGCAGTCGAGCCAGATTGGCCGTTTCGAGGCTGCCAACGGTTCGACAATATTTCTTGACGAGATCGGTGAATTGCCCCTGGAGCTGCAGTCAAAGCTGCTGCGCGTCCTTCAGGAGGGGCAGTTCGAGCGTCTGGGGAGTCCAAAGCCGATTGACGTGGATGTGCGGGTCATTGCCGCGACCAATCAAAATCTTGCCCAGGCAGTTAGTGAGGGCAGGTTTCGCGAGGATCTCTACTACCGCCTGAATGTGTTCCCGATTTCTCTCCCGCCGTTGCGCGAACGGCGGGAGGATATCCCGCTGCTCGTATGGGCGATCGTCGAGGAGTTTGGCAAGACCTTCGGCAAAACAATCGAGCGGATTCCCAAGAAAAATATGGAGGCGATGGAGCGCTATCCATGGCCGGGCAATGTCAGGGAACTGCGCAACCTGGTCGAAAGAGCCATGATTCTGTGCAATGGCCCGACACTGGTGGTCGAGGTGCCCGACAGCTCCGACAGCATCGTCTCATCCCAAATGACGATTGAAGAAGTGGAACGGAGGCATATCAACTCGGTTCTGAAAAAAACCGGCTGGCGCATTCGCGGAAAAAACGGCGCTGCTGAAATCCTCGGGCTGAAACCGACGACCCTTAACTCGAGGATGAAAAAATTGGGGATCAGGAGAAAAACTCTTCTGTCCGAAGAAGGCTGAAGTGTCGCTGGTCTCGGCCCGGTCCATTCCAGCGTGTGTCGCACATTTCTTGATTCAAGGCAGTTTTGTTGCTAGTATTTAAAATTTTCAAGAACTTTGTACCCCCAGTCATGCTCCACGTCACTGCCCCGAGGTAAGAATCCGGTGAACGAATCCATCCAGCTTGTTGTCTTTATCCTTGATGACCGGCGCTATGCGCTCCATTTTTTAACCACGGAGAGAGCGCTACGCATGGTAGAGATTACTCAGCTGCCGAAAGTTCCTGAGATCGTGCTCGGGATCATCGACATGCACGGCGAGGTCATACCGGTCCTGAATATCCGCAAGCGTTTCCGTCTCCCCGAGCGGGAGCCGGGTCCCGGCGACCAGCTGATCATCGCCCGCACGGCCAGACGCATCGTGGCGCTTGTCGTCGACGCGGTCAGCGATGTAATTACCGTGCCAGCGGAGGAGATGGTCAAGCCTGACAGGATACTTCCGCAACTGGAGTATGTCGAAGGGGTGGTAAAACTCGACGACGGGATGGTCTTTATCCACGATCTGGACGCATTCCTCTCCCTGGAAGAGGAACAGGCGCTGGATGCCGCGATTGGAGCAAACGCCTGAAAAAGTTCGATGACACCACGGGATACGGCATCAGTGGGCAAAACAGCCTGTGCGACGCCCTTCGAGAGAGCTCCCATACCAACTCATGAAAAACAGTCACCACACAATCCCCGATCAGCAGCTGTGCCGGCTCAGCAACTTCGTCACTGGCTGGCTCGGCCTGCACTTCCCCAAAAAGCGCTGGCGCGACCTTGAACGGATCATTACCCAGACAACCCCGGAACTGGGTTGTCCGGATACGGACAGCTGCATTGAGCGGCTTCTTGCCGGGCAGTTCAGCAAGGATCAGGAAGAGATTCTCGCCAGCCGGCTGACAATCGGCGAAACCTATTTCTTCCGTGAGCAGAAAAGTTTTGAGATCCTCGAAAACCGCATCCTGCCCGATCTGATTGCTTCCCGGCGGGGGAGGGAACAACGCCTGAGGATCTGGAGCGCCGGCTGCTCAACCGGCGAGGAGCCCTATTCACTGGCCATCATGCTCAGCAGGCTGATCCCCGATCTGCAGGAGTGGCAGATCACCATCCTTGCCACGGATATTAATTCCAGTGCCCTGGGCAAGGCGGTTCATGGCGTTTACAGCGATTGGTCGTTCCGCGGCGTGCCGCAATGGATCCGTCAGAGGTATTTCACAAAGACACCTGAAGGGCGTCACGAGCTGTCGTGTGACATCAGGCGGATGGTGACCTTCTCCATTCTCAATCTGGCGGAAGATAACTATCCCTCGCTTTCGACCAATACCAATGCGATGGATATCATCCTCTGCCGTAACGTGCTGATGTACTTCGAGTCGAAGCAGCAACAGCAGGTTATCCGGTGTTTCAAACGTTCGCTGCTGGACGGCGGCTGGTTGGTCGTCAGCCCCTGTGAAACATCGAGCGCCTATTCCGACTGTTTCGAGACGGTCATTTTTCCGGGTGCGGTCTTCTACAAGAAGAACAAACAGAATGGAAAAGCGCAGGTCATTGCGCCCCTGGTTCCGGCCGGCGTCAGTGAAGCCCGCATCCCGTTCCCCCATGTACCGGTCCCCGCGCCAAAGCCTCTTCCCCCTACTTCGCCCCCCGCGCCGGATACGGTGAAACCGGCTGTGCCGCTAACGCAGCTTCCCATATATGAAGAAGCCTTGGCTCTTTACCACCAGGGGAACTACGAAGAGGCCGCGGATATCCTTTCCGTGCTGCTGGCGCGGAGCGAAGCGGGAATCGGTACGCAGCCAGCGTTAGTGAAGTTCGTTGCCCTCATGGCCCAGGCCCAGGCCAACCGTGGGGAGATCGCCCTGGCGCTGGAATGGGTCGATAAGGCGATAGTCTTCGACAAGCTCAATGCGGAACTATATTATCTGCGGGCAACCATCTTCCAGGAACAGGGGGAGATTCCCAAGGCGATGGCATCCCTGAAGCAGGCCATCTACCTCGATCAGGCCTTTGTCATGGCCCATTTCGCCCTAGGTATGCTTACCCTTCAAGACGGGAAGCCGGTGGAAGCGGACAAACACCTCGAAAACGTCCTGTCGCTCTTGGGGACCTGCCCGGGCGATGATACGGTATCGGCTGCGGAGGGGATGACCGCTGCGAGACTCGCTGAGATCATCACTGCGACCAGGGCGGGTATTTTACAGCGATGATACGTAGTAAATGAGGAGCATGTGATGGGAGAACCGCCGAAAATTTCCACATCGGGACAGGCAAAGATCGTTGACTGGGACAGACTTCGCCAGCGTCTCGAAGCCGCCAGATCAAATGTTGATCGGGAACTGACGCCGGAGGAGAAGCGGGGAATCCTCCGCAGACGCGCCAAAGAACTGGCCCGGCGGTTGGAGCAGGATCAGGGTGCCGAAGCGAGTCTCGATATCCTGGAGTTCCTCCTGACCCATGAGACCTATGCCATCGAGATGTGCTGGGTAGCCGAGACATATCCCTTGAAAGACCTCACCCCGCTTCCCTGTACCCCACCGTTTGTGGCCGGGATCATCAACGTGCGCGGCCGAATACTGTCGGTGATCGACATCAGGAAATTTTTCGATCTGCCCGAAAAGGGGCTGACCAACCTTAACACGGTCATCATCGTGCATAATGGAGAGATGGAGTTCGGCATACTGGTCGACGAGATCCTCGCTACCCGCACGATCCCGCTATCCGAGGTGCAACCCCCACTCCCCACCCTGACCGGCATCCGCGAAGAGTACCTTAAAGGCGTAACGCGGAAGCGGACGGCGATCCTGGACGGGGCAAGGCTTTTGTCCGATAAAAACCTTATAGTTCATGATGAGATAAGCGAATAACCACATACCTAAGAAGAGCGGAAGGGAGACAGCGCATGTTCAATAAACTTCGAATCAGGGCCCGATTGCTTGTCAGTTACGCAATCATCATACTCATGATGATCATCACCGGAGCTTACGCCTTGAACCGGCTGGATTACCTGGCCAGCCTCACCAGCAACCTTTACGAGCATCCCTTTACCATCAGGAAGTCGGTGCGCGAGGCCTCCCTCAGTTTCATAAAGATGCACTACAAGCTGAAGGATTCTCTTACCGCCAAAGACAGCGCCACCCTGAACGCCAATCTGAGAGAGATATCCGAACAAGAAAAAAACTTCCATACCAAAATGGACCTGATTCAAGAGCGTTTTCTCGGCAAGAAGAGCGAAGTTGATGACGTCCTGCGGGTGTTCGAGGATTGGAAACGTCTCAAGGACCAGGCCGTCGCGGCGCTCAAGGCGAACAAGCGGGATGTGGCTTCCCAACTGGTCCGAACCATCGATGCCGACCAGTACGTTGCCTTTGAAAAGGAAATGGAGCAAATTCTCGTTATTGCCGACAATGACGCGACCAATTTCATGAAAGAGGCGCGTATAGCCGCCAAGAATTCTTACGTCATGCTGTTGCTGGCCGTGATAGCGGGCATCGCCCTGGCGGTCGGGATCGCTATCTTCCTCACCCGGAGTATCACCCGCCCCCTCATTCTTGCCGTGGAGGTGGCGGAACGGGTTGCAGCGGGGGACCTTACCGTCACGGTTCCGGCGAGCGGCGGCCGGGACGAGCTGGCAATCCTGCTGAAAGCGTTCCGGAAGATGGTGGAGAACCTGCGCAGACAGACGATGGCCATTCATGAGGGGGTTGTCGTCCTGGCCGCCTCCGCCGGCGAGATCCTGGCGTCAACGACCCAGGTCGCTTCCGGCGCAACGGAAACGGCGTCGGCGGTCAACGAAACCACCGCCACCGTGGAGGAGGTCAAGCAGACCTCACAACTCGCCTCCCAGAAGGTTCAGCTGGTCGCCGAGGGCGCCCACCGGTCGCTGCAGGTTTCCCAGCACGGGAAGAAATCGGTCGATGACGCCATCCAGGGGATGAACCGCATTCGTGAGCAGATGGAATCCATTGCCGAGAGCATTGTCACCCTGAGCGAGCAGGGGCAGGCAATCGGCGAGATCATCGCCACGGTCAACGACCTGGCCGAACAGTCCAACCTGCTGGCTGTCAATGCTGCCATCGAGGCGGCCAAGGCGGGCGAGCACGGCAAGGGTTTCGCCGTGGTGGCCCATGAGGTCAGGAGCCTGGCCGTGCAGTCCAAGGAGGCCACCGCCCAGGTGCGGATGATCCTCAACGATATCCAAAAGGCGACTAACGCCGCAGTGATGGCGACCGAACAGGGGAGCAAGGCGGTGGAGGCGGGCGAGAGAGAGTCCCTCGAGGCTGGGGAGGCGATCCGTCTGCTGGCGGACAGCATTGCCGAGGCGGCCAATGCTTCGACCCAGATCGCGGTTTCGAGTCATCAGCAGATGGTGGGCATGGAACAGGTGGCCCTGGCCATGGAGAACATCAAGGAGGCCAGCACCCTGAGCCTCACCAGCACACGCCAGGCGGAACAGTCTGCCCAGGGCCTGCACGAACTGGGACAGAAGCTGAAGCATCTGGTGGAACAGATCAAATTGTAACTCCCCCTCCCTTGACGTTTTAGGATCATTATGGACATCGAATTTCAAAAACGGCTTCTGGCCACCTTCCAGGACGAGACCAGGGAACATCTGGCAGCCATTTCCGCCGGCCTTTTGGCGCTGGAGAAGGGCGCGGGGCCCGAAAATCGTCAGGAGATCCTGGAGGCGGTCTTCCGGGAGGCGCATAGCCTCAAGGGGGCGGCCCGCGCCGTCAACATGGGTGGGATCGAGTCGCTCAGCCACGCTCTGGAGAGTGTCTTCGCCGCTTTCAGGCGCCAGGAGATCATCCTTTCTCCCCCCTTGTTCGACCTGCTGCACCGGGCAACGGACACGATCGACAAGCTCCTCCATGCGGACGAAACAGAGCGGGACGCCGCCGGGAGATTTGCGGTCAGGGAACTCGTCGCGAGCCTGGAGCAGGCGCTGAAGGTCGTTCCGGCCGTTTTGCCCCCTCCAGCGCCCGCATCCACCGTAGAGCCCCCAGCGGGCGACCATAGGCCTGGCCCACCAGCCGAAAAGGCCCCTCCGCCCGACACCATCAGGATTTCCGCCGGAAAGCTGGCCGCACTCCTCACCCAGGCCGAGGAGATGCTCACCGCGAAACAGGCTGCCCTCCAGCGCGCCTTAGAGCTGGTGGAGATTACAGCCACCCTGGCCGCATGGGAAAAGGAGTGGAGAAGAGTCCGGCCGGCCCTACGCAAGCTGCGTAAATCACAGCAAGCGCGGGCCGGCCACGCTGTCACCGCGGGTGCGGATGCCGGACCGGCGGATAAGCTTCTGCAATTTTGCGACTGGAGCCACGATGCCGTCAAGGTACTGGAACACAAGCTGCGCGCCCTGGTCAAGGCGGAGGCCAGCGACCGGCACCTGCTGGGCGGGATGGTGGACACCCTCGTCGATGACCTCAAGAATGTTCTGATGCTCCCCAGTGGGACCGTAATGGTGGGCTTGCCGAAGATGGTGCGGGACCTGGCGCGGGAGCGGGGCAAGGAAGTGGAACTGATACTGACCGGGGAGGACATTGAGATCGACAAACGGATCCTGGAGGAGATGAAACCCCCTCTGATCCACCTGGTCCGCAACTGCGTCGACCATGGCATTGAAAAGCCCGAGGAACGCCAGCGCCGCAACAAACCGGCGACCGGACTGATCTCCATTACGGTCTCGCTCAAGGATTCGAACCTGGCAGAGATCATCGTCACCGACGACGGAGCGGGGATTGACACCGGACGGGTGCTGGCGGCGGCGGTGCGGAAGGGCATTGTCCCGCAGGATTCAGCCGACCGGATGGAACGGGAAGATCTGCTGGGATTGGTTTTCAGCTCAGGGTTTTCCACCGCCCCCCTGATCACCGATATCTCGGGACGGGGACTGGGGCTGGCCATTGTCCGGGAGAAGGTGGAAAAACTGGGCGGAACTGTTACTGTGGCCAGCGAACCGCACAATGGGACAACCTTCAGAATGATACTTCCGCTGACCCTGTCTACTTGTCGCGGCGTGCTGGTGGGGGTGGGGGAGCAGACCTTCATCGTCCCGGCCGCGGGCGTGGAACGGGTTGCACGAATAGACAAAGCCGCTCTCAAAACCGTGGAGAACAGGGATACCATCGTACTGAACGGCGAGGCGCTCTCATATGTCCGGCTTGCAGATTGCCTGCTGATTGCTCGAAAAGAAAAGCCCGACTATGACAATGGACTGATTCCGTTACTCGTTATCGGCAGCGGTGCGAGCCGGATCGCCTTTGGTGTGGACGCTATCCTCGATGAACAGGAGGTACTGGTTAAAAGCCTGGGGCCACAGCTCTCAAGGGTGCGCAACATCGCCGGCGCCTCGATCCTGGGAAGCGGCAGAGTGGCGGCCATCCTGCACCCCGGCGATCTGGTGAAAACCGCGGTCAAGGGCGCCTCCGCACCAATTGCAGCAGTCTATCAACCGGAGGCGGCCGAGGCGGTCCGCAGATCGGTGCTGGTGGTCGAAGATTCGATTACCGCCCGGATCCTCTTGAAGAATATCCTGGAGACCGCCGGCTACCGGACCATTACCGCGGTGGACGGTATCGACGCCCTGACGCAGCTCAAGACGAACGAGATCGACCTGGTGGTATCGGACGTGGATATGCCGCGGATGAACGGTTTCGACCTGGCCGTAAAGATCCGCGCTTCCCGTGAGTTCGCCGACCTGCCGGTGGTCCTGGTGACTTCCCTCGATTCTCGTGAGGACCGGGAGCGCGGCATCGATGTGGGAGCCAACGCCTATATCGTCAAGAGCAGCTTCGATCAGAGCAACCTGCTGGATGTGATCAAAAGACTGATATGATTCTTCAAAAACAATTTAAAATCAGGGTGCTGATTGTCGATGACTCGGCCGGGATGCGGATGATGCTGGAGCAGATATTCGGCGATGATCCCGACTTCGAGGTAGCAGGCCTGGCCAGCGACGGGATAGAGGCCGTAGATGCTGTAGAGCGCCTCTCCCCGGATGTCATCACCATGGACATACAGATGCCGCGCATGAACGGGCTTGAGGCCACTCGCAGGATCATGGAGACCAAGCCGACACCGATCGTCATACTGAGCGGCAATCTCGACTCGGAGGAGGTGGCTTCGTCGTTCCGCGCCATGGAGGCTGGCGCGCTGGTCGCCCTGCCGAAGCCGAGGGGGTTCGCTCATTCGGAGTACGAGGCTGATGTGGTCAATCTCGTCCGCAAGGTTAAGCTGATGGCGGAGGTAAAGCTGGTGAGGCGCTGGCCCCGCATGGGCAAATGGACGTCTCCTCCTGTCCAGAAGGGAGTGTGTGAGCAATCACCCACAATCTGCCCCCAAGCCGTGGCGATCGGCGCCTCGACCGGAGGACCGGTGGTCATCAACACCATCCTGTCCGGCCTGCCGTCAGGTTTCCCACTTCCGGTGCTGGTCGTGCAGCACATGGCCGCCGGCTTCATCCGGGGTTTTGCGGATTGGCTGAACCTCTCTTCCCGACTGCCGGTCCGTGTGGCTTCTCAGGGTGAACTTCTGCTCCCGGGGCACGTCTACATCGCTCCGGAAGGGTCCCATTTGGAGGTGAAGGAAGGTGGCCGCATAACGCTGACCGGAGGTGTTCTTGAACATGGTCAGTGTCCCTCGGTCTCCGCGCTCTTTCGTTCCATGGCTGAAGTCTACGGCAGGAACGCGGTCGGCATCCTGCTCACCGGCATGGGGGCTGACGGCGCGCTGGAACTCAAGCTGATGAAAGACAAGGGGGCGGTCACCATTGCACAGGACCGGGAAAGTTCCGTCATCTACGGCATGCCGGGAGAGGCGGAAAAAATCGGGGCCGCCACCTACTTGTTCCCGCCGGGCAGGATTGTGGAGTTTTTAACTTCAACTAAAGGATGTTGAACGATGACAGATATAGGGCGCATATCCGTACATGCTGACGAGAACATTCTGGTTGTTGAAGACAGCCCTACCCAGGCGGAAAAGCTGCGTTACTTACTCGAGAAAAATCACTATGGGGTCGCGGTCGCAGCCAACGGTAACTCGGCTCTGGCCATGATCGAGCAAGAGAAACCGGCTCTTATCATCAGCGACATTCTTATGCCGGGAATGGACGGCTACGAACTGTGCAGCCGGATCAAGAGCCATGACAACAGTTGCGATATCCCGGTGATTTTGCTGACATCCCTCTCCGACCCGCAGGGAGTAATCAGGGGGCTGGCTTGCGGGGCCGACAACTTCATCACCAAGCCCTACGACGAAGGGCTGCTCTTGTCCCGCATCAGGGATATGCTGGAGAACAGGCAGCTGGAGCTGGAACCTTCCGAACTGCCGGGGCTGGAAATATCATTCGCCAGCCAGAAATATCTGATCACCTCCGGCCGCCGCCAGATACTCGATCTGCTCCTTTCCACCTACGAAGCCGCCATCCAGAAGAACAACGAGCTGATAATGGCGCGGGACGAGTTGCACATGGTGAACGAAGAGCTTGAAAAGCGGGTCGTGGAACGTACGGAGAAATTGGCAGCTACTATTGAGAACCTAACGGTTGAGATTTCCGAGCGAAAAATTGCGGAAGAAAGTGTTCTGCGGCTGAATCGGCTCTACGCGGTACTCTCCGAAACCAACCAGGCCATCGTCCGTACCAAGGACAGGGAGACCCTTTTTAACGAATTCTGCCGGATCGCCGTGGAGGAGGGTGGTTTTAAACTGGCCTGGGTCGGCCTGGTGGACGAAGAGGATGGCATGGTGAAGATAATGGCCGCCAAAGGTGCGACCGGATATCTGGATGACATCAAAATCACGGTCAACGAAGAACCGGAAGGATTCGGGCCGACCGGCATATCGGTTCGTGAAGGCACCTATTACATCTGCAATGACTTTCTTGGTTCCCCGGTCACCCGTCCCTGGCATGACAGGGGCCGGGCCTACGACTTTCGCGCCTTGGCGAGTATTGCCCTGAAACAGGAGGGGCGGGTGATCGGCGTTCTGAGCCTTTATGCGGACAAAAAGGACTTTTTTGACCGGCAGCAGGTGGAACTGTTGCGGCAGATGGGAGCGGACGTCACTTTTGCTCTCGACAACATCGTCCGGGAAACCCGCCGCCAGGAAGTTGAGCGCGATTTGCGTGAGGAGACCGCCGAGCGCCTGCGGGCCATGGAATCCCTTCGCGAAAAGGAACAGATGCTCATTCAGCAGAGCCGTCAGGCAGCCATGGGGGAGATGATCGGCAATATCGCCCATCAGTGGCGCCAGCCGTTAAACACACTCGGGCTCATGATTCAGCAGTTGCTGCTGTATTATGACCTCGGCGAATTCAGCAGGGAGTTTCTCGAAAAAAATGTCGGCAACTCGATGGAACTCATCCAGCACATGTCTAAAACCATTGACGATTTCAGAAACTACTTCAGACCGGATAGGGAAAAGATCGACTTCAAAGTAATTGAGGCAATTGAAAATTCTTTATCACTTCTGGAAGGAAGTTTACAAACCCCGCAGATCAGCATCGAACTAGTCACGAAAGATGATCCAGTCATCTGCGGATATCAGAATGAATTCTCACAGGTGCTCCTTAATATCCTGATCAATGCCAGGGACGCCTTGATGGAAAGGGAAATCGACGATCCCAGGGTGACGATCACCATATTCAGTGAAGGCCGCTGTGCTGTCGTAACGGTTGCCGACAACGCCGGAGGGATACCCCATGAGATCATGGGCAAGATCTTCGACCCCTATTTTACCACCAAGGGCCCACAACAGGGGACGGGGGTCGGCCTGTTCATGTCAAAGGCCATCATAGAAAAGAATATGGGGGGGAGGCTCGCCGTGCGCAACATTGCCAATGGCGCTGAATTCAGGATAGAGGTGTGCAGTGAAATCCAAGACTAAGCTCACATCGATTTCAATACTGCTTGTAGAAGATGATAGGGATGCCCTAAATGTTCTCACCGTCATCCTTACCAAGAAATTTCCCGATGTCGTACTTTATACCTCCAACAACGGCAGAACGGGTTTGGAACTTTTCAAGACACATACGCCGGATATCGTCATCACCGACATCAATATGCCGGAGATGAGCGGCGTGCAGATGGCTGACAAAATCCGCGCAATCAAACCGGACACAAAGTTCATCGTCCTTTCCGGCGACACCGAAAGACTCATCCTGCAGGATTCAGTCGAAAAAGGGTTTGAACCTGCTCATAACATTGTGAAGCCGGTCAATTTCGGAGTTTTGTTTGCGGCGATCGAACAGTGTATCGGTGAAATAGTGCATCGAACCTGAAATTAACTTAAAAAGGCTATGGTCATCTTGTCAAGGTGGCACTAGCCTAAATCATTAACTTTACCATATCTCAATTTACAAGGAGAACTGCGTGTTATGCGAAAACGGATTCTGATTGCAGAAGATGAGCTGGAAACCAGAGCAATACTGACCTCGATTGCTACAATGCACGGATATGATGTTATCTCCGTCACTGATGGAGTTGATCTATTGACTATTGCTGCTAATGAAAAGTTTGATGTAATTATCACCGATCTTATGATGGTAAATCTGAATGGGGCATCAGCCACGGAAATAATGAAAATGCAAGGCAATACTACACCTGTTATAGCCTTGACGGCACTCAGTCCTCAGGAATTGAGTCTTGTTCAAGATAAATTTACCAGAATTTATCATAAGCCTTGTGATGTTAGAGAATTGTTCGGGTATGTAGAATCACTGATTGGAAAATAAATAAAATGAATTCTGAATAAAAAATACCCCATAGCCCACCCAAGCTACAGTCGCAGGAAGATTATAGGCGTACAGTCGGTGTCGGTATTACACCTCTCTATGTTGGACTTACCATCAATCAGATGGATCCACATCTCTTTCAAAGAATGTCGCAACAATTATTTTTAAACGCTTCCGATAATCATGTCGATCGGCTTCCAAGTTTGATTCAGCATCGACTTCCTGCTTAACCCACCCCTTAGTGAAATATCAGCAAGTTATTCCAATTTCAGACCAGAGATGCACTCAAGGCGGTGAGGATTGAGGCGCCGAAGACATACAAATAGTATGTTGAGGAGTCGAAGACGAACCAACGAAGAGGGTGCTTTGATTTGGAAATGGAATTATGAATGAGCAGGTGTGGTAACATCGACGTTGATCAGGGGCCTACTTGAAATCCGGTTGAAATGATTGGCCGCATGAATGCAACCACATTAAATGCAATGGGATATTGTCGCATATTCAAACACGGGGCGAACTGACTCCAAAGAAAGCTTGCAAGCTAATAGAATGCATGCTATCTATATTGTATGAATAGAGACAAATCAAAGATTGATCAAAGCAACCTCCTCTTCCGCCTGGCACTGATGACACGCCGCTGGCGTCAGGTCCTGGATACAGAGGTCCAGGCTACCGGTCTGACAGATGCCACCTGGCGTCCCCTGCTGCACCTCTATCTCCTTGGAAATAACATCCGCCAGAAAGAGCTGGCCGCATCCGTCGGTATTGAGGGTCCCTCAATTGTCCGTATCATGGATACCCTCGTGACAAAGGGATTGGTGGAGCGGTCCGAAGATGGTTCGGACCGGCGGGCAAAATTGCTTCGTTTGACTTCAGATGGGGAGTCGCTGGTTGACCGGATTCAGGAAACGGTGTTGTCGCTGGAAAAAGAAGTTCTCAGTCCATTCAGCGATGACGAGATTTCTCAGCTGTCGAACTACATTTTGCGTCTGGAAACCATGGTGGATACCATGCGGCAGAAGTCAAAACGATGATACATCAAGCCTTGCGCCTTCAGCTCATCACGCATTGGCCGCAACTCCTGCAGGCCGCCCGTGGCACCGTGGCCGCCTTGGCCGCCCTGGCGGTAGCCGTGGCTTTGAAGCTGGAATGCCCTTACTGGGCTGCCATGACGGCGCTGATCGTCATTCAGCCCACCCGTGGGCTGCTGCTGGAAAAGAGTTACTTCCGCCTGATAGGAACAGCTGTCGGCTCATTTGCGGGGCTGATCATGCTGATTGCCTCCCTGTCGCCGCTCATGATTACGATCCAGCTCTGCTTCTGGCTGGCGGCGTGCGTCGGCATTGGCAACCTGCTGTACGGGCTCCGTTCCTACAGCGCCATGGTCGCCGGCTGCACCGGTGCCGTGATTGCCATGGCCGGCTACAACAATTCGCCCCACCTGCATGACCTGGTCTTCGGAAGAATCGCCTGCATCGTGATCGGGATCGTCGTCTCGACGGCGGTCACTCTGTTCTTTACCCGGCGCCGCTCCAAGAGCGAGCTGCTGGATCGTCTGGCCAGGGTGGTCGGGGCGGAACTGGAGTGGCTGGCACTGCTGCTGATGGGCGGTGAACGAAAAGAACTGCTCGTGCTGAGGCAGGATGTCCTCATGGAAATAGCCGAGATCGAGGGCAGTCTCGACTCGCTCTGGGCAGGTTCTCTCGACCTCAGGAAAAGGAAGCAGCGCGTCAGGAGCCTGATTGTCTCTCTCCTTTCCCTGCTCGAAGCGGGCACGCTGGCCGGGGATCGTCCGGTGACCTGTGGCCCTGCTTTCGATTGCTGGCAAGAACAGTTTGCCCGGAACCTGGAGCAGGCCGCCCGGAATCTGCAAGGACCTGGATCGTCCGGACAAGAAGCAGCCGAATTGGCGGCGCTGTCGGATGAATTGGAGGCACGTGTGCCCCTGCTGGGGGAGGCGCTGGGCGAAACCATCACATCCCTGCAAGCGCTCATCAGTCAATGGGATGCGATGGCGCCAGGCACGGAAAGGCCGGTGACGAACCGCTTCATCCGTCATCGCGACTGGCAGGAGGCGGGTCGCGCAGCCTTGCGCGCAGCAGCTGCCATAGCAGTCGTGGGAATGGCATGGCATTTCACCGGGTGGGGGCAAGGTCCGTTAATGATGATGGCCGCCTCAATCATGGTCAGCATCTTTTCTACCCATGATCGCCCTGCAGTAATGCTCGGTTACATCTTCTGCGGAGCCTCGCTCGGGGTCGCAGCTGCGTTTTTCTGCCGGCTGGTCCTGCTGCCGGGGGTGAGCGATCCGTTGTGGCAGGGAGCCGTCACTATCCCGGTGCTCATGGCCGGTGTCATTGCCCTGCATTATCGCCGTACCGCCCTTGGCGCCATGGATGCCATGCTCTTTTTTCTGTTTGTCATGCAGCCGGGAGTGCCTGCCATCCCTGCGACTGGCAGCTATGTGACAGGCGGGCTGGCGTGCCTCGGCGGAATCGGGGTTGCCATCATTTCGTTCCGCTTTCTGTTGCCGGTTGACCCAGCTAGGCGGCTGCGCTCGCTCCTGTCCGCCATCCTCCGCGATCTTTGTTCTATGGCTGCGACGGATTCTCATTCCGTGGCGGAAAAATGCCGAGTCCGCACGCAACACAGGGTTCTGCGCATGCTGATTAATGCCAGAAAGGTGGATGGTGATCTCAGCACTATTGTGGAGGGGGGGCTGGCGGCTCTGGCCATCGGCAGATGCCTGCAGCGGCTGCGGGAAGCAGGGTGGAACGAGGGGCTTGACGCTGCGTCCAGCGTCGCCATGCAGGAAGCGAGGCTCAGGCTCTCGGCGGCAATTGAAAAACCGGAAGAAATCCTGTCTGTGCTGGAAGGTGTGTTGATCACGCTTGGCAGGGCAATGGAAACAACTAACGAGGCTTGCAATCTGACTGCTCGGGCAGTCATGTCGTCAGCGCCTGAAGCGCAGCACTTTGCATTGCGCATGCTGTTTGTCGGGGGAAAAGAACATCAATGCCATTCCTGAGATTCAAGGGGTTCGATGAAGGTTTTCTGCGGGAGCGGGTGCCATTGTTCATCGAAGAATTTTCACGTGTCGCCGGGGTGCCGCGGGATAAAGTCAAGATTGAATCGCTCGCCATCGTCCAGATAACTGCCACGCCCCGCTCCCTGGAGATATTCATGTTTCCGAGGCCGCAGAAAAAGCATGATGCCATCGCGGCAACGCTGAATGACCTGCTCAGCCATTTCGGTTTTCTGGATGTCCACATCTTCTTTGTGCTGCTGACCCCAGAGCTCTACTACAAGGAGGGGAGGCCGTTACAGGATATTAGCTGGATACCGGACTACTCGCCCCATGAAATCGCATAATAACTCTACCGGCCGCTTGCTCCTCACCGCCTGCAGCATCAGTTTCGTCTGCTTCCTGAGTTCCTACATGCGGATTCCGATCGTCCCTATGTATCTGCTCTTCGGCGTGGGGCTGTCGGCCTTTTCGACAACTCTCATGTCCTATGTGGCCGATGTCACGCCTCCCGAGATGCTGGTGCAGGCCTACGGCTGGTATACCATGGCCCTCTACGGCGGCATGACCCTTGGCCCTGCCGCCTGCTGACAAAATAGTAAGCTGTAAAATTGACAATAGCATCAAAGCTTGAAAGGAACAGTCATGAATCTGGAAGGAAAAATCGTATTGGTTACCGGCGCCAATGGAGGCGTCGGCAGCGCCCTGATCAAGGCGTTACTGGATAAAGGGGCTGCGAAAGTTTACGCGGCAGCGCGGACCATCGCAGCAGTCAAGGAATTGGTGCAATTCAATGCCGAAAGGATCAAAGCACTCCGGCTGGATATTACCTCTGCAGCCAGTGTGGCAACGGTCGCGGAACAATGCGCGGATGTGAACCTGCTGATTAATAATGCCGGCATCAATCGTTGTGAGTCGCTCTTGGGACTCGCCGGGATGGAGGCTGCCCGCGAGGAGATGGAAGTCAACTTCTTCGGCACCCTGGCCATGTGCCGGGCATTCGCCCCTATCCTGGAAGCCAATGGCAGCGGGACAATCGTGAACGTCTGTTCGATCATCGGATTGGTCAATCTGCCGGTCAACGGCACCTATTGTGCTTCCAAGGCTGCCGGTCACTCCCTGCTGCAAGGGATGCGGGCCGAGTTGGCCCCGCGCGGCATCAGAGTTGTCGGAGTTTACCCCGGCCCGGTGGATACCAAAATGACGGCCGGGCAAGAAATGCCCAAGGCAACGCCGGATCAGATAGCTTCGGCAATTCTGGAGGGGCTGGAACTTGATGCTGAGGATATTTTCCCCGATCCCATGTCCCAAGGTGTCCAAGAGCAGCTGGAGAAAAACGCCAAACAGGTTGAAAAGCAGTTTGCGGCAATGATCCCGGCCTGAGAAAAACGTAAATGATGGTGTGTTGAATTCTCTTGAAGAGACTGAAGATGAATTCATGGGAGCAGTGCCGCCTGGCTATCGTGAAAACCAGGACAATGCCGCCCAAATAAACGCTTGATGCGAAGGTTAAGTGTTTGTAGGTCGGTTTAGGCAGGAGAGCCTGATAAAGAACACTATAGAGGTACACTTATGGATATCAATATTGTGCCGCTAACTGCGGAAAAGATGAAGGCAAAGACCACGAATGAATCGCAGCTTGGTTTCGGCAGGCATTTCACCGACCGCATGCTGCTGGTTGAATGGAAGGCCGGACAGGGGTGGTGCGACGCCCGCATCCAGCCCTACGCCCCGTTTTGCGCTCGACCCGGCCTGTAAGGTTTTCCACTATGCCCAGGAGATCTTCGAGGGTCTCAAGGCCTACAAATGGGCCGACGACCGGGTAGCGCTGTTTCGTCCCGGTATGAACGCCCGCCGATTCAACCAGTCGGCCGAACGTCTCTGCATGCCTGAAATCCCGGAAGAGCTTTTTCTCGCGGGTATAGCGCAACTGGTGGCCCTTGAGCGGGATTGGATCCCGACCGCACCCGGGACCTCACTCTATATCCGTCCGGCCATGATCGCGGTTGAACCGGCCTTGGGCATCAAGCCGTCCGACCACTACTATTTCTATGTGATCCTATCACCGGTTGGCGCCTACTACGCGACCGGCTTCAGTCCGGTCGGCATCATGGTGGAAGATCTCTACGTGCGTGCCGTGCCCGGCGGGACCGGCGAGGCCAAGACCGGCGGCAACTACGCCAGTTCACTCAAGGCAGGCCTGGAGGCAAAGAAAACGGGCTTCGACCAGGTACTCTGGCTGGATGGTCGTGAGCAGCGCTATATCGATGAGGTTGGCGCCATGAACATGTTTTTCGTGTACGGCAGTACAATTGTCACGGCTCCGCTGAGCGGCTCGATCCTGCCGGGGGTGACCCGCGACTCTGTTCTCAAGCTGGCACCCACCCTCGGCTATCAGGTCGAGGAACGGCCGATCGACGTCAATGACCTGATGGCGGACATCAAGGCCGGCAGGGTCACCGAGGCCTTCGGCAGCGGCACCGCCGCCGTCATCACCCCGGTGTGCAGGCTCTGCTACAAGCAGGAAACCCTGCAGTTGAGCGGCGGCAACGTCGGCGAGATCACCCAACGGCTCTATGACGCCTTGACCGGCATCCAGACCGGCAAGCGCTATGATCCCTTCGGCTGGGTCACATTCGTAGGCTAATTGGCCAAGCATGGCAACCGCTCGGTGTCTTCGCTCTGCGGAAGCGCCGACGTGATTGAGAATTCGCACCGGCACTGCATGGCGCCATGAAGCATTCCATCGGGCCGCGGCGCGAAATCGGCATCCGCACCATATTCAATATCCTGGGTCCGCTCACCAATCCGGCGGGCGCCGATTGTCAGGTCATGGGGGTGTACCGCCCCGAGCTGGTGGAGATGCTCGCCGGTGTATTGCATAAGCTCGGCTGCCGGCACGGGTTTGTTGTGCATGGCATGGACGGCATGGACGAGATCACCATCACCACGGAGACCCGGCTGGCCGAGGTTACTCCCGCAGGGGTCAAGCTCTCCACCATCAGCCCGGAGGAATTCGGCATCAGCCGCTGCTCAATGGCTGAGCTGCGTGGCGGCGATGCCGCCATCAATGCTGATATCGTCAGGTCTGTGCTGAAAGGCGCGCCGGGGCCGAAGCGGGACATTGTCCTTCTGAATGCTGCCTTCGGACTGATGGCAGCCGACAAGGCGGCATCGGCCCAGGAAGGAATGGCGCTTGCCGCCGAGGTCATTGACAACGGTAACGCTTTGGAGCAACTTGAAAAACTGAAGGAAATTACCAACAGATAAGGGTTCACAGCCGTTATTTAATCCGTTTCAACGATGGCAGGTAATTATGGATTGTGTCGAAAATAGTGCCGGATGCTGTTCCTACCAGGATTCGCTGGCAGAGGCGGGCTGCTCCGGGCTCATCCGGCTGGATACCGAACTCGTGATAATTTCCTTGGATGAGTCCGCCGGAAGGCTGACAGGGATTCCTCCCGAGACACTCCTGGGACAGAGCATCACCCAGGTTGCCGATCTAGGGAACCTGAGTACCCTGATGAAAAGCGGCATCAGCTTCAGCAACCAGGTCATGCTGCTCGGCACAAGGCGCATTGCCTGCGATTACGTACCGCTTGTGGAGGAAGACAGGATCGTCGGCGGGGTGTTGTCGCTGCTCAGGGTGCTTCCAGCGGATGACGTCGCTTCCGCCGACGAGTTGAACGAGATTATTCGGTCTCCCAGCGCATTCCTGAACTTTGATTATGACGGCATCATTATCGTTGATCGTAACGGCATTGTAGTGATGGTCAACCAGGCCTTCGCCAAGGTGCTCAATAGTACCCCCCAGGCCATGATCGGCAAGCACGTCGACCAGGTTTATCTGAATTCGCAACCTTCCCACATGCCGGTCCTTATGGAGACCGGCAAACCGGAGATCGGCATCACCCATTACTTTAACGGCAAGCAGGTCTACGCGAGCCGCTTCCCTCTCATCAAGGACGGCAAGGTCATCGGCTCCATGGGAAAAATCATCTTCAAGGACATCCGGGAGGTCCCCCTTATCGCGAAACAGCTGCAAACCGCACCGGAGACGCGGCGACTGAACCGCAACCTGACGGGAAATGAAGCTCTTTTCAAGTACGACGTCAACAGCATCGTCGGCCAGAGCAGCAGGATGGTCGAGCTGAAGGAGACCATCCTGCGGGTAGCCCAGAAGAACTCCAACGTACTCTTGCGGGGGGAAAGCGGAACCGGGAAGGAGCTTTTCGCCCATGCCATCCACTCTGCCAGCAGCCGACGCTATGCACCGTTTGTCAAGGTGAACTGTGCGGCCATTCCTGAGCACCTGCTGGAGTCTGAACTCTTTGGTTACGCGGAGGGAGCCTTTACCGGCGCGATAAAGGGGGGGCAGATCGGGAAGTTCGAACAGGCCCATACCGGTACCATCTTCCTCGACGAGGTTGGTGACATGCCGCTCTACATGCAGGCCAAGATCCTGCGCGTGCTGCAGGAGAAGGAACTGACCCCGCTGGGCAGCACAACTCCGAAAACGGTTGATGCCCGGGTGGTAGCGGCAACCAACAGCAACCTGGAGCAGCTGGTAAAGGAAGGAAAATTCCGGGAAGACCTCTACTACCGGCTTAACGTGGTTGCGATTTCCATACCTGCTCTCCGGGAGCGGATGGAGGATATCTTCTCCATCACGAAAAACTTCATTGACCTGTTCAACGCCGAATTCGAACTCGAAGTAGCTGGGCTCGATGCCGAGACGTTGGACATTTTCAGGCAGTACACCTGGCCGGGGAACATCCGCGAACTGCGCAACGTTATTGAAAGCGCGTTCAATGTAGTTGTCGGGCCGCTGATAACGAGAGCGCATCTACCCGACCTGCTTTCCCGACTATTCCCCCCGGTCGGGATGGAGACGGAAGCTGCTTCGATCCAGGGGATCGAGAAATTTATCCGCGCCAGCCTCGGCACGAAGGAGATCGGCCGGATCATGGACGACTTTGAAAGAGCGCTCATCCGCGAGGCTATCGAGTCCTGCCGGGGAAACAAGCTTCAGGCCGCCCAACTTCTGGGTATCTCGCGGCAGGGGCTCTACAAGAAGCTGCACAAGTATGCTGACGAGGGAAGCGATACGGATTGACGGCACTACGACGCACCGATAACGCACCTGCTTGACCACCCACCCTAATTATCCCGCCTCATTCACCCGTTGTTAGGCATATTCCATTACTACCAAAACGGCTGTTCTCACACCAAGCTCACAAAACTAACCAGGAAAATACAATCATCCAGAAAAAGCATTTACCACAGAGACACGGAGATAAAAAATACAGAGAGTTACACGAAAAATCTGGATTAAGTGCGTTCACCAAAAAAGGTTTTGGTTAAAACTCCAAAAAAAACTCCTTGATTTCCTCCGTGTCCCCGTGTCTCCGTGGTTCAACTGCCGTTTTTGGTTATTACCACAAGGTATCCAGTACGTTGCGGTGTCCGGGAGTAGCAGTGAGTGTAAACTTTTGTATAAAACGCACACCAGACTGTAACCATGGTGTAACTGACCGATAGGGAACGGTTTTGTAGTGAATGACACAGTTGCATACGTTCGTGGCTGTCAACCGTTGTTGACAGATGCCTGCTGTTGTTTCACCAGGAGTTGGACGATTTGAAAAAAAATAATTGCCAGCATATATAGATGGTTAGCTCCCGCGGATCGGGTGTTTGTTTAAAAGAACACTGTTTGGTATTCATGTTGCTATGTACGATGCATACCGTTCAGCCTGAGGGCTTTACCCGGAAAATGAAGACAGGAGAAGCGGACGTGCAGATTGTCCGACTTTTGCGTTCTACAGAGTTATAACTCTGTTCCTGTTTCGCTTGCTGTCGGGTCCCATGGCAGCATAGGCAGTACATATTTTATCCTGAGGAGTCCCCATGTTCACACCAGTTCTCAAGCCGGAAGATGAGCGCTTGGAACAGGCGGTGTGCGACATCACCGGGCGCAGGCGGCCGGAGGAGGCGTTCCGTGAGTCGGAAAACAGGTTCTCCAAGGCCTTTCTGGCGATGCCGAGTATCGTCGTTATCGCATCTTTGGCAGACGGGAGGTACCTGGAGGTCAACGAGGCCTTCGAGCGGGTGATGGGCTATCGGAGCGATGAGGTGATCGGCCGGTCTTCGCTGGAGCTCAATATCTGGCTGAATCCAGAAGATCGGGCCAATGTGCTCCTGATGCTGGCTGATGGAAAGAAGGTGCGTGACCTGGAAATCGGCTTCAGGAGCAAATCCGGGAACGTTCACATCGGCCTCTATTCGGCGGAGACCATCGAAATCTGCGCGGAACTATGTCTGTTGAGCCTGTTGATCGACATCACTGCCCGTAAAAAGGCGGAAGAGAATCTGCGCCACAGCGAGGATCGCTATAGCCGTCTCTACAACGATACCCCGGTCATGCTCCATTCCATCGATCATAACGGGCGGCTGGTCAGTGTCAGCAATTACTGGCTCGAAACGCTCGGCTATGAGAGCAGCGAGGTGCTTGGCCGGATATCCACGGAATTTTACACGGAGGAATCCCGTTCCTACGCCACCGAAGTTGTTCTTCCCGAGTTTTTCCGGACCGGCTCCTGCAAGGAAGTGCCATACCAGATTGTGAAGAAGAACGGCGATATCCTGGATGTTCTCCTTTCTGCCACAGCGGAACGGAACAGTCAGGGAAAGGTTGTCCGCTCGCTCGCTGTCATGGTTGATGTGACCGAACGTAAACGGGCCGAAGAGGAGATCAAGCGGCTGAACATCGACCTTGCGGCGCGGGCCGCCGAGCTGGAAGACGCAAATCGTGAGTTGAATACCTTTAATTACACGGTTGCCCATGATCTGCGCCAACCATTGAACGTAATCGGCATAAGCTGCCAGGCAATAGATGTGTTATTCGGCGACCAACTCCAGGAGGAATGCAGGGAATATGTCCGGAAGGCATACGGTAGCGCCTTACGCGTGAACCAGCTCATTGAAGATCTGCTCAATTTCTCGCGCATGGTGCACTTCGAACCGGTTCGCAAGATGGTTGATATGAGTGCGTTGGCGCGCGAGGTGGCTACGACGCTGAAACTGGTCGAACCCGAGCGACAGGTGGATGTCAGAATCGCCGACGGGGTTTGGGCCTACGGTGATGCGAGCCTGCTGCGGGTTGTCCTCGACAACCTCATCGGCAACTCCTGGAAGTACACTGCTCAACAGAAAAAAGCTGTCATCGAATTCGGGATGACAACTGTTGGCGAGGAAACGGCATACTTTGTCCGGGATAACGGACCCGGTTTTGACATGGCTGATGCGGAAAAGCTGTTTGTCCCTTTCCAGCGGATTGCCGGAAAGGCGGAGTTTGCAGGGCACGGTATCGGTCTGGCGACCGTGGAAAGAATCATCAGGCGCCACGGCGGCCGGGTATGGGCCGAGGGGGCGCCAGGGAAGGGGGCAACTTTTATATTCCAGTGTCTGTCGAGTCTCGGTCCTTCTAAATCAGACGGTTAAATGCTCTTGCAGCCTCTTTATTTCTACAGTTCACCCGTGTGGATGCACATTGCATTCTAGTTATCAACAATACTAAGGAGATATCAATCATGAGCAGTGTTTCACTTGTCAAGCGTGACTTTGATCTGGAATATCGGCAAAAACTCTGCACGCCGCACGAAGCCGCATCGATCGTAAAGTCGGGAGACCACCTCTGTTTTCCCCTGGGAGTCGGGGAGCCGACCCTCTTCGTCAAGGCTTTGGCAGCCCGTAAGCGTGAATTGGAGCGGGTTGTCGTCAATCAGCAGCATCATCTCTGCCCCGACTATTTCACCGAGGATTCAGTCCCGCACATCCGGGTGAACGCCTGGTTCACCAGTCACGTATCCCGTGAGGCGGTTCAGAAGGGATGGGCGGATTTCGTCCCGAACCACTTCCATGAGGTTCCCAGACTGTTGCGTGAGTACTGGCCCATCGACGTTGTGGGAACGGTGGTTTCCCCCATGGATGAGTACGGCTACTTCACCTGCAGTCTCTCCGTCGGTTACACCATGGAGGCGGTCAAGAAGGCAGAGAAGGTGGTGGTGCAGGTAAATCCCCAGGCCCCCCGCACACATGGAAACTGTCATATCCACATCTCCGAGATTGACCATATCATCGAGTGCGACGAACCACTAAAGGAGCAGGAAATCCCGGCTATCTCACCGGTGGAGGAAGCGATCGGCGGATACCTGTCGGAACTCATTGCGGACGGCTCGACCCTGCAGCTCGGCTGGGGCGGCATACCCAACGCAGTCTGCAAGGCGCTGCTTACGAAGAAGGATCTGGGGATCCACACCGAACTGATCTCCGACGGAATCGTTGACCTGATGCTCGCCGGCGCGGTTAACAATTCCCGCAAGACCATCAACCGCGGCAAGGCGCTCGGCACGTTTGCCCTCGGCACAAAGCGACTCTTCAAGTTCATGAATGAAAACCCGATGATCGAGATGCACCCGGTTGACTATATCAACGATCCATTCGTTATCGGGCAGATTGATAACATGGTTGCCATCAACGCCACTATCCAGGTGGATCTGCTCGGGCAGTGCTGTTCCGAGTCCTTTGGCCATCTGCAGTGGAGCGGTACCGGCGGCCAGGCTGACTTCGCCCGTGGCGCCAACCGGTCACGCGGCGGCAAAGCATTCATCACCACGGCCTCAACCGCTAAAAACGGCACGATATCCTGCATTGTGCCGAGCCTGGCGCCGGCGGCATCCGTTACCACCAGCAAGAATGATGTGGATCATGTCGTGACCGAATTCGGGGTCGCCAAGCTCCGCGGTCAGACCGCCCGCCAGCGGGCCCTGAACTTGATCAGCGTCGCCCACCCCGACTTCCGCGGGGAACTCACGGAAGCGGCTAGGAGGATGAACCGGATCTGAAGGCCTGGCGGACTTAACTTCCGCTTTGATGGAACTGTGCTCTGTTGCAAGTACGGGGCACCGATCGTCCCGTTGAAGTAAAAGCTGGAAAGGCTACAAACTGCACTTGGACTTATCAGGGCGCTTGTTCGCTCAGCATCCACGCATGAGTGTCAAACGGATATTCCTCTGATGAATCAGACCAGCAAAAAGGTAACATACTTTTACGATAGTTTCTGGAGGTCCGTCATGACTTCTCCTAATGTTCTTCCTGATCAAACTACATGTAAAACAAAACATGTATTCGGCATTAACTGGTTATGTCTAGTTGAAAAGAGGCGTTTCTGTTCTCATAAGCTTGATTATGGACGTTATTATCTCTGTCGATACTCAGCTCGCCACATTTTTGATTGTGATAAAGCTTAAAAACGCCACAGTAGTTGCACAACTAGGGGTAAACCCAACATTCGTGCAAAAAGTGCAAAGTATATTTTTTGTTAGTCCAAGTAGCTGTTATTGCTAGACTGCCGTTGTATGCAATCCAACAGTTTCTCCCAAGATTGTGCAGAATTTATATTTGCGCAATATAGTGAAAATAGACGTCATTTATGGAATTTGATGCATTATTGCACTAATGTTGGGTTTACCCCTCATAGCTCAGAATAGTAATTCCAGGAACTCCGGAGAGGTCAAAATTATGATCAAAAAAGCTATTGCACGTGTAGTCGAACGGGAAAATCTAAACGAAGGAGAGATGATCGAGGTTATGAGCCAGATCATGTCAGGGGAGGCCACACCGGCTCAGACCGCAGCGTTCATCACCGCCCTGCGGATGAAGGGGGAGACCGTAGACGAGATTACCGGGGCCGCCCGGGTCATGCGCGAGCGGGCCACCCGGGTTCATGCGGGGAGAAACGTACTGGACATTGACCGGGACGACATCAATATCGACCGGGAAACCATACTGGACGTGGTCGGCACCGGTGGCGACTGTACCAACACCTTCAATATCTCCACCACCGTCTCCTTTGTGGTTTCTGCCTGCGGCGTCAAGGTGGCCAAGCATGGCAACCGCTCGGTGTCTTCACTCTGCGGAAGCGCCGACGTGATTGAGAAACTGGGGATTAATCTGGATGTCATCCCCGAAACCGTTGAGCAATGTATCAATCAGGTGGGTATTGGCTTCCTGTTCGCACCGGCACTGCATGGCGCTATGAAGCATTCCATCGGGCCGCGCCGCGAAATCGGCATCCGCACCATTTTCAATATCCTGGGTCCGCTTACCAACCCGGCTGGCGCCGATTGTCAGGTCATGGGTGTCTACCGTCCCGAGCTGGTGGAGAAGCTCGCCGGCGTATTGCATAACCTCGGCTGTAAGCACGGCTTTGTCGTGCATGGCATGGACGGCATGGATGAGATCACCATCACCACCGAGACTCTTGTTGCCGAGGTTACTCCGGTAGGGGGCAAGCTCGCTACCATCAGACCGGAAGACTTTGGCATCAGCCGAAGTACAATGGATGAGCTGCGTGGCGGCGATGCCACGGCCAATGCAGAAATAGTGATGAATGTACTCAGGGGCGAAAAGGGTCCAAAGCGGGAGATAGTCCTGCTCAACGCCGCTTATGGCCTGCTGGCGGCCGATAAGGCGGCAACCGCACAGGAAGGCATGCTGCTCGCTGCCGAGGCCATTGACAGTGGCAGAGCCATGACACAACTGGAAAAACTGGCTGAATTTACCAAATAGTAAGGGAGCCCAGTCGATTTATTACTTCTAACAGACGAACAGGCGCCAGACATCACAATCGCCATGGGAGCTAAGGCGTTTGTTCGACGCTGTACTATTGATCGTGTTATTCCATCCGATACTCCCTCCCCACTATGACGATATTTCGTCTGCACGACGAAATATCGTCTTTCAGGCAAATTCCTTCGTTGAAGCCGTAATTATCTGTTTTTATTGGCTTTCAATCTTTAGTCATCCCGTCTGGGTAGGCCACATAGCCCTGTGTTGCAACAAGCGACTAAATATCGTCGATTTCCATTAGATCACGCACTGCTGTAAAATAGCGTATACTAAAATAATATATTAAATTCAGTGTGTTGTATCATAATCACACTGCTGGTTTTGTGTGGCATGTATAATGCAAAACATTATTATATTAAATCGAACCGGTTGACTGGCGATACAGTAAAATCACCCGAAACTCCAAAGGGAGCATGAAGGCATGCCTAAACAGCTGTTTGTAGGTCTCGATATGGGAGCATCCCGGACCAAGGTGGCCGTCATTGATCAGGACGGACAGCTGATCGGTCATGCCGTCAAGAAATCCGGGATCGACTTTTCCGCGACCGCCGCTGCCTGTCTGGATGCCTCGCTGGAGATGGCCGGAGCCACCCGCGCTGACATCGTCAACGCCGTCTCCACCGGTTACGGTCGCGCCAATGTCGCTTTTGTCACCGAAACGAGCAAGACCGAAATCGGCTGCCTGGCCAAGGGGTGCTATCACTACTTTCCCGAGGCTATTACCATCATCGATATCGGTGGCCAGGACAACAAGATCATCAATCTCGACAGTGCCGGCCGTCGCAGCAACTTCAAAATGAATCGCAAGTGTGCGGCCGGGACCGGCGCCTTTCTCGAAGAGATGGCCAGCCGGTTGGACATCTCGCTGGAAGAGATGAACGGCTTGGCCCGTCAGTCGGAAGAGATGCTCAAGATTGGCAGTTACTGCACGGTTTTCTCCGCCACCGAGGTACTCGAGAGCATCCGCAACGGCAAAAAGGTGACCGATATCGTCAAGGGGCTGTTCTATTCGGTCATCAAGAGGGTGCTTGAGATGGATGCCATTACCGAACGGGTCGTCATGACCGGTGGGGTGGTGGCTCACAACCCCTATATCGTCGAGATGGCCGGGGAGATGATCGGTCGGCCGATCATGCTGCCGCCCCTGCCGCAACTGACCGGTGCCGTCGGCGCGGCGCTGTACGCACGTGATGGAAGTTGGCAGCAGACAGTAATTACCGCCAGGGAGAAATCATGACTACAGAGCAAAAAAACATCAGAAAAAAGCTCCAGGCCACCGATCAGATGAACCGGATCATGACGGTTTATTTCTACGGACTGAACGAGGCAGCCACCAGCGGAAATAAAAAGGTAGCCTGGTGCACCAGTGTCGGTCCGGCGGAACTGCTCAGGGCCATGGGCTTCGCGGTACACTTCCCGGAAAACCATGCTGCCATGCTGGGCGCCACGCGCATGTCCACCGACATGATCCCGGCGGCAAACGCCATCGGTTACTCGCCGGACATCTGTTCCTACCTGACCGCCGACATCGGCGCCTATCTCAAGGGGATCACGCCGCTCTCCAAAGCCTACAAGGGGATCGAATCGATCCCCAAGCCCGATGTGCTGGTCTACAACACCAACCAGTGCCGTGACGTACAGGACTGGTTCGCCTGGTACGCCAGGGAATTTTCGGTCCCCATAATCGGCATCACCTCGCCTAAAAATATTAATGAAGTCAGCTCTGCCCATATCGATGATGTCACCCGGCAGATCGAGGCGCTGGTCCCGACACTGGAGTTGATCTCCGGCCATAAGCTGGACATGGACCGCTTGCGGGAGACGGTTTCCCTCTCCCGGCAGTGTACCGAGTTGTGGAAAGAGGTTCTGGAAACAGCCACCGCGACCCCCGCGCCCCTGACCTTCTTTGACGGCACCATTCACATGGGGCCGGCCGTGGTACTGCGGGGGACGCCGGAAGCGGTCGAGTATTATCAGGTGCTGCTGGCCGAATTGAAGCAGCGCATCGCCGAGGGGGTCGGGGCGGTTGAAGATGAGTCGCTGCGTATCTACTGGGACGGCATGCCGGTGTGGGGGCGACTGCGGCAGCACTCGGATCTGTTCGCCGGTCTCAAGGCGAACGTGCTGGCCTCCACCTACTGCAGCAGCTGGATATTCCAGGCCTTCGACGCCCAGGACCCTTTCCGCAGCATGGCCAAGGCCTATCTGGAGCTCTTCATCGTCCGCTCCGATGCCTACAAGGAAAAGTACATCAAGGAGATGCTGGCCAAGTTCCGCATAGACGGGATCATCTACCACGATGCCAAGACCTGTCCCTGCAACTCCAATAACCGCTACGGCATGCCCCAGCGATTGGAAGCTGAAACCGGTATTCCCGCCCTGGTGATCTCCGGCGACCTGAACGACCTGCGCTGCGTCTCCGACGAACAGACCAAAACCAATGTGGAAGCCTTTATTGAACAACTCGAGGAGGGGAAATAACATGTTGGACGCACTATTCAAGCCCAGAGCCATTGCGATTGTGGGGGCATCCGTCAAGGAACTGTCCATCGGAAACGTGATCATACGCAACCTGCAGAAGTACGGCTACACCGGGCCGATCTACCCCTTGAACCCCAATGCGCCGGAAGTGTGCGGCCTCAAGGCCTATAAAACCCTGGACGAAATTCCAGGCCCGGTTGACCTGGCCCATGTGATCATCCCGGCCCCGATGGTACCCCAGGCGATTCTGGAGTGCGGCAAAAAGGGGATCAAGGCGGTCATCATCAACTCGGCCGGCTTCAGTGAAATGGGTGAGGAGGGGGCCCGGCTGCAGGCCGAGTTTCTCGCCATTGCCAAGGAATACGGCATCCGCCTGTTTGGCCCCAACTGCCAGGGGATCATCAACAGCGACCCGGCCCTGAAGGCCTACTGCAACTTCACCTTCACCTACCCGGAGCCTGGCCATATCTCGGTGGTCGCCCTGAGCGGCGGGGTGGGGGCACTGATCATGCAGGCCCTGGCCGACCTGGGCATCGGCCAGCGGCTGTACGCCTCCAACGGCAACGCCTGCGACGTCTCCATCCCGGAGATCGTCCGTTATTACGGCGACGACGCCGAAACCAGAGCGATCATCCTTTATACCGAAGGTTTCTCCAACCCGAGGGAATTCCTGGAAACGGCCCGGGAGATCGCTGCCCGAAAACCGATACTGGCCATGAAGGCCGGCCGCACCGAACAGGGTGCCAAAGCCGCCTCATCCCACACCGGTTCCCTGGCCGGCGTGGATATCGCCACTGAACTAATCTTCGAAAAGATCGGCATTCTTCCCTTCGCTGATGAAGGTGAAATGGTGCGGGCCGCCATGGCCTTCTCCTCCCAGCCGATTCCCACCGGCAACCGGGTCGGGATCATCACCAACACCGGCGGCCCGGCCGTCATCGCCACCGACGTCCTGGTGGCCTGCGGTCTGGACGTGCCCAAACTTTCAGAAAAATCCATTGAAACGCTCAAAACAACCCAGTTCCCGGAAGCGGCCCTGGAAAACCCCATCGATGTCGTTGCCACCGCCGGTGGTCCCCAGTTTCGCGGCGCCCTGGATGTGCTCATTGAAGAAGATGGCGTTGACAGCATCTTCATCAACTTCGTCACCGCTCCTTTTACCGACACCCACGAAGTTGCCCGCCAGATCGTGGAGGTCAACAAGCTGGCCAGGAAACCGATCGTCTGCAACTTCATGACCGATCTCAGCCAGGAACGTTTCCAGATCACCATGCGGATCCTCAAGGAAGGGGGCGTTCCCTTTTACGCCAACCCCAGCGATGCCGCCAAGTCCTTGGGAGCCCTGCACAAATTCGGCCAGCTCAAACGGCGCGATATCGGCCAGCCTACCCGGTTTGCCGGCATCGACACCGCCAAGGCCGCCTCGATCATCGAGAAGGCCCGGCAGGAGGGGCGCAGCGTCCTTTCAGCCAGCGACGTCTATACGATCTTCGAAGCCTACGGCATCCCGGTGGCCGGTTGGGCCGTAACGGCCAACGCAGCCGAAGCTGTCAGAGCCGCCGACCGGATCGGTTACCCGGTGGTCGTCAAGGTTGACTGCGAAGAGATCGACCACAAGAGCGACATGGGAGGGGTAGCCATCAACCTCAGGGACGCCGAAGCGGTCAGAAGCACGGTTGAAGACATGCAGGCACGGCTCGGCAAATTCGGGACACTGAGATTCTTCGTCCAGAAATTCCTGCCCGGCGGGCGGGAACTGATCATCGGTGCCGCCGCCGAGCGGGAGTTGGGACACCTGGTCATGTTCGGACTGGGCGGGATCTATGTCGAGGTACTGAAAGACGTGGTCTTCAAGATCGCACCGGTAACCCATCTGGAAGCCGGCGAGATGCTGGCCTCCATCAAGACCGCTGCTCTGCTGGATGGCGTCCGGGGCGAACCGGGAGTCGACAAGGAAGCGATCATCAACCTCATCCAGCGCGTATCCCAGTTGCTGACCGACCTGCCGATGATCCAGGAAATGGACATGAACCCGATCATGGCTTTTGCTGATGGAGTCTTTGCAGTGGATGGCAGGATCAGGATCTGATTTTCAAGTGGGTCGTCAGACAACCTAGACCTAAATATATAAAAAAACAGGAGGATCTTGCATGTTAACAAAAGCATTCATACCGTACGGAGGCTACTACAGCACCCCCTTTGCCCGCTGGCAGGGCACCCTGGCCAATGAGAACTCGATTGTACTGGGAGCCGCCACCTCCAAGCGCTTTTTCGCGAGCAAGCAGTGGGACCCCAAAACCATCGAATACGTCCTGGTCGGCAGCACCGTCTATCAGCAAGCCTGGTTCTACAGCGGACCCTGGGCAGCGGCCATGATGGGTGCCGAAGGTTCGCCCGGCGTCCTGATCACCCAGGCCTGCTCCACCTCCGCCTTTTCCCTGTACCAGGCCGGTCAGGGCATAGAAACCGGAATGTTTGAAAACAGCTGGTGCCTTCTGGCCGACCGCTGCTCCAACGGCCCCCACGCTGTCTGGCCGAACCCCAATGGTCCCGGCGGCAAACCGATCGCCGAGGACTGGTTCATGGACAACGTCAACAAGGATCCCTGGGCCGGACAGGCCATGATCCAGACCGCCGAGAATGTCAGCAAAGAGCTCGGCATCACCCGTGAGGAGTGCGACGCCCTGACCCTGCGGCGTTACGAGCAGTACCAGGACGCCCTGGCTCATGACCGGGAATTCCAGAAGCGCTACATGTTCCCGGTGGAAGTACAGCTCTCCAAAAAGAAAACCATCACCCTGGAAGCCGACGAAGGGGTGACCGTCACCACGGCGGAAGGGTTGGCCGGCCTGCGCCCAGTTCTCCCTGAGGGCGCACACACCTTCGGATCCCAGACTTTTCCGGCCGACGGCAACGCCGGCATCTCCGTAACCACCCGCGCCAAAGCCAGGGAACTGAGCGCCAATCCCGGTATCGAAGTCCAGCTGGTCTCCTTTGGCTACGCCCGCACCAAGAAGGCTTACATGGCCGCCGCCGTGGCCCCCTCGGCCCAGATGGCTCTGAACAATGCCGGCATCAAAGCAAGCGATCTGAAAGCTGTCAAGACCCATAACCCCTTCGCTGCCAACGACATCGCCATGGCCAAGGTCCTGGGTCTGGACGTCAACAGCATGAATAATTTCGGTTCTTCCCTGATCTACGGCCACCCCCAGGCTCCCACCGGTGCCAGGCTGATGATCGAGGGCATTGAGGAAGTGGCCCTGAAAGGGGGCGGCTACCTGCTCTTTTCCGGTTGCGCCGCCGGCGACACCGCCGCCTCGATCGTCATCAAGGTCGGCTAAACCCGAAACCCCTCCAAACCTCCCCTTGTCAGGGGAGGCTTAACGGCTTCCCCCCTGATAAGGGGGGATTGAGGGGGGGTGGACGTTGGCACAACAATCAAAACCACTAAAAATGGAGTAACGCCAATGGCATATCAATTCATAACAATGCAGACCGAAGAGCGGATCCTGACCATCAGCCTTAACCGCCCTCCCACCAATCCGCTCAGCAGCGGATTCGGACAGGAGCTGTTCCAGGCCTTCAGCGAAGCCGGGCAGATGGACGACATCACAGTGGTGGTTATCACCAGCGCCCAGGAAAAGGCCTTCATTGCCGGGGCTGACATCAAAGAGATGGCCGCCATGAATCAGGCCGAGTCCGAGGCGTTTTCCAAACTGCTGCAGGACGCCAACAACCTCCTGGCCGGCATGAAGAAAGTCGTCATAGCAGCCATCAACGGCCATGCCCTGGGTGGCGGCTGCGAGCTGGCACTGGCCTGCGACTACCGCTTCATGGTTGCTGGAAAAGCGCTGATCGGCTTGCCCGAGGCCGGTCTGGGTATCGTTCCCGGTGCCGGCGGCACCCAGCGTCTGCCGCGCCTGATCGGAGTGGCCAAGGCCAGGGATATCCTGCTGTGGGGCAAAGTCATGGGGCCGGAAGAGGCCCTGGCCATCGGCCTGATCGACCGGGTCATCGAACCGGAGGCCTTCATGGACGAAGTAATGAAATTCGCCGCCAAGCTCGCCTCGGGAGCCGGCAAAGCGCTCGGCTACATCAAGGTCGCGGTCAATGAAGGGATCGAACTTCCCCTGGAACAGGCCCTGGCGGTGGAACGCAGATACGGTCTGGAGAATCTGCAGACCCATGACGCCAAAGAAGGTCTGACCGCCTTTGCTGAAAAGCGCAAACCGGTCTTTCTGAGCAAATAAGAAATAGACTCATTCCAATAAAGGAGAAGAAACCATGAACATCGATGATATCAAAACCGTAGGAGTAGCCGGAGCCGGCAGCATGGGAGCGGGCATCGCCCAGGTAGCAGCCCAGGCCGGATTTAAGGTTAAAGTGGTCGACATGAGCGAAGCGGTCTGGGCCCGGGCCGAGAAGACCATTGCCACAAGTCTGCAACGGATGGTCAAGAAAGAGATCTTCACCGAAGAACAGATGAAAGAGATTCAGGGACGGATCAGTTTCTCCACCGATGTGGCCAGTCTGAAGGACGCCAACCTGATCATCGAAGCGGTCTTTGAGGACATCAACGTCAAGAAGGAGCTGTTCGCCAAGCTGGATGCCGTCTGCGGCGGAGACACCATCTATGCCACCAACACCTCCTCCATCGCCATCACGGAAATGGCCGCCCTGGTGCAGCGTCCGGCAAAATTCATCGGCATGCACTTCTTCAACCCGGTCCCGATGATGAAGCTGGTCGAGGTCATTCCGGCCCTGCAGACCGAAGCGGACACCACCGCCCTTGCGCTGGCCTTTGCCAAGAAGATCGGCAAAACCACCATCACCTGCAAGGACACCCCCGGCTTCGTCGTCAACCGGCTGTTCGTTCCCTATATCCTGGACGCAGTCCGTCTGCTTGAGGAGGGTGTCGCTTCGGCCGAGGACATCGACACCGCCATGAAGCTCGGCTGCGGCATGCCGATGGGGCCGCTGGAATTCCAGGATTTTGCCGGCGCCGATATCGGCTACCATGTCGGCAACATCTTTTACGAGTACATGAAGGAAGCCCGCTTCGCACCGCCGGGACTGCTGCGCAAGATGGTCAAGGCCGGTTATGTCGGCCGCAAGGCCGGCAAGGGCTTCTACGACTATCCCGAGAAATAGGCAAATCCCCCTCAATCCCCCTTTCATAAAGGGGGAAGCTTTGATCCCCCCCTTTATGAAAGGGGGGCTAGGGGGGATTTGATTTTGAATGTGGCAATGAATATCTAATTTTAAAGGTGGAACCATGCTGAACTGGCAAGATCTCTATAAATCACGGCTAACGACTCCGGATCAGGCCGTTACATCAATCAAGTCAGGAGATCGCGTGTTTCTGACGGGCAATGCCTCGGTGCCGCTGCAGCTGCTGGCTGCTCTGGTGAAACGTGCGCCTGACCTGGAAAACGTCGAGATCTGTCATCCGCTGGCAATCTGCCCTTCGGATTATGTCGCCCCGGAAATGGCAGGGCATCTGCGTGTCAATTCCATGTTCATCAGCGCCAATGTCCGTAAGGCCGTTAACGAAGGACGTGCTGATTTTACGCCGGTGATGCTTTCCGAATTTCCCCTGTTGTTCAAGAACGGTCACCTGCCGCTGGATGTGGCGCTGATCCACGTTTCACCGCCTGACGAGCAAGGATTCTGTTCGATGGGTGCCGAATCCGGCCTGACCATATCGGCCGCTGAAGTAGCCCAAACGGTTATTGCCCAGGTTAACAGGCAGATGCCGCGGACACTGGGTGATACCTCGATGCACGTGGACCGCATGCATCGCATAGTAGAGGTTGATTGCCCGATCAGCGAACATGCCATGGGTACCGAAGGCAATGATGGTGTCGTCGAGAAGATCGCCGGGCACATTGCCGGACTGATCCCGGATGGGGCCACCATGCAGCTGGGGATCGGCGCCATTCCCGATGCGGTACTCAAGTATCTGTATGAGAAAAAAGACCTGGGAGTTCACTCGGAACTGATTTCCGATGGCGTCATTGATCTGGTGGAAGCCGGCGTCGTGAACTCTTCCCGCAAGACCCTTCATCAAGGAAAGATCATCTGCGGCTTCCTGCTGGGTACCAAGCGGCTTTACAACTGGGTCAGCAATAATCCGCTGGTCGAACTACATCGTACCGAGTATGTCAACGACCCGTTTGTTGTGGCACAGAATGACCGTATGGTGGCGATCAATTCCGCTCTCGAGGTTGATCTTACCGGTCAGGTGTGCGCAGACAGTATCGGCCCCAAAATGTATTCCGCCGTTGGCGGGCAGCTGGATTTCATCTACGGTGCCTCCCGCTCCAAAGGGGGTGTACCGATCATCGCCTTGCCAAGCACATCCGAGCTGCGGGATGGGAGCGTCATCAGCAAGATCGTGCCGATGCTCAAGCATGGTGCCGGGGTGGTCACTACCCGCAATCATGTCCATTATGTGGTGACTGAGTTCGGCGTGGCTGATCTGTACGGCAAGAGCGTCCGTCAACGCACCCAGGCGCTGATCAGGATTGCTCATCCCAGCTTTCGTGATGAGATTACCGCGAAGGCCAAGGAACTTAATTACCTGTAACGTATTTCTCTTAGTTTGCGGATTTAAGACGAGAATTGGGGGCAACCATGATTTGGAACGCAGTTGAAACGTGCAGTCGTAGCGAAATGAAGAGCATTCAGCTTGGCAGGCTGCAGAAAACTGTCAGCGATGTCTACGATAATAGCCCGGTCTATAAGATGAGGCTTGATGAAGCGGGAGTGAAACCCTCTGACATCAAGTCGCTGGATGATATCAGGAGGCTTCCCTTTACCGTCAAAGACGATCTGCGGGACAATTATCCGTTCAACCTTTTTACTGCTGCCCGGGAGGATATCATAGAGTATCATGCCACCTCCGGAACTACGGGAAAGCCGATCGTTGTCGGCTACACCAGAACCGATATCGAAACCTGGTCCGAAGTCATGGCTCGCTGCCTGACAGCTTCCGGCATCACAAAAAATGATGTTCTCCAGAACATCTACGGTTACGGCCTTTTTACCGGCGGTATCGGAGCGCATTACGGCGGAATCAAAATCGGAGCCGGAGTAATCCCCATTTCCGGGGGCAACACCCAGAAGCAGATCATGCTGATGCAGGATTTTGGAACAACCGCCCTGACGGTCACTCCCTCCTTCCTGATGTATATCCACGAAGTAGGGCTCGAAATGGGAGTTGAGTTTAAAAAACTGAACCTGCGCACAGCCGTGCTGGGTGCTGAATTCTGGACCGAGTCGATGCGTGAAAAAATCCAGGAGTGTTTCGGACTTAAGGCCTGCGATATCTACGGCCTTACCGAAATCACCGGTCCGGGCGTGTCCTGTGAGTGCCATGAAGCCCAGAATGGCCTGCACATCAATGAAGACTATTTCTACCCGGAAATTATCAATCCGGAAACCGGTGAAGCGCTTCCCATCGGCGCTGAAGGCGAATTGGTCTTTACTACGATCGGAAAGGAGGGGCAACCATTACTGCGCTACCGGACCAGGGACATCACCAGCCTCAGTCTGGAACCCTGCATCTGTGGTCGTACCCTGATCAAGATGAAGAAATTGACGGGCCGTACCGACGATCTGCTGATTATCCGGGGGGTCAATTTCTTCCCTTCACAGATCGAATCAATTGTTCTCAAGCACCGGGGCGTCACCCCTAACTATCTGGTTGTGGTTGATCGTCAGGGATCGCTGGACGAAGTTGAAGTTAAAATCGAAGTTGAAGCCCAGTATGTGTATAAACCAACAATAGAAACTTTCGAAATAAGCACGAACCTGTTCGTCACTGATGATATAGAGACCCGCGACATTAAAAAGTCGCTTGAAAGGGATATCAAGGATGTCGTCGGCATTACGGTCAAGGTTACCCTGGTTCCCCCCGGTTCGATACCGCGCAGCGAAGGCAAAGCCAAGCGCTACATAGACAATCGCCCCAAGTGATTCCGGCCGGGTGATCTGGTCTCTGGAATGCGTCGCTGAAGAAAATTGTAAACTGTTTGTGAGTCACTAAGCGGGATATCCGAAAAAAAGCATATGTGAAAGGGTGGTGTACATGAAAAAGATTATTTCCGGTAACGAAGCAATTGCGTTGAGCTTTGGGGATTCCGGCGGGGTTTTCGCCTCCGGCTATCCCGGAACGCCCAGTACCGAAACGCTGGAAGAGGTGGCCCGCCTGGGTGAGGTCTACTGCGAATGGGCCCCCAACGAGAAGGTCGGACTGGAATCCGCCATCGGCGCCTCAATTGCCGGCGGCAGGAGCCTGGCCACAATGAAGCACGTTGGCGTCAACGTGGCCGCCGATGCACTGATGACCCTGACCTACACCGGCGTCAATGCCGGCCTGATCCTGATGGTGGCCGACGACCCGGGTATGCATTCCTCCCAGAACGAGCAGGACAGCCGCAACTACGCCAAGTTCGCCAAGGTTCCCATGCTGGATCCGGCCGACTCCCAGGAGGCCTATGACTTTGTGCGGGTCGGCTTCGAGATTTCCGAGCAGTTCGATACACCCTTGATGCTCCGCACTACCACCCGCATCTCCCACGCTAAGGGGTGTGTCGAACAGAAGGAAAAAATCCCAGTGAAGGTCGGGGAGCTGGTCAAGAACGTCCCCAAGTACGTCATGCTGCCCAACTTCGGCAAGCTCAAGCATGTGGAGGTCGAAGCGCGCCTGCTCAAGCTGCAGGAGTACGCGGAAACAACACCCCTTAACCGGGTGGAAATGGGGGACACCGAACTTGGGATCATCACCTCCGGCGTTTCCTATCAGCATGTCAAGGAGGCCTATCCCAACGCCTCCATCCTCAAGCTCGGTCTGGTCCACCCGCTGCCGGAGAAGAAGATCCGCGAGTTTGCCGGCCGGGTAAAACGCTGCATGGTGGTCGAGGAGATGGATGCCATCTTCGAAGAGCAGATCCGGGCCATGGGAATTCGGGTCGATATCGGCAAGGACAAGATCTCCTATTGCGGTGAGGTTAACGCCGACATAATCAGGAGTGCGGCAGGCGAGGCCCCGGCCACAGTAAGCCTGGCTCCTGTCGAGAATCTTCCCCAGCGTCCGCCCACCTTCTGCCCCGGTTGCGCCCATCGCGGACTCTTCAGCATATTGAGCAAGCTCAAGGTCTTTGTTTCCGGTGACATCGGCTGCTATACCCTGGGCGCACTTCCTCCGCTGAGCGCCATGCATTCGGTCATAGACATGGGCGCCAGCATCAGCGCCGCCCACGGCATGGCCAAAGTCAACGAAATCGCCGGCAGAACAGAAAAACCGGTGGCCGTCATCGGCGACTCAACCTTCTTCCACTCCGGCATAACCGGCCTCCTCAGCATGGCCTACAACGACGGCAACGCCCTGGTCATCATCATGGACAACCGCACCACCGGTATGACCGGCGGTCAGGAAAACCCCGGATCCGGTCAGGTCCTGCAGGGTGGCAGCAGCAAACAGGTGGACATCGCCGCCCTGGTCAAGGTGCTCGGCATCGAGAACGTTGCCGAAATCAATACCTACAACTTGGCCGAAACCGAAGCCGCCATCAAAAAAGGGATGGAAACCCCCGGACCTTACGTGCTCATCGACAAAAACCCCTGCATCCTCCGCTACCGGGTCAAGAAACCGGTAATGGGAGTCGACCAGGACAAATGTACCGGCTGCCGAGCCTGTCTGAAAGCCGCCTGTGTGGCACTGGGGCTGGGTAGCGCCCCGGAAGGTGAAAAACCGAAAGTCCAGATCGATCCCAACATCTGCAATGGATGTGGAGTCTGCACACAGCTTTGCAAATTTGACGCTATGTCCGTAGCGAAAGGATAGGGAGAAGCACATGAGCGTATTCAACATAGTAATTGCCGGAGTCGGCGGCCAGGGGGTGCTGATGGCCTCCAAGGTGCTGGCCGAAAGCGCCCTGGCATGCGGCATGGATGTCAAGCAGAACGAAGTGCATGGTATGGCCCAACGGGGAGGAAGTGTGATCTCCTTCGTCCGCATCGGGGAACAGGTCTACTCTCCGGTGGTCATGCCCGGTACGGCCGACATCCTGATCTCATTCGAACCCCTGGAAGCGCTGCGGTACGTGCACTATCTCAAGCCCGGCGGCATGCTGGTCTACAACAAAGTCACCATCAACCCCAGCACCGTCGCCTCCGGTCTGGCCACCTATCCAAGGGATGTGGAGGAACAGATCACCAGGGCCTGCAGCAATGCCCATGGCATCGAGGCACTTTCCATCGCCCAGAAGGCCGGCAATGCCAAGGCGGTCAACATGGTCATGGTCGGCTCTGTGATGAAGAACCTCCCCATCGATTCGCTGGTTGTGGAGGGGGTCGTCAAGTCGCTCTCCAAGGATAAAGGGGTCGACGTAAACCTGAAAGCCTTGAGCGGAGGAGCTGCCGCCGCCTGACTGGATTGGCCTCCGGGGTTTTCAGAACCCCGGAGGTCTGTCATGACAACGGCTGCGTCTCGATTACAGATGTGAACCAGATTGACAAGGGAGGCCCCCCATGAAGCTGAAACAGCTGTCAGTTTTTCTTGAAAATGCACCCGGCCGCCTCTATGAAGCCACCCAGGCCCTCGGAGATGCCGGTATCAACCTGAGGTCCCTCAGCATATGCGACACAGCCGGTTTCGGAGTGCTCCGCATTCTTGTGTCTGACGTAGTCAAGGCCCGCAGAATCATAATGGAAAAGCAGTTGCCGGCGCGCGTTGACGATGTGATTGCCGTAGAACTTGACGATGTGCCCGGCAGTCTGGCCAATAATATCCTCAAGCTGTTTCTGAAAACTCAGATCAACATCGAATACATGTATGCCCTGGCCGGCACCGGTCCTGCGTCGGGAAAGGCGGTGATGGTCTTCCGTTTCAGCGACAATGACCAGGCCATCAAACTGCTGCAGGATAACAATATCAAGATCCTCGATGCCCAGTCCTTCGGGATGCTCTGAATTCGAAGCTTTCGCATGTAAAGGAGTCACCTGTATGAAGGAAGAATGCAACTACAGGCCAACCAAGTTTGCGGTCATCGGCGCCGGTCCCGTGGGGGCGATAGTCGCGGCTTTTCTTTCCAAAGGAGGTTATGATGTTACCCTCTGTGACATCATCCCGAGTCTCCTTGAACCGGCCCTGAACCCCGGCATAATCATCGAGGGAACCGACAACCTGCAGGCCAGGGTCGCCAGAGTCACCACCAGCGTCGATGATCTCATCAAAGATCCGCCCGATGTCATCATTGTTACCGTCAAGGCCACTGCACTCCCCCTGATCGCATCCGCCCTGGAAGGTTTTGTCGGCGAGGGACGTTATGTGGTCAGCTGGCAGAACGGCATTGATACGGAGCTGGTCCTGGCTCAGCACCTGGGCGCCAAATCGGTCATGCGCGCTGTTGTCAATTACGGCTGTGTGCCGCTGAATCCGTGCCATATCCGGGTTGCCTTTCACCATCGACCACACTATCTGCAGGAACTCGACTCCCAGTCAAAGGATGCCGCCATCGGCATCTGCAACGTGCTGACCGAATGCGGCCTGGACACGCACCATACCGACAAGATAACCGACATGGTCTGGCGCAAGACCGTTATGAATTCCTGCATGAACGCCATCTGCGCGGTAACCGGCAAGACCATGGTCGAGATCATCATCGATCCGATTCTCTTCAGCCTGGTGGACGCTCTTATCAAGGAGGGGATCGCCGTGGCCCGGGCCAATGAATTCTCCCTCGGCTCGAACTATTACCCCTACTGCGTCAACTACATCAAGAACGCCGGCAATCACAAGCCCTCGATGCTGCAGGATATCGAGGCAAAACGTCGCACCGAAGTTGACTTCATCAACGGCAAGATCGTGGAATATGGCGCCCAGGCCGGCATAGACACGCCCTACAACACCATGATCCGCGGCCTGGTCAAGGCGCTCGAGTCAAAATAGGCAAGGGAGATTCCCATGAAGCTCAAACAGTTATCCATCTTTCTAGAGAATTCACCCGGCCGCCTCTATGAGGTGACCAAGGCCTTCGGTAGTGTCGGCATCAACCTGAGAGCTCACTGCATCTGCGACACCTCGCACGATTTCGGTGTCCTGCGTGTGCTCGTTTCCGATCTGGATACAGCCCGCAGCATCATGATGGAACGCTACATTCCGGCCCGCGTCGACGATGTCGTTGCCATTGAGATTGAAGACAGCCCCGGCAGCCTGTCGCTGGTGCTGGAGCACTTTCTCGAAACCAAGGTCAACGTGGAATACATGTACGCAGTGGCAGGCGCCACGGCTGGCAAAGCTGTGATGATCTTCCGTTTCAGTGATAACGATCTGGCGATCGAGATTCTGCGCAAGAACGGTGTGACATTGCTTGATGCCGAGGCATTCGGCATTCTCGACAGCAAGAATTAGTATTTCGTTGCCGCATACAGACGCTCGAAGCCGTTCCGGTAGAGGCCGGAGTCGGCCCGCCGGCCGTGCGCATTGGTCAAGGAGCCTCATATGAACGGAGAAAGCAGATATAAACCAAAGAAATTCGCAGTAATCGGCGCCGGGCCGGTGGGGGGGATCGTCGCCGCCTTCCTCGCCCGAGGCGGCTACGAGGTCACGCTTTGCGATGTGGTGCCGGCCTTGCTCGAACCGGCCCTCAATCCGGGTATTCTTCTGGAAGGCGCCGATAATTTTCAGGCGCGGGTGGCCAGGACAGTTACCCGGGTGGACGATCTTGCCAATGATCCTCCTGACGTGATCATTGTCACCGTCAAGGCTACCGCCCTGCCGCTGCTCGCTTCCGTGCTCGAAAACCTGATGGCCGAAGGGCGCTATGTGATCAGCTGGCAGAACGGCATCGATACCGAACGGGTCCTTTCCCAGAACCTGGGTCTCAAGCCGGTCATGCGGGCGGTCGTCAATTTTGGCAGTCTGCTGCTGGCGCCGGGGCATATCAAGGTAGCCTTTCATCATCGCCCCCACTTCCTCCAGGAACTGGACCCAGCCTCACGGGAGGCGGCAATCGGCATCTGCAATGTTCTCACCGAATGCGGTCTCAACACAAACCATACCGACCAGATTCGCAATATGGTCTGGTCCAAGGCCGTCAACAACTCCTGCATGAACCCGGTCTGCGCCGTAACCGGCAAGACCATGTTCGAGGTCATTAACGACCCCATTCTTTTAAACCTGGTGGACTCGCTCCTGAAAGAAGGGGTCGCGGTCGCCCGGGCCAATGAATTCACGCTTGGGCCCGACTTCTATCCTTTCTGTGTTGATTACATCAAAGATGCCGGCCATCACAAACCATCCATGCTTCAGGATATCGAAGCGGGGCGCAGGACCGAAGTCGATTTCATCAACGGCAAGATCATCGAGTATGGCGCCCGCGCCGGTATGGCCACGCCCTTCAACACCACGCTGCGGGCGCTGGTCAAGGCGCTTGAACCGAAATAATCGGGTTATACCTGCCGATAGTTACGGGAGGTGTTTTTTTTACCTTAATAATGTGATAGAACAGTTTTTAAATGACGTGGTGACAATATTTGTTTAACCATTTAACAATGTAAAATTATTATTAATATTGTGTATAACGTAATTTTGATAATAGGCTGGAAAGGGGGGAGGGGAGAGGGACGCCTATGAACCGGTGTACTGGGACGGTATTTTATGCAGGCTTACCCGCAGATAAGCAAAAAAGAGGAACTCTGCGACAGGGAAACCATGGCATTACGAGAAGCACCGAGGGGATTGGCAGGATTGGCACAGAAAAAATCCAGTGGAGGAACACATGAAAAAAATTCAGATCGTTTGCAGTTTCATTATGTTGAGTCTTGTCTGTTCGACAATATCGTTTGCCGCAGACACGATTAAAATCGGCGCGCTGTTCTCCGTAACCGGACCGGCATCCTTTTTGGGCGGACCGGAACGAAATACGGCCCAGATGGTCGTGGATGAGATCAACAAGGCTGGAGGAGTAAAAGGACGCAAACTTGAACTGATCGTGTACGACACTGCGGGAGATGCCACCAAGGCGGTGCAACTGGCAACCAAACTGATCAAGAACGATAAAGTCGTCGCAATTGTCGGACCCAGCACATCCGGCGAGAGCATGGCTGTTATACCGGTGGCCGAGAAAGAGCACATTCCGCTGGTTTCGTGCGCAGCCAGCATCAAGATCACCGAGCCGGTAAAGAAATGGGTATTCAAGACCGCCCAGAACGATGCGCTGGCTGTAGCCAAAATTTATGAGCATCTGCAAAAAATCAAGCAGACCAACGTAGCTATCCTGACCGTATCGGATGGCTTTGGCTCGTCCGGGCGTGAGCAACTGAAGGCCCAGGCTGAGAAACACGGCATCAAAATCCTGTCTGACGACACCTACGGACCCAAGGATACGGATATGACCGCCCAGCTGACAAAAATCCGCGGTTCTCAGGCACAGGCTGTGATCGTCTGGGGCACCAACCCCGGCCCGGCAATTATCGCTAAAAATGCCCGCCAGCTAGGTATCAAGACGCCACTTTACATGAGCCACGGTGTCTCCTCGAAGAAGTTCATCGAACTGGCCGGGGACGCATCCGAAGGACTCAGGCTCCCTTCCGGCAGGGCACTGGTAGCGGACATGCTCCCCAAATCCGACCCGCAGAAAAAATCGTTGCTGTCCTTTCTTAAGGACTATCAGAATCATTTCAAGGCCGAGGCCGACACGTTCGGCGGCCACGCCTGGGATGCGGTCATGCTGGTTAAAAATGCCATTGAGAAGGGTGGCGACAGCCCGGCAGCCATTCGCGACCAGTTGGAAAAAACCAGAAACTTCTCCGGCATCAGCGGAATCTTCAATTTTTCGGAGAGTGATCATGCCGGCCTTACCAAGGATGCCTTCGTAATGATTGAGATTAAGAATAAAGACTGGATGATAGTGAAGTAATTCCAGTTGGAATAACTTTGTTCAGAACGTCACGGTTCGCCGTGCATTACCGATTGTCGATCCGGGGTATATGCCATGCAGTTTGACCAGGTACTACAGTACGCACTTTCTGGTTTGTCGACCGGGGCGATCTATGCCCTGATCGGCATCGGTTTTTCGATCATCTACAACGCCACCGGCATCATCAATTTTGCCCAGGGAGAATTCGTCATGCTGGGTGGCATGCTGACGCTCTTTTTTCTGGAGCTGCTAAAAGTGCCGATCTGGGGGGCTATACCCTGTGCCATTGCGGTATCCACCGTGGCTGGACTACTGTTCGAACGACTCGCCATCCGGCCTCTCAGGCAGCCAACTCCAATAAACCTCGTAATCATCACCATTGGCGGAAGTATCCTGATTCGCGGTCTGGCAATGCTGCTCTGGGGTAAAGACACCCACGCCCTCCCGCCATTTTCCGGTGATGAGCCGATCGCCATCGGTGGGGCTACCATTCTGCCGCAACACCTCTGGATTCTAGGAATAACGATTGTCATCATTGCCATTAACAAGTTTTATTTCTACCACACCATCAGTGGCAAAGCCATGCGGGCGTGCGCCTACAACCGTCGAGCAGCCGGTCTAGTCGGTATCGACGTGCGCCGCATGGTGCTGTTCTCCTTTATCATTAGTTCAGCCATGGGAGCGGTGGCCGGAATTATAGTCGCACCGTTGACCATGGTTGCGTACGATATGGGGGTCATGCTGGGATTAAAGGGGTTCTGCGCTGCCATTATCGGGGGCATGAGCAGCGGCATCGCCACCGTTGTCGGCGGATTGCTCCTTGGTGTGCTTGAGTCGCTGGGGGCCGGCCTGATCTCCTCCGGATACAAGGACGCCATAGCCTTCATCATCCTGCTTCTGCTGTTGTTTCTGAGGCCTCAGGGACTGTTCGGCAAACCCGAAAGCGAGAGGGTTTGACGATATGAAAAAAGAACTCCTCAAATTCGCTGCCTTTGCACTGCTGGTCATGTTGATGCCACTCGCCTTCAAAGGGGGATATCTGATGAATGTGCTGGTGTTCGTCGGTATCAACACCATGCTCTCGATTGCACTCAACCTCCTTCTGGGCTATGCCGGACAGATATCACTCGGCCACGCCGGTTTTTTCGGCCTGGGCGCCTACCTTTCCGGAATACTGACCGCCAGCTATGGCTGGAACGCCTGGCTGGCCATGCCTCTGGCTGCCGTCACGGTCGGGATTCTGGCGTATCTGATCGGTTTTCCGATCCTCAAGCTGAAGGGGCATTACCTGGCCATGGCGACGCTCGGACTCGGCATCATCATCTACATTGTTTTCAACGAGACGGTAGATCTGACCGGCGGACCTTCTGGCCTTTCCGGAATTCCCAATCTTGCCATCGGCGGGCTCAGGTTTGACTCCGATGTGAAAAACTATTATCTGGTCTGGGGCTTCACCCTGGCAACGGTTCTCTTCGCTCTCAATCTGGCCAATTCCCGCGTCGGCCGGGCCCTGCGCGCGGTGCATGACTCCGAGGTGGCGGCACGGGTTGTGGGTGTCAATTCCCGGCTGCTCAAGGTCCAGATATTTGCCGTCTCCGCCATTTTTTCCTCCCTGGCCGGGAGCCTCTACGCCCACACCATGACCTTTATCTCGCCCGCTTCGTTCGGTTTCAATTTCTCGGTCGAACTGCTTACCATGGTGGTCATAGGCGGGCTGGGTAGTATCTACGGATCATTCCTCGGTGCCGCGCTGCTGACACTCCTGCCCGAATTTCTTCGAGCCGCGCACGATTACGACATCATCATCTACGGCGCCCTCCTGATGGTCATGGTCATGTTCATGCCGGGCGGGCTGGTGCGGGGCGTTCCTGAACTGTACCGGAAGCTGATAAAATTAAAGGGGGGAGCCGATCATGCTTGAAGTTTCCGGCATCAGCCAAGTGTTTGGCGGGGTCACCGCCCTTGATCGAGTCTCCTTTGGCATCACAAAGGGGGATATCACCGGGGTGATCGGCCCCAACGGAGCCGGGAAGACCACACTTTTCAACATCATCACCGGCATTTACACCCAGACAGCCGGCAAGGTGCGGCTGGCGGGGACGGATGTTTCCGGGCTGCCGCCAGAACGTCTGGCCCGGCTGGGGCTCGTGCGTACCTTCCAGAACATCGAACTGTTCAGTGGCATGACCGTACACGAAAACGTCATGGTCGGGATGCACACAAAAAGTACCAGCGGGCTTCTGGCCTGCGCTCTCAAAATGCCGTGGTGTATCGCTGAAGAACGCCGTATTCGAGAAAACTCGATGAAATGGCTCGAATTCACCGGGATTTCGGATCTGGCGGAAGTCACTGCCGGTAATCTCCCCTTCGGAAAAGGGCGTATGCTTGAGATTGCGCGTGCCTTGGCCGTAGAACCTCAAATAATCTTGATGGATGAACCGGCGGCCGGTCTCAACAATCAGGAGACGCTCGGTCTTTCGCAGCTCATTCAGCGGATCAGAGAAACGGGCATTACGGTCGTACTTGTGGAACACGACATGGAACTGGTGATGGATATCTGTGACCGGATCGTGGTGCTGAACCTCGGGAAAAAACTGGCCGAGGGTACGCCGAGTGAGATACAGGACAATCATGAAGTAATTGCAGCATATCTGGGGGAGGACGAATAGCCATGCTCCGTATAAAAAATGTCAATACGTATTATGGCAAGGTGCACGCACTGAAAGATGTCTCTCTGCATTTGGGTGAGGGAGAAATCGTGACCCTGATCGGAGCTAACGGGGCAGGTAAGACCACCATTCTCAATACCATTTCCGGGGTAACCCCAGCCGCCGGCGGGGAAATCTGTTTTCGGACAGAGCCGGTTACTGCACTTTCCGCTGACAGAATCGTCAAACTTGGCATTTCCCAGGTGCCCGAGGGGCGACAGGTATTCAAGCCGCTCTCGGTGGAGGACAACCTGGAGCTGGGGGCTTACCTCCGTTATCGCAGTTCAGAGAAAACAGCCGCCATTCAGAAGGATAAGGAACAGGTTTTCAAGCTGTTCCCCCGTCTTGAGGAGCGCCGCAGGCAGCTGGCCGGTACCATGTCCGGCGGAGAGCAGCAGATGCTTGCGATCGGTCGGGCCATGATGGCCAATCCGAAGCTGCTGCTGCTGGATGAACCTTCCATGGGGCTAGCGCCGCTGGTGGTGCAGGAAATCTTCCGGGTACTGGAGCGGCTGCGGAATGAAACCGGCATGACCATCCTGCTGGTGGAGCAGAATGCCAAGGCTGCTCTGAAGCTGGCCGACCGTGGCTATGTGCTGGAAACCGGGAAGGTTATCCTGGAAGGTGCTGCGGAAGAATTGATGGAGAACGCTGATGTCAAGCGGGCCTACCTGGGGAAAGACAAGAGCGAAAAACGCCACAAATGAAGGGTGTGAAGACTATAGCCGGTTGGCATCGTATAGAATCATGCAAGGAGCCATAGCGTGGGAATCAAAGATATATTGGTACATCTTGACAATTCAGCTGCCGCAGAAAGCAGGCTGGATGTAGCTATCCTTTTTGCCCGGAAACACGGAGCCTTTCTCAGGGGGGTATATCCGATTGGCCACGCATTCTATGAATCCCGTGACATTGATGAGCGCACCAGTATGGAGCGTGTCGAGACTGTTTTCAGGGAGAAAGCCGCCGCAGCCGGGATTGCTTCGGAATGGGTCTTCTTCGATTCATCGGTAATGGGGGTCAGTGTTTCGGAGATTGTGACCACTCAGGCCTACTACTCGGACCTGGTAGTCGTAGGGCAGACCAATTTTCGTTCACCAGCCATGAACATCCCCACAGACCTCCCGGAGCACCTGGTGAAAGCCTGTGGGCGGCCCGTGCTGGTCGTCCCCTATACTGGATCATTCGAGACGGCCGGAGACCGGATCATGATTGCCTGGAAGGCTGGACGGGAGTCGGTCCGGAGTCTGCACGACGCAATGCCGCATATTGAAAAGTCCCACCATGTCTCTGTCGTGGGTGTCTCGACGGAAGCGGACCTCGCTGACAGCGACAGCCATTTTTTGAGTGTCAGCAGTTATCTTGCCCGACATGGGGTGTCAGCTCTAACCGACCAGATTTGTAGCGGTAATTTATCGGTCGGCGATAAAATTCTCAACCTTGTCTGCGAACATACGGCCGACATGCTGGTTATGGGCGCATTTGCTCCAAACCGCCGGGGAAGCCTCGCCCCGAGTCCGGTTGCCCAGCATGTACTCAGACACCTGACCGTTCCGCTTCTTCTGTCTCATTGACCCCATGGGGTTTAATCATCAAATCAAAAGGAGCTTCTTCATGGCAGAAAAAATCAATTGGCTGGCAATAGCCAACAATCCAAAGTTCATTGAGCTTCACCGTAAAAAGAAACGCTTTCTGGTTAGTTTGTGGCTTGTGGGGGCCACATCGTATTTTCTGGTTCTGATCGGTGCGATGTATGCTCCAGGCCTCTTCAATTCAAAAATAATCGGCAGGTTGAATTTCGGTTATATGTTTTGCCTTTTTCAGTTTGTACTGGCGTGGGCTATAGCCATCTACTACACCAGCAAATCCAATAATGTCTTCGATCCACTCACGAAAGAACTACTTGAGTTGATCAGCAAGGGAGAAGTGAAATGAAGCATGTTTTTTTATCATTACTGTCGATTCTGGTTTTCAGTTCAGTTGTGCTTGCTGCCGATCCGCAGGTGAATCCTTCCGTTCAGCCAGGTGCGGCGATTTCGACGCAAGCGCCGGCATCTGCCGTTAATCAGGTGAGCCCGCCGGCTACGCAACAGATGCCGGCCGCCGTTGCTGCCAAGGCTCCGGCGGCTATGCCGAAGAAGATGCAGACCAACAGAGTGTTCACTATCGGCATGTTTATGCTCATCATAGCGGCGACAGGCGGGATTGTCGTCTGGGCGTCGAAATCCACCAGTACCGCATCCGACTACTATGCCGCCGGCGGGGGGATTTCAGGGATGCAGAATGGCTGGGCAATTGCCGGTGACTTTCTGTCGGCTGCCACGTTCCTCGGGATTACCGGTCTCATGTCAATCTTCGGTCCCGATGGTTTCATGTATTCAGTTGGAATAATTATCAGCTTTTTGACCATACTCCTCATCATTGCCGAGCCATGCCGCAATGCTGGCAAGTATACCCTGGGTGATATCCTCGCCTTTCGCTCATCGTCCAAGGTAGTCCGTGGGGTTGCAGCCGTCTCGGCCGTAGTTGTCTCCATCTTCTACCTGCTGGGTCAGATGGTGGGAGCCGGGAAGCTGATGCAGCTCCTGCTGGGCATCCCCTACAAGGCATCGGTTATCGGTGTCGGCTCACTGATCATTGTCTATGTGGCCCTGGGCGGGATGAAGGCGACAACCTGGGTACAGATCATCAAGGCGGCGCTACTCATGTTTACCGGTGTCTTGATGACTGGCGTGGTGCTCTGGAAATCCGGCTTCAGTCTGTTCAGTTTCTTCGATAATGTTGCAGCGAGTCAGGCAATTCAGGACCACGTGCGCGCACTCATGAAACATCCCGTTGCCGAGCCCGGCTTCGATTACGGGCAACGGTTCCTGGAGTTGGGACTGTTCTTCAAAAATCCGCTGGACCAGATCTCTCTGGGGTTGGCCTGGATCCTTGGCGCCGCCGGCTTACCGCATGTCATGATGCGTTTCTTTACCGTACCAAACGCTAAAGCAGCCCGAAAAAGCGTTGTTGTTTCCATGTTCCTGATCGGTGGCTTCCTGATCATGGTTTCATTTCTCGGATTTGGCGCAGCCTTGTACGTCACCCCACAACAGATCATGGCCATGGATAAGGGGGGCAACATGGCTGCGCTCATGATAGCCCAGTATATTGGCGGCGGGGCCGGAACCATTACCGGTGACCTTCTGCTGGCCTTTGTCTGTGCCGTTGCCTTTGCCACCATCCTTGCGGTGGTCTCTGGACTGGTTCTGGCATCATCGGCTGCCATTGCCCATGACCTGTATGTCAATGTCATCAAGAGCGGCAAGGCTGACCAGCGCACACAGATCAAGGTTGCCAGGGTTGCATCCTTCGCTGTCGGAACAATAGCGATCGTGCTCGGGATCGCCTGCGAAAATCTGAATATTGCCCAGCTCGTCGGTCTGGCGCTGGCCGTAGTTGCCTCAGCCAATTTTCCGGTACTACTCTTTGCCTTGTTCTGGAAACGATTCAATTCCGCCGGCATTATAACCGGTCTTGTCGTCGGCACGCTTGTAACCATCGGCGTCCTGATGGTCTCACCGAATATGACCTATCCGAAAAAAATCGCGGCCGATGCCCAGAAGATCGTCGTTGCCCTGGAGAAGAAGCAGGCCGAAGGTGTGGTGCTGGCTGAAAAAGATCTGAAAACGTTGGAAAAGGCGCGGGCGGATTATGCCCAGAACAAGAATGGAACTTCCCTGGTCGGACTCGACGCACCGCTTTTCCCGCTAAAGAATCCTGGAATTGTCTCGGTGCCGATCGGATTCCTGGTCACTATCGCAGCAACGCTATTGTTTGGCAACCGGCGCGAGGAGGAGATGTTTGAAGAGCTCTTTGTGCGGCAGACTATCGGGTATGGTATTGCAAAAGCTTCAGACCATTAGGTTTTACCCTGCTATGGATTCATTATCTGGCTTGCTCATCGCTGTAACATAGTAAACGGCATGGTTAACAAAGGGGATTGATTCAGTTTTAAAGTTTAACTTCAAATAAATTCGCCTCAAAGATAAGGTCATCAAAATACATGCATGTTCCTTGACATTGAATATGCTTCTGTTAGGGTAAAATAAGGTTGATGGGATTCCCAACTAATTTAAACCACGAGGAGAACGAAAGAAATGGCAAATGGCAAGGTAAAATGGTTTAACGACGCCAAGGGGTTTGGTTTTATTGAGCAGGATAATGGTGATGATGTTTTTTGTCATTTCTCCGCTATCACGGGTGAAGGCTTCAAGTCACTGCAGGAAGGGGATGAAGTGACATTTGACGTAGTCAAGGGACCGAAGGGCCTGCAGGCGGCCAATGTAAAAAGAGCTTGAGTACAGAGAATTAAGTTGCACAAAAGGCCCCGTGGAAACCCGGGGCCTTTTTATTGTGATGCGCGGCAATAGAGAAGATGGCAATAAGCTGAAGCTGATCAAGTAGCCGGTCATCAAACCGGCATGTATTGTTAAATATATTCCAATTTTGGCTTTTATAGGCGTTGACACAGGGGGTGGATGACCCAGCTTAACCTTTTAACAGATTGATTTAGCGATAAATAGCAGGGAATATGGGGCAAAGCAGGACGCCGATTGAGGTACAAATCACCATGCCGATCCACAATAGTTCAATCGTCAAAAACTGAAGCCGCTTCACCATGCCAGGAGACAGCTTTAATGATGGGATAAAGAAATCATTTGCCCTCGAATTTTGCCCAATACTTTGCTCGCTTATCGCTTTCACTACCCATAGGCCACATAGTTAATATTACAAAGGCTATGCCTAAAAATACCCACATTAGAATTATCCCAATAATACTCATGGATTCACCCTCCAAACAAGGATAACTATTTCTTAGTAAAAACATACCATAGAAAATATTAATTACTTCATCGGAGCCTATATTATTGTTATTTGCTTAAAATGCGGCACAGTGCCTTATTATAAAAGTCGCTTCCCATGCCAGAAGGCGGCTTTTATATGAGTCTTTCTTATATTAGTTGAAGTGCCGTCTCGGATTTAGAAGTCCGCAGTGCTGGTGGATTTTCAGAAGAAAGTAACCCACGTCCCTGTACCCGTATAAGCCATACGCTTTAGCCGCTTGATCTTGTTGTTTATCCCCTCGGAAATGGCCGAGGATATTCGCCTGAGAAAAAAGTTCATAAGGTAGTGCCGCTTGCGAAAGAGCTTCATTGCCAGCTCCCTGAAGGGGGCAAGCCCGGAGCGCAGGGCGTCGGCAATCCAGACTCTCAGGGCGGGCTGAGCATCCTACTTTTCCCAGAACTCGTATATTGTCGCAAACTGTTCTTTGAGAAGCATAGCTTTGTAGACCGATTCATTCAACTGCTCCAGACGTTTGAGCACCTTGCTCTTTTTTCGTGACGGTTTGTTCCTCAGCAAAATGAAGCGTTGCTTGCAGTGCAGCAGCCCTGCCAGTTCCTCTTGGGTCTTATCCTTCTTAGCCTTGGCGAGTTCCTGTGTGCGGACATCCTCCAGCGCCTGGCTGAGATATGTCTTTAATGGATGTGAATCGGCGTGCAAAAATGACCCACTTTTAGCCAAAATCGGCGTCCAAAATTGACCCACCCTGGCACCCTTCTCCATATTCTTTGGAATCAACCAGAGAGAGGAGGTCGATAGGAGATGCTGAAGGTGGACACCATTCATGAAGTACGTATTGCCCATTTTGTTAAAGAGAAGGGGATTCGCGAGATTGCCCGCGATTTCAATCTTTCCCGCAATACAGTAGCGGAAAGTTTTTTTGGAAGCTTGAAAACCGAGCGAGTCTTTTATGCCAACTATAAAATCAGAGAAGATGCCCGGAAAGATATCATTGACTATATTGAAATGTTCTATAACAGCAGAAGGCGCCATTCATACTTGGGGTATATCAGCCCAAGAGAGTTCGAGGAAATATATCAGCTGAAAAAAGTGGCTTAACAGACTGTCCATTTATACTTGACCACGTCAACTGAAGCAGGCCGGGTTCCAGGAACACAAGGCTATTGAGGAGTTCGACTTCACGGCACTGCCCGGCGTCAATTCGAAAGAGATCAAGGACCTGGCCACCGGTCTCTTCATCGAGCGCAAAGAGCATGTGATCCTGTATGGGCCACCCGGCACCGGCAAGACGCATCTGGCTCAGGCCTTGGGAAACCGGGCGTGCAGAAACGGATTCACGACTACGTTTACTACGGCGGCCAAGCTCTTCAGGAAGCTGGCAACCGCCAGGATTGAGAACTCCTACGAAGAAACCATACGAATGTTCCTCAAACCGCAACTGCTGATCATTGACGATCTCGGCTTGACCGGCTTCTCCCAGGAGCAGACCGAGGCTTTCTATGAAATCGTTGCAGAGCGGCATCACACTGGAAGCATGGTCATAACATCCAACCGTCCGCCGGGGGACTGGCCGGGGCTCTTTCCAGATCAGGTGCTGGCTAACTCACTCATGGACCGGCTGGCACACAAAGCACATCACCTCCCGATGAAAGGAGAATCGTATCGAAAAAGAGGGCGACCTCAACAATCAATTACGACCTAACAGGAAGCCCGTTGATCGCTAAACTGGAAAATAAACTTGGCGACGGCACTGGCAAATAAACCTGGCGGTTGACAGCTGGGCCTGCTGATTGACCGTGAGATTACGGTACGGGACAACCGGAGACTGACCAAACTGCTGCGGGGAGCCAAACTTCGGTACAGCAATTCCTGCGGTGAGGAGATTGACTTCAGGACGCCAAGAGGACTGAGTAAAGAGGTCATCCTCTCACTGATGCAGAACAACTGGATCAAGGAAAAGCAGAACGTGATCATCACCGGCCCCAGCGGCAGCGGCAAGACCTTCATCGCCTGCGCCCTGGCCAACAGGCAGGACGCTCCCAAGGAAAATCCTTGCCCAGTGCAAAAATATCCTTGAGCAGAACTGATACAAAATATATCATCAGCTCATGGTTGAGGGGGATAATACCCCCGGTAGTACATGGGCGAAGAGTTCTTGGAAAACTCTTCGCCCGCTTTATTTATAAAAATAAAAAAGGCCTCGTGTGAAGGCCAAATAATCCGATAATCCCCACTTTCTTGTCAAATTATTCCGACAATTTTACATCACCATATTTTTAGAACAATTCAGAAATCCACAATTTAGATAAAGAATCAGGATGGAAAACCCAGATTGGAAACACCTTCGAGCTCCTCAAGAAGGGAGCCGTCATAGACCGGCAGCATTACAATAAATGATGTTCCCTGATCTATGCGGCTCTTTACTTCGATTTTACCGCCGTTATTCTCTACGATACCATATGAAATAGATAGCCCCAGGCCGGTGCCGTCGGCTTTGGTTGTGAAAAATGGATCAAAAATATGCTTGAGGTCTTCTTCGTCAATGCCATGGCCCGTATCTTTGATCTCGGCACATGCAAAGTGACTCGTGGGCGACATGAACGTGCTAATAGTAAGCGTGCCTCCGCTTGGCATGGCATGACTGGCATTCAGCAACATGTTGATGAACACCTGCTGGATCTGGTTGGGGTCCACCAGACTGTCAGGCATATTTTCGGAGTAATTTCTGGTGATGGTTATATTGTGAAATGTCGGCTGGTTCTGGACAAGCTTAATGACCATATCAAGCAGAGTGTTGAGCGACACTGCTTCCTTGCGTGGCACGGATTCTCGCGAGAACTCCAGCAGCCTGCTGACAATATTGGCACAACGACGGCTTTCGCTAATGATCAGATCAAGGTCGGACTTTAGAGCCGGGTCAAGCCGTTTGTCAGCGTTGATGATTGACGCATACAGCAGCACCCCGGTCAGTGGATTATTGATTTCGTGGGCGATGCCAGCCACCAGTTTACCCAGTGATGCCAGTTTCTCAGAGCGCATAAGTTGTGTTTCTATGCGTTTGATCTCCAATGTCCTCTGCTCAACTTTTTCTTCAAGGCTGTTGCCCCATTCGGTCAATTCCTCGTGTGCCATTTTCAGGTTCTGGGTCATCTGATTTATGGACTCGGAAAGCTTTCCGAGTTCGTCGCCGGATTTAACGGGTACACTGACGTCAAGATTCCCCGCTGACACCTGGACGGTGTGTTTAACCAAGCGTTGCACAGGTTCGTTGACAAGGCGTTGGGTCAGGTATGTCATGATTATTCCGATCAATATCAGCAACATGCAGGTCATGGCAATAAATTGAACGTGGTAGTCGTGGGTAACTTGACGCATATTTTCCATGGAAATTTCTATATCCAAAATTCCCAGTACTTTGTGGCTATCCTTGTGGAAGTGACATGCTGACGTGTAGCAGTTTGGTTGGTTGTAGATTGCATTGGTTAACCCGAGTAATTCCTTGCCATTGGTATCGCGAAACAGTCGGCTACGATGCATGGTTGGCGCTGATATTTTGGGATTGTCATATCTATGGCACATGGCGCACGCTTCGGCACTCTTATCTATAACTGAGCCAATTTCGTTGGTCACGCTTGAGTAGGCAACCTTCCCCTCGCGGTCAATCAGCCGCACATGAGCAATGCTATTGTTTTGGCTGATCCTGCCGATCATCTTGTAGAGACTCTCCTTGTCGTTCTTCAGCATGGCATCAAAAGCACTCTGGTTAATGATTTCTGCCAGTTGATCGGCATTGGAAGCAGAATATTCCAGCATTACTCTTTTGAACGTATTGACGTTGATATAATCCAGGAGGGCCATGAAGACGATCAGTATTAGTGATGTAACGAATGTCAGTTTGGCTATGAGGCTGTGGCTGCGTAGCATTAATAGAGCCTTTCAAGCTTATTGTATATAACTGTGGATAACCCGTTTGGAAGAATGATGTCAAGGAGGAATTATTGCATGCGTTTAATTTGTGTGCGCTTACTATTAAATTTTGTTTGTTTTTTTGAATAGACATTAGAGCCTTTTGGAGGATTCATTTCATCAGGAAATCTCTCTGATAATATTCACATCAATTGCTACGGGAATGTAAGGATTTGCTGCGCGACCAAAAAAGTTTGTTGGAAAAATATTTAATAATGGATGGAAGTGTTTTGGATAGCAATTTGCAAAATAATGATCGTTGGTTACGCTTGAATAATAAGGTTTATTAATAACTTTTTTGAATAAACATAATAATTTTAATCAGTAATATCCGTTTATTAATGCTACCTGGAGGAACGCACATGTTTAATAACGTAAGTAAATTGGTGGGGTGTACGGTTATATCACTGTTCCTGGTGGTGATTTCACTGGCAAATGATTCAACGGCTGCAACAGCTCCGATTGTTACCGTTTTGACTCCACCGATCACCAGCAATGTCGGCTCGCCTCTGCGCATTGCCTTTGATTCTAAGGGCGATTTCTTCGTGGCCGACCCCCGTGTGGGTGGTGTGTCGAAGTTCAGCAGCCAGGGACAGTCTCTAGAAGTAATCAAGATACAGGGAGTGGCTTATGGTGTTGCTCTTGATGGCAAAGGTAACCTGCTGGTTGGCAAGGGAGATGTCGTGGCTGTTCTCGATGGTAGCGGCAACCAAATTCATTTGCTAGGTTCTGGTGTCGGTCAGTTTAAAAAATCCAGCGGGATCGCAGTTGATGCTGCCGGTTTTGTGTACGTGGCTGATAGCAAGGACAATGATGTAAAGGTTTTCACTTCCACCGGAAGTTTTGTGAAGGCCATAGGCACTCCTGGAGATGGCAACGGTCAGTTCAATATGCCTACCGGCGTTGCCTATGAAAAGTCATCCAACCAGATCGCTGTAACCGATACAGCCAATGGACGAGTGCAGTTTTTTAATGCAGGTGGCAATTTTGAGTATGTGAAGACGATCGGATCATTCGGAGTTGGTCAGCTTCAGTTTCGCACGCCGGTTGGTGTGACTTTCGAGTATGCCGCCAATGGCGCAGTCGCCCGCATGTATGTTGTTGATACCTACCAGAACAATATTCAGGTGATTGATCCGGCTGGAGCCGGCACATATCTTTCCAGCATCGGCGCCAGCGGTTTTTCCAGCGGTGATCTGATGATCCCGCTTGATGTGGTCTTTGATAAAACCAGCCGTAGGCTGTTGGTTGCCAACGGATCTGGTCAGATTACCCAGTATGGTATTGATGGCGGAAATGTTCAGGTAGTTGATGCTCCAAAGGTGCTTGGAGTTGATCCTGTACCCCATCGCGTCAACAGCTCCAGTATTATTATCAGCGGTACTGTGGACGGCAATTATAACGTAGTGGTGAAGTCAAAGAACAGCCCCGCGCCTCTGCAGGTTGTATATACTTCCGCCAATACCTGGAAGTGTAATGTCAGCGGCCTTGCAAGAGGGAATAATACTATCACTATTAAGGCCGTTGATACCAATGGTGTCATTGCAAAACATGCCGTCGGTGTAATTTATGCGCCGTAATGTCTGTTTAAATTCTCAATATTATTAAATAGGATAAATAATAACGTATTCAGGAGCGGAACCATGCACAGATCGCTAGTAAATGTCTTGTTGTCAGCATTATTTGTTTTATGCCTGGCACCGGCAGTCCACGCAGTTGTTTCACCTCATCAAGAAACCCTTGGTTGCACTGGCTGCCATGTTGATGTGATGAACAATGCGCTGGCGAATATTACCGGTGTCAATAATCTCTGTCTTTCCTGCCACAATCCGGCCACGATCAGCAGGTCCTTCAGTACCAAGGACCTGGCCAACCCATTTGGCTCTACCGATCTGGGTGTATATGCCGGTGGCCAGTTGCAGACCTCCCACAACTGGGCCGCCCCAACAAAAGTCCCGGCAGCGGGGGCGTCAATACCTGCTGCATCTGTTATGGCGAACCTTAAAGCAACCGGACTGGGTCTGATCAGTTGCGCCAGTTGCCATGACAATCACGCTTATCCAGGTATGCCCAATTCTAATCCCAAGCTGCTTCGCTTGCCATTGACAAATGACCAGCTTTGCTTCGAGTGCCACAGTGCACGCAACCAGAGAAACCACCTGACCGGCACCCATCCGGTCAACTTTACCTACACCAGCGCCACCTCTAAAGTTAAAATAAAACCGGGTGAATATAATGCACTGCCGGTTAATGCCAATCCGTCCAACCCGACCTCGGCCATGAAACTCTCCAATGGCAAACTGGTCTGTACCACCTGCCATGGCGCCCACTTTACCGATTCTAATTCCCAGACATTTGACAACGCCTCTTCCTCGCAACTTGGCAACCTTACAGCGTCACAAGGTAACCTGCTGCGCACTGATATGCGCGGTGCCACGGCCACGGATGTCAATATTTGCACCAACTGTCATGCCGGCAAATTAACGCACAACAACAAGGGACAGAACATTCAGTGCACTGACTGCCACGGCGGCCATGTTGACCCAGGTGATGGTACCATCCCCAACGTGTGGCTGATCCGTCGCTACATGAACTACTCCGGCGGTGTTCAGTTGGACTCCTACCGGAAAAAGGTCCTCAATCAGGCGGTAGGTTCCCAGAGCAACTGGGCCGGTACCTTCGGCGTCTGCCAGTCCTGCCACAATGTTCCCGCGCCTGGTGGTACCTATCCTTCCGAGCATGCCAGCACCGACCCGGATGTTTGTCGTTCCTGCCATACCCACAGCAGCAAGAGCGGATCATTTGCTGCCAACTGTACCGGCTGCCACGGTTTCCCGCCGGCACAGAACATTGTCGGTGGTCCCAACGGCTTTGCCAATAACGGCACCTACAGCTATGACAAAAGTTCTGCTTACAAGGATGAGTCGAAGACACCCCATACCGCCCACGCCGGCAAGGGGACGTACCAGTACGGCTGTTCCGTTTGTCACGCCGGTAACACGCACGCCACTGGTAACTTCCAGCAGGTTTTTCTGGCCAAGGCCGGCCTCCCTGCCAGCGGCGGGGTGACTCCCGGCTACAACACCGCTAACCCCGGCACCTGCTCCGTTTACTGCCATAGCGATGGCGCTCCCCGCGGCGCTGCCGCGGCAACCACCAAAGCGGTTACCTGGGCCAACGGTGCCGGCAGCATCATCAGCACCTCAGCTGAATGCGTGGCCTGCCATGATGGTGTGGTTGGAACAACCAATACCCTCAATTCAAATGCCCACCGCAAGCATGTCAGCAATGACGGAACAACCGGCAAAGCTTATACCTGCAATATCTGTCATGCCGCCACGGCCGGCAGCAACACCACCATCGTCAATCCGGCCAACCATGTCAACGGCGTCAAGGATGTGGCCTTTTCCGGCGTTGCCAATGGATCATCCTTTAATGGTGCAGATGCAACCTGCATCACCTACTGTCACAGCAACGGCGGTAACCTGGCGCTCCGTACCTATGCCGCACCCGCCTGGACCAACAAGGCTTCCGGTGCCTGCGGATCCTGTCATGCCGCTGCACCTGGTCTTACTGGCGGTGCAATTATCAACACCAATGGCCATTCCACACACTTCGACAATGGCGCCGGTTCTTACGGCCCGATGTTCACAACCGCCAATGCTACCGGTTGCCAGAACTGCCATACCTCCTTTACCGGCGAATTCGGCCTGACCCACGTGGATGGAACGATCCAGGTGCTTTCATCATGCGTTCCCTGCCACACCAAGCCTGGTTCCTATGCCTGGAACGGCGGCCAGATCGCCTGCGAAAGCTGCCATACCGGCAGCCTGTCCCAGATCAACGGCATCAATGCTCCGGACAAATCGCTGTTCACCACCCTCGGTCACGGCCAGTTCTCCGGCAAGAGCGACCAGTGTCTCCTCTGCCACCAGCGCAATGACAGTCATATTTCGGCCAATGCCAATACCCACGTAACCCGCCTTGGTGCCAGTTATCAGGGAATCAACGAGAACCTGCTCTGCGCCAAGTGCCACAACGACGTCAATGTCGTGACAAACCCGGCACGTCAGAACATGCCGACCCATGTGTCCCAGAAAACCAATCCGCCAGTGCCTAACAACTGCTCGGCCTGCCATGATGTCCATGGTTCCGGCAACCTGAATGCCATCAACGGCAAGTTCACCTTCAGCGGCAACTCCACCGCTACGGTTGCTTTTACAAACACTTCAACCGGTTTTGTCAACAACAAGACCAACCGTGGTCTCTGCCAGATCTGCCATACCCAGACCAACCACTACAAGCGCGACAAAGCGGAAAGCGCTCACCCAACCAGGGATTGCCTGGCCTGCCATAGCCACAAGGGTGAGTACGCCTTCAAACCCAACGGCAACTGCAATACCTGCCACGGCTATCCGCCGGTCGCCAACATGACAGGCCGCGGCGTCAGCGGCAGTTACTCCAGCGCCCGTCTCGAGACTTTCAACGGCGGCGGCTATGTCAACGGCGGCGGTGCCCACACCGTGTCCGCCCACGTCAAGCCCGGCGCCATCTGGCAGCAGGCCTGGTCCAACTGCAGCATGTGTCACGATTCAACCAGGCATAAGATGGTCATGCCGCTGCAGCAGCAGGCTATCAATATCACCATCGATCCGAAGGTCTGGGCCAACTCAGCAGTACCGGCCACTTATAACGGACCACTTAACGGAACCGGTACTGGTGCCCAGTCCACCGGAACCTGTAGCAATGTTTACTGCCACAGCAATGGTGACGGCGGTGCGCCCAACAATACGACATTCACCTGGTCTTCACCGGCCGGGACTCTGGGCTGCACCGGTTGCCACGGCAATGTCTACACCAGCAGCAATCCGATTGCCAGCGGCAAGCATAGTGCCCATACCAATCCGAATATCAATATTTCTCTCGGCATCGGTAATGAGCTGGCATGTACCGAGTGCCACGCCAAGACCCTGAGCGCCAACACCACACTCATTACCAACGGCAACCATGTCAATGGTATGAAGGATTACTCCGGCAGCCGTGCCGGCAGTTACAATCTTGCAGTCAAGCAGTGCAGCAACGTCTACTGTCACTCTAATGGTAACAAGGGAGCATTGGTCTTCAACAACCCAGCCGCCTGGAATTCAGCCACAACCTACGGCTGCAACGGCTGCCATGGCACCAGCAGCCCGATCGGTGCCCCAGACTACGCCAATGGCGGTGCAGGAACTGCAACTGCCAATAGCCATAATGCCCACACAGCCGGTTACAGTGACACGGCTGTCTGCTCCAATTGTCACTTCGTGACCGCCAGCACCACCGGCGGCAAACTCAAGGACAACTCCGCCCACCTCAACAACGTTGTTAATGTCGCCTTCAACCCGGCTGTGGCAGGTGTCAACGCTTCCTTTGATCCTGCCACCGGAACATGCAGCAATATCGCCTGCCATGGCAACGGCTCTGCCCAGTGGGGCAGCAAGGCCGGCTGTCTTACCTGCCACTCGCTCTCTATCGGCAAGCGCGCTGCCATCACCACCCAGTTCAATGGCAACTCGCACCACGTACAGGGCGTGTCGGTTTCTGGTGAACACTGCTTCCAGTGCCACTGGGAAGCAAACAGTGACGGCAGCATCAACCACAGCTATCACCATTCAAGCGTTTCCGGCTCGCCGGTCGAACTGGTTATTTATGGTGCCGGTGCACGGCCGACAACTTACATAGTAGGAACCACGGCTGTCCAGTACACAGCCAACGGCACTCGCACGGAAATGACCAAGATCAACGCTGTCTGCATCGGCTGCCACAGCGATCAGAACAAGGCCATCCAACCGTTTGGCGACGGCAAGACACCTGCTGTCTACGCCTGGGATGGTACCAGTATCGGCAACAAGTACAGCGACACAAGCACCACCCCGTGGGGTAAATACAGCGGCGGAAACCTGACACCCAAGAGCACTGTTACCAAAGCCTTCTCGGCCCACGGCAATGCCGTCAACAACAAAGGTGGCTGGGATACAACCGAAACTTGGAAAGACCGTGGCGCAAACGCCAACGTGCTCTGTTTCGACTGCCATAATTCACATGGATCCACAGTTGAAGGTGTTACCACCAGTTACACCAGCTCCACGACCAACGGCGGTATCTTCAAGGATACGGTTGCCAATACCGGCGGTTATGCCGTCACCTACAAGCCGACAGCAGGCGGTTCCGCTGCTGAGCACAATGCCTACAACCCTGGTGCCGGCCTCTGCTTCGACTGCCACATGAAGAGCGGCGCCACCGATACACCCTGGGGCTACAATGCCACCTACGGCGCAACCCAACAGATTATGGGGTACTGGGATTCGGCCTACTTCGGCAACAATGTCTTCGGCAATCAGCTGCGTTATCCCTACAAAGGTGTACCAGGGAACATGGGTGGCCACTTAGGTGCCTCCAAGTCCTTGAACGCATCTGCTGCTCACCAGATCGGCGGTCTCTGTACTCCCTGTCACGATCCCCATGGCGTCAGCCCGACCATGGGCACTAACATGAAATACGGCGTACCGCTTCTCAAGGGCACCTGGATGACTTCTATCTACAAGGAAGACGTTGCCACTGCCGATAACCAGTCCTACGATGGTATGGGCGGAAGCGGTGGCAGAAGAGGTCCGTCTGCCAGCTCATCAGAAAAAGCTGCCTACAAGGCTGCCACCAATGATTCGTACCATATCGACCAGAACTCCTTGCCGTCTGGTACAAATATCACTGAGACAGACGTCCAGTTCGCCGGTCTCTGCCTTAACTGCCATGCCAAAACCAACCTGACCAACGGCAGTACGCACACCTGGAAAGATAAGAACCGCATTCATGAAGCGGTCAAGGGATGGAAGACTGCTAACAAGACAATTCAGCATAATTATACCTGCTCCAAGTGCCATACAGCCCACAACGCCGACTTGCCCAGGCTGATGGTCACCAACTGCCTGGATGCTGAGCACAGAGGACGTGTTGCCTATAACAGCAAACCTGTAACATCTGGTAATGGTAGTCAGGACAGGGGCAATGGAAGTGGTCACATGCCTGGTATTTTTGACGGCGGTGAAGGCGGTCGTGGCGGCTGGGGAGGCTGGGGCAGTTCCTCCGGCAGTGGCTGGAGCAGCGGCAGCACCAGTGCAACTGTCTGCCATGATAACAATGATGCCACCCAGAAGTGGAATAACGTAACCCAGTGGGGGGCCGCTACCACCACCGGACCTACAGTCCCGGTTCTGATAACTGAACCGAACGCTACCTGCACCGGGTCCTGCGCTACTACCCTTCAGTGGAATGCATCAACCAACAGCGGTGGTGCAGCAGTGCAATACCAGATACAGGTTAGCTCCAGCTCTGTCTTTACAACGGTAAACTACTCGTCTGGCTGGATTTCCGGCACAAGCTATACGCCAACAATGGCAAATGGCACCTGGTACTGGCGTGTACAGGCCCGTGATTCCGTAACGACTAGTAAGGTTTCAGCATGGTCTTCAGTTGGAAGCTTTACCTTGTCAAGCGCAACAACCAGCACGAATCCACCCACCGTTCCCGTGCTGATTGCTGAGTCGGACGCCAGATGCTCTTCTTATTCGGGATGTTCAATAGGTTTGCAGTGGAATGCATCCATCAATCCGAGTGGCGGATCGGTCCAGTACATGGTGCAGGTAAGCAGCAGTTCTTCTTTCTCGAGCATTAAAGCCCAGTCCAGCTGGCAGGCTGGCACAAGCTGGTCAACGACACTGGGTAAGGGAACCTGGTACTGGCGTGTCCAGGCAAGGGACGCATCTGTCACTACAAGGGTGTCAACCTGGTCAATAGTGGATTCTTTTGTACTGAACTAATTGACTGTGCAGTAGATTGATGTTACTAAATACTACCGAAAGGGGGTGGCCACATGAAAAAACAGACATATGTCAAACCAAGAATCGTTGGGTCAGCTGACGTTCATCCCTGCTGATACCAAGCATTGAAAAAAGTGGGGCCGAGTTATTCGGCCCCACTTTTTTTGTTTAATACGGCTAATTATTACGGTTGGATTTCCAATATTAGTTAATTATGTTCGCCAATCATTGATTTGTTATATTGAAGCCATGCTATCTGTTTCGTTTGCCCTATACTGATGTTTATATAATATTCATTCAGATCATGAGCCAAAGACCGTATATTAAATGTACAAACTTGTATCAATGATAGAATTCTTACTTGACCAGTAATACCTATAGTGTTAAGTTCCCAAAGTTTCATATTCTGCCTTTTAATTTAGCCCGAGAGGCTAGCAAAGGTCACGCAGATGATTAACACAGGAAATATATCTGAGGAGTCTTGCCGCCTGGAGCGGTGAGGCTCTTTTTTTTGTGCTGACAAGGGGTGACAATATGGCTGATGAAAGAACGGTAATTCTGGATGGAGCCGGAATCAAGCGGGCATTGACCCGCATCTCCCATGAGATTCTGGAGCGCAACAAGGGACTGTCCGATGTGGTCCTGATCGGCATCCGTTCCGGAGGGGCATTTCTGGCGACTGAGATCGGCGCTGTTCTGGAGGTCATCGAAGGTGTCAAGGCCTCGATCGGAGCTGTCGATATCACCCTCTACCGGGACGACATCAGCGGACATCTACCCCATCTGCCTGTCGGCAAGACCGATATACCTTTTTCTCTGGAAGGTAAAAGGGTGGTGCTGGTGGATGATGTGCTCTATACCGGTCGCACAATCCGAGCCGCCATGGATGCCCTGATGGATCATGGCCGACCCCAGTGCATCCAGCTGGCAGTGCTGATCGATCGCGGGCACCGTGAATTGCCCATTCGGGCCGATTTTGTGGGGCGCAACGTGCCGACTAGTCTCAAAGAAAATGTGGCGGTGGTTTTTGACGGAAAGAATCAACCAGTGGAAGTAATACTGGAAAAATAATTCAGCCGGGACGGACCAGCACCGTTTCCGCCAAGGAGGAGGCATGGCAGAGTTCAAGCACAAGGACATCATTGCACTGCGTGATCTCAACAAGCAGGAGATTGAACTGCTTCTGTCCACGGCAGAGAGCATGCGCGAAATCAACAGCCGCGACATCAAGAAGGTTCCCACGCTGCGCGGCAAGACCATCATCAACCTGTTTTATGAGGCTTCGACGCGCACACGAACATCCTTCGAGATTGCCGGCAAGCGTCTTTCCGCAGATACCGTCAATATCACTCCTTCATCCAGTTCAGCCACCAAGGGCGAGACCCTGGCGGATACGGCACTCAATCTTTTGGCCATGAAGCCGGACATCATCGTAATGCGTCATGCTGTTTCCGGCTCCCATTATTTCTTGTCCGGCAAACTGCCCAACTGCTCAATCGTCAATGCCGGCGACGGCACCCACGAGCATCCTTCGCAGGGACTGCTGGACATGCTGACCATCAAGGACCGCTATGGGCGTCTGGATGGCCTCAAAGTTGCCATTGTGGGCGATATCACCCATAGTCGCGTGGCCCGCTCCGACATTCAGGGGCTGACCAAGATGGGCTCCCAGGTGTTTCTGGCCGGCCCCCCCACCATGATGCCACCCGGCGCTGAACGGTTGGGCAATGTAACGGTCTGCGGCACCATGAAGGAGGCTATTCAGGATGCCGACGTTGTCATAATGCTGCGCATCCAGCAGGAGCGCCAGGGCAAGACCCTCATGCCCAATGCCCGCGAATATTCTCGTTATTTCGGTCTCAACCCGGAAAACCTCAAGCTGGCCAAGCCGAACGCCATGGTTATGCACCCCGGCCCGATTAACCGCGGGGTGGAGATGTCATCCTATGTGGTGGATGGAAACCAGTCCCATATCCTCAAGCAGGTGGAGAACGGGGTGGCGGTGCGCATGGCGATGCTCTACCATGTTTGCGGCGGGGAACTGGATTAAAGTCGTTCTACGTTCGAGGTTCTAAGTTGCAAGCCTTAAACGTAGAATATGGAACTCAGAACATAGAACTGACTTCGCGAGGTGAATATATGAATCTTTTGATCAAAGGGGGCAGGGTGGTTGACCCTTCCCAGAACATTGATGCGGTCATGGATGTGCTGGTAGAAAATGGTATGATCAAGCAGACCGGCAAGGGGCTTTCTGCCCCGGCCGACGTCAAAATCATTGATGTCGCCGGTAAATATGTGGTTCCTGGCCTGATTGACATGCATGTTCATCTGCGTGACCCTGGCCTGGAGTACAAAGAGGATATTGTCAGCGGCAGTCATGCTGCGGCGGCTGGTGGTTTCACTTCCATCGTCTGTATGCCCAATACCAAGCCGGTCATTGATAACAAGACCGTTGCCAGCTACATCATAAATAAGGCCAAAGCGGAAGGATTCTGCAATGTTTTTCCGGTTGGTTCTATTACCTACGGCATGGCCGGTGACAGCCTGTCTGAAATGGGCGAGTTGAAAGAGTCCGGCTGCGTGGCGGTATCGGACGACGGCAGGCCGGTTGAAAATACCGAACTGATGCGCCGCGCCCTGGAGTATGCCCGCGGCATGGGCATCCTTGTGATATCTCACGCCGAAGAACTGCCGCTGGTGGGCGAGGGGGTCATGAACGAGGGTTTTACTTCCACCGAGATCGGCCTGAAGGGCATTCCACGGCTCGCTGAGGATATCGCTACGGCCCGTGATGTGATGCTGGCCGAATACACCAATTCGCCGATTCACATTGCCCATGTTTCTACGAGAGGGTCGGTACGCATCATCCGCGAAGCCAAGGCCCGCGGAGTTCAGGTAACCTGCGAGACCGCACCGCATTACTTTACTCTGACCGATGATGCCGTGCGGGGCTACAATACCAACGCCAAGATGAACCCGCCCCTCAGGGAGTCAGATGACGTGGCCGCCATCAAGGAGGGGCTCAAGGACGGCACCATCGATTGTATTGCCACCGACCATGCCCCTCATCATCTGGACGAGAAGGACGTGGAGTTCAATGTGGCCATGAATGGCATTATCGGCCTGGAGACATCTTTGCCGCTTTCGCTGAAACTGGTGTCAGATGGGGTGCTTACTGTTAATCAACTGGTTGAAAAAATGTCTGTTAACCCTTCGAATATTTTGGGGTTAAATCGCGGTAACCTTAGGGCCGGAAGTGTGGCTGACATAACCGTGATTGATCCGAATCTCGAGTGGACAGTGGCGGCGGATAAACTGGCCAGCAAATCCAAGAACTCACCTTTTCTGGGATGGAGCGTCACTGGTGCAGCTACCAGTACTATTCTTGCCGGCAATGTGGTTCACCAGCGGTAGTGCAAATAACCAATTTCGTTGTTATTACGTTGTTATTACGATAGTTGAGTTGAATTTTTCAGGGAGTTGAAATTATGAAAGCAGTTTTGGCGCTCGCAGACGGGCGCGTCTTTGAAGGAAAGTCATTCGGCGCCAGCGGAGAATCGACCGGTGAGGTGGTCTTCAACACCGCCATGTCCGGTTATCAGGAGGTCCTGACCGACCCGTCTTACAAGGGTCAGATGGTCACCATGACCTACACCCAGATCGGCAATACCGGCATCAATCCCGAGGATATCGAAAGCCGCGGGCTGTTCTTGTCAGGATTTATTGTCAAGGAATACCTGGATTGCTATTCCAACTGGCGTGCCACCATGAGCTTGGATGCCTATCTCAAGGAAAATGGGGTAGTCGGAATCCAGGGAATCGATACGCGTTCCTTGACCCGCCATCTGCGGGATAAGGGTGCCCAGAACGGCATCATCTCGACAGTTGACCTTGATCATGCCAGTCTCGTCGCCAAGGCCAAGGCCGTGCCCAGCATGGCTGGTCTTGATCTTGCCAGCGGAGTTTCCTGCGAGAAACCCTACCATTGGACCGAAGGACTTTGGGATCTGGAGGGGGGCTATCCCCAAGTCGACCCTGCAGCGCTCAAGTACAAGGTTGTGGCCTACGATTTCGGTATCAAGTACAACATTCTGCGCTGCCTGGTGGATGCAGGTTGCGATGTGACGGTGGTTCCGGCCACTTTCCCTGCTGAAGAAGCCCTGGCCATGAATCCGGACGGGATCTTCCTCAGCAACGGTCCCGGAGACCCGGAGCCGCTCGTATCCGTGCAGCAGGAGATCAGGAAATTTGTCGGCAAAAAGCCGATTTTCGGCATCTGCCTGGGCCACCAGTTGCTGGGGCTGGCTCTGGGGGGCAAGACAGTCAAGCTCCCTTTCGGTAATCATGGCTCCAACCTGCCGGTGATGGACATGTCCACCCGCAAGGTGGAGATCACCGCCCAGAACCACGGTTTTGCTGTTGATCTGGATTCCCTGGGGGATGCGGCCTGTCTGGGGCATGAAAATCTGAACGATCAGACGGTGGAGGGCATCAGGCACTGTGATCTGCCGATCTTCTCGGTTCAGCATCACCCTGAGGCATCTCCGGGGCCCCATGACTCCCAATATCTATTCAGTCGTTTTGTTGAAATGATGGAGAAGAACAGGTAATCGGGGGCCAGGGACTAAAGACTGGTAACAGCCAGTTGATAAGGTTTTCCTGGTCCCACGTTCCCAGTCACTATGAACTATCTCGCTCTTTATCAATCCGGTGAGTTACAGCAACGAACCCGCGAAGCCTACCGGCGTCTGGCGTCGTGTGATCTTTGCCCCCATGACTGCGGCGTCAACCGCATCAAGGGAGAACGGGGTGTTTGCGGGGCTGGAGTCAAGCCGAAGATCGCTTCGGCCAATGTTCATCGCGGAGAGGAACCGCCTATTTCCGGCACGAAAGGTTCCGGCACTGTCTTTCTGTCAGGCTGCTCCCTGAAATGCCGTTTCTGTCAGAACTTCCCCATCAGTCAGCTTGGCAACGGCGAGGAGATGATAACGTCTGCCCTGGCAGAACGGATGCTGAAGCTGCAACGTCGGGGCGTTCATAATATCAACTTCGTCACACCGACTCACTACCTGCCTCAGATCCTGGCCGCACTTTGGTTGGCCATCCCCAGGGGATTTTGTCTGCCGATCGTCTGGAACTCCAGTGGCTACGAAAAAGTTGATTACCTGCGGCTGCTAGAGGGTGTGGTGTCAATCTACCTTCCTGACATGAAGTATGAAGATGAGGATGTTGCCCTTCGTCTCTCGTTGGCTCCCGCCTATCGGGACATCAACCGTCTGGCGGTCACCGAGATGCTGCGCCAGGTGGGACATCTCCAGTTCAATGATGATGGCCTGGCGGTCAGCGGTCTGGTTATCCGCCATCTGGTGCTGCCGAATGGACTGTCTGGAACCCGGGAAATTTTGCGCTGGATTGCGGAACAGCTTGGACACCAGACGCATATCTCGCTGATGAAGCAGTTCTTTCCAGCCCATCAGGCCCCTGAAACTCCCGGTATTGACCGCAAAATCACCGACGATGAATATGGACTGGCCGTGGAATGGCTGGATGAGTTTGATCTTGAAAACGGCTGGGTGCAGGAATAGATGCGGACAGTAGTATTACTGGTAATTTCCAATGTTTTCATGACGTTTGCCTGGTACGCCCATTTGAAGAACCTGCGCACCCGGCACTGGCTGATTGCCGTGACAGTTTCCTGGGGCATCGCTTTTTTCGAGTATTTAATCCAGGTGCCGGCCAATCGAATCGGTTATGAAAAATTCAGCCTGGCCCAGTTGAAGATCATGCAGGAAATCATTACGTTGGCAGTGTTTGTTCCGTTTGCCGTGCTGTATATGGGCACCAGCCTCAACTGGAATTATCTCTGGGCCGGCTGCTGCCTGGCCGGAGCGGTTTTTTTCATTTTTAGATAATCAACCCAAGGAGTTGTATTACATGCCTAAAAGAACAGACCTTAAAAAAATTCTTATTATTGGCGCCGGCCCGATCGTAATTGGCCAGGCCTGTGAATTTGACTATTCCGGAACCCAGGCCTGCAAGGCCCTCAAGGAAGAAGGTTACGAGGTGGTGCTGCTGAACAGCAATCCGGCCACCATCATGACTGACCCTGATTTTGCCGATCGTACCTATATCGAACCGGTTACTCCCGAAATTCTGGCCAAGATCATTGAGAAGGAGCGTCCCGATGCGGTTTTGCCGACCCTGGGTGGACAGACAGCCCTCAATACCGCCGTGGACGTGGCCGAGATGGGAATCTTGGAAAAATTCGGCGTGGAATTGATTGGTGCCAAGCTGCCGGCCATCAAAAAGGCAGAAGATCGTACGCTGTTCAAGGCGGCCATGGAAAAGATCGGCCTGGCCGTGCCCCGTTCCGGTTTGGCCCATAACTATACCGAGGCCATGCAGGTCATCAAGGATATCGGGTTTCCAGCTATCATCCGTCCCTCTTTCACTTTGGGCGGCACCGGCGGCGGCATTGCCTATAACCTGGAAGAGTATGAAAAGATGGCCATTGCCGGCATCGATGCATCGCCCACCGATGAGATTCTGGTGGAGGAGTCGGTCATCGGCTGGAAGGAGTATGAGCTGGAGGTGATGCGCGATACTGCTGACAACGTTGTCATCATCTGCTCCATCGAAAACTTCGACCCGATGGGGGTTCATACCGGCGATTCCATCACCGTGGCACCGGCCCAGACCCTGACCGACAAGGAGTACCAAATTCTGCGGGATGCGTCCTTGAAGATTATCCGCGAGATCGGCGTAGACACCGGCGGTTCCAATATCCAGTTCGGAATCAATCCGCTCAACGGCCGGTTGGTGGTGATCGAGATGAATCCCCGCGTCTCCCGTTCATCCGCCCTGGCTTCCAAGGCTACCGGTTTCCCCATTGCCAAGATCGCGGCCAAGCTGGCTGTGGGCTACACGCTGGATGAGGTCACCAACGATATTACCCGCGAAACCCCGGCCTGTTTTGAGCCATCCATCGATTACGTGGTCACCAAGATTCCGCGCTTCACGTTTGAAAAATTCCCGGCCGCCGATGCCACTCTGACAACCCAGATGAAGTCGGTCGGTGAGGTGATGGCCATCGGCCGCACCTTCAAGGAGTCCTTCCAGAAAGCGATGCGGTCGCTTGAGATCGGCGTTTCCGGCTTCGATTCCAAACTGTTTGACCTGGCCTGTGAGACCCGGCGGGCCCTGACCGGCAAGGAACAGCAACTGCTGCTGGAAAAACTGCGCACACCTAACTGCGAACGGCTCTGGTATCTGGGCGACGCCCTGCGAAGCGGCATGACCGTGGACGAGATCCATAAACACACCGCCATCGATCCCTGGTTTCTGCACAATATCCGCCAGATCATCGAGAAAGAGGAGCAGCTGAAACGGATCGATCCGACTACAATTTCACGGGAAATGCTGCGAGAGGCCAAACAGTATGGTTTCTCCGACAAAACGCTGGCGGTACTCTGGTCAAAAAACGAGGAATACGTGCGCGACCTGCGTCTGTCCCTCGGTATAAAGCCTGTCTACAAGCGGGTTGATACCTGTGCTGCCGAGTTTGTGGCTTATACCCCCTATCTTTATTCGACCTATGAAGACGAGTGCGAAGCCGAACCGACCGACCGCAAGAAGATCATGATTCTGGGCGGCGGTCCTAATCGTATCGGTCAGGGTATCGAATTCGATTATTGCTGCGTGCATGGCTTATTTGCCCTGGCTGAAGACGGCTATGAAACCATCATGGTTAACTGCAATCCGGAGACCGTTTCTACTGATTACGACTCATCCGATCGTCTCTACTTCGAACCTCTGACCATGGAGGATGTGCTGGCAATTGTGGCAGTGGAAAAGCCGGTGGGCGTGATTGTGCAGTTTGGCGGTCAAACGCCGCTCAAGCTGGCAGTGGCCCTTGAAAAAGCTGGCGTGCCGATCATCGGCACTTCGCCCGATGCCATTGACCGGGCCGAGGACCGCGAGCGATTCCAAGAGATGCTGCACAAACTGGGTCTGCTCCAACCGGAAAATGGTACCGCCCGCTCTTTCGAAGAGGCCGAGAAGGTGGCCGACCGCATAGGCTATCCGGTGGTGGTGCGACCATCCTACGTGCTGGGTGGCCGGGCCATGGAGATTGTCTATGATGAGGACAACCTGCGGCGCTACATGACGACGGCCGTACAGGCCTCGCCAGAACATCCGATCCTGATCGACAAGTTTCTGGACCAGGCCATCGAGATCGATGTGGACGCTTTGTGCGATGGCAATGAAGTGGTCATTGGCGGAATCATGGAACACATCGAGGAGGCCGGCATCCATTCCGGTGATTCGGCCTGCTCTTTGCCACCCTATTCGGTTTCCGCTGAAGTCGTGGCTGAAATCCGCCGCCAGACCGTTCTGATGGCCCTGGAACTGAATGTCAAGGGGCTGATGAATGTGCAGTTTGCCGTCAAGGACGACGATATCTATATCCTGGAGGTCAATCCCCGGGCTTCGCGTACGTCACCCTTCGTCTCCAAGGCCACCGGACGGCCGCTAGCCAAGATTGCAGCCCGCATCATGGCCGGCAAGTCCCTCAAGGAACTTGGCGTCTCTGGTGATATCGTACCACGGCACATCTCGGTCAAGGAGTCGGTTTTTCCTTTTGTCAAATTTCCGGGAGTGGATACCATTCTGGGACCGGAGATGAAGTCCACCGGGGAAGTGATGGGTATTGGTGACACCTTTGCCGAGGCATTTGCCAAGGCGCAACTGGGAGCCAATGTCAAACTGCCCCTGTCAGGCAATGCCTTCATCAGCGTGCGGGATGCGGACAAGAAACATGTTGTCTCTGTGGCGGAAAAGTTGTATAAATCCGGATTCGGTATCCTGGCAACCGGAGGAACCGCTACCTTTCTTGCTGAAAAGGGAATTCCGGTCAAACGGGTCAACAAGGTGCTTGAAGGTCGCCCCCATATTGTGGATTCCATCAAGAACGGAGAGGTCACTCTGGTATTCAACACCACCCACGGTGCCCAGGCCGTAGCCGATTCCTTTTCGATCCGTCGTGAAGCGCTGATGCACAATATCGCCTATTTTACCACTGTGGCAGGTGCCAAGGCCGTTGTAGACAGCATTATTGCCCTAAAGGAACAGGACCTGAGAGTCAAGCCGCTTCAGGATTACCTGGACTTGAAATAATAAAAAGAAATCTGTAATATTTTCAACACATCATTATCAAGGAGCAGCAGTTAGATGTCCCATAACATTCCATTGACAAAAGAAAGTTTTGAAGCGTTGCAGGAAGAACTGAAACGACTCATTCGTGAAGAACGTCCCAAGGTTATCCAGGATATCGCCGAGGCGCGTGCCCATGGCGATCTATCTGAAAACGCCGAATATGATGCCGCCAAGAACCGCCAGGGTTTCATCGAGGGGCGTATCCAGGAGATCAACGGTAAACTGGCCCGTGCCCATGTGGTCGATCTGACCGGTATGACTCCCGATAAGGTCGTTTTCGGCGCAACCGTGACACTCTATGATACGGCCAGCGAGGAAGAGGTCACCTACAAGATCGTCGGCGAGGATGAGGCTGACATCAAATTCGCCAAGATATCCTGCACCTCACCGGTGGGTAAGGCCCTGATCGGACACAAACTGGATGATTCGGTCAAGGTAACGGTACCATCCGGCACCAAGGAATACGAAATCATCGACATAAAATACGAGTAGTGGCGTACGAATAACATCTCGCCGCAAAGGAGACGACAATGGCCGACAAGATTACCAAAGACATGACTTTTTTCGAAGTGATGCGTACCTATCCAGAATCAGTCAAGGTGCTGCAGAAGTATAACCTGGGCTGCATTGGCTGCATGGGAGCACAGAATGAAAGCCTGGAGCAGGGCGCCAATGCCCATGGCATCGATGCTGAAGCTCTGGTTAAGGATCTGAACGCTGCCGTAGCCTGAACGACTGTCATGCAGATTTGATCTGACGGCTCCCAGTGGAATAATCCCTGGGAGCTTTGTTTTTAATTGTGTAAATCGACCCATTTCGCCTTGTATCACCCAGGCGTATCAATTCGTCCGCAACTCTTGAAATGGGTAGCCTCATCGGCCAAACCATCTGCTGGAGCGGAGCTCCGATATCCGCACGATCCAGGAATTACTCGGATATACCATTCTGCAGTCAACCATGTTATATAATCCCTGTAGACAAGAAAAACATCCTGGGAGTCATCCCGCTGGACAGGGTATAACCATTCCCAATGACCACCATCACCCTCGACAACTCCCGTTGCCTCGCCATCCCGGCTGAACTGCTTGAAAAGCTGGGCTTAAAGCCCGGCGATCCGGTGTCGCTTGTGCTGCAGGAAGACGCTCTGGTGATGAGGGCCGTCAGAACGCCGGAACTATCTGCGCCTATATCCATGATAACCACTGAAAAATGCGAGGCCGTTTCAGTCGTTAATGCCATCAAACGTAAAAACCTGCAGACACAGGTGCAGGTTGTCAAAGGAGTCGGTCCGAAAATGGCCGAGCTTCTCGAAAAGCGCGGTGTGCGAACGGTCGAGGATGCCCTTTATGTGCTGCCCCTGCGCTATGAAGATCGTCGCGAGCTGGTGCCTGTCGGGCGGCTACGCCCCGGTTCCACCCAGGTGTTCACTGGGCGGGTGCTGTCGGCTGACAGTGCCACCACCAAGGGGGGACGGAGGGTGTTCGAGGTGCTGGTGGGGGATGACAGCGGCCAAGTTGTCCTGAAGTGGTTCCACTTCAATGCGGTTTGGATGAAGCGCACCTGGAAGGTTGGGCGCCAGGGGATTTTCACCGGCGAGGTGAGTATCTTCGGTCATCAGCGCGAAGTTCACCATCCGGACGTTGCATGGCTGATCGAAGGGTCTGACGTGAGGGCGGTCATGGCGTCTGACCCGGCTAATTTCGGATGTATCGTGCCGATCTACCCCCTGACCGAAGGCCTGCAGCAGAAGCAAATGCGAAAGGTCATGCGCGAGGTGCTGGAGCGTTTTGTCGACAATGTCGAGAGCATCCTGCCGTCCGAGTTTTTGAAACCCCACGGTTTCATTCCACTGCCAGCAGCCTTGGGACTGGTGCACATGCCGCCTGCTGAAGCCCATCTGGATGAGCTCAACGAAGGACGCACCCCGGCACATCGCTCCCTGGCATTCGATGAATTCTTCTTCTGGGAACTGGGACTGGGCCTCAAGAAAAACGGCGTGGCCCTCGAACAAGGTATTGCCTTTCAGGTTACCCACCGCTACACTAAACAGCTTGCCCGAATGCTCCCATTCGAGTTGACCGCTGCCCAGCGTCGGGTGTTGTCGGAAATCAAGAACGATATGATGGCTCCTCATCCTATGCACCGTCTGGTGCAGGGAGACGTGGGCAGCGGCAAGACGCTGGTAGCGCTGATGGCAGCTCTGGTGGCCGTGGAAAACGACTATCAGGTGGCCATCATGGCGCCAACCGAGATTCTGGCGGAACAGCACTGGCACACTATGCACGGCTGGTGTTCTCAGTTGGGCATTGAGACGGTCCTGGTTAATGCCGGCCTGAAGGGCAAGGATAAAACCCTGACACTGGCGAAGATTGCCGACGGCAGCGCCCGGATCGTGATCGGCACTCACGCTGTCATTCAGGATAAGGTCGAGTTTTCGCGGTTGGGTCTGGGTATTATCGATGAACAGCATCGTTTCGGTGTCCTGCAGCGCGGCATCCTCAAGAAAAAAGGGATCAGCCCGGATATCCTGGTCATGACCGCCACCCCGATTCCGCGTACACTGGCCATGACTCTGTTCGGCGACCTGTCTCTGTCGGTGATCGATGAACTGCCGCCCGGACGTACTCCGGTTGAAACCAGGATTTATTACGAGTCCCGCCGGTCGCAGGTCTACGAAATAATCCGCGAAGAGGTGGCCAAGGGACGTCAAGTCTATGTCATCTATCCCTTGGTTGAGGAAACGGAAAAGTTGGATCTTAAGGCCGCCACCCAGATGGCCGCTCATCTGGAAAGTGATATTTTCCCGAACCTGCGCCTGGGACTCCTGCATGGCAGGATGAATCCGCAGGAGAAGGAGTTAGTCATGGCATCCTTCAAGGCGCGGGAAATCGATATCCTGGTGGCCACCACGGTGATTGAGGTCGGCATAGATGTGCCCAATGCCACGGTCATGGTCATCGAACATGCCGAACGATTCGGGCTCTCCCAGCTGCATCAGCTGCGGGGGAGGGTAGGGCGGGGCGAGGCCAGGTCACGCTGCATCCTGTTGACGCCGGGCAGGCTCAGTGAGGATGGCGAAAAACGACTGCGGGTGATGGAGTCCACCAGTGACGGCTTCCGTATTGCCGAGGCGGATCTGGAAATTCGAGGACCCGGTGATTTTCTCGGCACGCGCCAGTCCGGCATGCCGGATTTCAGGGTTGCCAATATCCTTCGTGACGGCCGTATTCTGGAGCAGGCCCGTCAAACTGCCTTCGGATTGTTGGAATCTGACCCGGAATTGTCGGCCCAGCACCATATTCCTTTGCGGGAAGAACTGCTGCGTCGCTGGGGACAGCGCCTGGAACTGGCGGCAATCGGATAGGTTGCCTGATTTTATTGTTATTACATTAAATTGACTACGATCGGCTTATGCGCATACTGACAGGTTCGGAAATATTCAAGAAAAACTTTGAGGGATCGGTTGTAACTATCGGAAACTTCGATGGTGTCCATCGCGGTCACGCCGAAATATTCCGTCATCTTACCCTGACTGCCAAGCGGCTCGGCCTCCCTTCGGTGGTAGTGACGTTCGAGCCACACCCCCTGGCGGTGTTGGCCCCGGAACTGGCACCTCCCAGGATAACCACCTTCGACCAGAAGGTTTCCCTGATTGCCGCGGCTGGTGTCGATAATCTGGCGGTAATCGAGTTTACCCGACAGTTTGCACAGCTTTCCGCTGTCGATTTCGTCCACGAGATACTCTGTCATTCGCTAGGCATGCACCATATCATTATCGGGCATGACTACGCTTTCGGCCGGAACCGGGAAGGCAATTATGCCACCCTGTCCCGCCTGGGAGCCGAGTGCGGTTTTACCCTGGAAGATCTGCAGCCGGTGGGAGAGGGTGCCGACATTTTCAGCAGCAGCCTGGCCCGTCGCCTGATCGCTGCCGGAGATATGTCCGGCGCCTGCCAGGTGCTAGGGCGCTGGCATGTGGTTTCCGGTCAGGTTGTGCATGGCCGCGAGATTGGACAAAAACTGGGTTTTCCCACCGCCAACATCGTTCCCCGCAACGAACTGGTGCCGCCGGATGGGGTTTATGCCGTGGTGGTGGCCATGGATGGTGGACAGTATCAGGGTGCCTGCAACATCGGCACAAATCCGACTTTTGACGGCAAGGAGCGCACAATCGAGGTGTTTCTACTTGATTTTTCCGGCAGCCTTTATGATCGCGAACTTTCACTCTGTTTTGTGCAGCGCCTGCGTGACGTGAAAAAATTCTCCGATATCGGCGCCCTGATCGAGGCCATCAACCTGGATGTAGCCGCTTCCAGGACAATTCTGAATGCCGCCAGCCGCAAGCTGGTTAAGCCTCTTTTACGGGATCCGAACAGCAGAGATGCAGCTTGAAGAATGGCCCCGACATCAAATTCTGGCTGGGGATCGGTGTCAGTGCATTATTTATGTTCCTGCTCTTCAGGAAGATCGATTTCCAGCAGCTGGCGTCGGCACTCCGTATGGTGGATTTCCGCTTTATAATTGCAGCGGTGGGCGTAACCTTCAGCAGTTATTTCCTGCGCGCGGTTCGCTGGCACTATCTGCTGATACCTGAAAAACCAATCCCGCTGACAACCCTTTATCCGGCTACCGTGATCGGTTACATGGCCAACAACGTACTGCCGGCACGTCTGGGGGAGTTTGTGCGGGCTTATGTGCTTGCCCAACGTGAAGGGATGGAAACGCCGACGGTTTTTGCCTCGCTGGTAATCGATCGGTTGTTTGATGGTTTCACGGTTATCCTGATCCTGCTGGCCACCCTGTTTAGCCTGCAACTGCCGCACGAAATGGCCGAAGCCGGGACGGCACTCAGGGCTGGCGGCATAATTACCTTTATGCTGTACTGCGTTGTGATGTTTTTTCTGTTCCTCTTGAAGAGGCGGACTGTAAAGACACTGTCGTTCGTCCGGTTGTTGTTGAAACCGTTTCCTGAAAATCTGTCCGGGAAGGTGATTCCGTTGCTTGGTTCCTTTATTGCCGGCATCCGGCTGTCTGCCCGTGGAGTGCATGTTTTTGCATTGCTGTTTTCATCGCTGATGATCTGGGTCTGCTGCGTTGTTTCAGTAGATTTGGTGCTGAGAGGGTTTGACGTTCGACTTCCCATTACCGCTTCAATGTTCATTCTGGTATTGCTGGTGTTTGCCGTGATGGTGCCGGCCTCGCCCGGTTTCATCGGTACCTATCACTATGCCTGCTTCAAGGGGCTTTCCATCTTCGGTGTCGGTGAATCTACCGCGGTCAGCATTGCCCTTGTCATGCATGGTGTCTCGTTTTTTCCGGTGATTGCGGCCGGGTTCTATCATCTCTGGCGAGGCAATATCTCGCTCAGTGCCGTCAGAAAGGCAGGTGGTGCTAAATGATGAAGGTTTTACCCAGGTTCGCTCCGCTGTTGTTCAGCAGTCGTCTGGACCCGTTCGCAATTCTTGCTGTGGTCATCCCATTCGCGGTTTACATGGCAACCCTGGCCCCCTCGGTTACGTTTTTCGACAGCGGTGAATTTCTGACAGCCACCGCTTCGCTCGGTTCGGCCCATTCGCCCGGCTACCCGCTGTTCATCATGTATGCCAAGCCGTTTACCTGGTTGCCGCTGGGGAACCTGGCTTTTCGGGTAAACGTCGCAACAGCTTTTTCTTCATCACTGGCCTGTCTGGGGGTGTACTTTCTGGTGCTGTATCTGCTCAGGGATGAACTATTGATGAACAATGAACGTTTTTCTTCCTTTGTCGTGAAACTGGCTGGCCTGGCCGCAGCCTGCGCATTTTCAGTCACGCCCCGTCTCTGGCTGCAGTCCAATCACGATAAGCCCTACCCCTTGCTGGCTTTCATCACGGCGGTCATATTTTACCTGCTTTTAAAGTGGCGCGATCTTTACAAGCAGGGCGATGTTTGCCCCGCCTATGTTTATGTCTGTACCTTCCTGGCCGGCATGGCCATGGCGGCACACCAGACGGTGGTGCTGCTGCTGCCGGCCTGGTTTCTGCTGATTGTCATGGCTGACTGGCGCATGATTTTCCGTATCAAAGAACTCATACTGGCAACTGCCTTTGCCCTGCTTGGCTTCTCGGTGCATCTTTACCTGCCGTTGCGGGCTACCCGTAATCCGCTTTTAAACTGGGGTGACCCCAAATCAGCGACCCAGTTTCTCTGGCATTTCCTGCGTAAGGGATATCCGGCCGAGCCCCATGGACGGGATGCCTCCCTGCTCTGGGCCCAGATCAAGGCTTTTAATGTACCCCATGAATTCACCTGGCTGGGAGTGGTGCTGGCTGTCTGGGCTTTGGTCTGCCTCTGGCGCCGGCAGCGTCATGTTGTTGTGGCCTGTCTGGCGGCCGTGGCAGTGTTTCTGCTGGTGATAGTCGGGTATTTAAATACATTGCCGGACCTGATCTTCCTGACTGAGGAGTTTTTTACCCCAGTGTATCTGCTGAGTGCCGTTCTGATCGGCGTCGGCCTGTTCCATCTGCTGTCTTTTGCGGTAAACAGAGCCACTCTACCTGAGAAGTTGGGCGCTCCCGTCTACGGACTGATCTTCATCATGTTTTTCTCGCTGCCTGTCACGTTGTGTGCCACGAACTACTATGAAAACGATCAGCACAACAATTACATTGCCTATGATTACGCCACCAATTCCCTGAGGTCGCTGCCCCAGAACGCAGTCATGTTCACCTGGGGAGACAGCGGTGCTTTTCCGCTCTGGTACCTGCAGGGGGTGGAGCGCATGCGCGAGGATGTTGACCTGCCCCACACTCCTCATATCGTGTTTGAATGGTACCTGAACTCCATGCCGCGGCTCTTCCGGGACAGCAATCTCCACAACTATGACAGTCAGTCATTGGGCCCGGAAGACAGCCTGCGGATTGCCGTAACGGAAATCTTCGGTCAGCGGCCGACCTACATCGATTTTTCCACCCGCTATTCTGTCAATTTCAGCGATTATATGCCGGTCCAGAACGGCATCGTCTACCGCATGCGGCGTATCAACGAACCGGGCGGTTTGCCGGATATCTCCGTCTGGGAGAACTATAACAATCGTGGCATCCTTGAAAAAATATCCTTTCTTGATCTGGATACCGGCAAAGCCATTATGATTTATGCCAACAGCTATCTGGAGGCTGGCGAGTTTTTGATGAGTGTCGGCCGGATGCGGGACGGACTGGCCATGCTGGACAAGACTGAGCGGATCGCCCCGGAAATGAAGCCTTCGGTGCAGCAAGTGCTGATGCGTTACGGCGGGGTGAGGTGATGCCGGTGCCGGGTATCAACGGAAGAACCGGTATCCTTGGTATAATCGGTCATCCGGTGGGGCATTCCCTGTCGCCTGCCATGCATAATGCCGCGCTCAAGGTCTGCAGTCTGGATTACGTCTATGTCCCCTTTGATGTGCATCCCGAGCGGCTGACTGCTGCCGTGGCCGGATTGCGAGCCCTGGGGGTGAGGGGATTCAATGTTACCATCCCCCACAAATCAATGATCATCCCCTGTCTGGATGCCCTCGATGAGAGCGCGCAGGCAGCCGGCGCGGTGAATACCGTCCATAATATTGACGGCCGCCTGATCGGCTATAACACGGATGGTGAGGGTCTGCTCACGTCCCTGGAAGCTGATCTCGGCTTTTCCCCGCAGGGGACTGCGATCATTATGGTCGGCGCGGGCGGGGCGGCCCGGGGAGCTCTGGCTTCTTTTTGCCGTGCCGGTGCCGCCCGGATCGTAATTGTTAACCGCAGCTATGCCCGGGCACATGAACTTGCAGCTTTCATGGGCAACAGATATGCGGGCACGGAAATAGCTGTGGTGGCGTCAGCAGAGGAACTGAAGCCATATCTGGGTGATGCGGCCTTGTTGCTCAACACGACCTCGCTTGGCATGCAACGGGAGCAGATTCCCTTTGTGGATCTGGGAGATGTTGCCGGTGGGACAAAGGTCTATGACATGGTTTACTCCCCTCCGCTGACACCGTTGCTGCGGGATGCCGCCAACCGGGGCCTGCCTTGGGCCAACGGCCTGGGTATGCTGGTGGGGCAGGCGGAGTTGGCCTTCAAAATCTGGACCGGCATGCGGCCACCGCTGGGAGTTATGCGGAGTGTTGTATCCAGTCATTTTGCGTAGTGACCACAGATCTTGACATCCTTTGTCAATCCGCATAGTATCCAGATCAACTCAATTTCAGGGGTAAATATGCAGTCAAGCAGGCTGGGAGAAATACTGGTAAAAAACAATCTGATTACCAGAGAACAACTTTCAGTGGCGCTCGATGAACAGAAACTCTCCGGTGGTCAGTTGCGTCTCGGCACCATCCTTGTTAAGAACAACATCGTCAGCAATCACGAACTGACCTCATTCCTCTCAAAACAGTATGGTGTTCCCACCGTAAATCTTGCCGATTATGACATAGATCCGGCTGTCATCAAGATCATCAATTCCGATGTAGTCCAAAAATATCAGGTTGTACCGGTGAACCGGGCCGGATCAACACTGATTGTAGCTGTCAGCGATCCTTCCAATCTCTTTGCCATCGAAGACATCAAGTTTATGACCGGCTATAATGTCGAGATGGTGGTTGCTTCTGAAAGTGATATCAAGGCCACCATCGATAAACATTACGACCAGTCGGCTTCTCTGGCCGATGTCATGAGCGACCTGGATGTGGTGGACATGGAAGTGGTTGGCGACGAGGAGCAGGTGGATGTCAATTCACTTGAGCGTGCCACCGAAGACGCTCCGGTTGTCAAAATGGTCAATGCCATTCTGCAGGACGCCATCAAGAAAAAGGCCAGCGATATCCATATTGAACCCTATGAAAAGCTGTTCAGGGTTCGTTACCGCATTGACGGCATTCTTTACGAAATGATGAAGCCGCCCTTGAAGCTTAAAAACGCTATTACCTCGCGTATCAAGATCATGGCCGAACTTGACATCGCCGAACGGCGTCTGCCGCAGGACGGCCGCATCAAAATCAAGCTGGGCGGCGGCAAGGATATGGACTTCCGTGTTTCGGTCCTGCCGACGCTGTTTGGCGAAAAGATCTGTCTTCGTCTTCTGGACAAGAGCAACCTGCAGACTGACCTGACCAAACTGGGATATGAGCCCGAGGCTCTCAAACACTTTATGCAGGAGATTCACAAGCCGTTCGGTATGGTGCTAGTAACCGGTCCCACCGGCAGCGGCAAGACGGTTTCATTGTACTCGGCACTGGCAGAGCTCAACAAGGTATCTGAAAACATCTCCACCGCCGAAGATCCGGTTGAGTTCAATTTTGCCGGGATCAATCAAGTGCAGATGCACGAGGATATCGGCCTCAACTTTGCTGCAGCATTGCGCTCATTTTTACGTCAGGACCCTGATATCATCATGATCGGTGAGATCCGTGACTTCGAGACCGCTGAAATTGCCGTCAAAGCCGCCTTGACAGGGCATATGGTGCTTTCGACCCTGCATACCAACGATGCCCCCGCCACTATCAACCGTCTGTTGAACATGGGCATAGAGCCCTTTCTGGTTGCGTCTGCGGTCAACCTGATCACTGCCCAGCGTCTTGCCCGCCGGGTTTGCTCCGAATGCAAGGAACCCGAGGAAATTCCGGTTCAAGCCTTAATCGACGCAGGCGTACCCGCTGATGAGGCCCATGGATATGTCTGCATGAAGGGCAAAGGGTGCCCGGTCTGTAACAATACCGGCTACAAGGGACGGGTAGGTTTCTACCAGGTTATGCCCATGCTGGAGGAGATCAAGGAACTGATCCTGAACGGTGCCAATACGGCCGAGATCAAACGTGAAACCATGCGTCTGGGCATCAAGACCATGCGGCAGTCCGGCCTCACCAAACTGAAAGAGGGTGTTACGTCCCTGGAAGAAGTTCTGCGTGTAACTATCGCTGACGATTAACAGTCAACAGACTGGCTGCCTGATGATCCTTAATCTGTTGAAACAAGGAAGGTACTGACTTATGCTGAACCTGCATCAGCTTTTAAAAATTCTGGTCGAAGCCAATGGTTCGGACCTGCATGTAACCACTAATTCACCACCCCAGATCCGTGTTGATGGCAAGCTGATGCCGCTTGATTTTCCCCCCATGAACCAGGTGGAGACAAAACAGCTCTGTTACAGTGTTCTGACTGATGCCCAGAAGCATAAGTTCGAGGAAGAGAATGAACTGGACCTTTCCTTCGGAGTGAAAGGACTTTCCCGCTTCAGAGGTAACATTTTCATCCAGCGCGGGGCGGTGGCCGGAGTTTTCCGCGTTATTCCCTACAAGATACTTACCTTTGAGGAGCTCAACCTCCCGCCAGTGGTACCTGATCTGGCGGCCAAGGCCCGTGGACTGATTCTGGTTACCGGTCCCACCGGCAGCGGTAAATCAACTACCCTGGCCTCGATCATCGATTACATCAACTTGAATCGCCACGAGCATATTGTTACCATAGAAGATCCCATCGAGTATCTTCATCCCCACAAAGGGTGCCTGGTTAATCAGCGAGAAGTCGGCGCCGATACCAAGGGGTTTAAAAACGCGCTTAAATACGTTCTTCGTCAGGATCCAGACGTTGTCCTGGTCGGAGAGTTGCGCGACCTTGAAACCATCGAGGCGGCCCTGACCCTGTCCGAAACCGGCCATCTCTGTCTGGCAACGCTGCATACCAACTCGTGCGTTCAGACCATCAACCGAGTCGTGGATGTTTTTCCACCCTATCAACAGACCCAGATCAGGGCACAATTATCCTTTGTGTTGGAAGGGGTCATGTCCCAGATGCTGATACCCAAGATGAACTCAAAGGGCAGAGCTCTGGCCCTGGAAATAATGGTGCCAAACCCCGCCATCCGCAACCTGATCCGCGAGGACAAGATCCATCAGATCTACTCACAGATGCAGGTTGGTCAGGATAAGTTCGGCATGCAGACCATGAACCAATCGTTATTCAACCTGTTCCAGAAGCGGCAGATATCACTGGATGACGCCATCGGAAGATCGCCTGATCCGGAAGAGTTAAAACAGATGATCAGTAACCCGGCGGCCGGCATGATGCAACGGCGTCCACCGGTCCGCTGAATTTCGACCAAGGAGAATTGGTAATGCCTAAGTATTCCTGGGAAGCTCGCACCAAGACAGGCGGCATACAAAAGGGTGTCATGGAGGCTGCTAGCGCCAATAACGTTGAAGTCCAACTTAAGAAGTTTGGTTTTTCAAATATCACCATCTCAGAACAGGCCAAGGGGGTCAGTTTCAAGCTGCCTTCGTTCGGCGGTGGCAAGGTTGAAACCAAGGAACTGGTCATTTTTACGCGCCAGTTTGCCACCATGATAGATTCAGGTCTGCCTCTGGTCCAATGTCTCGAGATCCTCTCCAGTCAGCAGGAAAACAAGACCTTCAGGGACATCCTTTTCAAGGTCAAGGAAAGTGTTGAGAGCGGTTCAACCTTTGCCGATGCTTTATCCAAACACCCCAAGGCATTCGATCAGCTGTTTGTAAACCTGGTGGCCGCCGGCGAGATCGGCGGTATTCTCGACACGATCCTGCAACGTCTGGCGGCTTATATTGAAAAATCCATGAAGCTCAAGAAGCAGATCAAGGGCGCCATGGTATATCCGATTACGATCATGTCGATTGCCATAATCGTTGTGGGCGTCATTTTGGTTTTCGTTATCCCGACCTTTGCCAAAATGTTTGCCGATTTCGGCGGAGAACTGCCTGCTCCGACTAAAATCGTCATCGCACTCAGCAACTTTCTTTCAAAATACATCATTGTAATCATTGCCGCATGTTATGGCATCAGCTGGCTGACCAAAAAATATTACGCGACTCCGGCCGGTCGCAAGAATATCGACCGTATGGCGCTAAAAGCCCCGATTGCCGGTCCCCTGATCAGAAAGGTGGCGGTCGCCAAGTTCACCAGGACATTGGGTACCATGGTCAGTTCAGGTGTTCCGATCATGGACGGTCTTGAGATCGTGGCCAAAACGGCCGGCAACAAGATCGTTGAGGAAGCCATCTACGGTGTGCGAACAGCCATTTCGGAGGGAAAGACCATGGCGGAGCCGCTGGCCGCCTGCGGTGTGTTTCCCCCCATGGTAGTGCAGATGATTGCCGTTGGCGAGGCCACCGGCGCCATGGATGCCATGCTGAACAAGATTGCCGACTTTTATGATGACGAGGTTGACGATGCTGTTTCAGCCATGACAGCCATGATGGAACCGATGCTGATGGTCTTCCTCGGTACGACGGTCGGCGGTCTGGTTGTTGCCATGTACCTGCCGATCTTCAAGCTGGCGGGGGCTGTTGGCGGATAGACATGAACCCTGAGCGGAGGCTCCACCTATTCATATATGCCAGGATTCTGGTAGCGTTCCTGTTGTTGGTGTCCACCATCATTCTTAATTTGCAGGAACCTGTAGCCATTGATGACCACTCCTATGTAGGGGTGGTCCGTTTAATGGCTTTTTCTTTCTTGTTCTCGCTGGTTTCCCTGTTTTTTCTCAGATTCGTCCGATTTCATCCATTTATCACCTACCTGCAGACTATCTGGGATCTCCTGTTTGTTACCGCGTTGCTACTGGTTACGGACGGTATTTCCAGTCCATACTCCTTTTTGTATCTGCTCTCGATCATGAATGCCGGTGTACTCCTGGGGCGCAGGGATGCGTTCTACACAGCGTCGTTATGCGGCATTCTTTATGGTGCGATCGTCGATTTTCAGTACTTCGGTCTTATGTCTCCCATCGGCATGAGTCAGGTTTCAGCTCGCCAGATGGGTGGCATGCACATTTTCTATAATATCTTCATGAATCTGATCGGGTTCTATCTGACGGCTTTTATTACCGGCCATCTGTCAGTAACAGCCAGGAAAAGCGAAGAGGCCCTTCGGGAGAAATCAGTTGATTATGAAGAACTGGAGCGTTTGAGTTCATCCATCGTATCCAATGTTGACAGCGGACTGCTGACCATCACTCCGAACGGCAGCATTCGCGTGTTCAATCGTTATGCCGAGGAACTGACAGGTACGACCCAGGCTGAAATGTACAATGAGCCGCTTAATTTGATTTTTCCAGGTCTGACAGCTGTTGTGGAGGAGTTGGATGGCGTGACCAGTGGTGAGTTCGTCTGGGAAGGGCACGGTCGGGAACCCACTGCACTCGGTTACACGGCGGTGCCTTTTGCCGACATGCATGGTGACCCTGCCGGTGTGATCATCAATTTCAAAGATTTGACCGCTATTAAGCGGATGGAGGCGGCACTCAAGCAGAAAGACCGGCTGGCGACACTTGGCGAACTTTCCGCCCGCATGGCTCACGAGATTCGCAATCCGTTGGCATCTATCAGCGGTTCGGTACAATTGCTGGCTGAACATGGTACAATTACCGAAAGCGATCAGCGCCTGCTGACGATCATCCTGCGGGAGGCCGGTCGGCTGAATACGCTGATTACCGATTTTCTGGAATATGCGCGGCCGCCATCACCAGTCAAACAAAATATCCAGCTGCGTGAACTGATCGACGAACTGCTGTTGCTGTACGCCTCGGATCGGCGATTTGAATGCATTGAATTAGCCAATCTGGTGCCGGTTAACATGATCATAAATGCTGATCCCCACCAGTTTAGGCAAGTACTGATCAATCTGCTGCATAATGCTGCCGAGGCGATCGTCGCGAATGGTCGGGTGGAGATCGGTGGCCATTTCAAGCTGAGTGGTGACGATGGTTACCAGAAAAAACCGGTGGCGATTGTAGCCGTCAGCAACAATGGACCCGCCATTCCTGCGGAAGCGATGGCCCATCTGTTCGAGCCGTTCTGGACCACCAAGCGGGAAGGGACAGGACTCGGGCTGGCCATTATTTACCGCATCATCGAAGGTCACGGCGGCTCGATCAGGGTTGAATCTCCACCCCAGGGGGGCTGCACCTTTTCAATCGTACTCCCGGTTTGAAAAAATGCGTATACCAGTATCTTACAGTCTGCGTAACCTGTTTACCCGCCGCCTGACTACCTTTCTGACCACTGCCGGCATGGCGCTGGTTGTATTTGTGTTTGCCTCGACCCTGATGTTGTCCGCCGGTCTGGAAAAAACCCTGGTAGCAACTGGTTCGGACGACAATGTCATTGTCACCCGCAAATCGGCCAATTCCGAGGTGCAAAGCGGTGTGGAGCGTCAGCAGGCCGCCATTGTGGAGAGTCTTCCGGATATCGCCACCGCTGAAGATGGGGAGCAGTTGGCGGCCAAAGAGCTGGTGGTGCTGATCAATCTTGCCAAACGTGGCAGCGACAAGCCGGCCAATGTGGTTATCCGCGGCATCTCCGGCAGTTCGCTAAAACTGCGGCCCCAGGTTCATCTTGTGGATGGACGCATGCCTCGGGCCGGTTCATTGGAGATCATGGCCGGCAGGAATATTGCCTCCCGTTTCAAGGGAGGTGGCATTGGCGAAACGTTACGTTTCGGTATGTCCAACTGGGATGTGGTCGGAATTTTCGAGGCAGGAGCCACCGGCTTCAATTCCGAGATCTGGGGGGATGCCACCCAGCTGATGCAGGCCTTCAGGCGCCCGGTCTATTCCTCGGTTACATTCAGGATGCGCAATCCATCCGATTTTGCAGTTATCAAAGAAAAGCTGGAGAGTGACCCGCGCCTGACTGTTGATGCCCGTCGGGAGACCCAGTACTACCGTGATCAGTCCGAAGCTATGTCCCGCTTTCTGCGCATCCTGGGATTGACGCTGACAGTCATTTTCTCGCTGGGCGCCATCATCGGTGCCATGATCACCATGTATGCCGCGGTGGCTAACCGGGTCGGTGAGATCGGTACCCTGCGGGCAATCGGTTTCCAACGCGCCAGCATCCTGGCTGCATTTCTGCTAGAAGCTCTGTTACTGGGGCTGATCGGCGGTGTCGGCGGGCTGATCGGCGCTTCGTGCATGCAATTCATCACTATCTCGACCATGAACTGGCAGACTTTTTCCGAATTAGCCTTTTCCTTCACCCTTACATTTGAAATTATCAGCAAGTCAATGATGTTCGCTCTGGTCATGGGACTTGTCGGCGGTGTTGTGCCAGCCATCCGTGCCAGCCGTCTCACGATTGTGGATGCCCTGCGGGAAAACTGAACAGTCGGGCGCCTGTGGCGAGGCATAATCCAAGGAGAAGACCCAATTGAATTCTCTATTTATGAAAAAGCACATCATCTTGTTAACCTTGGCCGTCGTATCGACGGTTCTCTATCTGCTGGATTATATCATTCTGGGCAGCATGCGTGAGATCACGTCCAGCTTCCTTGGAAATCTCGCTTTTCTGCCAGTTTATGTCATATTTGTTACACTCATGGTTGAACAGATTATGCGTGAGCGCGAACGGCAGACTATCATGCGCAAGCTCAACATGGTGATCGGCGTATTTTTCAGTGAAGTAGGCAATCAACTGCTCAAGGAAATTTCCGCCTATGTGGTCATGTGTGACAATCTGCGGAGGGAACTGCAGGTTACCGCCCAGTGGAAACAGGAAGATTTCGGACGGGCACTGGCATATCTGCAATCCCATGAAGCTCACATTGACAGCACAGACTGCGACATGCTGCAACTAAAGTCTTACCTAGTGTCAAAACGCGGCTTCCTGGTAGGTCTGCTGGAGAATCAGAACCTGCTGGAGCACGAACAGTTTACCGATCTGCTCTGGGCTGTCTTTCACCTGGTGGAGGAACTGGAGGCCCGCTCTTCCTTCGACACAATGCCCAGGTCGGATAGGGATCATCTGAACGGCGATATCAAGCGCACCTTTGGTTATCTTTCACGTGAATGGGTTCTGTACATGAAACACCTCAAGCAGGACTATCCCTACCTGTTTTCACTGGCGGTACGGATGAATCCCATGCTTGAAACCCCTGATCCGCAGGTGTACTGATGGTGTATTGATGGAATGGCATCTGCTTGACATTGCAGCCATCCTTGCCGAACAGGGTGTCGATCCGGCCGCCGGACTTTCCTCCGCTGAGGCTGCCAGACGTCTATCTGTCAACGGTCGTAACGAAATCCTGGAGCGAGGCGGCAAATCCCCCTGGCGCATTCTCTGGGAACAGTTTACCTCCACCATGGCCCTGATCCTGAGCGCCGCAGCGCTGCTTGCCGCCGCGGTCGGTTCATTTCGGGATTCCCTTACTATCATTACGATTGTCTGTCTGTTTGCCATCCTGGGATTCTTTCAGGAGTACCGGGCGGAACGGGCCATGCTGGCACTCAAAAGGCTGGCAGTGCCGATGGTGCGGGTTCGACGGGACAGGATTGTTTTTGAAATCGAAGCCACCAATCTCGTGATCGGTGACATCGTACTTCTTGAGGCTGGCAATCTGGTGCCGGCTGACTGCCGCGTACTTGAGTCCAATGGCCTCAAGGTCCAGGAATCGGTGCTGACCGGTGAAGCGGAGGCCGTGGACAAATCGTCAGCCTCCCTTTCCGGTCAGGGACTGCCCCTTGGTGATCGCCGCAACATGATTTACATGGGTACCACCATTGTTTATGGCCGCGGGACCGCACTCGTCTCGGCTACCGGCATGGCTACCGAATTGGGGCGGATCGCCATGCTGATGCAAAAGGTGCCACAGGAGTGGACACCGCTGCAGCGACGGCTGGACCGATTGGGTAAGGTTCTGGCAGTTGTGGCCGTGGCGGCCTCCCTGCTGATTTTCGCCATTGGTGTCTTGCGGGGTGAGGATCTGCGCCTGATGCTGATGACCGCCGTCAGCCTGGCCGTGGCAGCCATCCCTGAAGGGCTTCCGGCGGTGGTGACCATCACGCTGGCCATCGGCGCCCAGCGCATGCTCAGACGTCATGCCTTGATCCGTAGACTTCCGGCCGTGGAAACTCTCGGTTCCGTGACCGTGATCTGCTCGGACAAGACCGGAACGCTGACCGAAAACCGCATGACAGTGACCGACACCGTTAGCGCCGCTGCCTTGAGAGGGATGGACGACGGCACCCAGGGGGAAACTCTGCTGCTGGCGGCTTCCGTGCTGTGCAACGATGCCGTTCTGCGGGATGAAGATGGCAAGCTACTGATAGTGGGTGATCCTACTGAAGGGGCTTTACTCGTGGCGGCTGCCAAGAAGGAGTTGTATCGTGACCGGTTGGAGGTAGCCTTTCCACGTTTGGACGAAATCCCATTTGATTCAGCGGTCAAACGGATGGTTACAATCCACGGCATCGGTTCCGGGGGAGATGCACAGCTTTTGGCCTGTTGTCTGGGGCTGGCTGATGATGGTCGGCTGCTGGTGGCCAAGGGAGCTTCGGATGCGTTACTGCCCTGCTGCGGCTTTTTCTGGGAGGATGGCCGTTCGCATCCTCTGGATGCATCCTTCCGTGCTATGGTGACTGGCAGGGTGGATGACCTGGCTTCCCAGGGGCGGCGGGTATTGCTGGTGGCAGTCCGCCGACTGACTGTCGGCGAGGATTTTGCTCTGGCCGCCGGCCTGGAAGGGCTGGTGTTGCTCGGTTTGATAGCAATGATGGATCCGCCCCGTGAGGAAGCGCGTTCTGCCGTGGCACTCTGTCGCCAGGCCGGTATCCGGCCGGTTATGATTACCGGCGATCACCCCTTGACCGCCAGTTCCATAGCTGCTTCATTGGGGATGGCAGGTAACGGCCGGGCTGTGACCGGCGCCGAATTGGACCGGATCGGTCTTGCGGGTTTGGCCGAAGTTATTGCCGATGTGTCAGTCTTTGCCCGAGTTTCACCGGAACACAAGCTGTTGATTGTGGAGGCGCTCCAGAAGAGCGGCCAGGTGGTGGCCATGACCGGTGACGGCGTCAATGACGCTCCAGCCCTCAAAAAAGCCGATATCGGAGTTGCCATGGGTATTAGCGGTACCGATGTTGCCAAGGAGTCGGCCGACATGGTGCTGTTGGACGACAACTTTGCCACCATCGTATCGGCGGTGGGGGAGGGGCGCACCATCTATGACAATATCCGTAAATTCATCGAATTTTCTGTAGCAGGCAACCTGGGCAAGATCCTGGCAGTGCTGATACTTCCGTTTCTTGGTTTGCCCATGCCGCTGACGCCCCTGCAGTTGCTCTGGCTGAACCTGCTTACCGACGGTCTGCTCGGACTGGGTATGGGGATGGAACGTTCCGAGCCTGATGTCATGGGGCGGCCGCCCATCTCGCCTTCTGCGCAGATTTTCGACGGCCGCATGGTGCGCCACACACTGCTGACCGGCACCATCATCGCTTTCAGCACTATCTGGCTTGCCAGGCATTACTGGCAGAATCACCCTGACGGGAGCTGGCAGACGGTGCTGTTCAGCTCACTGGCCATGGCCCAGGTCGGGCAAGCCATGGCCTTGCGTTCATTCGGTCATTCCTTTTTGCGGATGGGGCTGTTCACCAACCTTCTGCTGCTGGCCATGATCCTTGCGGTGATAGTCATGCAGGGAGCCGTGGTCTATCTGCCGGCATTTCAGCCAATCTTCAAAACCGTTGCTCTGGCGCCGGATACTCTGGCATGGGTGTTGTTGCCGGGTGCAGTGGTGTTTGTGATGCTGGAAATGGAAAAGTATGTTTTTGGGCAATCAACACGAAACGGCTTGCGCCAGCAAGATTGACTTCTTCAGTTTTTAACGGTATGTCATCTAAAGTGTTGCATCACTAATAAATCAAGAGGAGAACAGCATGGCCAGAGCAAGTGCCCGTCACATTTTGGTACCAACCGAGCAGGTTTGTTTAGAACTGAAGGCAAAGATCGAGGCCGGAGCCGATTTTGCCGATTGTGCCCGGAATTTTTCCAAATGTCCTTCGGGCAGGGAGGGGGGCAATCTGGGAGAGTTCAGTCCCGGTCAGATGGTCAAGGAGTTTGACGAGGTTGTTTTCAATGGTGAGGTAGGCAAGGTGCATGGGCCGATCAAAACCCAGTTCGGCTATCATCTTGTGGAAATCCTGCAGCGCACCGCCTGAAAGGTTACATCGTATAGCGTTCTAAACTGACGGCGGGGAGACCCGCCGCCAGTGTTTCATTCAATCATCCTTCCTGATCCTTACCACCTGACTCACCCCCGGCATTGCCTCAATCTCGTGGTCGTCCAGCGTATCCGTATCCCCGATGACGCCGATGATTGTCCGGTTGGCTCCCGTTGACTGATGAATGTCAAAGTCGTGGTCGATCAGATAAGCCTTGATCTGATCCAGTACTTCATCCGGTGTATTCTTCTTCATAATAATAAGCATGTTATGGCCTCTCCTCTAATCTTCATCTTTATGCGATGTTATGCGTTCCAGACGACGTGATTCGTCCACCACCCTCTCAAACAGGCGCACAATGGCCCCGTCGTCCAGGGGTCCGGGGTTGTCTTCCTTCATGCGGGCAAAGATGCGCTTTTCCCGCGAAGGGTCGAAAACCGGCAGATTCAGTTCCTTCTTGAGATGGCCAATCTCCAGGGCCAGTCGGGCGCGCTCGTTGAAGATGCGCAACAGCACGTCGTCCAGCAGATCGATGCGTTTCCGGATTTCATTGATTTCCAAGGGGCGTTCTCCGCTTTTTAAAATTGTTTCTTGATGAAGGTGTCCTTCTTGCCGTTGACATCATCCCGTTCGGGGTGGTCGATGTTGTAATGCAACCCGCGCGATTCCTTCCTCATCTGGGCACAACTCACGATCAATTCGGCCACCGTGGTGATGTTGCGCAGTTCGATCAGATCTGAAGTTATCGTGAAATTCCAGTAGTATTCCTCGATCTCATCCTGGATCAGCTGAATACGGTGCATGGCCCGCTCCAATCGCTTGTCGGAGCGCACGATGCCCACATAGTTCCACATGCTGCGTCGAACCTCGTCCCAGTTCTGGGATACTACTACCATCTCGTCGCTGTTGGTGGCGGTGCCTGAATCCCATTCCGGGAGTGCCGGTTGTTCATCGGCCAGCAATTTTATCGCTTCTATGGAGCTGCGGTAAGCCTGGGTGGCATAGACCGCAGCCTCCAGCAGGGAATTGCTGGCCAGGCGGTTGGCCCCGTGCAGACCGGTAAAGGCGGTTTCGCCAATGGCATACAGACCGGGTATGTCGGTTTCGGCATCGGTATTGACTGCAACGCCGCCGCAGAGGTAATGGGCCGCCGGCACCACCGGCAGCCATTCCTTGGTCATGTCCAGTCCAAATTCCATACAGGTCTGGTAGATATTGGGGAAGCGCTGCCGGACGAAATCGGCCGGTTCGTGGGTAATATCCAGATAGACGCAGTCATCGCCGCTGGTTTTCATTTCGTTGTCGATGGCACGCGCTACGATATCGCGGGGGGCCAGATCCTTCAGCTTGTGGTACTTTTCCATGAAGGCGGTGCCGTCACGTCGTCGCAGGATGGCGCCTTCTCCGCGCACCGCTTCGGAGATCAGGAAGGACTTGGCCAGGGGATGGAAGAGGGTGGTCGGATGGAACTGCATGAATTCCATATTGGCGATAGTCGCACCAGCCCGGTAAGCCATGGCCACTCCGTCTCCCGAGGCAACATCCGGGTTGCAGGTATACAGATATACCTTGCCGGCGCCGCCGCTGGCCAGCAGCGTGACCTTGGCCGAGAAAGTCTTTACCAGATCGCCACCGTTGATGTCCAAAACATAAGCACCGAGGCAAAGGTTATGTGCGATAGGTTTCTTGGCGATCTTGGCGGCAGTGATCAAGTCGATTGCAATATGGTGCTCGTAGACCTGCACGTTGGGATGCTGGCGGACCGCCTCCACCAGGGCCCGCTCGATCTCGCGGCCGGTGATGTCCTCGGCGTGCAGGATGCGGCGGGCACTGTGNNCCCCATTCGATCAGATTGCGGATGGTCTGGGGACCTTCCTCTACCACCATGCGCACCACATCTTCGTGGCAGATGCCGGCCCCGGCCACCATTGTGTCCTCAATGTGGGCGTCGAAGGAGTCCTCGGCCGAAAAGACCGAGGCAATGCCCCCCTGGGCGTATTTGGTGGCGGATTCTGTGATTTCACGTTTGGTGACAATGGCAACGCTGCCATGGTTGGCTGCCTGCAGGGCGTAGGACAGGCCGGCGATGCCGCTGCCTATGACCAGAAAATCGCTTTCAATACGCATAAGCTGACTTCCTCCGATGAGAGTATGGTAAGATTTCGAATTATTTACCTCTCAGGCA
>DBMM01000003.1:0-10846 GCA_002298925.1 Geobacter sp. UBA698 | reverse complement strand
GCGATGAAACGCAGAGCCGCATCTGAAATTGTGAGGGCGATGCGCCGTTCCTTAAGGCGCTCTTCAAGCTGTTTGGACAGCAGGGCGGCAATGCGGATGATTTCGTCCAGGTGCAGCGGCTTGAACAGCACGATGTCGTCCACCCGGTTGAGGAACTCCGGACGGAAACCGGCCCGCAACTCCCGCATGACGTTATGGCGCGCCTCTTCGCGGATATCCCCGGCCGGGGTGATCCCCTCGATCAGGTAAGGGGCGCCGATGTTGGAGGTCATGATGATGACCGTGTTCTTGAAATTGACCGTACGCCCCTGACTGTCTGTCACCCGGCCATCGTCCAGTATCTGCAGCAGGATGTTGAACACATCCGGATGGGCCTTTTCGATTTCATCGAAGAGCAGGACGCAGTAAGGCTTGCGGCGCACCGCCTCGGTCAACTGTCCTCCTTCTTCATAGCCGACATAGCCGGGAGGAGCGCCGATCAGGCGCGATACGGCAAACTTCTCCATGTATTCAGACATATCGATGCGCACCATGTTGTCTTCCGAGTCGAACAGAGCCTCGGCCAGCGTACGGGCCAGCTCGGTTTTGCCGACCCCGGTCGGTCCCAGGAAGATGAACGAGCCGATGGGGCGGTGTGGATCCTTGATGCCGGAGCGGGCCCTGAGCACCGCATCAGAAACGAGCCGCACCGCCTCGTCCTGGCCGACCACCCGTTGATGGAGGATATCTTCCAGCCGCAGCAGTTTCTCCCGTTCCCCTTCCACCAGCCGCATGACCGGGATACCGGTCCAATGGGACACGATTTCGGCGATTTCGTCTTCGGTGACCTCCTCGCGCAGCAGTTTCTGGCCGCCCTGATCCACTGCCAGTTTCGACTCTTCATTTTTAAGAGCCGTTTCCAGGCTAGGCAGTTCCGAGTACTTTAATTTCGAGGCCTGCTCCAGATTGTAGGCCCGTTCAGCCTGTTCGATATCGCGTCGTGTTTTTTCGATCTGTTCCCTTAAGCCCTGAACCCGTTGAATGGCGCATTTTTCAGCATCGTACTGGGCCCGCATGATATTGGCCTTGTCGCGGTCATTGGCCAGTTCCTTGCGCAGGGTATCCAGCCGTTCCCGACTGGCAGGATCCTTTTCCTTTTTGAGGGCTGTCTCTTCGATCTCCAGCTGCATCACCCGCCGGCAGATTGTATCCAGCTCAGATGGCAGCGAGTCGATCTCGGTGCGCAGCATGGCGCAGGCTTCGTCCACCAGGTCGATGGCCTTGTCCGGTAGGAACCGCTCGGTAATATAGCGGTTGGAGAGGGTGGCGGCCGCCACCAGGGCGTTGTCCTGAATCTTGATGCCGTGATGCACCTCGAAACGCTCCCGCAGGCCCCGCAGGATCGAGACCGTATCCTCCACGCTGGGCTGTTCCACCAACACCGGCTGAAAGCGGCGCTCCAGGGCGGCATCCTTTTCGATATGCTGGCGGTATTCGTCCAGGGTGGTGGCGCCGATGCAGTGCAGTTCGCCCCGGGCCAGCATCGGCTTGAGCATGTTGCCGGCATCCATGGCGCCTTCGGCCTTGCCGGCCCCGACAATGGTGTGCAATTCATCAATGAAGAGGATGATGCGCCCTTCGGCCTGCTTGATCTCGTTCAACACCGCCTTGAGCCGCTCCTCGAATTCGCCGCGGTACTTGGCGCCGGCGATCAGTGCGCCCATGTCCAGGGCAAAGACAGTCTTCTGCTTGAGCCCTTCCGGAACGTCGCCGCGCACGATACGCTGGGCCAGTCCTTCCACTATGGCGGTCTTGCCTACGCCAGGTTCGCCGATCAGAACCGGATTGTTCTTGGTCTTGCGTGAAAGAATACGGATCACCCGGCGAATGTCCTCATCCCGGCCGATGACCGGGTCCAGCTTGTCGCTCCTGGCCATCTTGACCAGGTCGCGGCCGTATTTCTCCAGTGCTTCGTAGCTGGCTTCCGGATTATTGGACGTTACCCGTTGATTGCCGCGCACATCGGTCAGGGTTGCCAGCAACTTTTCCCGGTCAATGCCACTCTTCTTGAGCAGCTTGCCGGAGGCCGTTTTATCACCCTCGGCCAACAGCGCCATCAGGAGGTGTTCGACGGAGACATACTCATCCTTGAGCCGCTTGGCTTCGTTTTCGGCGTCAACCAGAATGCGCGACAGCCTCTGGGAAACAAAGATCTTGCCCGGTTCGGCGCCTGGGCCGGAAACACGCGGACGCCGATCCAGTTCGGCTTCCACTTCCTTTTTCAGCTGCTCTGGACGTACGTCCATCCGCGCCAGCAGCCGCGGCACCAGCCCATCGGTCTGGTCCAGCAGTGACCAGAGCAGGTGCTCGCCATCCACCTCGACATGCCCAAAGGTGACCGCCTTGTTTTGAGCTTCCGCGAATGCTTCCTGGGATTTTTGTGTCAGCCGGTTGAAGTCCATGACCTGTTATTCCTTTGTCTTGAAGATTTATCTTATGTTTTAAGTAAGCATGGAAACCGGCAAAGTCAAGGAGGGTCAGCGCGCGAAATAATTCTCATAGCAACACACAGGATTGACGAACTATGCAGGAAAGGTACAGTCTATAGTACTGTTTCATTTCTTTCGTCGGGGGCCGTTTTTTTCATCCATGTTTATGCTCAAGTTCATCATACGGAACATGTTCCGCCACAAGCTGAGACTGGCCTTGACCGTGACGGCCGTGGCCGTGGCCATACTGGCGTTCGGCCTGCTGCGGACACTGGTGGGACTCTGGTATCTGGGGGTTGAACGTTCCTCCGCCAACCGTCTGGTAACGCGCAATGCCATTTCCCTGACCTTTTCTCTGCCGATTTCGTACAAGGACAAAATTCGGCAGATATCCGGCGTCAGGTCGGTCTCCTACGGTAATTTTTTCGGCGGCATCTACATCGATGAAAAGCATTTTTTTGCCAATTACGCCGTGGAACCCGAATCATATCTGGGGCTTTATCCGGAGATCGTGCTGACGCCGGAACAGAAGCGGGCTTTCATGGCGGACCGCAAGGGGTGTGTGGTGGGGCAGAAACTGGCGACAACCTATGGCTGGAAAATTGGCGATCTGATCACCCTCAGGGGAACCATTTTCCCCGGACAGTGGGAGTTTGTTCTGCGCGGCATCTATCGCGGAGCGGACAAGAGCGTCGACGAGCGGGCCTTGATTTTCCAATGGGCCTATCTTAACGAAATCATGAAAAAGACAATTCCCCGACGGGCGGATCAGGTCGGGTTTTACATGATCGGCATCGCTGATGCGGAACAGGCCGCGCGGGTTGCACTGGACGTGGACGGTTCCTTTAAAAACTCGCTGGCCGAAACTCTTACGGAGACGGAGCGTGCCTTTCACATGGGGTTCATTTCCATGACCGAGGCGATCCTGGTGATCATCAAGATTGTTTCCTATGTGGTGATCGTGATCATCATGGCGGTAACGGCCAATACCATGGCCATGACCGCCCGCGAACGGATACGCGAATTTGCAACCCTCAAGACCCTTGGTTTCGGCAACATCCATATCGCCCTGATCGTATTCGGAGAGTCCCTGGCAATCTGTCTGTCTGGCGGCCTGCTGGGAGTTCTGCTGACCTTCCCGGCCGCCAATTGGGTCGAGACTGAACTTTCCCAGTATTTTCCCTCCTTCAGCGTGGCAACAGAAACGATTCTGCTGGATTTTCTGTTGGCGGCGCTGGTGGGGGCCACCGCCGGAATTTTTCCGGTGTGGCGGGCTGCCACCATCAGGATCATCGACGGTATCAGAAGAATCGGCTAAGCGAACATTTGAGGATAACTGTCCACGGTGCAGATTGATTTTGTTTGCAATGGCAATATCAAGTATGGTTAATTCTGGCAATCTTGTTTTATGGAGGAGGTTACATGTTCACTGGCCGCAGCTGCGGAGTTCTTCTGCATCCCACCTCGCTTCCTGGTGATGGGGGTATCGGTACTCTGGGGGAGGAAGCGCACCATTTTGTCGATCTACTTGCTGCCATGGGCATGTCGTTCTGGCAGGTACTGCCATTGACGCCACCCGCCTGCGGCAATTCTCCCTATTCGGCCTTTTCCGCCTTTGCCGGCAATCCGCTGCTGATCGACCTGAAGCAGTTGGTCAGGGAAGGGGATCTGCCTGGCGATTTCAGTGTCGGCCGATTTGCTGAGGATCGGGTTGATTTCGGTGCTGTCGGCGACTTCAAACAGGATGCTCTGCACCAGGCGGCCACGGCCTTTTTTGCCGCCGGCAGAAACGCCCGCATGGAGGAGTTCTGGCACTTCTGCAATACCACCAGTTGGTTGCACGATTATGCTCTGTTCATGGCTCTCAAACGGCGCTACAAGGGAATGAGCTGGCACCAGTGGCCGACCGGCACGGCTCTGCTGAAGGCGGGCGTTTATGAAAAGGCTTCTGAAGAACTGGGCCCCGAGATCGGGGCACAGAAATACATGCAGTGGCAGTTTTTTCGCCAGTGGCGCACGCTCCGAAATCATGCTGCCAGCCGGGGTATAGGGCTGGTTGGGGATATTCCCATCTTTGTTGCCTACGATTCGGCTGATGTCTGGTGTAATCGCGGTAATTTTTTGCTGGATGCCAAGGGCAGGCCGACCTTCGTGGCTGGAGTGCCGCCGGATTACTTCAGCAGCACCGGCCAGCTGTGGGGTAACCCGCTGTATGACTGGGAGCGTCTGGAGCGGGACGGCTACGGCTGGTGGATTGAGCGTTTCCGGCACCTGCTGTCGCAGTTTGACGGCCTGCGCATTGATCATTTCCGCGGATTTGATGCGGCCTGGCATGTGCCGGCCGACCACAGCACGGCAGAGCATGGCACGTGGGTCAAGGGGGCGGGTGAGAGTTTTTTTGACAGCGTGCATGCCGCCCTGGGCCGTTTACAGATCATTGCCGAGGATCTGGGGGTTATCACTCCCGAGGTACAGGCGTTGCTTGAGAGCTGCGGGTATCCCGGCATGAAGGTCCTGCAATTCGCTTTCGATTCCGGTCCGGACAACCCTTACCTGCCGCATAATCATGTAAAAAACTGCGTAGTCTATACCGGCACCCATGACAACGACACCAGCTTGGGGTGGTACCGGTCACTGCCGCCTACCCTGCGCCATGAAGTGCGGGAATATATCGGCTGTTTGGACGGAGATGTTGTCAGCGGAATGCTGCGCACGGCGCTGATGTCTGTTGCCGACACCGTGATTCTGCCATTCCAGGACCTGCTGGGACTGCCTTCGGAAGCGCGTATGAACGTGCCGGGAACAGTCGCTGGCAACTGGAGCTGGCGGTTTTCCTGGGGTATTGTCCCGCGCCACCTGGGGACGTCATTGGCAGAGATGCTGGAACGCTACGGTCGGCTCAAAACTCAACTTTCGTAAATTACTTGACAAACGATATGTATTGAATATACTCGCATGCTTTGATTTAAATATAGTATCATTACCGCAAACGGATCAATCCAGTGAAAATATCTATTGACCACATACAGGAAAAACCGCTTGGGCTGCATGGCGAGGAGCCGCTGGAAAATTTTCCGGTTTTGGTCAGGATGCAGGCCAATAATGAATGTGTCTTTACCGGGCCGATTCGCTACGATATAATCGTCGGTCGTGAATATGACCACCTGCGGGTTACCGGCAGGGTTTCGACCCCGCTGACGCTGACCTGTTCTCGCTGCCTCACGACTTATCAATCGGCGGTTGATTCTTCGTTTACCATCATTTTTAGTCGCGGAACTTCCGAGGAGGCTGCTTTGGAAGAGGAGGCCGAACTCAGCGAGCAGGATCTGATTTCTGCCACGTTCAGCGGTGACGAGATCGATCTGACTCATGAGGTCGAGGAGCAGGTAGCCATGGAAGTGCCGCTCAAACCGTTGTGCGGTGAAGAGTGCAAGGGGTTGTGCCCTAATTGCGGAGCCGACCTGAACCAGGCACCATGCTCCTGCTCGCGGGAAAATTTCAATATTAAATTCAGTGCGCTCAAGGATTTCAAGGCAGTCAGATAACCCCGATAATCCAGATTACAACATGGTGGCGGCCAGGGCCGTACCACCGGAAAAAGGAGATATACCATGGCAGTACCCAAGAAAAAAACCTCCAAATCACGCAAGAATATGAGAAGGGCCCACGACTTCCTGACTACCCAGTCCGTCTCTGTCTGTCCCCAGTGTAAATCACCCAAGCTGCCCCACCGTGTATGTCCGACCTGTGGCACTTACAAGGGCAAAGAAGTTCTCGATCTCGCCAAAGCTCAGTAATCAGCCGTCTTCGTGTCATTACCTGGAACGATGAGAGTCGCAGTTGACGCAATGGGTGGCGACAATGCCCCGACCGTAGAGGTTGCCGGTGCTGTCGCTGCCTGTCGTGAGTTTGGTATCCCCGTTACGCTGGTAGGTGATCAGTCCCGACTCGAACAGGAGTTGACAGCACATAACTGTCAGGGTCTTGATATCGACATCTTCCACGCCAGTGAAGTCATTGGAATGCATGATTCTGCTTCGGACGCAGTCCGTAAGAAGAAGAATTCTTCCGTGCGCCTGGCATTTGACTTGGTCAAGGATGGCAAGGCCTGTGCCGCGGTCAGTGCCGGGAATTCAGGGGCCACCATGGCTGCCGGCATGTTTGTGCTCAAGCGTATCAGTGGTATCGAGCGCCCGGCCATTGCTCAGGTGTTTCCCACCCAAAAGGGACAGACATTGGTTCTGGATGTGGGCGGAAACGTGGATTGCAAACCGTTGCACTTGGCGCAGTTTGCTATAATGGGTGAGGTCTACGCCCGTTATGCCATGGGCATAGCCAATCCTTCGGTCGGCCTGCTTTCCAACGGTGAGGAAGACTCCAAGGGCAATGAGTTGACCCGCGAAACCAATGCCATCCTACGCAACACCTCAATCAATTATGCCGGCTATGTAGAAGGACGTGACATCTTCAGGGGCACCGTTGAAGTTGTTGTATGCGATGGTTTTGTGGGCAATGTAGTGCTTAAGTCAGCCGAGGGCTTGGCTGAAGCGGCCGGCCACATGCTTAAACAGGAAATTCTCAAGAGCTGGGTTTCCAAGCTCGGCTATCTTTTTGTGCGCGGCGCCTTCGGACGTTTCAAAAAAATAGTCGATTACGCCGAATACGGCGGCGCGCCCCTGTTGGGAATCAACGGAGTCGGCATGATCTGCCATGGTGGTTCCAACGTAAAGGCCATCAAGAATGCAGTCCGTTTTGCCCATGAGTATGCCAGAAGCGGCGTGACAGAACATGTGGCTGAGAAAATTTCCGAAAATCGGGCTGTTTCTATACAGCGTGATAATCTAAAATCCCAGGCGGCCGCATAATGGATAGTACTCCGCTGAGATCCAGGATCACTGGAACCGGTTCGGCATTGCCGGACAAAATCTTAACCAATGCCGACCTTGAGCGGATGGTTGATACCAACGATGAGTGGATCACTTCCAGAACCGGCATCAAACAGCGCCGTATCGCATCAGAAGGTGAATTCACATCCACGTTCGCCGTACTTGCTGCCCGCCGTGCCTTGGAAATGGCCAATTGCAGCCCGGAGGATGTGGACTTGATCGTACTGGGTACAGCTACTCCTGATTTTCCCTTCCCCTCCACGGCCTGTATTGTACAACACGAGATCGGCGCACGCAATGCCGCCGCCTTTGATGTCTCGGCGGCCTGCTCCGGTTTTCTGTACGGACTATCCATTGCAGACAAGTATATCCGTAGCGGTGCCGCTAAAAAGACATTGGTGATCGGAGCTGAAGTGCTGTCGCGCATTGTGGACTGGAGCGACCGCAACACCTGTATCCTGTTCGGCGACGGAGCCGGCGCTGCTGTTGTGGAAGCAGCTCACGGGGACGGCAACAATGCACTCCTTTCAACCCATATTTTCAGTAATGGCTCCTGCTGGGAACTGCTCTACCAGCCAGGTTGCGGGAGCAGAAATCCGGCCTCGAATTCCCAAACCCTGGATGAAAAACTTTTTTACATCAAAATGGAAGGCAACGACGTATTCAAACATGCCGTGCGCGCCATGGAAGATGCCTGCACCGCAGCGCTTGACGCTAACCATCTGGCTCCCAACGATATTTCTCTGTTTATTCCCCACCAGGCTAATCGACGCATCATTGATGCCGTCAGTAAACGTCTGGCAATGCCGACGGAAAAGGTTTTCGTTAATCTTCACAATTACGGCAATACCTCTGCCGCCTCTGTTCCAATCGCCCTGGATGAAGCTTACCGTTCCGGAGTAATCAAATCCGACGACCTGATTATGATGGCTGCCTTTGGTGGCGGCTTCACCTATAGTTCGGCCCTGATACGCTGGTAACCCTACGTGTGTCCCGTATGACCTCATCTGGAAGGAAATTGATATGAGTAAATCAGCGTTTATTTTTCCCGGGCAGGGTTCCCAATATCCAGGTATGGGCAAGCAACTGGTCGATTCATTTCCGGTCGCCCGCCAGGTTTTTGAAGAAGCTGATGACGCCCTCAGCTTGAAACTTTCTGCAATCTGTTTTGCGGGGAGCGAGGAAGACCTCAAATTGACCGCCAACACCCAACCGGCTATCCTGACCACCAGCATTGCCATACTCAGGGTGGTTGAACAGGAAACAGGGCTCAAGGCTGATTATCTGGCCGGCCATTCTCTGGGTGAATATTCGGCTCTGGTATGTTCCGGTTCTCTGGCTTTTGCCGATGCGGTCCGGACAGTGCGTTCACGCGGAACCTTCATGCAAGAGGCTGTGCCAGTCGGAACCGGAGCTATGGCGGCCATGCTGAGCATCGAAGCCGATGTACTTGAGGATATCTGTCGCGAGGCCGCCCAGGGTCAGGTTGTGGCCCCGGCCAACTTCAACTCGCCGGGCCAGGTTGTTATTGCCGGTCACGGTGCGGCGGTCAATCGAGCGATTGAGATCGCCAAGGGCCGCGGCTTTCGCAAGGCAATGCTGCTACCAGTCAGTGCTCCTTTCCACTGTGCCTTGATGCAACCGGCTGCTGACAGACTAGCCGCTGTGCTGGATGGCATTGCCTTCTCCGACATGCGGCTGCCGGTGGTGGCCAATGCCAATGCAACGGCCAACGATGACAAACAACGTGTCAGACCCCTGCTGGTCACCCAGGTCTGTGCACCGGTACTATGGGAGCAGTCGATTGCCGCCATGGTGGCGGCCGGTGTGTCCTCGTTTGTCGAGATTGGTCCCGGCAAGGTTCTCAGCGGTCTGGTCAAACGGATCAGCAAGGAAGTTTCTATTTTCAATATCGAGGATCCGGCCGGTATTTCGGCAGCTGGGGGGCGATCATGACGCTGCATGGACAGGTTGCCCTGGTTACAGGCGCATCCCGCGGTATAGGAAGAGCAATCGCCCTGAAACTGGCATCTGAAGGAGCCTTCGTGGTAGCCACCGCCACATCCGAGCAGGGTGCCCTCGCCACGTTGGAGGCGATTGTCGCACAGGGGGGTGCCGGCCGCGCAGTAAAGCTGGATGTATGCAGCACTTCCGAGGTGGAAGCGCTGATCAAAGGTATCATGGCTGATCTTGGCAGGCTGGATATCCTTGTGAACAATGCCGGAATCACCAGGGACGGCCTGTTGATGCGCATGAAGGAAGACGACTGGGACGCCGTGATTGACACTAACCTGAAAGGCGCTTTCCTTTGTACCCGTGAAGCTTCAAAGATCATGACCAAGGCTCGTTACGGACGGATAGTCAATATCAGTTCGGTTGTCGGCCAGATGGGCAATCCGGGACAGGCCAACTACTGTGCCAGCAAAGCCGGCATGTTCGGCATGACCAAGTCCGTGGCCCGCGAACTTGCCAAGCGCAACATAACGGTCAATGCCGTTGCACCCGGTTTTATCGAAACTGACATGACCGCCGAGTTGTCAGAAAAGTCACGTGAGTCGCTGGTGCAGCAGATCCCTCTGGAGCGACTGGGAGCACCCGAGGACATTGCAAATGCTGTCTTTTTTCTGTGCTCGCCACTGTCGACCTATGTTACCGGCCACGTCCTGTCGGTCAACGGTGGCATGTACATGTAGTCCATTGTACTCAAAAATATAAATTGACATTTATAGATTTCATGCTTATTTAGCAAGTATATCTTAGGCTGAAAACCTGAAAAGGGTTTACATCACACGGAGGTGAAAGATGTCTGACATTGCAAAACGCGTTAAGGAACTTGTAGCTGAACAGCTGGGTGTTGAAGAAGCACAGGTAGTGCCCGAGGCTTCCTTCATGGACGACCTGGGCGCCGATTCTCTCGACACAGTCGAGTTGGTCATGGCTCTCGAAGAAGAGTTTGATATCGAAATTCCCGACGAGGATGCAGAAAAAATCCAGACTGTTAATGACGCCATCGACTACATCACAGAGCATAGCTAGTAAACGCTTAAACGTTGAATCAGGAAGGGAGAGGGGATCAGCTCCCCTCTTTCTTTTTCTACCATCATTGTAAAATAGTTAAACCCTGGAGTCAGACACCATGAGAAGAGTCGTAATAACGGGCGTAGGAGCGGTTTCACCCCTTGGTACAGGCAACGCTGCCAACTGGGAGGCGCTTGTCAACGGTACTTCGGGTATCGGCATGATTACCCGTTTCGATACATCCGAGATACCGGTGAAGATTGCCGGTGAGGTCAAGGGCTTTAATGCCGAGGATTTCATCGACAAAAAAGAGATCAAGAAAATGGACCTCTTTATCCAGTACGCCATGGGCGCCGCTCATTTTGCCATGGAAGATTCTGGTCTGGTGATTAATGAGGAAAATGCAGAGCGCGTGGGTGTTCTGGTTGGTTCCGGACTCGGCGGCTTGCCTGCCATTGAAAAATATCATCTGGC
>DBMM01000135.1 GCA_002298925.1 Geobacter sp. UBA698 | reverse complement strand
CACATGAAACGTCTGTAAATTCAAATTCAACAGGGAAAACCAATGAGTGATTCAGCTATACACCATTCTACCGAACAATTGCGGGAATGGGACAAGCGCCACGTCTGGCATCCATTCACCCAGATGCAGGACTGGGAACGGGAAGATTCGATCGTCATCACGCGGGGCGAGGGGAGCTGGCTGATCGACAGTGACGGCAAGCGCTACCTGGATGGTGTCGCCTCCATGTGGACCAATGTCCATGGTCATTGCCGGCCAGAATTGAACGAGGCCCTCAAGGCCCAGGTGGACCGGCTGGAGCATTCCACCCTGCTGGGGCTAGCCAGCGAGCAGAGCATCCTGCTGGCGCGCCGCCTGGCGGAGATCACCCCGGCCGGGCTGGACCGCTTCTTTTATTCCGACAACGGCTCCACCGCCATGGAAGTGGCGGTCAAGATGGCCTTTCAGTACCAGGCCCATCGCGGCCGGCCGGAGCGGACCCGCTTCATAACCTTCCATAACGCCTATCACGGCGATACCCTGGGAGCGGTCAGCGTGGGGGGCATCGCCATCTATCATGCCACCTTCAAGCCGCTGATGTTCGAGACCATCCAGGCCCCGTCTCCCTACTGCTATCGCTGCGAACTGGGCTGCGACAACCCGGCGACCTGCGGCCTGAAGTGCCTGGCTGCCCTGGAAGCGCTGATGGTGGAGCATGGCGCCAGCTGTGCCGGACTGGTGATCGAGCCGCTGATCCAGGGGGCCGGAGGCATGCTCGTGCAGCCGCCCGGTTTTCTGCGTGGCGTGCGTGAACTCTGCAATCGTTTCGGCCTGCTGCTGATCACCGATGAGGTCGCCACCGGTTTCGGCCGCACCGGGCGCATGTTCGCCTGTGAACACGAGGGTGTGGTGCCGGATATCATGGCCATCTCCAAGGGGATTGCCGCCGGCTACCTGCCGCTGGCCGCCACGGTCACCAGCGAGGAGGTCTACGGCGCTTTCCGGGGGGAGTACGCCCAGTTGAAGACCTTTTTCCACGGTCATACCTTTACCGGCAATCCGCTGGCCTGCGCCGTGGCGCTGAAGAGTCTGGAGCTGTTCGAAAGTGACCGTTTATTGGAAGCGCTGCAGCCGAAGATCGCGCGCCTGACGGAACGTCTGGCGGAGTTCAGCCGGCTGCCCCATGTGGGTGATGTCCGTCAGTGCGGATTGGCCGCCGGAATCGAACTGGTGGAGGACAAGGCCACCAAACGGGCCTACCCCTGGGAGCTGAAGACCGGCGTGAAGGTCTGCCTGGAGGCCCGCAAACAGTGCATCTTCTCCCGCCCCCTGGGCAATACGGTGGTCATCTTTCCGCCCCTGGCCATCACGGCCGATGAACTGGAACTACTCATGGACGGACTGGAGCGGGCGATCAGGGTCGTCACGGCTGATTGAAAAATACTGTTTGCGGCAAAACATTTATAAAAGACCTCTCGCCTGTCGGGAGGTCTTTTATTGTTTGAAGGTCTAAACCTAAAAACGGCATTTGAACCGCCGAAAACGCCAATGAACGCCGATAAAACCAAGCCTTACGTAAAAAAACAGATCAACCTTTTTGGTTAAACCAAGATATTTTCCAAGCCTTTGATTTCTCTGCGTCTATCGGCGTTAATCGGCGGTTAACTGCTTTTTTAAGGCTAAAATGACTGCGAAGCGTCCCGGATTTATGAGGTGTCATTGGCGCACAATTTGATTTAGGTTTGAGCGATGCGATTGCTTTTTTTAAATAATATTTTCTGTAACCATTTTCCTGTAGATGGCGTCTCTTCAGTATAAGAAACTGAAATCTCCAAGGAGGAACAGTATGACAACAGCATTCAGAAAGCTCACCGCAGTTGCAGCAGTTGTTTTGGGAATCGCGCTCATTCCCGTCATCGCCCCGGCCTACATGGGGGGGGATGGTCCGGCCCCATCCGGTCAACATTTCAAAAAAATGGCCGCAGAGCTGGGGTTGTCGCCGGAGCAGAAGCAGGCCATCAAGGATCTCTTCAAAAAGAACAAACCTCTGGCAGAGCCGCTCATGAAGCAGATGTTCACCGAACGACGTGCATTGCGCTCGCTGATCCAGGCCGATCCAATCGATGAAGCCGCCATTCGTGCCCAGTCGGCAAAGGTTGCCGCCGTCGAGGCTGACCTTGCCGTGCAGCGGGCCTACGGTGCCCAGGAGTTTCGCAAGGTGCTGACTCCCGAACAGATCCAGAAACTAAAGGCCATCCAGGACAAACGCGACCTCAAACGTGAAAAATTTTCATCACGAGGCGACAAACATTGTGAACCGATTAACTAGCTGATTCCGTGAGCGAATTGTTGCCGGAACAAAGCGACGACAGCCTCATCAGAGCTACCCTGGCGGGGGATGATGGGGCTTTCGCTCAAATCGTCACACGTTACAAACGGAGGGTTTTCAGCCTGGCCCTCCGTTTTACCCAGGACCGTGACGAACTGGACGACATCTGCCAGGAAGTCTTCATCAAGGCCTACGATAATCTTAAAAAGTTTCGCCGCGAAGCGCCCTTTGAACACTGGATTACAAAAATTGCAACTCGGGTCTGTTACGATGCACTGCGCAGTCAGCGGCATGGGAACAACCAGGTCACAGGCGAACGGACACTTGAGGTGCAAGACCACGCAGCGGATGCCCGGAATAACGCCCGGGAGGCCCGTGAACTTCTGGCATGGGCCCTGGCGCAGTTGAAACCCGATGAAAGATTGGTTATTACCCTGATGGAGCTGGAAGAAAAGAGTGTCAAAGAGACAGTCGACCTGACCGGTTGGAGCGAATCAAACGTCAAGGTGCGGGCCCATCGGGCGCGGCAGGCACTGAAACGGATTCTGGAGGTGGATCATGGCAGATAGTGCTGACAAGAAACTCGGCAGGCTCTTTGCTGCAGCGCGTGCTGAACAAGCTGATGCGTCGGCTCTGGAAGTGCACTTTGAAACCAGGCTCATGGCGAGGATTGCTGAACGGAAGACGCTCAACAGCTCCTGGTTCCTGCTCGCATGGCGCATGGTTCCGGCGTTTGCCGTCATAGCCCTCATAAGTGCGGTGTGCAGTGCCGCCTTCAGCCCGTCGCGTTCCGGCGATCTGTTTGCTTCCATCACCAACGGCTATGAAGATGTGGTAGCCACGAGCTATCTGGCGGGGGAATGTGATGAATAATATCAAGGCAATCTGCGGCATACTGCTGGTTTTTATGCTGGGTGCCGCCAGTGGCGCCATTGTAACCCATGTGGTCGAGCGCGCGCATTTCGAAAAGTTTATCCATGGCGGACCCGAAGCCCGTGAAGAGAAGATCATGGGGAAATTAACCAAGCAGCTCGCTCTGGACAGCCAGCAGCAGGTCCAGATCAGGAGCATTGTTCATGAAAATCATACTGCCATGCGTCAGATCCGGAAGCAGTATCGTCCTCAAATCCAGGAGATTCTCGACCATGGCCAGGCCCGCATCAGTGATCTCCTGCGGCCGGAGCAGCGTGAAAGGTTCAGGCAGATTATTGAGGAGCGCAAGCGGCATCGTCCGCCCGAAGATCCATAGCGGGATAATTCCATTTCCACATCAAAGCGCCCGCTTCGTTGGCTCGTCTTCGGTTCCTCAACATACTATTTGTATGCCTTCGTCACCTCAATCCTCACCGCCTTGAGTGCATCTCTGATCTGAAAATGGAATGAGAGCGACAGAGGTGGGGCATCCCTTTATAAAAGACGCAGCAGGGTGTTCTGATAGGCCGCAATCCCCGGGCAGCTATTTTATGATTGCATTCCAAGGCAATTGCCGATTAAATGCTACACATCAAGCCTGTCACGAGGGTAGCAATGCCGCAAGGAACACGCATACTGCTGGTTGATGATGACAGTTCGGGACGCGAGGCGCTGGGGCTGCTGCTGCGGTCAACCGGCTACGCGGTCGTTGCCGCGTCCACCGGAGAAGAAGCCCTGGCCATCATGGAGCGGGAGCAGTTTCAGCTGATCGTGTCGGATCTGTTTCTTCCGGACCGAAGCGGCATCGAGATCCTGCAGCAATCCCGCCGTCTCTCTCCCACTACCGAGGTGATCGTGGTGACCGGACACGCCTCGGCCGAGACGGCGGTCAGTGCCATGAAGGAGGGGGCTTTTGACTACATCACCAAGCCGGTCAATTTCGATGAACTGAACATAGTCGTCAGAAAGGCCGTCGAAAAGCAGCAGTTGCTTTCGGAAAACGTTTATCTGCGCCGTCAGCTTCAGGATCGTTTCGAGTTCAGCAATATCATCGGCAGTTCGCCGGCCATGAAACTGGTTTTCGAGCGGATGTCGCGCATCGTCAAAACCGATTCCACCGTGCTGGTAAGCGGCGAATCCGGCACCGGCAAAGAGCTGGTGGCTCAGGCCCTGCACTATAACGGTAATCGCAAGCAGAAGCCGTTCATTGCCGTTAACTGTGCCGCTATCCCCGAGCTTTTGATGGAAAGTGAGCTGTTTGGTCATGTGCGCGGCGCCTTTACCGGAGCGATCAAGGACAAGCCGGGCAAGTTCGAGGCTGCCAATCACGGTACCATCTTTCTGGATGAGATCGGCACCATGCCCCATCATCTGCAGACCAAGCTGCTGCGAGTGCTTCAGGAGCAGGAGGTGGAGCGGGTCGGTTCCAATACGCCGATCAAGCTCGATGTGCGCGTCATTTCGGCCACCAATCTCGATCTGGAACAGGAGGTGCGCCAGGGTAACTTCCGGGAAGACTTGTTCTACCGGTTGAATGTCATCCCCCTGCATCTGCCCCCCCTGCGGGAACGCCAGCAGGATATCATGGCGCTGGTGGGGGCCTTTCTGGAAAAGTACTGCTGCCTGATGGGGCGTTCCCCCTTGACCATCAGCAGGCGTGCCCTGGAAGTACTGGAACAGTATTCCTGGCCCGGAAATGTCCGTGAGCTCGAAAATCTGGTGGAGCGTCTGGCAGCCCTGACAGAGGGTGACGTTATTCAGGTTGAAGACCTTCCGGCGACCATGAGCGGCCAGAGCATGGCGTCAGGTGACGTCTGTCTGGAGTTAACCGAACAGGGGCTGGATATGGTGGCGGCCATTGCCGAGATCGAACGCCGGCTGATTTCCCAGGCATTGTCGCTTTCCGGGGGGGTGCGGGCCAGAGCCGCCGCGTTGCTGGGCATTAACAGGACCACTCTGGTCGAGAAGCTGAAACGTTTGAAGATGTAGCAGCCGGTTTGTTTATCCGGAGACAATTAAGTTCTTACATTGACAATTAAGTTCTTACAAAGACAATTAAGTTCTTACAAATTTGGTGTTCGGCACAAAAAAAGTGACAATTAAGTTCTTACATTTTTTTCTGCTCAGCACCCCTATCCCCATAGTTCGCAGTCTGAGCATATGCTGCACTTTGGCTGAGCAGGCTCCCGTCAGGGGGCCTGCTAGGTCGAATTTAGGGGTAACTGCATTTCATGAATGTTGGTGACCTTTCCGTGCAGATGGTACGTTCAGTAAATACATATTGTTAAGGAGTTCTTGTATTGCCTTTTTCACTGTAATTCTAACCTTTCTATCCACAGCCTGATTAATCTTAGGCTGTGTTTCAAAATGGAATACGTCGGGGAGGTTGTTGATACAAATTCCGCAACTAATACAAATGTCTTGTTCAACAAATGTCTCTTTTGGCATGGTTGTTCTCCTCTTTCTTCATTTCAACCGCGTATGTCACATTGGGGATATTCTCTTCGTGGCTCGCCAGGTCAGGGTAGACGCAACAAGCAGTGGAAATACACCCAGACCGATAAAGACAAGGTCGCCTGGCATACGCAGCCATTCAATCATGCGAGGGATTTTACCTTGTAGAAAACTTGCCCCCCGGGCATGCCAGTAACCATTGTTGAGGACGTCAATAAACTGGAGCACGCCGCCGGGAAATAGATTGGTCACAACCATCAGTGCCAGGCCGATGTTTAGACCCCAGAAGGAAACTTTGACGAATTTTTCCGGACGGATCCACTGCTCATCAGTCAACACCTGCCTCAGGGCAAAAACTATCAGGGCAACGGCGAGCATGCCAAACACCCCCATCATTGCTGCGTGCCCATGGTTTGGCGTGAGCATGGTGCCAACCTCGAAGTAGCTGATAATGGGGAGATTGATGAGGAAGCCGAAGACGCCGGCGCCAACAAAATTCCAGAAACCTACGGCAATCAGAAAGTAGAACGTCCATTTGTGCGGGATTGCGATGGCCTTGTTGCAGATATCGCATTTCCCTCTGGTAAGCTTGACGAAATCCCAGGCATCCAAAGTTAAAAGTGTAAGCGGCACCACTTCCATGGCGGAGAAGACCGTTGCAAGAGCCATGGTGATGTTTGCTTGCCCAGTCCAGTACCAGTGGTGACCGGTACCGACAATGCCGCTCCCCAGGTAGAGGATGGCATCAAGGTAAACGACCCGGGCTGCCGTCTTATGGGAAACGATGCCGAGCTTGTAGAAGATGAGAGCCACCATGACTGTTACGAAGACTTCAAAGAAACCCTCGACCCAGAGATGAATAATCCAGAACCGCCAGGTGTCGACAACCGAGAAATGACTGGTGCTGCCAAAAAACATGGCGGGAAGATAGAAGAGTGGAATGGCGATTGCCGCGTACAGAAACAGAGATGATATCTCGCTCTGTTCGCTGTCACACCTTGCAGGCGCTATCGCCCTGAACAACAGAACGACCCATCCTGCCAGACCAGCAGCCAGCATTATCTGCCAGGCGCGTCCCAGGTCCAGGTACTCCCACCCCTGGTGCCCGAACCAAAACCAGAATCTGCCGAGGAGTTGGTTAATGCCGAGCATCTCCCCCACAAGGCTTCCAGTAACGACCAGAACGAGCGCGCAAAACAGCAGGTTAATACCGCCTTCCTGCCCTTTGGGGTCCTTCCCGCCCAGGGAGGGGGCGAGGAACAGGCCACCGGCGACATAGGCGGTCGCGATCCAGAAGATCGACAACTGTAAGTGCCAGGTTCGGACAATATTGCTCGGAAGTAGCGTTGAGAGATCAATGCCGAAGAAGCCGGTCGGGTCTGCCCGGTAGTCTACCGTGGCTCCGCCAACCAACGCCTGGATTAGAAAGAGGAGCGCTGCGACCAGAAAATACTTGATGGTTGCCCGCTGGCTTTTGGTAGTAACACCGGGCAGCATCTGCGGATGAACATGCTCCCCTTTTCCCTTCCACCCCAGAAAATCATACTTACCACAGGCAAACAGGACGGCGGCGGTCCCGGCCAGAAGTGAGATTAGGGAAAGGGCGCTCCACAAGACCGCGTCGCTGGTCGGTGTATTGCCGACCACCGGGTCGTAAGGGAAGTTATTCGTGTAGGAATATGTCTGGCCGGGACGGTTGGCGACTGATGCCCAGGCGGTCCAGGCAAAAAAAGCCGCGAGCTGTTCAAGTTCAACCGGGTCTTTGATGTACTTTGCGGGAAGACCGGCATTCCCAGCTGGCACGGAAAAATACTCCGCCCATTTCGTTAGTTGCTGTCGGTACGAATCGGACTCAGTCTGGGTGATGGGTAACGTTTCTGTTTGTGGGTCATAACGGTTCTGTTTGAGCCATTGCGCGGTTTCCGCATTGACCAGATCACGTTCGGTAATGGAGAGATCCTGCAAGTTTCGCTTGAATCGCTGCTGGGCAAGCTTCGACCCGATGTCGACGGAAAGCGCATGGAGATACTCGGCTGAAAAATCTGGCCCGAGGTAGGCACCATGCCCCCAGACAGTCCCGTTTTCCATAAGGCCGTACTTGAGAAACACCTGTTGGCCGGCAAGTATGTCATTTCTGGTAAAGACTATCTCACCAGCAGGTCCAACAACTTTACCGGGGATTGGCGGGGTGTCCTGATAACTTCTGACTGCCAGCCAGATCAAAATCGTGAAGCCCATGATCATGACAAGGATTAGGGCATTTCTCCACCAAGGGGAGAGAGTTTCAATCGGCAGTATTTTATCTGTCATTTCCACCCCTCTTGTAATACTTAGAAAAGGTGATCATTTATGTTGTCGCTGAGATAATTCAGTTATTGGCACCACCTATTTTTTTTAAAAATAGCACATTATTACCCGATAATTACTTCGTAAAAGTGGGGGGATGCGCTGCCGTCGAACAAAGGTCCGACGCGCTTACCAGCTTCGCTGTGGGCCGGGCTCTCATGCATGGCCATGAAGCTTTCCTGGCTCTCGTGCTCCACAATGGCCGCATAGTTGCCGCTCTCCACTGGCTTTAAAAGGCGCCGGCCAATAAATCCTTTGAAATTTCCAAACTCCTTGTTTGTATCTGCAAACCACTCCCTGAATGCGGCATCCTTTCCTTCTTTAATGGGTGGGAAATTGATAATGACAACAAACATGGCAAATACCTCCTTTAGAAACAGTTACCTTTTATATCAGACCCCGACAGTTGATCAGGGCCATCTTTACATAGTACGCCGAGTTCCAAAGACTTATTTTAGAGCTCCTCGAAAGAATCCTTTCCGGCACCACAATCAGGACAGAGCCACTCATCCGGAAAATCTTCGAAAGAGGTTCCGGGTGCAATCCCGTGCTCCATGTCTCCGACAGCCGGATCATACACATACTGGCAGATGGTACATTGCCAACTTTTCAGATCATCTCCTTTGGCTACGATCTACTCTTCACTCTTCCCAATGGATACACGATACAGGGCATATATCGATGGCATTGGCCTGGATTTCATCCTCGGTTGCAGCGAAGGAATCAAAACATTCCGCCTTGCCGCTACCATCAAAACGGAAGACATCGGGAAGGTTGTCAACACACAGTCCGCAGCTGATGCATTCAGCCTGATCAATCCATGCTTTTTTTGCCATTGTCGTCTCCTTGTGCTTGAGTCAGTTTTACTTTGAAATGATAATCTCAACCCAATTGCCTAGCGCATGATCAATGGCCATGCTCGTGTTTCTGCACCGCATGCTTTTTGTGGGCAGTCTCCCCATGATGCGCCGCATGCCCCTCCGCATCCATCTGCAAACGCTCCACGTAATGGGTATACTCGACGTAGGCCTCCACGTATTCACGACCTTTCTGTACACTTTCATCCTTGTGCTTGAGCGTTTCGGCCGCCTTTTCGTATCTCTGGCGAATACCCTGGTTGACCGAATCGGTCACCATCTTTAGCAAGCCGTCGGGAGAGCCTCCGGCCAACGCTTTGTCCGCCTCGGCTATAACCGGCTCCACTTCGCCTGCAGGCTTCAGCCCTGTAAAGGGTGCGCCTTCACCAGCGCGGTGGACTCTTACCAGTGATTCGAAAAACTTATTCTCCTCGGCTTGCTGCTGTTTCTTACCTTGGGCAGCGAGTGCCTTTTTGAAGGCATCTTTCACAATTTTCTCATCCTTGACCTGTAACTAATGCGATCGCCAGCATTGTAGTAGCCTACGACTTGTTCCTCGGTATGATAGTCTTTGCCCACAATGGATAGTTTCTTCATATCGAAACCTGATCGTTGCAATTCCTTCACAGCAATTTCGGCCTCGGCATGAGAGTTGAGAATTGCGACACCTGCGGTTTCTTTTAACATAGTTGATCTCCCAATTAGATTCTGAGTGATTGAACATAAAAGACAAACTCGTTAATAACGTTCCGAATCAAGTAGATTCCGCAATCATAAATTCTTCACCATTTATTATTGCTGTAGAAATGGCGTAGATTTATAGAATTATTTAATTATACGTCGGCTTCTTTCGAATACAAGTGATAGACAACACGACGAGAGCACGAACCAGTTGTGGATCGAGAACGACGTGTTGATTATTTTTAAATTCTCATGCAAGAACAAAACTCGGGGGTATAATTTTGCCAGAAGTGTGAAAGCTGTCAGCTGTATTTATGACAGCGGCATTTATTGCGCATTTCAAATCAGGGGGTAAATCATGGAAGATTTCAGACGCATTCTCGTTATCAGCAGGATGACTCAGTACTGCCGGAAAGCCATTCACTACGGAGTTTCCCTTGCCCGTACGTACGGTGCGGAACTCCAGGTTTTGCATCTTGTCTCCAATCCTGCTGCCATGAAGGCGGTGAACGCACCGTCGCTGTTTCCCGAGGAGGTGTACAAGAATTACAAGAACATTCAAAGGGAAGCGAAAGAGGAGTTGGATAAGGTCATCAAACAAGAGATCAAAGACGGCTTTCCCATTAAAGAACTGATCAGTGATCGTGATCCGGTTGAGGAAATCGTGAAAGTGGTCAAAGAAGATAAGATAGACCTGATCGTCATGCTTGCCCATGAGGAGGGACGCCTTGAGCATGCTCTCTTTGGGGGGGAGAAAGATGCCATAATCCGCAGGATGCCCTGTTCGATCCTGCTTGTAAAAAAAGAGCCTGAGCCTGTGAAATGGTAGACTGTTTTTTCGGCTTTCACACCAACATCTTAAATTTAAGGGGGTCGTAACAATGAAGGGTGACCCACTTAGCGATTTTACACCCTCAGACATTGATCAGCTCTGCATCAATACCATCCGCTTTCTCTCAATAGACGCCGTGCAGAAGGCCAACAGCGGTCATCCGGGAATGCCGATGGGTGCGGCTCCCATGGCCTATATCCTCTGGAACCGCTTCCTTGACCACAACCCGACAAACCCCAACTGGTTCAACCGTGACCGCTTCGTTCTTTCCGCCGGCCATGCCTCAATGCTCCTCTACAGCCTTCTCCACCTTACCGGCTACGATCTGCCGCTGGATGAGATCAAACGATTCCGGCAGTGGCAGAGCAGAACCCCCGGTCATCCCGAACGGGGCCATACACCCGGGGTCGAGATAACCACCGGGCCCCTTGGCCAGGGATTTGGCAACGGCGTAGGAATGGCCATGGCCGAGGCACACCTTGCTGCCCGTTACAATCGTCCCGGCTTCGATATCATCAATCACTTCACCTATGGGATAGTCAGCGATGGCGATCTTATGGAAGGGGTTGCAGCGGAAGCCGCCTCGCTTGCCGGCCACCTGCGGCTGGGCAAGCTGATCTATTTATACGACGACAATCGCGTCACCCTTGCTGCGACAACCGAACTCACCTTCTCCGAGGACCGGGCCCAAAGATTCACGGCATATGGATGGCATGTTCAGACGGTGCCGGACGGCAATGATCTGGAAGCGATTTATGTAGCCCTTGAGACGGCACGAACCACGGCAGACAAGCCCTCCCTCATAATCGTCCGAACCCATATCGGCTTTGGCTCCCCTCACAAGCAGGACACGTTCGAGGCCCACGGCTCACCACTGGGAGAGGATGAAGTACGTCTTACCAAGGAATACCTGGGATGGCCGGCGGAACCAAATTTCATCATTCCGGAGGAAGCCCTACGTCATTTCCGGCAGGCGCTGCCGCGTGGAAAAGAGGCCGAGGAGAAGTGGGATGCCCTGCTGTCCTCCTATTCCGGTGAGTTCCCTGAAATCGCCCAAGAGCTGCGACAGACGATGGAAGGGAGGCTTCCCGAAGGCTGGGACGCAGATATCCCCTCTTTCCCAGCCGATCCAAAAGGCATGGCAAGCCGGGTTGCATCGGGAAAAGTAATGAATGCCATTGCTCCCCGCCTTCCCCATCTCGTCGGCGGTTCCGCGGATCTCAACCCGTCGACCAATACCGCTCTCAAAGGCATGGGCGACTTTCAAAGTCCCGACGTGCAGCCCGTCGACCGGCAGGGGACGGTTGGCGGAGAGTGGGGGTATGCAGGGCGCAACTTCCATTTTGGTGTTCGCGAGCATGCCATGGCGGCAGCCCTCAACGGCATGGCGGTCCACGGCGGGCTCATTCCCTTCGGTGCCACATTCTTCACATTCTCAGATTATCTCCGCCCGTCACTGCGGCTGGCGGCGCTCATGGGGCTCAATGTCATCCATGTATTCACCCATGACAGCATCGGGTTGGGGGAAGACGGCCCAACCCATCAGCCGGTCGAACATCTGGCCGCTCTCAGGGCTATACCCAACCTGCTTGTTATCCGCCCCGGCGATGCCAACGAGACCATTGTGGCCTGGAAGGTGGCACTCGAGAATTCCGGACCGGTGGTGCTCATCCTGTCCCGTCAGAATATTCCGACGCTGGACCGGAATCGCTATGCCCCGGCCGAAGGACTCAGGCGCGGGGCATACGTTGTTGCCGCTGTAACTGGCGGAATGCCCGATCTTATCCTGATCGCCACCGGATCGGAACTGCATCTGGCACTTGCTGCGCAGGACGAACTCGCCCGGCGGGATGTGCGCGCCAGCGTTGTCTCAATGCCCTGCTGGAAGCTTTTCGACAGACAGCCGCAGGCGTACCGCGACTCGGTTCTTCCAACGCAGGTGACGAAGCGGATGGCAATCGAGGCTGGTTCTCCGCTCGGCTGGCACAAATATGTGGGAACGGCAGGAGATATTCTCGCAGTTGAAAAGTTCGGAGCATCCGCCCCGGGAGAGATCGTTCTCCGTGAGTACGGGTTTACCGTCGAGAATGTCTGTCGCAAAGCACTCGCCCTGCTGGGCGACCATGAGGAGAACCTCTGATGCGTGTCGGAATAGCTGCCGATCACGGCGGCTTTGCCATGAAAGAGCAGTTTGTGGCGGCACTCAAGTCCGCTGGTCATGAGGTTACCGATTTCGGTGCCCTTCAACTGGACCCGTCAGACGACTACCCCGATTTCGTTATTCCATTGGCAAAGGCTGTGGTCGTGAGTGAGGTGGAACGGGGAATCGCACTTTGCAGCAGCGGCGTAGGAGCATCCATAGTCGCCAACAAAGTACCGGGAGTTCACGCTGCCCTGATTCATGACCACTTTTCCGCCCACCAGGGGGTGGAAGACGATGACATGAACATCCTGTGCCTGGGCAGCCTGGTGGTTGGAAAGGCTCTGGCATGGGAACTGGTCCAGACTTTTATCGCCGCCCGTTTCAGCGGTGCAGAACGCCATCGTCGCCGTCTGGGCAAAATATCAGCACTGGAAAGAGAGGTAAAACATCATGAAAAATAATCCGCTTTTGAAGCTGGAGAGTTTTGGCCAAAGCATCTGGCTGGATTTCATCAGCCGCGGGCTGCTCGACTCGGGAGAACTATTGCGCTTGATTAACGAGGATGGAGTGACTGGGGTTACATCAAACCCTTCCATTTTCGAAAAGGCTATAGCCGAGAGCAGCGATTACGATGACACCATCCGTTCCCTGGCTCGCGAAGGGAAAAGTGCCGCCGAGATCTATGAAGAACTGGTTGTGGAAGACATCCGGCGTACCGCTGATCTGTTTCGTCCGCTCTACGACCGGATGGAAGGAAGAGATGGTTTCGTGAGCCTCGAGGTTTCACCACACCTGGCCCGTGATACAGCCGGAACGATTCGTGAGGCCCGCCATCTCTGGGCCAGGGTGGATCGCCCCAACCTGTTAATCAAGGTGCCTGGAACTTTAGAGGGGCTTTCCGCGCTACTCCGATTGATCAGCGAAGGAATCAATGTCAACGTGACGCTCCTCTTTGGACTTTCACGCTATCAGGCTGTTGCTGAAGCCTATTGTTTGGGACTCGAAGAGCGGGCGGCCATGGGGCTTCCGCTGGATCGCATCAGCTCGGTAGCAAGTTTCTTTTTAAGCCGCATAGACGTGCTGGCCGACCACTTGCTGGATGAGAAACTCAAGGAAGGAGGACATCGTGAAGACAATGCTTTCCTACTCCATGGGAAAGTGGCAATTGCCAGCGCCAGGTCAGCCTATCAACTCTACAAAGAGATTCATACCGGAGAGAGATTCCGCAAACTTGCTGCCGGTGGTGCCCGGCCACAACGGGTCCTGTGGGCCAGCACCAGCACTAAAAACCCGGCTGAGAGTGACGTAAAATATGTGGAAGCACTGATCGGACCAGAGACGATAAACACCATTCCTCTTGAAACCCTGATCGCCTACCGGGACCATGGCAATCCCGAGTTCCGCCTGGAAGATGATCAGGAAGGAACCGATCGGGTCTTGCGTCACCTGAAGGAAACAGGTATCGATCTCGATTCAGTCACAGCGCAATTGGAAAACGAAGGAATAGAAAAGTTCATCAAACCCTTTGGCAAACTCATGCAGGCGCTGGAGCGAAAAAAGCATTTTGCAGAGCAGGATACGTCTGCTGATTCAACACAAACGGGAAGATTATGACAATTTCAACACTTTTTGTCGATATCGGTGGAGTTCTTTTGACAAACGGCTGGGACCGCAAGGCCCGTAGTTTGGTAGCTGAGACGTTCGGGCTCGATTATGAAGAGATGAACGAGCGGCATCATCTGACCTTCGACACCTACGAAGTGGGCAAGCTTACCCTCGATGAATATCTGGACCGGATTGTTTTTTACGAGGAGCGCTCTTTTACACGAGATACGTTGCGGACATTCATGTTTGAACAGTCACGCGCTCTCCCTGATATGATCGAGCTGGTCACCCGACTCAAAGCACACCACGGATTAAAGGTAGCGGCCGTCAGCAACGAGGGGCGCGAACTGAATGAGTACCGAATCAGGACGTACAAGCTCGGCAGATGTATTGATTTTTTCATTTCCTCCAGCTTCGTCCATTACCGTAAACCGGATGCGGACATATACCGTATCGCTCTCGATATTGCACAGGTGGCGCCGGAACAGGTGCTGTACATCGATGATCGGCCCATGTTTGTTAATGTGGCTAGAAATCTGGGAATTCAGGGTATTGTCCATACAACGTATGAGCTGACCCGAACCAAGCTAGCGGCGGTCGGACTCACATAAGAGGATCAGGAGGCCACTGATGCAAATAGGAATGATCGGATTGGGGCGCATGGGCGCCGATATGGTGCGCCGCTTGGTGCACAGCGGCCAGGAATGTGTGGTGTTTGATATGAAAACCGACACCGTTGAAACGCTTGAAAACGAAGGAGCTCAGGGAGCCCGTTCGATCGAGGAGTTTGTCGCCAAGCTGGTAAAGCCGCGGGTAGTCTGGCTGATGGTGCCGGCCGCAGTTACGGATTCGATGATTGCCACGCTCACGCCGCTTATGGAGCAGGACGACATTGTTATTGACGGCGGCAACTCCTATTACCTGGATGACCTTCGGCGCTCGGCCCAGCTGCAGGCGCTAGGTATCCGCTACCTCGATGTCGGTACAAGTGGCGGAGTCTGGGGAGCGGAGCGGGGTTACTGCCTGATGATCGGTGTGAAAAATCTGCCGTGGAACTGCTCAACCCGGTTTTTGCCGCATTGGCCCCCGGCATCAGTGCTGCCCCACCCACGCCGGGCAGGGAAAAGTCTGAAGGTACGGCTGAACAGGGGTATCTCCACTGCGGCCCGAGTGGTGCGGGACACTTCGTCAAAATGGTGCACAACGGCATCGAATACGGATTAATGGCCGCCTATGCCGAGGGGATCAATATCCTTCACCATGCCAACATCGGCAAGCAGCAGCGGGAAGTGGACGCCGAGACGACGCCGTTGCGCCATCCGGAACACTACCAGTATGACTTCAATCTGTCAGATATTACTGAGGTCTGGCGGCGCGGGAGCGTCATATCTTCTTGGTTGCTCGACCTTGCGGCGAATGCGCTGCTGGCGAACCCCGATGTAGAGAATTTCAAAGGCAGGGTGTCCGATTCGGGCGAAGGGCGCTGGACAGCCATCGCTGCCATCGAAGAGGGCGTCCCTGCTCATGTACTCAGCGCGGCACTATATGAACGTTTCAGTTCTCGAGGTGAGGCGGATTTTGCCGATCGGGTCCTGTCCGCCATGCGCTATGGCTTCGGCGGCCATCTGGAGAAGGTCGCTGGCGAATAAGGGGAATGATGATGAATCATAAATCTGTTGCCAAATGAAAGGCTTAATGCCATGAGCATTCAACAATCTGAACCAATTGTGATGATTATCTTTGGAGCTGGTGGGGACCTGACCTGGCGCAAACTTATTCCCGCGCTCTACAACCTCTTCCTCGACCATCATCTTCCCGGGCAATTTGCCGTCATCGGGATCGACCAGAAGAGCAGTACAGAAGACGAGTTCCGCCAGCGGCTGCAGGAAGGAGTCGATCAGTTTTCCAGGCGAGGTAAGTCCGAAGATCATGCCTGGCAGGAATTTGCAGTCAACATTTCCCTCATTTGCGGGGACCTTGTTGGACAGGAAACCGGGGCCGAGCTGAAGAGGCGATTGGCTGAACTGGACCGTACGTGGCAGACGGCCTCAGATCATATCTTTTATTTCGCCATTCCACCAACATTGGTAGGTGCCGTGGCTCGCCAACTGGAACAGCTTGAGCTCTGCAAGGATTGCCAGCGGGATCGGTTGGTGGTGGAAAAACCATTCGGCCATGATTTGAAGTCGGCCCGCGATCTGAATCAACTCCTGACCGGCATGTTCGCCGAGTCTCAGATCTACCGTATCGACCACTACCTCGGCAAAGAGACAGTACAGAACATCCTCGCCTTCCGCTTTGCCAACGCCCTCTTCGAGCCGCTCTGGAACCGGCGCTATATAGATTATGTCCAGATCACCGTAGCCGAAACTGTAGGGGTTGGACATCGCGGTGGTTATTATGACCATGCCGGAGCCCTGCGCGACATGGTGCAGAACCACCTCCTCCAGATCCTCTGCCTGATCGCCATGGAACCACCTGTCTCATTCGACGCCAACGAGGTCCGTAACAAGAAGGTTGACGTGCTGCGAGCTATCCGCACCATCCTCCCGGATAATGTTCACCACGTAGCGGTGCGCGGCCAGTATGGCTCCGGGTTGGTCGATGGCAAACCGGTTTCCGCCTACCGCAATGAGCCAGATGTCGCGATGGATTCTCCCATCGAAACTTTTGCCGCGCTCAAACTCGTCATCGACAACTGGCGCTGGGAGGGGGTGCCGTTTTACCTTCGCACGGGAAAGTGCCTGCACGACAAAGTCTCCGAGGTTGCGATTGTATTCCGACCGGCCCCCCACCATCCGTTTCCTTCCTCCGCAGTGGAAAGCTGGCAGCCCAATCGCCTCGTGATCCGCATCCAGCCCGAAGAGGGTATCGTATCGCGAATTCAGGCAAAGCAACCGGGGACACACATGATGCTGGGGCCGGTGGATATGCAGTTTCTTTACCGGGAAGCTTTCAAAGCCGCGACCCCGGAAGCATACGAAACACTGCTCCTCGACATAATGCGTGGAGACGCCACGCTGTTCATGCGCGCCGATCAGGTGGAATGTGCCTGGTCTATCGTTACGCCAATCCTTGAAGCGTGGGATGCGGTGCCGACGGCTGATTTTCCCAATTACCAGCCGGGAAGCTGGGGACCGGAAGCCGCTGACGTAATGATTGCACGGGATGGCCGCAGCTGGCTTCAGCCTACGATAAAACGGGAAGAATTGGTGGTGAAAACACCATGACCAGAATTTACCAAGATGTTGAGACTCTAAGCCTTGCTGCAGCCGAACTGTTTGCCGCTGAGGCGAGGCAGGCAGTGCTGGCCCGTGGCAGATTCACCATCGCCCTTGCCGGGGGAAGCACACCGCGACGTGCATATGAACTTCTGGCCCGCAATCCATTCCGTGAACAGTTCCCCTGGCAAAAAACCCATATCTTCTGGGGAGACGAACGCTGCGTCACCGCCGAAGATCCGCGGAACAATGCCCTGATGGCCTACCAGACACTGCTTGACCATGTCCCGATACCTCCGGAACAGGTCCATCCCATGGTTTGCGACCGATCTCCTCAACAGGCTGCAGTAGCTTATGAAGCGCTGTTGCGCGATTTTTTCCCCGCTGGTCATCCCCGCTTCGATCTGGTTGTGCTGGGGCTTGGAGAGAACGGTCATACGGCTTCCCTCTTTCCGGGCACCGCCGTCCTTGAGGAGCAGCAACGCTGGGTGGCTGAAGTCTATGTGGCCGATGAAGGACTGTACCGGCTTACCTTGACGGCAGCGGCCATTAATCAAGCAGCGCTCGTCGTTTTTTTGGTTTCGGGGTCCGACAAGGCGCCAATCTTGCGAAAAGTATTGAAAGAAGCTCAGGACCCGCGCAGCATTCCTGCCCAGTTGATCAAGCCGGTAGACGGCGGACTGCTGTGGCTGGTTGACCGTGATGCCGCCCGTCTATTACGACAACGAAAGGAGTAATAATCCATGAGTTCTGCAATAACCCCTCTCACCCAACTCCCGGCTTGGCAGGCGCTGGAGGCGCACTACCAGAAAATCAAAAGCGTCCATCTCCGTCAGCTATTTGCTGACGATCCGCAGCGAGGCAGACGTTTCTCGATTGAGGATGTCGGGTTCTATTTCGACTACTCCAAAAACCGTATCACTGAGGAAACGATCCGGCTGCTACTGAATTTGGCGGACGAATCAGGGTTGCGCGAACGGATCGACGCCATGTTCCGAGGCGATAAAATCAATACGACAGAAAACCGCGCGGTGCTCCACGTGGCACTGCGCGCGCCACGAGATCAGTCTATCATTGTCGATGGGACAAATGTGGTGCCCCAGGTCCACGATGTTCTCGATAGAATGGCTGGATTCGCCGATCGTGTTCGCAGTGGTCAGTGGCTTGGACAAACCGGCAAGCGTATCCGTAATGTTATCAATATCGGCATCGGCGGCTCGGATCTTGGCCCGGTGATGGCTTATGAAGCGTTACGCCATTTCAGCCGACGCGACATGACATTTCGTTTCGTTTCGAACGTGGATGGTACCGACTTCGCAGAAGCAACCAATGATCTTAATGCAGAAGAGACACTATTTGTTATTTCCTCGAAGACCTTTACTACCCTCGAAACGATGACCAATGCCCATACAGCCCGACGATGGGCGGTGCAGGCTCTGGGGGAAAAGGCTATTGCCCGGCACTTCGTCGCCGTCTCAACCAATAGCGATGAAGTGGCGAAGTTTGGCATAGACACGGCGAACATGTTCGGCTTTTGGGACTGGGTTGGCGGTCGATACTCGATGGATTCAGCCATCGGCCTATCTACCATGCTGGCTATCGGACCGGAATATTTTAGTTCCATGCTCTCTGGATTCCAGGCAATGGACGAGCATTTCCAAACTGCGCCTTTCCAAAGGAACCTGCCGGTGCTGATGGGACTTCTTTCCGTTTGGTACAGTAGCTTCTTTGGAGCACAAACGGTAGCAATACTCCCCTACGATCAGTATCTGAAACGATTTCCTGCTTATCTCCAGCAACTAGCCATGGAAAGTAATGGCAAACACGTCACGCTTAATGGCCAATCAATATCATATCAAACCGGACCGATCTTTTGGGGTGAGCCGGGAACCAATGGCCAGCACTCCTTTTATCAGCTGATTCATCAGGGAACCATGCTCATTCCTTGCGATTTCATCGGCTTTTGCCAGACCGCTAACCCGCTCGGTTCGCATCATGACATATTGATGGCGAACCTGTTTTCTCAAACTGAAGCGCTCGCATTCGGTAAAACGGCGGATGAAGTAAGGAGTGAGGGAACACCCGATCGACTGGTTGCGCATCGCGTATTCGAGGGCAATCGACCGACGAACACAATTCTCACCGAACGATTGACACCGGAAACATTGGGCAAACTGGTGGCGCTCTACGAGCACAGCGTATTCACACAAGGCGCAATTTGGCAGATCGACTCTTTTGACCAGTGGGGCGTTGAGCTTGGTAAACAGCTGGCGATGAAAATCTTACCTGAAGTGAAGCTGGCAGAAGACCCTGAGTTGCGGCATGACAGCTCGACTAATGCACTTATCCGGCACTACAGGAAGCGTTAACTTGTTCTACCACTAATTTCTCTCGAAGAGGTTCATATACGATGGCAGCGATAGGATCGGCACAATACGCCGCATCAATTCTTTCAGCTGATTTCTGTCGGCTTGGAGAGCAGGTCGAAGAGGCAATGGAAGAAGGTATCACACGTATCCACGTGGATGTTATGGATGGCAGGTTTGTTCCTAATCTGAGTATGGGGCCTGATGTTGTAAGAGTATTGCAACCATTCAAAAATAAATATGAAGTACAGATTAATGTGCATCTAATGATCACTGATCCTGACCGGTATATCACTGATTTTTTATGCGCCGGGGCGGATGAAATAATTGTCCACATTGAAGCCTGCCAACACCTGTTTCAAACTGTCCGAAACATACGTTTGCATGGCGCTCGTGCTGGAGTTGCCCTCAACCCGGCAACTTCACTGAATATGTTGGAAGAGATTGTGGAGGAAGTGGATGGTGTCCTAATAATGTCTGTTGAACCGGGTTTTGGTGGTCAGGACTTTATTCGTACCAGCCTTGATAAGATTGCGCGCTTACGCAGAATGCTTTATGGCCGGCACCTCGACCATGTCGAAATTTCTGTGGATGGCGGTGTCCACTTATCAATCGTCACTGATCTTGTCAAAGCAGGCGCTCAAACTCTTGTCTCCGGATCGGAGATTTTCAACTCTCGAGCTTCGGTCAATGAAAACATTCAGGCACTCTTCGCTGCGTTAAAAGTAAGTTGATAGCTCTTATTTTCCAGGTGTTGGGGGAAGAGTTAGCCTGATGACAACAGAGACCTGCTTGGTAAACTGACAAGACATAGGAATGACCATTGTCAAAGCAACAACGCTACACGTCGTAGTTTCGGGACGAGGCCATCAGATATTGAGTGAGGCCAGTTATGATGACGAACTGATCGAAGAGATTCTTCTGCATTGATGGATATTGTTGCATGACACAAAAACCCGCCTTCATAATCGATAAAAAATAGGAGTAATTATAATGCCGACCAGCAAAATTGATAATTTGATTAGCGAATTGCCTCATTCCACTAACCAACGCGTTGAAGAAATTGTATTAATTTTAGAGGGTGTTCTTTCCGATATTGAATGCCAATTTCCTGATGAAGATGACACCGACAGAGCTTACGAATGCCAGAATATTCCTAAAGCGCTAGATAAAATTGCGCACATCAGAGCGTGGAATGCAAGAGACTTAGAATTTAAAGAAAGCGGAATCGATAAGTTATCGGAGGAATTAAAAATAATATTTAAATAAATTCCACTTGTTAATACCGATTTCGATAAATGACAGAAGGATCATGTTAAAATGTCTCGTATCTATTTAGATATGTTTAGTAAATTCATGCGTAGTCTGATTGGCCTCACGCAGGTTTTATAGCTGATATCAATAAATTACTTGTTGGAAAAGAGACTCTTGAAACTGCGTCATTATTGCAATCATGAAAGGAGCGGCAATCAATGACCTCAAAAAATATCCATAAAATACAACAATCCCGAACACTTGCCATAGATGTGGGCGGCACGACGCTCAAAGCGTCAGTACTCGATGGCCGGGGGAAAATGATCGTGGACAGCGTCAGAGTTGACACACCGTATCCCTGCCCGCCAAAGGTTCTTATAAAAGCACTCGTTGAGTTGGTGAAACCGCTTCCGGAATTTGACCGTGTCTCCATTGGATTCCCCGGTTATGTTCGCGATGACAAAGTTATTACCTCTCCACATTTGGGCAACGACATCTGGCATGGATTCGACCTGGTGAAAGCACTCAAAACAACATTCGGCAAACCGACACGTCTGCTCAACGATGCCGACATGCAGGGACTCGCTGCAATTCAAGGCACGGGACTCGAACTGGTAGTTACACTCGGAACCGGAGTGGGAACCGGGTGGTTTAGAAATGGAGAACCCATGCCGCATCTTGAACTGTCACAGCATCCGGTGCACAAGGGAAAGAACTACGACGAATTCATTGGCGATAAAGCGCTGAAGAAAATCGGCAAAAAGAAATGGAACATTCGTGTGCAACTGTCAATTACTATTTTGCAAGAACTCTTCCATCCCGACAAAACCTACATCGGCGGCGGTAATTCCCGCAAAATCACCTTCGCGCTGCCCCCCCACGTCCAACTCATATCTAATCAAGATGGTATCCTTGGTGGCTTCAGGTTGTGGGAACCGATTCAAAATGTGAATCCCAGATAAAAATCGTCGCCGCATGCTAAAAGCAAGGAGATCGTATGCAGATTCCAGATCGTTCCGCACCAGGAGCTCCCGGAATTCCGGCACGCTGGACTTCCAGCGCCAAGTCAGGTGTCGGCACCGCCCTCAGTGGCAGGAGCCGTATCTGGTTTACCTTTAGCCACGGCATATTTAACGAGATCTACTATCCGCGCATTGACCAGGCCTGTGTACGGGATATGGGGCTGATTGTCACTGACGGCTTGGACTTCCTCTCCGAGGAGAAACGTGACACCAGCAGCAAGGTCAACTGGCACGAAGCCGGAGTACCGGCGTTTCATCTGATCAACAGCTGTCGTCAGGGTCGCTACCGCATCGAGAAGGAGATTCTGAGTGACCCGCAACGAGACAGCCTGTTACAGAAGACCCGTTTTTTCCCCCAGCAAGGCCAGCTTCAGGATTATCACCTCTATGTGCTGCTCGCTCCTCACCTTGGCAACCAGGGAGCGGGCAACAGCGCCTGGATAGATGAGTACAAAGGTGTCCCCATGCTGTTCGCCGAACGGGAGGGGAATGCCCTGGCGCTGGCTTGTTCAACTCCCTGGCTAAGTCGTTCGGTGGGCTTTGTCGGCTTTTCCGACGGCTGGCAAGATTTGGTAGCGCACAAGCAGATGACCTGGGCCTATACACGGGCAGAGAACGGAAATGTGTGCCTGACTGCAGAGATTGATCTGCATTCATGTGCAGGGGAATTTCTTCTGGCGCTTGGTTTTGGTCGTAATACAGCCGAAGCGGGGAACCGTGCCCGTGCTTCGCTACTGGACGGCTTCGATGCCGCTCAATCTGAGTACGTCCAACTGTGGCAACAGTGGCAGAATACGCTGCTCCCTATCGATAAAGAGCGAAGCCGGGATCGGCAAAATCTTTACCGGAGCAGCACGGCCGTACTGCGCACCCATGAAGCCTTCAATTTCCCCGGAGGGATAATTGCCAGCCTGTCAATCCCGTGGGGATTCAGCAAGGGGGACAACGATCTGGGAGGGTATCATCTGGCCTGGCCGCGAGATCTGGTGGAGTCGGCGAGCGGTCTGCTGGCTGTTGGAGCCAATGATGAAGTTCGACGAGTTCTCTGTTATTTGCAGGCAACCCAGGAAGCTGATGGCCACTGGGACCAGAACATGTGGTTGGATGGGTCCCCTTATTGGAACGGTATCCAGATGGACGAAACTGCCTTGCCTGTTCTCCTTGTGGACTTGGCCCGACGAGAAAAGGTATTGACCCCGGAAGAGTTGGTTCGCTTCTGGCCGATGGTTTGCCAAGCCATGTCGTACTTGGTGCGCAACGGACCTGTCAGCCCGCAGGATCGTTGGGAGGAAGATCCGGGCTATTCGCCGTTCACAATTGGCGCGGAAATAGCAGCACTCCTGGCAGGGGCGGACTTGGCTGATCTCAACGATGAATCTGACATTGCATCCTATCTGCGCGATACCGCCGATGCCTGGAATGCATCCATCGATCGCTGGATGTACGTAACCGATACCGATTGGTGCCGTGATTTCAATGTTGGCGGGTATTACGTCCGGATTGCGCCAGTTGATCCGGGTGGTGGGATGTCGCGTTTTCAGGAGTGTATGCCTATAAAGAATGTTGATTCCAGCATGGCCAGCAGTTCTGTCAGTCATCTGGTAAGCCCCGATACCCTTGCTCTGGTCCGCTTTGGCTTGCGCGCTGCAGACGACCCGCGTATTCTCAATACCCTGAAGGTCGTTGATGCACTGCTGAAAATAGAGACCTCGCAAGGTCCGGTCTGGCGACGTTACAACGGCGACGGTTACGGCGAACATGAGGATGGCGAACCATTTGACGGTATCGGGATCGGTCGTGCCTGGCCTTTGCTGACTGGAGAGCGGGCCCACTATGAATTGGCTGCGGGGAGAGTCAAAGAGGCTGAGCAGCTTCGAGTTGCCTTGGAATCCTTTGCCAGCGGAGAAGGACTGTTTTCCGAGCAGATCTGGGAGGCGGCTGACATTCCCGAGAAAGAGTTGTTCTTCGGCCGGCCATCAGGTTCGGCCATGCCGCTCGTCTGGGCGCACGGCGAGTACCTCAAGCTGCTCCGCTCGTTACGTGACAGCCGGGTATTCGATATGCCCCCGCAAACCGTGGAACGCTACCTGACAAACAAAACCGAATCCCCGTGTCTGATATGGTGCTTCAACCATAAGATCCGCTCCTTGCCAGTCGGCAAGATACTGCGCATCGTGACGATGGCGCCTGCAGTCTGTCACTGGAGTGTTGACGATTGGCAAACTACTTGCGACAGTTCTTCTCGTGCTACCGGACTCGGTTTCCAGGTCGTGGATTTGACTACCGCCGCCCTGACTGAAGGAAAACAGGTCAGATTCACATTTTTCTGGCCAGACGTTAATCACTGGGAAGGTGTGGACTTCATCGTTCGCGTCGGTTAGTTGAGTAGAAACAACAGTCGTTTCACCAGGGCGGGAATCCCGCAGCCCTTCCTCGTGTAACCACTTTTTTGCCTCTACTTATTTTCCGAACTACATCGTCAATTCAGAGTGTTGACCTTTCCGAGTTAATTTCTTTTGAGTAAACCCCCGGCTTTGCCGGGGGACTCACAAAGTTTGACAGTTCCTGAAATATATAGAAGCCTCCCTAACGTGAACCGCTCAAAGTACACGAAAAGGAGGCTTCAATGGACGTCGCACAAAGTTTATGTCACTCGAAGTGGGATTGTAAGTATCACGTAGTCTGAATTCCGAAATGCCGTCGGAAAGTGTTGTATGGCCGTATCCGTAAAGATCTTGTTGAGTATTTGCATGAGTTAGCACGGCAGAAAGAGTGCAAGATTCTGGAAGGCCATCTTTGTCCAGATCATGTTCATATGTTGATATCGATACCACCAAAATACTCCGTTGCCCAGGTATTGGGGTTTATTAAAGGCAAAAGTGCAATTCACGTTGCCCGCACCTATCTTGGTCAGCGCAAGAACTATACTGGGATGCACTTTTGGGCACGAGGTTACTACGTGTCGACCGTCGGCGCAGATGAAGAGTCGATACGAGAGTACATACGCAAACAAGAACACGAAGATAATCGACTGGATCAATTGTCACTTTTGACCGAAGGATGACCACCAACAGTGGTCAGATAATCTTTTGAACAAACCGCTTTGAGCGGATCACGATTTTAAAAGCCCCCACCTTTGGTGGGGGATGCTTACTGTCTCTTGGGCCAAAATGTAAAAACTTTAGCCATTTTTGGCGTAATTGCCGTAACGAAAAATCAGCAGGTTACGTATAGAATTGGTAAGAACTTAACTCAACTTTCGCACCAGC
>DBMM01000030.1 GCA_002298925.1 Geobacter sp. UBA698 | reverse complement strand
CTACGATGACTATTGCCATAGCAGCACGAGCTATTACCGCGGCGGCGCGTTATGCCGCAGGAGTTTGTGCTGCCCGCTGATCGTCGTTCGTTTTCAAACGTATCATACAAGCCGAGGGCAGAAGCCCCCGGCTTTTTTTGTGCGCGCACGAAGCCCGCACAAGAACAAGAACCAGGCAAATTTCGTGTGAACGAGTCGAAGAGACTACATCGTTGTGGAGGAAAGTGAATAATGCGTATCGATCTGGTACCACTCGGGGCCGGGGAACTGACCTATGAAATCAGGAATATCGTCAACGTTGCCGACAAACTGCAAAAATGTGGCGTCAGGATCAACTGGGAGAACATCGGAGATCCGGTGGCAAAGGGTGAAATTATTCCTTCCTGGATGAAAGAAATCGTAGTCAAGGCCATTATGGATGACTCGACCTGGGGCTACTGTCACACCCGCGGCGTACTGGAAACCCGCGAATACATCTGCGAAGCCACCAACAGCCGCGGAGGGGCGCAGATAACTCCGGACGACATCATCTTCTTCAACGGCCTCGGCGATGCCATTGCCAAGGTGTACGGCTGCCTGCGTCCCGGCGCGCGCGTGCTGATGCCGTCTCCCTCCTATACCACGCATACCGTGGGCGAGATTTACCACGCCCAGTCGGCGCCGTCGCTGTTTCGTCTCAAGCCGGAGGATAAATGGTACCCCGACATCGACGAAATGCGCATGCATGTCCGCTATAACCCCAATATCGCCGCCATATTGATTATCAATCCCGACAATCCCACCGGCATGGTCTACACCAGGGAGATGCTGGAAGAGATAGTAGCGGTTGCCCGTGAAAACGACCTGTTTATCATTGCCGACGAGGTCTACACCAATATCGTCTACAACGGCGAAAAAACAGTACCGCTCTGTGACGTGATAGGCGATGTGCCTGCCATTTCCATGAGGGGGATCTCGAAAGAACTGCCGTGGCCCGGTTCGCGTTGTGGTTGGATCGAGGTTTACAATGGGGACAAGGATGAAGACTTTCGCAAATATGTTAATCTGATTCTCACCGGCAAAATGAACGAAGTCTGTTCGACGACCTTACCTCAAACGGTTTTTCCAGCCATCATGGAACACCCGGAATATGCTTCCTATTTGGGGGAGCGCATTGCGCGCTATGAAAAGATGAGCAACATAACCTACGATTATCTCAGCCGGATTCCGGCCCTGCAGGTCAACCGCACTAACGGCGCTTTCTATATGGCAGTTGCCTTTAAGGAAGGCCTGTTGAACAATTCTCAGTCCATTCCCATTGCCAACAGCGAGGTCAACGACTTCATCAAAAATTTGGTCAATCAGCCGGGAGTCTCGCCGGATAAGCGCTTCGTGTATCATATCCTTGCCGCCACCGGCATCTGCGTCGTGCCGCTATCGTCGTTCTCCACGCCGTTGCAGGGATTCCGGGTCACACTGCTGGAAAAAGATGAAAACGAGTGCCGCCGGATTTATCACACCCTGACGGAAAAAATTGATGAGTATCTCAATTCGTAATGTTTCTTTTTATTGCAAAATGGCATAGGTTTCCCCTCCCCCTAGGCGGGGGAGGGTTAGGGTGGGGGGGAAGCTGCCATGATATCTGCATGGCGCACCTTCACCCACCCCCCAACCCCCTCCCGTCAAGGGAGTGGGAGACGATTGCCAGCACTTTTGCATAAGCCCCACTTTTTTCTTTAACAATCTAGTCTGTTTCTCAACGCAAAACGGGGAAGGGCATGCGCCTTTCCCCGTTTTGCGTTGTGTTGGGACAAGTCGATCAACTTTTCTTGTCGTTGTCCTCGCTTTTGGGCTTGATTTCAATTTCATCCTTGCCGTCGGCGGCCCTCTTGAAATTTCGAATGCTCTTGCCCAGCGCCCCGCCGATTTCCGGCAGCTTCCCTGCTCCGAAGATAACCAAAACGATAACCAGTATGATGAGCAGTTCGGGTATACCAAATCCAAACATTGTGGGCCTCCTGTGGCGTTTCAAATTTCTGTAATTCCACTTTCAAATCAAAGCGCTATCTTCGTGGTTTCGTCTAAGACTTCTCAACGTACTATTTGTACGCCTTCGTCGTCTTCTTCCTCGCCGCCTTGATATCATCTTTGATTTGAAACCGGAATAAGTATTGCACTGAAGTCGAAAATAATCAAGCATGCGAATTGATGCCGCCGGAGGTATGGAAGCGTCACGGATTAAGACTCAAGCATAGGATCACACCTCGATCCTGAACTCTGCTCCATCGCCGGTATTGCGTACGGTGATCCGCCCCCCCATGTTTTTCTCGATGATGCCCTTGGACATAAAGAGTCCCACGCCGGTTCCCCGGTCCGGGTCCTTGGTGGTAAAATACGGATCGAATATCTTGCCTATGATTTCTTCCGGGATGCCTCCGGCGTTGTCGCTGATACTCACCAGCGTCTTTTCGGATGATTTGCCGATTCTTATGATTACTTTAGGTTCACACATTTCCCTTTCCAGGTGAGCGTCCCTGGCGTTCATCAGAATGTTGAGCAGCGCCTGGGAAAATTCGTTGGGGTAGCCATTGATAATGGAATCGTCTTCCGTATGGATTTCGATGGTGATTCCGCTGTCTTTGAAGCTTTCAGCCACAAGCTCTGCTGTCCTGGCTACGGTCTCGCTGGCAAAAAAACTGACTTTCTCCTTTTCCGGCCTGAAATAGTTTCTGAAATCGTCGACGGTCCGGGACATGTGCCTGATCAGTTTCATCGCTTTCTGTGCAGTGTTTTCAATAACCTGTCCGTCCAGTTCTCCCATCTCCTGCATGATGGGCAACGTTTGGATCATGAGTCCCAAGGTATTGAGCGGCTGACGCCACTGGTGGGCGATGTTGCCGATCATCTCCCCCATGGCGGCCTGGCGGCTCTGCATCATCAGTATCTGCTCCTTTGCCCTCAGCTCTTCCGCTGTTCGCAGCCGTGCCTCCACTTCTATCTTCAGCTCCTTTTCGGCCTCTTGCCTGGCCTTGATTTCCGTCTCCAGTTTCTCAATGGTCAGGGTCAGTTCCCGGGTCCGTTCGGCCACCCGGTTTTCCAGTTTTGCGTGAGATTTCCTGAGCGCTGCTTCGGCCCGTTCCAGCACCTGACAGGAGGCAACCAGCTCCTCGCCTTGGGCGCGCAGTTCTTCGTTAGCTGTTGCGAGTTCCTTATTGGCAAGCTGGAGCGCCTCTTGGTTAAGCTGTTTTTCGGTAACATCGCGGAACACAAAGACTGCACCGACTGCCCGGTTGTTTGCGTCCCGTATTGGCGCCGCACTGTATTCGATAGGGACTTCACGGCCATCGTTTGTGACCAGCACCGTAGTATCGGCCGGCTCCCTGGTCTTTCCATCTTTGAGCATGTTGACCGGGATATCGTTGAATGGCCTGCGGGTCTTTTCATTGAACAGATGCAGCAACCCCGGAAGCGGCTGGTTCCGCGCCGCCTCAGCAGTCCAACCGGTGAGCTGCTCTGCCACGGGATTCATAAAAGTCACTTTGCCATCAATGTCACAGGCGATCACCGCGTCGCCGATACTGGTGAGGGTTACCCGCAGTAATTCGCGCTGCTCGCGAAGTTGCCGGTCGGCCTGGTGCTTGGAAAGCGTCAGCTCAATGGCGGTCACCAGTTCCCGCTCATCAAACGGCTTAAGGATGTAACCGTAGTAACCGCCCTGTTTTGCCCGTTCCAGAGTGGATAAATCTGAATATGCGGTCAGGTAGATTACCGGAATATCAAACAACCGGTGGATTTTTTCGGCGGCTTCGATACCGTCCATCACACCCTTGAGCTGAATGTCCATCAGAATGAGGTGAGGGAGCAGGCGGTATGCCAACTCTATCGCTTCGTCTCCTGTCGATGTGCTGCCCGCCACCTCATACCCCAGCATGGCAAGCTTACCGGCCAGGTCGGCGGCAACGATCGCTTCGTCTTCAACTATCAGAACGGTTGATTTGGCCATCAAAAATTCCCTTTGGGTTTCAGTTGCAAACTGAAATTGAATGCTGTCTCTTGCCGCCTAGTTACGTTCGCGCGAACATATATCCGTCGCTTCATTGATTTTTCGTCCGCTCCCCATTCATTCCCTTGAGGCATATTGAATACTTGCTGTAAAGTAGCATTCATGAAAATAATGTTTCAAGAATTGTTTTTGAAAATTTAACTTAGGTTGCCCTTTACTGTATTGTTGCATGGCGCGAAAGCGCCTCATGACAGAGACCTTTTAGCTGTTGACGTATCACTGATTCAAGGAATTGTTTTAACTCATGAATTAATCCAGGTTCTTTATGCCCTGCTTTCATTGACACCGTACATACCGCATGCTACAACCGGCGGGCATGTTTTGACTTTTTTGTACGAGAGCTGAGAGGAGGGCGAATTCCAATGAAGATCTTCTGGGTAACGCTGTTGACGCTATTCTGTTCCGCAGCTCCGGGGTTGGCCGCAGACATGGAAATTACACCTTTCCGCACCGTCAGCCAAAGCCCCCTGGTGCAGATTTTCGGGCTGCCCGCCGAATCCTCGGCCACCATAGCGCCGACCGGCCGGCTCAGGCTCAGGCTAGGCATGGATGTTGCCAACAACTTCGCCACCAACAGTACGGCTAATGAGCAGGTTACCTTGGATGGAGAATCCTATCGCTGGGGCCTGGCTGCTCATTACGGCATCAGCGATCGTTTTGAAGCCGGCATCGAAATTCCCTATGTTCTCTATGGGGGCGGCTTTCTGGATGGATTTGTCAGCGATTGGCATTCGACGTTCGGCCTTCCTCAAGGAGGGAGAGACACCGCTCCCAAGAACCGCCTGCTTTTCAACTATCAGAAAAATGGCGTTCAGAAACTCAATATGACCCATTCCGGTTCCGGCGGGATCGGCGATATCAGCTTGAACGGCGGTATGAAGCTGTATGATGTCCGGGATGAGAGCTCGCACGACAGCCTTGCGTTACGGACGTCGCTCAAGTTGCCTACGGGTGACAGCGATGCGTTGCGGGGGAGCGGCAGCGTTGATTTTACCTTTTCCGTGTGCGGCAGCATGAATAACTTCACCGAATGGGGCAGCCTCGGCCTGTACGGTTCGCTGGGCGGAATGGCCATGACCGACGGCGACGTGCTGCGTGACCAGCAGAATAATGTGGTTGGCTTCGGCACGATCGGTCTTGGCTGGGGACCGGCGGAGTGGATCTCGTTCAAGGTTCAGCTCAATGCCCACACCCCTTTCTATCATGGCAGCTCTCTCGATGAAATCTCCGGTAGTTCGCTGATGCTGGTATCCGGCGGCGCGATCCGCTTCCCGGGAAACTATCTGCTGGATATCGGCGTATCCGAGGATGTGGCCGTGTCCACTGCACCGGATGTGGCCTTTCATTTCGGTCTGAGTAAGCAGTTTTAATTACATCATTGGCAACAAGGACCCTGCTTCGTGACCCCGAATATTCTTAAAGAATTGCTGCATGCCGTTCAATCAGGCGAAACCACGGTAGACGACGCCGTTGAGCGTTTGCGGCATTTTCCCTTTCAGGATCTGGGCTGCGCCCATGTGGATCATCATCGCGAATTGCGGCAGGGGATGCCGGAGGTAATTTTTGGAGAAGGCAAGTCCGTCGAGCAGATTATTCGCATCATGACGGTAATGGCGGACTCGGGCAGCAGTATTCTGGTGACGCGGCTTGATTCGGACAAGGCTGGGCGCGTCGGCGCGGTTTTCCCTGCCGCATCTTACCACGACGACGCACGCTGTCTGACTTTGACGCAGCGTCCGGCAGGGCAGGGGGGGAAGGGCAGAATCATTGTTGTTTCGGCCGGCACCTCCGATATTCCGGTGGCTGCCGAAGCCTTGGTTACCGCCCGTTTTCTGGGAAACGAGGCATTGAGTATTTACGATGTGGGGGTGGCCGGAATTCACCGGTTGCTGGCGCATCATGAAGTGCTGTGCACTGCGTCGGTGATCATCGTGGTGGCAGGCATGGAAGGAGCGCTTCCTTCGGTGGTGGGAGGGTTGGTGGACAAACCGGTTATCGCGGTGCCCACCTCGGTGGGGTATGGCGCTTCCTTCGGCGGTATAGCCGCCCTGTTGGGGATGCTCAATTCATGTGCTGCCGGAGTAACGGTCGTGAATATCGACAACGGCTTTGGTGCAGCTTGCGCCGCAAGCCTGATCAACAGGATCTGATCGAATCATTGCGGGAACTGATTGTCGTCTGATTTCAGCCAAAGCACTAACTCCTTCCCCTTCAAGGGGCGGGCTGGGGTGGGGATGGGGTTAAGCAGGATGGCAGGGTGAGCACAGATTCATCGCGCCCACGCGGATACCAATGCGTTTCGGGAAAAAGGAGCCTGATAACAGTATGAGAATTTCGACCTTGAGTATTGGCGACGAGCTGATTTGCGGCCAGATTATCGACAGCAACACCGCCACCATTGCCGCAGAACTCATCAGGCGCGGCTTGCGGGTCCAACGGCACCTCACCGTGGGCGACAG
>DBMM01000021.1 GCA_002298925.1 Geobacter sp. UBA698 | reverse complement strand
AGCCAGTGCGCCTCCGGCAGCGGCCAGTTCCTGGAGAACATCGCCCGTTACCTGGGAATCGCCCAGGACGAGATCGGTGAACTCTCCCGGCAATCGACCAAACCGGAGCCGGTCAGCAGCATCTGCGCCGTATTGGCCGAGACCGACGTCATCAACATGGTCTCCCGCTCCATCCCCCCCAGCGACATCTTGCGTGGCATTCACGAATCCATGGCCGACCGCATGATCAAACTGTTGAAGTCCATCGACATCAGGCAGGGTGTGGTAATGATGACGGGAGGCCTGGCGCTGGACACCGGACTGGTCAAGGCGATCCAGGATGGCATGATCGCCCAGAAGATGAACACCAGGGTCGCCACCTCTCCTGATTCCCTCTACGCCGGAGCCATTGGCGCCGCGCTCTGGGGGTGCTTCAGGTTCGATAAGCTGAGAGATAGCGGAGTGCTTGCCATGGCAGCATGATATAATTCCAATTTCAGATCCGTAGATGCACTCAAGGCGGTGAGGATCGAAGAGACGAAGGCATACAATTAGTATGTTGAGGAGCCGAAGACGAACCAGCGAAGAGAGCGCTTTGATATGGGATTGGAATAAGTGCTCTGCGGTGTGAACCTGCTATGGCTGCTGGTTGATAGTGCAACAGCTCGCAATCGCTCAACTCACGGTCGTCCGGCTCCGGGTTGAGCGATTTTTCGTTTGCGGGGCCGGTTATTCAATGAAGGGCATACAATTGTGTTGTCGCGGTTATCTGCGGCCATGCCCAAAAAGGAGATTTTGCTATGAATGTTAAAAAAATTGACCATTTTTGTATCGCTGTTAACGACCTTGACGCTGCCAGAAAAATATGGGAGCCAATTCTGGGCAAGACAGAGCCAGACGATCGCTATCTGGATAAACCAGAGAAGATCCGTGTTGCCCGTTATTGGATCGGCGGAGTGGGATTTGAGCTAATGGAGTCAACCACTCCTGATGGCCCTGTTGCCAAGTGGATCGAAAAAAACGGCGAGGGGATCATGCTGATCGGATTGAATGTGGAGAATACACGTGAAGCCATCCATGAGCTCGAAGGAAAGGATTACCCCTTTATACCCAATCCTTTGCCAGTTGCTGGGGATGAAACCGGGAAGGCCCGTCCTTTCCGCGACTGCGAGTTTGCTTTCATACATCCGAAGAAGACCAGTGGAGTTCTGCTGGAGCTTATCGATTACAAGTGGAAGGAACTTGAATAGTTACATTAATCCGGGAAGCGATGAATCAGGATTCAAATATACATGTTGTTATTCCGGTTTCAAATCAAAGATGAAATCAAGGCGGCGGAAGCGGGAAGCAGGACGCTGTTATTTATTTTTCTAACATAGTTAACAGGTATATTAGATTGTCACTGACACCAGTTCCGCTGGTCAGGAGGTGTTCGATTCCTGGCGGCATGAGTTGGAGATGGGCCTGAGAAGCGACCACGGACTTACCCCGACACTGGAAAACCATCTTACGAAATATCGTAAGTTGATGCCGTCACTGGCCCTGATCTTCCATCTGGTAGATGCGACTCCGGCGACGATAGCTGATGCCGAGCTTGTCCAGACGCGAACGTAGCGTGCTTGGGTTGATCCCCAACATCTCAGCCGCGCCTCCGGGACCATCGATCTTTCCTTTTGCCAATTTAAGTACCTCAGAGATATGCACTGCGTTTGCTTCGTCCAGATTGAGCGGGTAAAGCGAGCGGCCATTGCCGGCGTCGAGCGGCAAGTTCTTTTGTTCCGAGCCCGGCAGAATCGTGCTGAAGGTCAATGGTCCGCCACGATGTAGAATGAGCTCACGCTCGACCAGGTTCTCCAACTCCCGGACGTTGCCGGGCCAGTCGTATTCCATGAGCCGCTGCAGTGCCCCCGGCGCAATGGACGGGGGCACCCCGATGCCGAGGTCCCTGCTCCTGACCGTCACGAAGTGGCGGGTAAGGGCCGGCACGTCCTCCTTCCGCTGCCGCACCGGCGGCACCATGATGGGAAAGCCGCTCAAACGGTACCAGAGGTCCTCGCGGAAACTCCCTTCCATCACCATACTTTGCAGGTTGCGGTGCGTTGCCGCGATCACCCGTATATCGACGGGGATCGGGCGCTTCCCGCCCACTCTCTCCACTTCGCGGTTTTGCAGTACCCGCAGCAGCCGTACCTGTGCGTTCGGCGGGAGCTCGCCGATTTCATCCAGGAAGATGGTCCCGCCGTCGGCCCGCTCGAAGCGCCCCCGGCTCTCGGCCACCGCTCCGGTAAAAGCCCCTCTCTCATGACCGAAGAGCTCACTGTCGATCAGGTTTTCCGGCAACGCGCCGCAATTCACCGTGATGAAAGGTCCATTACTGCGCGGCGAAGTGAAGTGAATCGCGTTGGCGATCAACTCCTTGCCAGTCCCGGTCTCACCAAGGATGAGCACGGTGTTGTTGAGCGGCGCCACCTGGCGCACCATCTCCATCACATTGCGCAGCCCCGTATTGCCGCCGATGATCCCGTCCGCGGCGTCACCGTGCAACTCCCGGTTCAGGAAGCGCTTGTCATCCAGCAGGATGGCCTGGTAGCGGAGCACCTCTTCATGGGCAAGGGTGTTGGCAAGGGCAATCGCAAACGGCTCCGCAAGGCAGCCGGCGAGTTCAAGAAGGTCTTCGCCGTAGCGTCCCTCTCCCGATGCCTGTAACGTCAGCCCCCCGAGCAGCTCCCCCTTGATGCGTAAAGGAACGATCAAGTGCGTGTTCCCTTCGATTTTCAGTACTGGTGCGAGCGCACCAAGAATCTCATCCTTTTCAATGTCCACGATAAATGGCTCTGAATAATTCCGGGCGGCGATTTTCTGCAGCATCGCTTCCGGCAGCGGGACGAGCTGGGGGGGAAGGGCGACATTTTCAGAGGCATGTTCAATGCGCCGGATCGCCCCCAGTCGTTCGTCTATAATGAAGAGAACCAGCGCTTCGAGGGGGAATTGATATTTCATATACTCGAATGCATTAAGCAACGACTTTTTTATTTCCAGGCTGCTGCAAATTCTGAGGGTTATCTCCCTGATGAACTCGTCCCGGCCGGCCATACCCTTACCGCTCACCATGTGGGTGGTTCGCTTGTCTTCCGTATTTTTCCCCATCTGTTTTTAGATCTCCCGTCAGAATCCACGATATATCACAGAATACCAACCTTCCTTGATATTTCGCAATACAAAAACATGAAATATCGAAGACATGTAGTTGTTCCTGCGTAACTATCTGTAATCAAATGATATAACAGTTTGGCACGCTTGTCGCTATTAGGAGGACAATATCAATACGAAGGAGAACTTCATGGCCAACCTGCTCTATGTCACCTGCAATGTCAGACCTCAGGATAGATCCCGCACCCTTTCGTTGGGTAATGAATTCCTGGAGGAATACCTGCGCAGGAATCCGCAGGACGAGGTGCAGATTCTTGACCTGTACCGCGACAGTATTCAGCGCGTAGATCTGGACGTGCTCAACGTCTGGTGGCGGATCGAACGCGGCGAGGATTACAGCTTCGTTTCGGATGGAGAGCGGAACAAGATCGCCCGGCTTTTTCGTCTCGCCGATCAGTTTCGCAGGTGTGACAAGTACGTTTTCGTCACATGTAGCCTTAACCTGTGGTTCCCGGCCGAATTCAAGATGTACATAGATGCGATCGGAATTCCCGACCCGACCAACCGCATGACGCCGCTGGCGGCGAAAAGCATGCTACCCGGCCAGAGCAGAAAATCCCTGCATTTGCACGCATGCTCGCCTCACGACTTCTTGCAGGAGCAAGAACTGGGTGTTGCCTACCTGCGCTCTGTGCTGAGCTATCTGGGGGTCACCGATCATGAAACGTTACTCCTTGAGGGCGACGATCTAGAACGGGTTTCCGGAGGGGAGCACGAAAAGGCCCGGCACTGTCTGCTGGAACTTGCCCACCGCTTTTGAGAGAGATAAACGTCGCGCGAAATGGCGAACACCGCAGATCGGTTAACGACGCAGATTGATGAGTTCAATACAAGGAGTCAACACATGCAAGGCACATTCAAATCCATTCTAGTAACTGTTTCCGTGTTCATTATTGTCATCTCCCTGACCGCCTGTAAAAGTGAGCAGCAGAAAAAGGAACCGATCAGTGAGGCCGTTCCCGTGACCGTTGGGAAAGTCCAGCGCGTTCAGGAGCGCGAAACAATATCGGTGAGCGGGACTATCTCCACACAGAACTCTCCGGCAAACGTATCGTTTCTTGTTTCCGGTAAAGTCGTGTTCATGGGTCCGCGAGAAGGGGAGTTCGTAAAGAAGGGGCAGGTTCTGGCACGGATCGACCCCACCGACTTCAACCTTTCAGTAAAGGGAGCCGCAGCGCAGGCGGCCACTGCCCAAGCAGCTCTGGAAAAGGCAATGAACTCCGCCAGACCAGAATTGCTGGAGCAGGCCCGCATCGGTTTTGAACGGGCCGAGGACGAATATCGTCGCATGAAGATGCTCTACGATTCGAAGAGCTTGGCGCCGAACGACTTCCAGAAATACAAGGCCGCCTACGAGCACGCCAAGCAGGATTATGAACAGGCAAAGGCGGGAGGCCAGAAGGAAGACAAGGCCCTGTCGAAGGCGAGCTACAACCAGGCTGCCGCCCAACTTGAAGTTGCCAGGAAAGCACTGTCCGATGCGACGCTGTGTGCCCCCACGAGCGGCTACATTGCAAAAAGGTCGATAGAGGTCGGCGATACAGCCTCTCCATGTCACCCTGTCTTCGAGATCGTGCAGATGGACCCGGTGGAGGTCAATGTTGGCGTGCCGGAGACGGACGTGCATCTCGTCAAAATCGGACAGAAAGCGGATATCAGTGTCCCGGCTCTCCCGGGGAAGACGTTCCAGGGGACGGTGCGCGTCATCAATGTTTCCGCGGACCCCAGCACCCGTACCTATATGACCAGGATCAGCGTGGCTAATCCGGAACACTCTCTCCGGGTCGGAATGGTAGCGGAAGCAACCGTCCGCGGCGATCGGACAATAGCCATGGCTACACTCCCCGGAGATGCTGTGGTGCGTGATCCGCAGGGGGCGACCCAGGTATATGTCTACTACCCCGACCAGAAGCGGGTTTACGCCAAGCGGGTGGAAATTGGAGCGGCAGTCAATAAGAACGTCGAGATAAAGAGCGGACTCTCCGGTAGCGAACTGATCGTACTGGCCGGCCAGACGAAACTGAAAAACGGCCAGTCCGTAGCGGCAAAAGAACAGACGATCCGGAAATAACCCGTACCGACGAGAGGATACATTGTATGAAACCGATAAAATTTTCACTTCGTTATCCCGCCGTGACACTCATATTGACGGCAATGGTAGTCTTCATAGGTGTTCATGCCTTCCTGAAGATGCAACGGACGGAAGACCCGACAGTCACCATCAGAACCGGTCTGGTGGCCGCGCTCTATCCGGGCGCGACCTCCGAGCAGGTGGAAAAGCAGGTCACCAAGACCCTTGAGAAGCACATCTTCAAGTTTCCCGAGGTACGCAAGGAAAAGACCTACTCCACAAGCCGTCCCGGCGTGACAATCATCAATGTGGAGCTGGAGGACAACGTAAAAAATTCTGACCAGTTCTGGGCCAAGCTGCGTCACGAGCTGAACGTGGTGCGCGCCACGGAACTTCCCGAGGGGGTCAAGGGGCCGGTGGTTGACTCCGACTTCGGTGATACCGTTGCAATGCTGGTCGCCATCCGTGGCAAACAGTACGGATACCGGGAGCTGCGGGACTTTGCGGACAAGATCCACGACGAGATGCGCACGGTCCGTGAGGTGGGGAAACTTGTAACCTATGGCAGCCAGAACGAAGAAGTCTGGATCACCAGCAGCCTCGAACGGATGGCGCAGTATTTTGCCAATCCCAACCAGATTGTGAGCGCCCTGAGGCAGCGGAACGCCATCCAGAGCGGGGGAGATTTCGACGCCGACCATTCGAAGGTCCCCATGAGGACCACGGGGATATTCAATTCCGAAAATGAAATCCGGAACGTGCTCGTCGACGTCTCCAAGGATGGTCACCCGCTCTATATCAAGGATTTCGCAAAGGTGGAGCGCAGGTATCAGGATCCCACCTTCATGGTGCGCTTTGACGGCGAGCCATGCTTGCTCCTCTCCGTGGAGATGCAGAAGGGAAAGAATATCGTCGAACTCGGCGAACAGTTGGATACTGTCTTCAAGCGTCTCAAGGTGCTCCTGCCCCCCGACGTGCAACTGGACCTGGTCGCCAACCAGCCGGGGGTCGTCAAGGAGCGGATTGCCACGCTTTCCCACGAATTCCTGCTGGCCATCATTTCCGTAGTTATCGTCACCATCGTACTTCTGCCCCTGCGTGTCGCTCTCATCGCCGCCATGGCCATACCGGTAACCCTGTGCGGCACCCTCGCCGTCATGAATGCAGTGGGGATAGCGCTGCATCAGGTATCCATCGCAGCGCTCATCATGGTCCTCGGGATCGTGGTGGACGACGCCATCGTCATCGCCGATAACTACGTGGAACTCCTGGACCACAAGATACCGAAGGCCGAGGCGGCATGGCGGTGTGCCAGCGACGTCTTTGTCCCGGTCCTCACGGCGACCATTACCATCATTGCTTCCTTCCTGCCGCTCCTGATCATCACTGGTTCGTCAGGCGAATTCATCATGGCGCTTCCCATCGCAGTAGCAATTGCCTTGGCGGTTTCCTTTATCGTGGCGGTCATGCTGACCCCCCTTCTCTGCAGATTCTTCATCAAGAAGGGGCTGCACGACCATGATGCCGTAGAGACCCACGGCAAGGAGAAAAAGAGTCTGTTGGACCGGCTCCAGGACAAGTACGGGGTCTGGATCAACATCTTCATGAACCGGAAGTGGCTCGCCTTCACCCTCGGCGCATGTGCGTTCGCCTTCGGGATAGCGCTCTTCGCGCTGGTACCGCAACAGTTCTTCCCTTCTGCCGAGCGCGACCAGTTCGTGATCGATGTCTGGATGCCCCAGGGAACGCGGATCGAGGCCACCGATGCAGTCATGGGACGAATCGAAAAAACCCTGGGAGCCAGCAAAGGTGTCGCTCATTATGCCACCTTCGTCGGTCAGAGCGCCCCGCGATTCTACTACAACTTGAATCCCCAGCAGCCCGACGGCGCCTATGGCCAATTCATCGTCAACACTGATTCGGTTAAGGATACGACGCGGCTGGTGAAAGAACTGCGCCCGGCGCTGGCAAAAGTGGCGCCGGAGGCGATGGTGATCGTGAAGGAAGTCCAGCAGGGAGCCCAGACGGAGGCACCCATTGAAGTGCGCATCTCCGGTGATGATATTGCCGAATTGAAGCGGCTGGGGGAACAGGTGCAGGGAATTCTGGAGGGTGTATCGTTTGCCGATTACGTATTCCGCGACTACTTCAATGATTCGTACCGGGTGGACGTGAAAGTGAACGACGAACTGGCCAACCGTCTCGGAATATCGGATGCGTCGGTATCACAGACCCTCTCCGGTGCATTTGACGGCGCTGCGGTGAGCACCTTCTGGGAGGGGGACAGACCAGTCAGCATCAAACTGCGGCTGGACCAGCCATCTCGGTCCAGTTTCGCAGATATCGGCAATACCTATCTCAACTCGGAACTGACCAGTGCCAGGGTGCCGATCCGCGCCGTTGCCCAGCTGGCGCCCGAGTGGCAGACCAGCAGGATCGTCCGCCGAAACGGCGTGCGCACCCTGACCATTCGGGCCTTTGCGCAGCCGGGTCACTACGCTTCGAAAATACTGGAGGAGGCAATGCCGAAGATCAAAGTCCTGAAACTCCCGGCTGGCTACCGGATCGACTACGGCGGCGAGAAATTCAACCAGGACGAGACCTTCCCGCAGATGCTCGTCGCGCTTGGGATCAGCCTGGTGGCGATTTTCCTGGTCCTGCTGGTGCAGTTCAGGAACATTTCCGACCCGCTTATAGTGATGGCCTCCATCCCGCTCACCCTGTTCGGGGCGATCTTCGGGCTCATCATCACCCACAATCCCTTTGGGTTCACCGCCTTCATGGGGCTCATCAGCCTGTGCGGCATTGTGGTTCGAAACGGCATCATTCTGGTGGATTACTGCAACGAACGGGTCGCCGAGGGGGAAACCCTGGAGCAGGCAGCGCGGGACGCCGGGGCACGGCGGCTGCGCCCCATCTTCCTCACCACCATGGCAGCTGCAGTGGGGGTGACACCGATGATTATCTCCGGGTCAAGCCTCTGGAGCCCGCTGGCGAGCGTCATCGCCTTCGGCCTGATCTTCTCGATGTTCTTTACGCTATTGGTCGTTCCCGTCATCTTCGTGGCCGTCAAATCCCGCTCCGCCAAGGATGGGGCCAGTAAAAACGGCGTAGCCGTCACCGTTGCGGTCGCACTATGCATTCTTTTCGTGGCAGGCCGGGACGCCTCCGCCGAACCGGTGAAACAATCGCTGACCCTCTCTCAGGCGGTGGAACTGGCTCTGCAGCAGAATTCAGGACTCAAAATCGCCCGCTCCAAGGTGACGGAGAGGGATCAGAAGATCGTGTCAACACGGTCCCAATATTTTCCGCAGCTTTCCAACAACACCAAGCTCATGGCCTTCTCGGACAGGCAAGAGATCACCATTGGTGCCGGCAGTCTGGGGAATGTCTCTGGGAGCCCCTTCCCGAACCAGGATGTAAAGATAAGGCAGGGCGACTCCACCATGCTCTACAGCGAAACCACCCTGGCACAGCCGACGACGCAGCTTCTCAAGATTCATGAGGCCAATCAGATTGCCCAGGCGGATCGTGGCATTGCGAAAGCGGAATTGAATAATTCGGAAAACGAAACGGTCCTCGCGGTGCATCAGCTCTATTACTCGTTGTTGATTGCCTATAAGGAGAAAGATGCTGCCCAGGCCTCTTTTTCAGCTGCGCAGGAGAACCTGCGCGAGGCCGAGGAGGCGGTAAAGGCGGGGAATGTGCTCGATGTTGCTCTCATCTCTGCCAGGGCCAATCAGCTCCAGTGCAAGCAGACACTCATTGCAGCGGAAAACCGCATCTCAGACGTAACCTCGGAGCTCAACGATCTGTTGGGTCTGCCGAGCGACACTATCCTGGAAGTGACCGAGGCAGGTTTGGCAGAGCAGACGGACCTGGCAAAAGACCAGTCCTATGACGAGGCCAGAATAAGAAACGGCGAACTGCTTGCCGCTCGCCAATCGCTGGAAAAGACGCAGCACGCGGTGGAGGCTGCCAAGTACGAGTACATCCCAGACGTGACGCTCTTTGCCAAACACGGCTACCAGGACGGAGCGCCGTTTCTGAAGGACAACATTGGCATCTTCGGGGCCGAGCTGACCTGGAACATTTTCGACTGGGGGAAGCGCAAGGGGGAGATCGGACAGAGGGTCGCCCAACAGGAGCAGGCGGCAGAGGCTTTGGCACGGATAGACAAGCGGATCGGAATTGAAATCGACAAAGTATACCGGAAGCTGGACCGTTCGAAACAGATGGTGGATGTTGCCCGTGAGGCACTTTCCTTATCGAAGGAGAATGCGCGGCTCAGTGAAAACGGCTTGAAGGCTGGGACAGTGACTGCAGCAAAGCATGCCGAAGCGGTAGCGGCACTGAGAAAGGCGGAAATGGGGGGATTGCAGGCTTCGCTGGAATACCGGCTGGCCCGGGCCGAACTCGACCGTATCAGGGGTGTCCTTGCGGCAAACCGGTAGGGAATCAGTGGGCCTGCAGAACGGCAGGCAGGTTTTAGAGAAAGGGTTTATCTATGAAAATTGCAAGAAGCGTCCTCACTGTCTTCCTTCTGTGTTTGCCGGCTTTTGCCTGGGCCGACGATGCCGTTTACCGCTACCCGATTGCTGACTCCTACGCTGCTACGATTCTGGGCACTCCGCAGAACTTGAGGCCGGAGATCAAAGGGAAGGTTCCGGTCAAGACAATGATCCTGGATACGGATATGAAGAAGCCGGATATCTTCTTTTATGACCACGGGCTGCGCTATACGGCAGCGTTTCAGGAAGGGAAGGCCCCCCTGGTCTTTCTTATAGCGGGCACCGGTGGCGGCAGCAAGTCGCCGAAGGTGCTTGCACTCATGGAGAATCTGTATCACGCCGGGTTCCACGTAATCGCACTCCCCTCCCCGACTTTTCCCAACTTCATTATCGATGCCTCTGCCAGCCATGTTCCGGGGAATCTGCCTGACGACGCCGTGGATCTCTATCGAGTCATGGAGCAGATCTGGGACCAAACCAAGGGACGCATCGAGGTGTCCGACTTCTTCCTCGCCGGATACAGCCTCGGCGGGACCGAAGCTGCCTTCGTTGCCAAGCTGGACGAGGAGCGCAAGGTTTTCGATTTTCGCAGGGTGCTGATGCTCAACCCGGGCGTGAGCCTCTACAACTCAGCGTCGAGAATTGAGGGGTTGTTGGACAGCATCGCGGGAGGTCCCCGAAGGGTTGGAGCATTCTTCAACCGCGTCATGGAGAAAAGTACCAATTTCTACCGCAAGGGTGCTTTTGTTGGCGTAGACGACGACTTTCTCTTCGCTGCCTACCAGGCCCAGATCCTGGACCGAGACGAAGCAGGGGGGATAATCGCGGTCTCCTTTCGCATCAGCTCCGCCGGGATGATTTTTGCCTCCGACGTCATGACCAATGGCGGCTATGTCGTCCCCAGGAACAAGGTATTGAAAAACAGCGATTCCCTGGAGGAGTACTTCTGGACCTCTCTGCACCTCTCTTTCCTGGACTACTTCAACGAGTATTTCTACCCGTATTTCCAGAGCAGGCACCCCGGCCTCTCCAGGGAGGAACTCATCGAAGCGCTGAGCCTCAAAAGCATCGAAGGCTACCTCGCCTCCTCCGCGAAGATAGGCGTGATTACCAACGAGGACGATTTCATCCTGGCACCGGGGGAGCTTGACTATCTGCGCCGGGTTTTCGGCCCCCGGATCAAGATTTATCCCAGTGGCGGGCATCTCGGCAACCTTGAGTACCGCGACAACATGGCCTTTCTGATCGACAGGCTACGCTCGGCTACATGGTAAGCAAGGAGGGATACGGTATGTATAACAATCTAATCCGGTTGATCATCACTATTATGGTTCTGGTAATCACCGGCTGTGCCGCGAGCAACGCGCATATCGCTGCAGAAATCCCGCCCATGCACACGGTAAGCGAGTTCAGTGACGACGAGAGCGTCTCGCACACGCACGATCCTTGGGAAGGCTTCAATAAAGGCATATACAAATTCAACTATGAGGCCGACCGCTTCTTTTTCCTCCCGGTTGTAAATGCATACGAAACGGCAACTCCCGGTTTCGTTCAGACCGGGGTCAGCAATTTTTTCGCCAACATCCGCGAGGTTCGGACCTTATACAACAGCATCCTGCAAGCAAAAGGAAAGAAGTCCCTGGTGACCCTCGGCCGGTTTCTGACCAACTCGACCATAGGGATCGGCGGGCTTTTCGATCCGGCAACATCCTTTGGCTGGCGGCAGCAACATGAGGATTTCGATCGCACCCTGGAAACCTGGGGGGTCGGTACCGGCCCGTATCTGGTTCTGCCGCTGCTCGGCCCGAGCACGGTGCGAAATGCCAGCGGACTCGCCGTCGATGGGGCGGTCCGCTGGGCGGTGGTGAGCAGCATTGATCCTTTTGGAGGGACCGGAGCCAGCAGTGAGATTGAGATGGGGGCTACCGCTCTTGAGGCAGTGGATCTGCGTCATAGGGAAAAATTCCGCTACTACGAAAGCGACTATCCCTTCGAATATTACATGGTCCGCTACATTTTCAGCGAGCGGCGGGAGTTGACGACCATCAGGTAGACGGCCGTCGAATCCAGTAAGCTCTTTTGATCGTTGTGTGTGTAGGTAAGGGTGGGACATGAATTGTGGAAAAAGGAGTGAGATCTACATGAAAGATGGATAGTGTCAAAAGTTTCATGAAAAGCCGGGATATTGAATAGGAAAACATCTACGAAGAATTGAGTTACCCGGAATGAAGTCTTCCCGTGCCTGTCCACACAGTGGCTTCTTTGATTTTGTGCTTACTCGTAGGAATTTTGGATAAGCCACTCTGTGGCCAGACACGGGAGATTGTCAGTCAGGTTAAAACACCAAGCAGCAGATTGTTCTTTGAAAACGGGAAGTCAGGCTGCAAGCGAGAGGATCTATTGTCCACCTGGCCTGAATGGTTGGTAGCTTTTTCAATTCCAACATTGGGATTGGTGGCTGATATTGGAGCGACATGTGAGGTCTGGGTGACCCCCAGGACCCCCAGGGGGACGCTGCTTGTTATTTTGCTAATTGTTTCAATAGAAAAATAACAAGCAGCGTTAAGCCCGTCTTGGATGTGCTGGTATAATAATACGTGAAGTCCTGGTGGTCGCCAAAGAAGAGAAAGCCCATCCTGCTGAATGAAGGAGCGCGAGGTCGACAATGAACTATCGATGGTACAACAAACACGGCGACGAGGTCCGTTCTGACGATATGCCTGGGTACCTTGCGGAGGCCGATGTGGTTCTCTTCGGTGAACTTCACGGTAACCCTATCATCCACCAGTTGCAGCAGAAAATCACCCGCGAACTCTTCGACATCAGAAAGCACGACCTGGTTCTCGGGGCCGAAATGTTCGAGGCGGACGATCAACTGATCCTGGATGAATACCTTTTCGGACTGATTCTGCATCGGCACTTGGTGGCTGAGGCCAAGGTCTGGGACGGGTACGATAGCGACTACCGACCTCTGGTCGATTTTGCCAGGGAGCAGGGCCTGCGTTTTGTTGCCACGAATATCCCCAGACGCTATGCCAACCTTGTGGCCCGAGAGGGTCTCGGTGCCCTGGAGCGTCTCTCTGACGAGGCGAAGCGGTTGATCGCTCCTTTACCGATAACTGTAGATCTAGCGACCCCTGGCTACCAAGAAATGCTGGGGATGAACATGGGACACGGAACGGGAATGGATTCGGGCAATTTCGTCGCAGCCCAGGCCGTAAAAGATGCGACCATGGCGCATTTCATCCTGAACAACCTGCCGCCCGACGGGCTGATGGTCCACTTCAATGGCGATTATCACTCCAAACGACACGGTGGTATTTACTGGTACCTGAAGCAGGCCAACAGGGATCTCGCCGTGTTAACAATTGCTTCGGTTGCGGGAGAGTCCCTGGCGTTCGGTGAAGAATGCAGGGACTTGGGGGATTTTGTCCTGACTGTTGCTGAGGGTTGAACCTGAATTTGTGAATTCTGACCGGAGTCGTTGAGATTCTTTGTGTGAATGGCTAGATCAATTGAATTAAGGTACGCAGTCACGCACGGGGCACCTCTAATCGCTCACCCCACGGTCGTCCGACCCCGGGTTGAGCGATTTTTGTTTTTGTGGATCCGCTCCATGTCTGGATATCAGTGCAGTATGGACCAGGCTTTGACGACAATATTGACAAGCCAGAACAGGCCGCCATAGTGCAAACATAAATGAGCCGCTGGCGGCGCTGACGGATGCACTCAGGCGTTTCATGACAACTCACCATTCTGTGGTATTAATTCAAGTAATGATAGCTGACATTCATTTTTATTTGGGCTGATCGCTCCCAATCCGGGCATCTATCTTTTTTGAAAGCACTTAGCGGGCAGTACTGAACTCAAAGCAAAGAGGGAATCCATAGGATGATCCCGGTAGCGGTCGTCTCCATAATATCCCTGCTTTACATCTGCCTGCTGTTTGCCGTGGCCTATTTTGCCGACAAAAGATGCGAGGCGGGCCGGAGTATTGTTTCCAACTCCTACATCTATACCCTCTCCCTGGCAGTTCTTTATACCTCCTGGACTTTTTACGGCTCTGTCGGACGGGCCGCCACCAGCGGCATCGAATTCCTCGCCGACCACTTGAGCATATCACTTATGGTCTTCAGCTGGTGGTTCCTGCTGCGCAAAATGGTACGTGTCAGCAAAGAACAGAACATCCGCAGCATTGCCGACTTCATCTCCAGCCGCTACGGAAAGTCACCCCTGCTGGGGGGGATTGTCACCATCTTCGTCATTCTGGCGATCCCTCCTTACATCGCCCTGCAGCTGAAGGCAGTGGCCTTCAGCTTCGATCTCCTCACAAAACCACCCCAAATGTCTGGCGGATTGATGTCCGCACTCCCGCCTTACATTGATACCGCCTTTATCGTCACCCTGTTTCTCGCTCTTTTCGGCGTCCTGTTCGGAGCAAGGCACCTGGACGTCTCGAAGCGTCATGAAGGGCTGGTGGCTGCCATCGCCCTGCAATCGGTGGTTAAATTCATCGCCTTCATTACCGTGGGAATATTTGTCACCTACGGCCTGTTCGATGGTTTTACCGACATCTTTTCCCGCTTCTCCACNNNTTATTTCTGATCATGATGTCATTCATGTTCCTCCCCCGTCTGTTCCATGTCATGGTTATCGAGAATTCCGATGAGGAACACATCAAGGATGCCATGTGGCGTTTCCCCACCTACGCGTTTCTGCTCACCCTGTTCGTCGTGCCCATAGCCCTGGGAGGCATCATCATTAACGGGGGGAATACCGCCACCGCCGACTTTTTTGTCATCAATCTCCCCTTGCAGTCTGGTCATCCCTGGCTGGCAATGCTGACCTTCATTGGCGGGTTCTCCGCTTCGGCGGGAATGGTCATTGTCGAGTCGGTGGTTCTTTCCACCATGATTCTCGACCATCTGGTCGTACCGGTCATTCTGAAACTCAGAGTGGAATCTTCCGACATATCGAAGCTTCTCCTCAATATTAAAAGGGCCGGAATCATTGCCGTCGTCTTTCTCGGATACCTCTACTATCGGTTCATCAGCGAGTCATATGCACTGATTAGCACTGGAATCGTCACGTTTATCGCCGTGGCCCAGTTCGCTCCATCCGTCATCGGCGGGCTTTTCTGGAAACGTGCCACCCGTCGCGGTGCGATGACCGGGCTGTTATTGGGATTCTTCTTCTGGTTTTACACCCTGCTGATTCCCTTGTTTGTAAAGTCGGGGTGGCTGGGTGGGGATATTCTGAAAAACGGCCCGTTCGGCCTCGGTTTCCTGCGTCCGTTGGAACTCTTCGGCCTGAGCGGCCTTGACATGCTGACCCACGCGCTGTTCTGGACCATGTTCTTCAACCTGGTGGCATTCATTGCCATTTCCATCCTGACCGAAGCGGATAAAGGCGAAGCCGAGCAGGCCGTCAATTTTGTGGACGTCTTTGAAGCGCGCGGGGAACCTGTGCAGCGCAAAAGAGTAAGCAAGTCGCCCACGGTTTTGGAATTTGTCGACCTCATGACCAAGTTCATCGGCGAAAAACAGGCCCACGCTGCCATTGCCCAGTACCTTGAAGGTCAACAGATTGATGAAAAGGGGAGCCTGTCGGAATACGAACTCCCCATACTGATACGCTTTACCGAGCGAATCCTGGCCGGTTCGGTCGGTGCCACCTCGGCCGGCGTCATTGTTTACAGCTATCTGGAGGCCAGGGGGAGCGAACTGGAGGACGTTTTCGACATCTTCGGCACCGTCACCCTCAGCCGCACCGCAAGCCGGGAACAGCTCGGTGTCCTTTACGATGCGGCACGGGTGGTGGCCGGCAAAGCCGACCTGCAAGCCATACTGGACAGCATACTGGAAAACCTCAAGCAGCAGTTCAAGTTCGATATATGCGTCATTCGAATCCTGGATGAGGAAAAGATGTGTCTGACCGTGCGGAGTCAAAAAGGAATGAGTTCCAGGCATCTGGATGAATCGGACCGGGAACTGAACATGGAGACCTATTCAGGCAGCGCTTTTCTGGCCAACTCGGTGATGGTGGTAAACGATGCGGATGTCATGGATAAGCCTGTCTCGGCCCCGGTAGTTCGGCGAGAAGGCATCAAGTCCTTCGCCCATGCCCCCATCACCATCGAGGGGAAACCCGTTGGGGTTCTGTCCGCCTTTTCCAAATCCATGAAGGGGATCTTTACCGAGGAGTTTGTCGAACTTTTTAGTAACCTGGCCGGACAGATCGGAATAGCCCTTCGCAATTCTCTTCAGGCTGAAAAGCTGATTCAGGCCAAGGAACATGAGAAGGAAATGCAGATCGCCAAGGCTATCCAGATGGGGCTCCTGCCGATACGCTCTCCGGCAATCACGGGGATATCCCTGGAGGGAGCTTGCGTTCCGGCCCGCGAAGTGGGTGGCGATTACTATGATTTCCTGCCTCGGGGTACAAACGCGCTGGACCTGGTTGTCGCCGACGTCTCCGGGCATAATGTCGGTGCCGCCCTGATCATGGCGGAGGTGCGCACCTTCATCCAGGCCGAGGCAAAGAACATCCGCAGTCCCGGCGAGATGTTGAGCGCCCTCAACGAGTTTCTCTATGAAGATCTCACCCGGGCCGAACTCTTCATCACCATGTTTTACCTGAAATACGATGCCGATACGCAGAAGCTTACCTTCGCCAGCGCCGGACACAACCTGCCGATGGTCTGGAGATCAAACACACAAAGCTGTGAGAGTCTGGACGCCGAAGGATTGATTCTGGGAGTCAAAAGAAAGGTCGCGTTTGAAGAGAAACAGGTCTGGCTGCAGCCCGGAGATATTCTGCTGCTGTACACGGACGGCATTACCGAGGCCGCAAATCCGGAGGGTGATTGTTTCGGAGAATTCCGGTTGTGCGCCCTGCTTGATGAGTATCACGCATTTGCTCCACAGCAAATTATCGAGAACCTGCTTAAACAAGTCAGAGCATTTGCTGGCAGCCAGACCTTGATCGACGATGTCACGCTTGTAGTCATGAAGGTGGAGTTACGCCAAGGCGAATAAG
>DBMM01000027.1 GCA_002298925.1 Geobacter sp. UBA698 | reverse complement strand
GGCAATCTTAAAACAAAGACAGACGCCAAGGGTGTTACAACAAGCTATGTTTACGACGCAGCCAACCGGCTCACGAAAATCGACTTCCTCACGGATACCGATATAATCTACGCATACGACACCTGCATCAACGGCAAGGGGCGTCTCTGCACCTTAACCGACACCAGCGGAACAACTAGCTACGAATACTCCCCGAAAGGGCAGATAGCTAAGGAAACGAAGATCATCGACGGAATGACGTATGTGACGCAGTATACGTATGACATGAACGGCAATATCAAGACCATGACCTACCCGAGTGGACGGGTCATCACCTACGGCTATTCGGACAGCAAGCCCGTATCGGTGCTAAACAACGCCGCCAATCTGGCAACAAACATCACGTATAAACCATTCGGCGGGATAACCGGCCTCACCTACGGCAACGGTATCATTGGAACCATCGGCTACGACAACCAGTACCGGATTGCAAGCATCACCGCCGGAACCGTCATGAACCTCACCTACACAGACGACGCCAACGGCAATGTCAAAGCCATCACCGACAACCTCGACACAACGAAGAACAAGAGTTACACCTACGATGCCCTGGACCGCCTTGACACAGCCACATCAACCGGCATTTGGGGCAGCCTGGCCTGGACCTACGACGGCGTCGGAAACAGGAAGACGGAAGGGGCCAATACCTACACCTATCAGCCAAACACCAACAAGCTGACCAGTGCCAACGGAAAAGCGTTCGGATACGACAACAACGGCAACACCACAACCGAGAACGCACGGCAGTACACCTACAACCAGAACCAGCGGCTGATCCAGGTAGTGGACGGAACAATCACGGCAGGCTATACTAACAACGGCAACGGCCAAAGGGTGAAGAAGGTTGTCAATGGCGTGACAACAATCTTTCACTTCAGTCAAAGCGGGCAGATCATCGCTGAATCAAACAGCTCAAACATAACAACGGCGGAATATGTTTATCTGAACGGACAGCCGCTGGCGAAGATAGAAGGCGCAAATACCTACTACTACCACAATGACCACCTGGGAACGCCCCAGAAGTTGACCGATTCAACAGGCGCTGTAGTTTGGAGCGCGGATTACAAGCCGTTTGGTGAAGCGACGATCACAGGCACGGTCACGAACAATCTCCGTTTTCCAGGCCAGTACTATGATGCAGAGACAGAGCTGAATTATAACTACTTCAGGGATTATAATCCGCAGATAGGAAGGTATATCAAAAAAGACCCGATTGGCTTTGCTGGTGGGGATGTTAATCTCTATGGGTATGTCAAAAATAATCCGGTTAACTTCATAGACCCTTGGGGGCTTTTCTGGTTTAGGCAGGATTGGCAAACAGACTTTGTCGTCGGACGCGAACATAGTCTAGTCGAACCAGGTGGCGCGATCAGTCGATTTATTGAGGATCGTGTGCCAGCGGGACGCACGTTTGGCGATTTGCATGACGGTTTTGTTGATGGCGCTACCAGTGTTGGCATTCCAGACGCGCTGGCTAATATTCCTTCGATGATCCCTGCGTACATAACAGCAGTAGGTGTGGAAATGTTAAGAACCTTGGGTATTATGGATCAACCGAAACCAACGAGGCAGCCAACTCCATGCAAATAAATAATTCTGCAATAGTACGCTCCACTACCATGTTCATGCTATTCACTATGAGTTGCACCATCTTCTGTGGCCTCAGCTATTCAAGTGAACAGCCGCATCCTGGGGGACGATACAAAATCATCGGGCCCGTGTATTTAAGTGGTATTTATTTGAAGCTTAACAATCGACAGCTCAACAAACAAGCGGCGCTTGGTTCTTTGACTGCTGTGCAGTTTTCGGGTCCCGAGGTTGGATTTCAATGCGAAGTGCCAGCAGGCACGATCATGACCATCATTGGCCCAGCACCAAAACGCTTTCCCCTTTTTTTTATTGCTGATCGGTACTTTGTCCGATTAGACCCCGACCTGTCGCGTGGACTTGACGTTGTACTTGAACTTAATCGCGGAATTGAGGGAAGTCTAGACGGGTTGAATTCGGAATTATTTAGCCGGCTGTAATAACTCAGAGAGGGCAGAAATTCTACGCAACAAAAACGCCGTGAGCCCGGATTTAAGGGGTACTCACGGCGTTTTTATGTGCTTCGGATGATTACATAAAATGGATTATCGGATGGCCTGTCAATGGGGGGCATTCCAGGGACGTTGGGGCATTCCAGGGGCATTCCAGGGACATTGTTTATTTGTTGACTAACTCTCCTTTCACTGCTATTTTTTCAAAATGCCAAGAACAGCTCGTCTCGATCTCCCCGACCTTTTGCAGCATGTCATTGTCCGCGGTGTGAACCGTTGCGACATCTTCCTCTACGACGCCGACCGGGGGCGATTCCTCCAGACCCTTTCTAAACTCCTCGTCCAGACCGGTACCGAATGTCTCGCATGGTCGTTAATGACTAACCACATTCACCTCCTTCTCCGTCCACGGAACACTCGACTCGCGTCGTTAATGCGCAGGCTGCTCACCGGGTATGCCGTTTATTTCAACCTTCGACACAAGCGGTCGGGACATCTGTTCCAGAACCGGTACAAATCCATTGTCTGCGAAGAGGATGCCTATCTCCTGGAGCTGGTTCGTTATATCCATCTGAATCCTCTGCGTGCGGGACTGGTAAAGGATCTTGCCGCCCTCGACCGCTACGCTTGGTCCGGTCACTCGGTCATAATGGGAAAGGCCGCATTGGAATGGCAGGTTATTGATGAGATTCTTTCTCTCTTCTCCAAGGGTAAGCGGGAAGCAAGAAGACGATATAGACTCTTTGTTGCCGACGGTGTCGTTTTGGGAAAGCGTAACGACCTCGGCGGCGGACGAAGGATGTCGAGGGAGTTGAAGGGAGAGCGGGGCGAAGAGCCGTACGACGAACGTGTTCTCGGCAGTGGAAAATTCGTAGAGGAACTGCGGGGCCGGCGGGAGCTTGAATTAAAATTCCCCAAGAGCATGGAGATCGAGGAAATTGTGGCAAAGGTCTGCCGCCACTTCGGGGTCGATCCGCAAGAACTGCGACTCAATGTCCGTGCGGCAAGGATCGTGAATGCCAGGAGCGTCATCTGTTATCTTGCCGTCCGCCAGGGTGGGCATAGCGGCGTCGAGGCCGGCAGGTACGTGAACCTCCGTCGGGCTGGAGTCAGCGTAGCAGCCGGCAGAGGGGAGAAAATGGTGAAGGACGCCCCTGTGCTGCTCTCATTGATTGACAAATAATGTCCCCGATGATGTCGCCGATAATGTCGCTGCTCGTTGTTCCCCTGTCACTCCCCTCCCCCCTTGTAATGATGCCGAGTAATCTATATACTTTGCAGCATTTCAAACCCCGTTCAAGGAAAACCTAGATGACCACAGCAGACACTCCGGAAGATAACGACTGCAAACCTGCTGTCACCGATTTGCAGAGGGCCTTCCTGCGACACCTCCAGTACACCCTGGTCAAGGACAAGTACTCCGCCACCAGGACCGACCAGTATCTGGCCCTAGCCTATGCCGTGCGGGACATGCTGGCAGAGCGCTGGCTGGACACGCAGCAGACCTATTACAATAACGACTCCAAACGGGTCTATTATCTCTCCATGGAATTCCTGATGGGGCGCACCCTGGGCAACAGCCTGATCAACCTGGGGACCATGGAGCAGTGGGAAGAGGCCCTGAAAGAGATGGGCATCGACGTCAGGGACCTGGCGGAACACGAGTGGGATGCCGGCCTCGGCAACGGCGGCTTGGGACGTCTGGCCGCCTGTTTTCTGGATTCCATGGCCACCATGGGGCTGCCGGCCTACGGCTACGGCATCCGCTACGAATACGGCATGTTCTATAAGCGCATCGTGGATGGCTGTCAGCACGAGTCGCCGGACAACTGGCTGCGCTACGGACAATACTTGGGGACGCTCCTTTCTATTGGACTAAATAAGGTTTCCCATCTATACTCCCACCTTGCCACGCGCCGCCAGATTGGACATACCAGGGCTTTTGCAGCACGTCATCGTTCGAGGGATTGAAAAGCGTGAAATATTCAACGATGACCAAGACCGGAAATATTTTTTCGACCGATTTGCCGCTCTGCTCAATGAGACCGGCGTTAAATGCTACGCCTGGGCTCTCATCCCAAACCATTTTCACCTGTTGCTGATGCCAACAGGAGACACTCTTGCCTCATTCATGCGACGTCTGCTGACAAGTTACGCCGTATATTTCAACCGACGTAACCGCCGCACCGGCCACCTCTTTCAGAACCGCTACAAATCTATCGTCTGCGAAGAAGAAACCTATCTGCTGGAGCTTGTCCGTTACATACACATAAACCCTTTAAGGGCCGGGCTTGTGAAGAGCCTGGAAGAATTGGAGCAATATCCGTGGAGTGGCCATGCTGTTCTGACTGGAACCAGGGAGTTGAAAGAACAGGAACAGTACGGGATACTTTCCCGCTTCGGCAATACGGTGGCCACATCCCGCGCCGCATACCGGAAATTTCTTGCCGATGGTATTGCATCCGGGAAGAGGGACGATCTTGTTGGTGGCGGTTTAAAAAGGAGCAGGGCCAAATATGCTAACATCGAAGAGTGGGGGAATTTCGACGAAAGAGTATTGGGCAGCGGCGGGTTTGTTGATATGCTGCAGCAGCATGAGGTCCTGCGTGAAAGGATTACGACTCCGCTTACTCTTTCAGAACTGATATCCCGGGTGGCAACTGCATTCAACCTGCCTGAAGACAGCATGGTCCTTCCAGGCAAGGCAAGGCCGGTTGCCGAAGCGCGGGGAGTGGTTGCTTGTCTGGCAATTCGCGAACTGGGGTATAAGGGGATTGAGGTTGGAAGAGAGCTGAACCTTACATCATCCGGTGTAAGTATCGCCCTGCGGCGCGGAATTGAAACAGTGAAAAAGAGACCAGAGTTTAAAAAAGAAATACTTGTTCAGTCAAATAGAAAGGAACATCCACCTGCTTCGTTGTTCCCCTGCCACTCCCCTCCCCCTTGTAATGATGCCGAGTAATCTATATACTTTCCTCCTTTTATAGATCCTGTTGAAGGAAAACCTAGATGACCACAGCAGACACTCCGGAAGATAACGACTGCAAACCTGCTGTCACCGATTTGCAGAGGGCCTTCCTGCGGCACCTCCAGTACACCCTGGTCAAGGACAAGTACTCCGCCACCAGGACCGACCAATATCTGGCCCTGGCCTATGCCGTACGGGACATGCTGGCAGAGCGCTGGCTGGACACGCAGCAGACCTATTACAACAACGACTCCAAACGGGTCTATTACCTCTCCATGGAATTTCTGATGGGACGTACCCTGGGCAACAGCCTGATCAACCTGGGAACCCTGGAACAGTGGGAAGAGGCCCTGAAAGAGATGGGCATCGACGTCAGGGACCTGGCGGAACACGAATGGGATGCCGGCCTCGGCAACGGCGGCTTGGGACGACTGGCCGCCTGTTTTCTGGATTCCATGGCCACCATGGGGCTGCCGGCTTACGGCTATGGCATCCGCTACGAATACGGCATGTTCTATCAGCGCATCGTGGATGGCTGTCAGCACGAGACGCCTGACAGCTGGCTACGCTACGGCAACCCCTGGGAATTCGGCCGCCCGGAGCATCTGCACAAGATCCAGTACGGCGGCCGGGTAACAGCATACCGCGATGAACAGGGCGAGCAGCGCCACTCCTGGGTCGACACCCACGATGTCATGGCCCTGGCCTATGACGTGCCCATCCCCGGTTACGGCAACAACACGGTCAACACCATGCGCCTGTGGAGCGCCAAGTCCACGCGTGATTTCGAGCTATCCTCATTCAACCAGGGCAACTATGTGGGTGCGGTCGAATCCAAAATGCGTTCGGAAAACATCTCCAAGGTGCTCTATCCGGCCGATCACGTGCTGGAGGGGAGGGAACTGCGCCTGCGCCAGGAATACTTCCTTTCCTCGGCCACGGTTCAGGACATCTTCTACCGTTTCGCAAAGAAACACTCTGACCTCACCCGGCTGCCCGAAAAGGTAGCCATCCAGCTCAATGACACCCACCCGACCCTGGCCATTCCAGAACTGATGCGGATCCTGCTGGACGAAAAAGGGCTTAGTTGGGACGCCGCCTGGGAAATCGCCACCCGGACCTTTGCCTACACCAACCACACCATCCTGCCCGAGGCGCTGGAAAAATGGCCGGTCCCCATGCTGGAAGCGATCCTGCCGCGGCACCTGCAGATCATCTACCGGATCAATGACCGCTTTCTCAGTGAGGTTACGGCCCGTTTCCCCGGCGACCTGACTAAAATGCGGCGCATGTCGATTATCGGCGAAGAGGGCGAAAAACAGATCCGCATGGCACATCTGGCCATTGTGGGCAGCCACTCGGTCAATGGCGTGTCGGCCCTGCACAGCCAGATTCTCAGAAACGACCTCTTCCGAGATTTCAATGACCTGTGGCCGGAGCGTTTCAACAACAAGACCAACGGCATCACCCAGCGCCGCTGGCTGAAACAGGCCAACCGCTGGCTGGCGGACCTGATCTCCTCCCGCATCGGAGAGGAGTGGGTCACCAACCTGGACCAGCTGAGCAGGCTGCGCGAACTGGCCGGTGATCAGGATTTCCAGCAGCAGTGGCTGGATATCAAGCAGGTCAACAAGCATCGCCTGGCCGAACAGATTTATCAACAGACCGGCATCGAGGTTTCCCCGGACACGCTCTTCGACTGCCAGACCAAGCGCATTCATGAATACAAGCGCCAGCTGCTGAACGTGCTGCACGTCATCACCCGCTACAACCGGATCAAGGCCAGACCGGACTGCGACCTGACCCCACGCACGGTCATCTTCAGCGGCAAGGCCGCCCCCTCCTACGACATGGCCAAACTGACCATCAGGCTGATCAATGCCGTGGGCAGCCTGGTCAACAGCGACCCGGACGTAAACCGGCTGCTCAAGGTGGTCTTTCTGCCCAACTACAGCGTTTCCCTGGCTGAAATGATCTTTCCGGCCGCGGACCTTTCGGAGCAGATATCCACCGCCGGCACCGAGGCGTCCGGCACCGGCAACATGAAGTACGCCCTGAACGGCGCACTGACGATCGGAACCCTGGACGGCGCCAATATCGAAATCATGGAGGAGGTCGGTCGCGACAACATCTTCATCTTCGGCATGAACGCCCTACAGGTCAAAAGCCTTAAGAACGCCGGCTATCGTCCCCAGGAGTACGCTTCCCGCAATCAGGAACTGAGACAAGCCATCGACATGATAGCCGACGGCAGCTTCTCACCCGCAGCCCCACAGCTGTTCAAGCCGATTGCGGACAACCTGCTGGCATCAGACAACTATCTGCTGCTGGCCGATTACGCTTCCTATGTCACCTGTCAATACGAAGTGGACCGACTCTATCAGCAGCCGGGTGAGTGGGCCCGCAAATCCATCCTGAACACAGCCGGTATGGGCAAGTTTTCCAGTGACCGCACCATAGCGGAATATGCCCGTGAAATCTGGGGCATCCAACCTGAAAACGTCTGCCGCCACAGCCGGCGCGACCTGATCTGAGCAACATGCCTAAGACATCGACACCAAACCTGTGGGATCACGGCACGGCCCCATCAACAAACGCTGAAGTCCCTCAGCACGCCCCCCTGGCGGAACGCATGCGGCCCCGCACCGTGGCCGAGTTCACCGGTCAGGAGCACCTGCTGGGTGAAGGACGCATCCTGCGGCGGATGATCGAAAGCGACAACCTCTCATCCCTGATCCTGTGGGGGCCGCCCGGCTGCGGCAAGACCACCCTGGCCCATGTCATCGCCAGGGAGACCAGATCCCACTTCATCTTCTTTTCCGCCATCCTGTCCGGCGTCAAGGAGATCCGCGAAATCTTCAGGGAAGCAGAAGGGTATGCCGCCCGCGGGCTGCGCACCATTCTGTTTGTGGATGAGATCCACCGCTTCAACAAATCCCAGCAGGACGCCTTTTTGCCCTATGTGGAGAAGGGGGTGGTCACGATCATCGGCGCCACCACCGAGAACCCCTCCTTTGAGGTCATCGCCCCGCTGCTCTCCCGCTGCCGTGTGCTGACCCTCAAACAGCTGGAAGCACCCCTCATCAAAACCATCCTGGAGCAGGCCCTCCGCGATCAGCAGCGCGGACTGGGCCGGCTCGGACTGTCGGCGGACAGCGAAGCCCTGGATTTCCTGGCCGAACAGTCCGACGGCGATGCCCGCATCGCCCTGAACACCCTGGAGGTGGCTGCCGGCTTGATCAGCGGCACAGGCGACGGGGCAAAGCTGATCACCCTGGAAACGGCTCAGGAGGCGCTGCAGAAAAAGGCGTTGCTGTACGACAAGGGGGGCGAAGAGCATTACAATGTCATCTCGGCCTTCATCAAATCCATGCGCGCCAGCGACCCGGACGCGGCCCTGTACTGGCTGGCCCGCATGCTGGAGGCGGGAGAAGACCCGCTCTTCATCCTGCGGCGCATGATCGTCCTGGCCTCAGAGGATATCGGCAACGCCGACCCGCGCGCCCTGCAGATGGCCACGTCCGCCCTGCAGGGTTTTCAGTTCGTCGGCATGCCCGAAGGGCGCATCATCATGGGTCAGGCCGTGACCTACCTGGCCACCGCTCCCAAATCAAACGCTTCCTACGCCGGCATCGACGCGGCCCTGGCCGAGGTCAGGAAAAGCGGTGCCCTGCCGGTACCGCTGCATATCCGCAACGCACCCACCAAACTGATGAAGGAACTGGGCTACCACAAGGGCTACCGTTACGACCATGACTACGAGCAGGGCCACTCCGGCCAGGAATGCCTGCCGGAGAAGCTGGCCGGCCGCAAATTCTACGTTCCCAGGGGGCATGGCTATGAAAAAAACATCCTGGAGAGGATGGAATGGCTGCGCAACAGAAAGAGGACGGAATAAACTCCCATGAAACCCTTCATGTTGGAACGGAAACAGATCCTGCCGATCAGCCTGGACCAGGCCTGGTCCTTCTTCTGCGACCCGGGCAACCTGGCACGGATCACGCCGCCGGCCATGGATTTCCGCATGACCTCGCCGCACCAGGACGATACCTACGCCGGACAGATCATCAGTTATAGCATCAGGCCGCTGTTTGGAATTTCCATGGATTGGGTCACGGAGATCACCCATGTGGATAAGCCGTTTTTCTTTGTTGACGAACAACGTTTCGGTCCGTATCGTTTCTGGCATCATCAGCACCGTTTCCGCCAGATTGATGGCGGAGTCGAGATGCAGGACCTGGTCCACTACCTGCTGCCGCACATGCAGTTCACCGGTCTGGTCAACCGCCTGATCGTGGAGCCGCGGCTCAGGAAAATCTTCGAGTTCCGCCACAAGGCGCTGCTGGAGATTTTCCCGGCACACAGCATAGACGACACAAATCCATAATTACAAGATATCAGGAGGAACACATGAAGCGACTGGCAATTCTTACCAGCGGCGGCGACTGCTCAGGCATGAACGCGGCCATCCGCTCGGCAGTACGCACCGCCCTGCGCATGAACATCGAGGTAATCGGTATTCGCAAAGGGTATCTCGGCCTGATGAAAGGAGATGCCATCAACCTGGATAACAAGGCGGTTTCCGGCATCCTTCACCGGGGGGGCACCTTCCTGCAGTCGGCCCGCTCCATGGAATTCAAGACCCCGGAAGGCCAGCAGCAGGCCATTGAAAAACTGCGCGAAATGGGGGTCGATGGCCTGATCGTGATGGGTGGGGACGGTTCGCTGGCTGGCGCCCTGGCCCTGCACCGCCTCGGTTTTCCGGTGGTCGGCATTCCGGCCAGCATCGACAACGACATCCCCTACACCGACATGGCCCTGGGGGTTGACACGGCTCTCAACAATATCCTCTACGCCGTGGACTGCATTAAGGACACCGCCTCGTCCCATGCCAGGGCATTCGTGATCGAGGTCATGGGGCGCAACTCGGGATATCTAGCCTCAATTTCGGCCATTGCCACTGGCGCCGAATACGCGCTGGTGCCGGAACGGGATTACGACCTGTCCGAGATCTGCCAGCAGCTGCGCGGACGATTCGCAGAAGGGCGCGACAATGCCATCATCATTTTGGCCGAAGGGGCCGGCCATGCCCAGGATATTGCCAACAGCATCAAAGACGCCATCGGATTCGAGGTACGGGTGACCGTGCTGGGCCACTATCAGCGGGGAGGAGCGCCAACAGTCTTCGACCGCCTGCTGGCCAGCCGTTTCGGCAAAAAGGCGACTGAACTGCTGATCTCCGGGGTGTCGGGCGTGATGGTGGGGCTTTCCTGCAACTCCATGCTGGCCACCCCCCTGGAAGACGTCATCAAGGGTGAAAAACAGCCCCAGGATGAAGTCCTCAGAATGGCCGAAGTGCTCGGAATCTAAAATGCCGACCAAACGCAGATTCACCAAGAAACGTTCCATCAAATCCGGCCTCCCCCCCGGTTCCCTGGTGCATATCGGCGAAGAGCGTCTGGAGGCCTCCCAGATCTCCATTTTCGGCTACAACCCTGAAGATTTTGAGGAGAACAGTTTCCGCCAGACTGAGGAATGTCTGTCGCATCTGGACCGGAAAGGAAGAGTGACCTGGGTCAACGTCGAGGGGGTGCATGATGTGGAGATCATTCGCAGCCTGGGAACGCACTACGGGCTGCATCCCCTGGTGCTGGAAGACGTGGTCAACACCGTGCAGCGCCCCAAAATCGAGGACTACGGCGATTACCTGTTTATCGTGGTGCGCATGCTGCGGCCAATGAATGGCGGCGATTTCAGTTCCGAGCAGCTCAGCATGGTTCTGGGTAAAAACTATCTGCTGACATTCCAGGAAGGAATCAAGGGGGATGTCTTCGATAACCTGCGCGAGCGCATTCGCAGCGGCAAGGGCAGAATCCGCACCATGGGAGCCGATTATCTGGCCTACGCCCTGATCGATGCCATCGTAGACAGCTATTTCAACGTACTGGAAGAACTGGGGGAGCGGATCGTCGACCTGGAGGAGACATTGACCCTGACGCCGGACCGCACAGCAATGCATCTGATCAACAATATGAAAAAAGAGATCATCTTCCTGCGCAAGGCGGTCTGGCCTCTCAGGGAGGCGATTTCATTTCTGGAACGGGGGGACAGCAAGCTGTTGAGCGACACCAGTCGGCTCTACTTCCGCGATGTCTACGACCATACCGTCCAGGTCATCGATACCGTCGAAACCTACCGCGACCTGCTATCCGGCATGCTCGACCTGTATCTTTCCAGCATCAGCAACCGCACCAACGAGGTGATGAAATTTCTGACCGTAATCGGCACCATCTTTCTGCCGCTTACGTTTCTGGTGGGGGTCTACGGCATGAATTTCAAACACATGCCGGAACTGGAGTGGCCCAACGGTTACTACGGCCTGTGGGTATTCATGGTGGCGATGTCGGTGGGTATGATCATATATTTCAAAAGGAAAAGGTGGCTCTAGCCGCCCGGTGACAACATGACGCGACTGATACTTACATGGGTGCTGAACGCCTTTGCCCTGTTCTTCGTAATGAAACTGGTACCGGGCATCCAGATCGACAACTTCCGCGACCTGCTGATCGGAACGCTGGTGCTGGGGCTGCTGAACGCCTTTCTGCGGCCGATCATCATCCTGCTGACCCTGCCTGTCAACATGCTGACCCTGGGACTGTTCACTCTGGTAATCAACGGGCTGATGTTCTACCTGGCCGCCCATCTGGTGGCCGGATTCCGGGTAAGCGGCTTCGGCGCCGCTTTCATCGCGGCGTTACTCTTCAGTATTATCAGTTTTGTGCTGAATATGATTTTTAGGACGAAAAGCGCTTAACCGTAAACGGAGAAGCCGTACTGACGGTTATCTGCTCCCAACAGGGCTCTTTTCTCGTCGGGGGAAACCGGCTGGGAAGGGGTCTTGGCGGCTGCCTGGGTTGAAGAGAGGGTTACGATGTCTTCAGGCAGGCTGAGGGCGGAACTCCTGCTGGTCGACTGAAAATTTGCGGCTTTTGCTTCATTCCCAACCGCACTTCGCGGCGCCTGAATCAGGGCTGCTGCGTCAACAGGGTTTTGCAGACTGTTACTGACTGGATTAGTCATCATCTCATCTCCGCTTCAATCTTAATGAGAGTATAATCCATCGCTTACGCACCCTGCAAGCGTTTTTATCAAGATTGAGGCCACCTTTTTTAATATCTAATTTTCCTATCCAACAGGTATGTCCTGACCACCGAACAGTAACCCGGCATCTCTCCGCTTAAATATTCTCCAGCCTGTCCATACCCACGCAGAGTCACCCTCAGTTCCAAAGAACACGAAATCCTGAAAAACAGCCCTCCATTGACACCAGTAGGTAACCGGCTACACTTAAAAAGTGGTTCCATATCATACTGATCTTGAACATCATTCAGTTGCTGTCTTCCGCCGGCCTCATCAAACGGGAGACCGCCGCAACAATTCACGTATCGACGACAACAGGGGGTTGCTCATGACTTTATTCTCAAGATTTATGGTTCTGTCCCTGCTGGCTGTTTCGCTCCACCCGTTATGCTCGCACGCTCAGCCTGAGTCATCCAACGCCAGCAGTCCCTCCCCCGAACCTGCCGATAGAACAGTGGTCAAGCAGCCGGCAGCCGTTCCGGAAAGACAGATGCAGCCGCCGCAACTGATCCTGTCGATGAAAGCGGCCATTGGTATGGCAGTCACCAGAAATATTGACCTGCTGATCGAATCGCAAAATTCCAAATTGGCCTCAGTCGAGGCGCTCAAGAGCTACGGGATCTATAACCCGGTCTTGAATGTGTCCGGCACCGGAGGAGTATCAGCCGTTCCTGGTGAGGCATTCTTCTCGACAAAAAACATGACCGCAACAGTCGGTTTGACCCAGTATATTCCGACAGGCGGCACTCTCACCGCAACGACCCAGACAGGATATTTCAAGTTCGAGCCAACGACAACGCCATCGAGAGAATGGCAGTCAACGGCGAGTATTGGCTTTACCCAGCCGTTACTGAAAAATGCCGGGAAGGAGACGTTCGAACTGAACATAACCCTGGCGGCCACAACCCATCAGGATTCATTGGAGCGTTTTCGTGGCGCCGCCAACGAAACTGTTTCCAATGTCATCACCGCCTACAACCGCCTGTATGTCCTTCGGCAGATACGGGAAACGCGCGAGGCGGCACTGATTTCGGCTCAAACGCTGCTGGACGGGGTCAGGAAGAGTGAAGCGGGGGCTGCCCAACAGCTTGAAATTGCCAATGCAGAATTTGCCATTGCGCAAAGGAGAAAAGATTTCATCGAAGCATCTCGCAATGTTACTGACCAGGAGACCAACCTACGCTACCAGATTGGTCTGGATACGCCACTGCACATTGTACCCAGTGATCCCCCTTCCAAGGTTGAACCACTGGAAACAGACGAGCAGGCCGTGAATGCGGCACTGGCAAGTCGCTCCGACCTGAAGCAGCTTAAGGTGAGTTTGCAGACTGCCCAGTTGCAGGAGCGCGTTGCCCGGCATCAATCCCTGCCTGATCTCTCCATTAATGCCAGCGGAGGTCTTACCGGTACCGGGTACAACTTCGGCGAAAGTTACCGGCAGCTAGGGAATCATCCCGGCACATTCTGGACCGCCGGCATGCTGTTCAGTGTTCCGCTCGGCAATACAACGGCACACAACGAGTACATCAAGAGCAGGATCCGGTCGGAGCAGGCCCGGGATCAGATCAAAGCCCTGTCATGGAGAATCCGCAATGATGTCGAATATGACATGCGCGCCCTTATATCGGCACGCTTGCAGATGCAGCTGAATGACAAATCAACTCAATCCGCCGAGCAGCGGCTGGAACAGTACCGCAAGAGCAATCTGCTCAAGACGGCCACGATTCAAGATGTAATTAACGCTGAAAACGACCTGAATGTAGCCCGAAATTCACAATTGGAAGCGATCGAGACTTTTTCGAATGCCGTCACAAAACTATGGAAAGACACCGGTCTGCTGCTTGAGCGCAGTGGCATCCACATTGACAAGGCCACTCCCATGCTTGACCTTGCCACGGTTACCGGCGAAACAGCGAGCGCTCCCCCGGAGCTCGATCAGACGGCAAAAAGCTCTACGCCGTCACTCCCTTCCACTCCCGAAGCCGTCCCCGCCGGAGCGGAAAAAGCGGTGACAACAAGCAACGTGGTTCCAGTGCTGACAGGCAAACCTGCCGCCAGCAAGACCTATACACTTATAATCGGTGAATTTTCTTCCAAAGCGATGATGGCGGACGCTATTTCAAAAATAAAAAGCGTCGGACTGATTCCGCAGATAAAGGACGGGCCACAGAAAACAGAGCAGGTAGTACGACTGTATCAGGGGAAATACAGAAATAATTCTTCAGCCCAGAAGTTTCTCAAAATGCTTCAGCTCAACAAGGCCAACGGCTTCATACATATGGACGAAAATAAACGCTACGTTGTATATGCAGGCTCATTCATCGACCAGAACAGTGCCATCAAAGAGCAGGAGCGGCTTGCCAGAGTCGGCATAAAGGTTCGCCCTGAGAAGTCATCCGTCTCCATAGCGACCTTCCTGCTTTCGACCGGTAATTTCCTGGAGCGGGAGGCCGCGCTGAAATATGCGCTGAAACTCGAACAGATTGGCTTGAATTCAAACGTAACCGAGAACCCGTGAACGTAAACCGGATTTTCAGGCGACTGCCAAGCCCATGAAACGGCTCATAGCTCGACATCGCCATTCGATTGGTGAATTCTTCAAGTTCGCGATTGTCGGTGTCCTGAACACGGGGGTCGACGTAACAATCTTTTTTCTGCTGACCTGGATGAGCACTCCCTACGTGACAGCGCAAGTAGTCTCTTACTCCTGCGGGGCTGCCAACAGTTACCTGCTCAACAAAATCTGGACCTTTCGCTCCTGCGGCCTTTCCTATGCCGAGCTTGTTCGTTTCACGGCAGTAAATCTGCTTTCATTGGGAATTTCGATCGTTATTCTCAGCCTGCTCCACGACAAAGCCGGTCTGGGGCTGGCAGCGGCCAAGGGCGGGGCAACAATCTGTGCCCTGGCAGCAAATTTTCTTGGAAACAAGCTCTGGGTCTTCCGATGAACAGGAGGTAACATGGGGTGGGAATTGTGGTTAGTGATATCGATCTGCTGCGGACTCTTTCTCCTGGGGAGCTGGATGGTGGCGAATCGGGCTACCGGCAACGGGTTGGAAACTCAGACCGGGTGGAAGCTGATCCTGCTCCTGGCCGGAGCCGCCCTGCTGCGGATCGCGCTGGCGGCAACCACCCGGGGCTACGCCGCAGACATTACCACCTTCAGCGCCTGGGCGGCACATGCCGCCGAAGGGCTGACTTCTTTCTATTCGCCCGGCTTCTTCGCCGACTACCCCCCCGGTTACATCTATCTGCTCTGGCTGGTCGGAAAGCTGCGACTGGTAATTGGACTCGACTTCGACACCCCTTCGTTTCTGGTCCTGCTGAAGCTTCCGGCGATCCTGGCGGATTGTGCCACGGCTTGGCTCTTCTTCCGCCTCAGCCAACGTTTCTGGAGCGGTAACACTTCGCTGGCAGTGGCGGCACTGTACGCGTTCAATCCGGCCGTCATTCTCGACTCGGCGGTCTGGGGCCAGGTGGACAGTGTGCTGACGTTGCCGATCATGCTGGGAGTGCTGCTGCTGGAAACAAATCCGGCGGGTGCCGGGGCCGCCTTCGCCGTGGCGCTGCTGATCAAGCCCCAGGCGCTGATCTTCGCCCCGCTTCCGCTGCTCTGGTTCGGCGTCCGCCTCCTGCGCCGGGACCGGCAAACCATGGCGGAACTGTTTCTGTTCAGCGGCATGGCGATCGTGACCTTCTGCCTGGGAATCCTTCCCTTTGCGGTTAACGAGAGCCCGGGCTGGATCATCTCGAAATACGGCAGCACCCTGGCCTCCTATCCCTACGCCACCCTCAATGCATACAATCTCTTTGCACTGACCGGTGCCAACCTCGCCCCCCTGGGGGAGCGCCTGCTGCTGATTCCCTACGGAGTCTGGGGAAACATCTTCATCGTCCTGATCGTGCTCTATTCGACTGCGGTGATGCTGCGGGGACGCGAGAGTTCCCGTCTCTGGTATCTGCCCCTGTTTCTCTCCGCATCGGTCTTCGTCCTGGCGGCGAAGATGCACGAGCGCTACCTGTTTCCGGCCCTGGCGCTGGCACTGGGATCCCACATCATCAGCCGTGACCGCTGGACAATTCTGCTGTTCGCCGGGTTCAGCACAACCCAATTCCTCAACGCAGCCCACGTGCTGGCACTCAGCCAGCTTGGCGTCTTCGGCGTGCCGCGACTCGACCCGCTGCTGCTGACGGTTTCCCTGACCAACCTGCTGCTCTGGTTCCTGCTGGTCCGGGTCGGATACCGGCGCTACATCGCCCCCCGACCCTGACCGAGTCAGGCCGCCAGAGGATAGTGCTGATCCTCGTCTTTAGAAACCAAGACCGGTTTCGCCGGCTGTACTTCCGCCCTGGCGAAATTCAAGGTCTCCCGCACCACATAGAGGGGGCGCCCCTTGGCCTCGTCGTAGATCCTGCCGATATACTCGCCGATGATCCCCAGTATCATCAGAACAACACCGTTGAAAAAGAGATTGACCGCCATCATCGAAGCCCAGCCGGTCACCGTGCTGTCGGTGAAAAGCTTCAGGTAGAGTACCACCAGCAGATAGCTGAATCCGCCCAGGGAAACGGTGACTCCCACGTAGGTGGCCACTTTGAGCGGCTTGTAGGAAAACGAGGTTATGGCGTCAAAGGCAAAACGGAGCATCTTCTTGAGGGGATACTTGGTCTCTCCCGCAAAACGTTTCTCCCGTACGAACTCCACGCCGGTCTGCCTGAATCCGAGCCAGCTGATGATCCCGCGCACATAGCGATTGCGTTCTTTTACGCGTTTCAAAGCATCGCACACCTTGCGGTCGATCAGGCGGAAATCCCCGGTATCCACCGGAATGTCGACATCGGTCAGCTTCTGGAGAACGCGGTAGAAGGCGGCCGAAGTGAAGCGTTTGAAGAGGGTCTCCCCCTTGCGCTTGGCTCGCTGTCCATAGACGACATCGAAACCTTCACGCCACTTGGCGATCATCTCCGGGATCACCTCCGGCGGGTCCTGAAGATCGGCATCGATGACCACTACCGCTTCTCCCGAGGCATAGTCCATGCCGGCCGTGATGGCGGTCTGGTGGCCGAAATTGCGGGCAAAATCAATCAGACGAACGCTGGCATCCCGCTCGCAGATGGAGTGAATGATGGCGGGAGTGGCATCGGCACTGCCGTCGTTGACGAAAATCAGTTCATAGCTTTCGTTCAAACCATCCAGCACAACCTTGAGTCGGGCATAGGATTCATAGATCACCGCTTCTTCGTTGTATACCGGAACTACTATGGAAATTACGGGTTTTGTCATGAGAGCACCTTTTCTTCTGAATTATTGATTCGGTCGCGTGCCGCCCACGCGGAGCTAAACTTGCCCTGTCTTACTGGATACGTGCGTAACTTACTAAAATATCCAGGTTGGGAGCCATTTGAGCGAAGCTACATAACTCTGCGAAACGAGCAGCCCCGACAAGACCGGATAGAAGAGGATAAACAGCCCGGCCGCGATGCTTAAGTACCCCCAGGTAACTACGCGGAGGCGCGGACAATAGTTTTCCACGCCCCTCAGGGTCGCTACTATGCAGAGGATCATGAAGGGTACCGTTGAAAAGAAATGATAGATGAACGCCAGCCGGTTAATTCCGACCCAGGGCAGATACTGGAAGAGCAGCGCAGCCAGAACGACTCCCATTCCGGCGGCGTTGCGCCGAACGGCAAGTAAGGCGGCCGCGGCGACCGCTGGTATGCCCAGCCAGAAAATGGCCGGATTGCCGAAGGAGGATATGGTGGAGACGGTTCCCTCGGGAAGGCCCGCCCCGCTGTACATCCACATGGGGTGCAGGTCCAACGGCCACGACCACCAGGAAGAAGAAAAGGGATGGGTGGCATGCAGTTGGCGGTGATAGTTCAGCATATGTGCCTGGAGGCGGAAAACATCCCCGATTCCATGACCCGGTCCGGAAAGAGCCATGAACGGAAGATAGGCCAGCAGATAGATCAGGGCCGGAATCACGCCGAAAGCGACCAGGCAGACCGCCATGCGCCGCAGGAGGAATCCGGTTGCACCGCTTCCAGACGGATAATTACGTTGTCGCAGATCAGCCAGCGTCCGCAGGACCACCAGCAGGGAGATGCCGCAGCCGGCGTAAAGCGCAATCCACTTGCAGGCCGCCCCGATGCCGAAGGCGACGCCTGCCAGGAGCAGAGTCCGGTTCACGCTCCGGTGGGAGCAGCCCCCTTTTTCGGGAAACAGGTCGAGGATGAAGTAGTACATGACCAGGATGAAGAAGACTCCGAAGACATCGATCACAGCAACGCGGCTCTGGGCGAAGCGCATGAATTCGACCATCATCAGGAACCCGGCGCAGAAGGCGTAAAAGCGGTTGCGGAAGAGCTTCAGGCCGAAGAGATACATCAGCGGCACCAGCGCGACACCGAATAGTGCTCCGACGAACCGCCAGCCAAAGGGGTTCATGCCGAAGAGGGCGATGCCAGAAGAGATCAGAAGTTTTCCCAGCGGCGGATGCGTAGTCTCGTAAGGTTCGATTTGATTGAGCATTTCCCAGGCACTTCGGGCGTGATAGATCTCGTCGAAATAGAAACCGTTATTGAAAGAGGGGGTGTATTCAAATTTAGTCTGCTCGTCGATGAGCTGTTCCGGTGTTCCCCGATCGGCTGCGGATACTTTCTTTTCAGTGATCTTCAGTCCGGTCAGTGGGATTCGGCTGCCCTTCTCGACAAATGCAATCTCGTTCAACCGGCCACCGGGTGTGTCGGCGGTGAGTCGCACGGCGCTGGTTCGCACGTCAATCTCGGCAAACTTCCAGATACCCACGTCCTCCTTGGTAAAGGATGTGAGTTTGACAAAGGACCCGGCCGGGTTGCGAATGGCAAGTGTGAACCGGCTTCCGTCGCCACTCAGCTCATTGATGCCGCACTGGTAATAGATACGGGAAAGATCCACCTCCCGTCCCAGTTCAACGGTCACCATTTCACCGGAGGAGGCCGGTTGCCAGCCGGTTTCAGGGGCTTCGTGGCCGCCGAGATTATAAAGGGATACCGCCAGGCAGACTACCGTCAGAGCTGCCATAATCGCAGCGTCGATCCGACCGACCTTCTCCTGAACCGCTACAGCCGCAAGAGGAGCTTCGGCTGCCTTTTCCCCTCCCTTCCCGCTCCGGCGGCGAAGGATGTGCCCGCACCACACCAGAAGCAGTCCGAAACAAGCAAAACCGGCAATGACCTTGCCCCCGGCGCCGCTCCTGGCGGGAGTAAGTGCGGCTTGAGCCGATGGAATCTGCAAAGGGGCCAGTCTGATGCCCGCCGGCACATTTATGACCTTTTCCACCGCCACATCCCTGAACCAGGCACTGCCGCTGTTGAGACTGCCGTAGCCGCCGATACCCACCGTTACGGAAATCTTGTGCTGGTCCGCTCCTGTTTTTCCGTAAAACTCAAGGGACTGCCAGTCGCCGTGACTGGTCTTGATATCTGGGGAGCCGTCCTGGATGTCTAAAACAGAGATCCCGGCCCCCCGCGACGCGCTACCGATATTTTCGCTGCGGACCCGGCAGGAGAAGCGATACTCCGTATCCGGCTCCACTTCCAGTTCGCGAACGAAGCGAGCGTCGTTGGGATTTGTAGAGGTAATGTGAAGCAGGACACCATCCTGGCCCTCTACAATCTCGAAGCGGGACGTTCCATTCTTCCCGGAAGAGGCGTTCCAGTCATATCTCGTCCACTGCTGAGCGTTCCATGGCCTGCCGTCTGCCGCCGGGGACTGCGTCCCTCCGCTGGACGTCACTACTGACGCAAACATCAGTAGTGCTATGGTAATAAACGCTCGAACTACTCTGATCATGACTTCATATCCTTAGTAAAAGAACGGCAGGGGTAATAAAAAAGCCGGGGCCGCATATCCAGGTAAGATATTTCGGCATCCCGGCTGTCTTAGCAAGACCCTAGGCTTTCCGCCCCACCCTTGCGGATGGTTTAGTAGTATCGTGTATCTCACAGCTATAATTTTTCTGTTTTTTGCCCAGCCAGCCCAGCACGAAAAATCTGATCGTAATTCTCATTTGTCATTCCTGGACATGGCACCATCGAGCTTCACACTTTCATCTAAAACCGGGAGAGCTTTTCAGCCCTCCCGGTCGGAACGATTCCGGCATCAGATGGTTTGGTGTGCCGGGATTTCCTGCAGCCGGGCAACGCTCAAGAAATTGAGTGCGACCCGGCTGCCGGGAATATTACTGTCCAGCGGCCAGCGAAGTAAGAGTTGCAGTACTGAGGCTGGAGAGGAAGCCCATTCCGCCGGTGTTATTGGCGATGGCACTCTGGATGGCTGACAACGTTTTACCCTGCTTGGACGTACCGTGGCACATGGAGCAGTTTGCGTTGTACAGAGACCAGGTTTTAGCAGGTGCAGGAGTCGGTGCCGGCGTGGGTGCCGGAGTCGGTGCCGGTGTAGGAGCAGGAGTCGGTGCCGGTGTAGGAGCAGGAGTCGGCTTCGGCGTAGGAGCAGGAGTCGGTGCCGGTGTAGGAGCAGGAGTAGGTGCTGGGGTCGGCTTCGGAGTAGGAGCCGGCGTAGGAGCAGGAGTCGGTGCCGGAGTAGGCTTCGGAGTAGGGACCGGAATCGGGAGCGGTACCGGAGTCGGCTTCGGCGTAGGAGCCGGAGTAGGAGCAGGGATCGGTCTCGGTGTCGGCCGTGGATATTTTCTTACTTTTCTAATGCCATCATCACTTCTTCCATCTTCCCTTTCAGTATCGGCAAAACCTGCGGACACAAGACCGGCGATCAGAAGAGTAGATACGCCGCATACGGAAAAGAATTTCTTTGAATTGTTAAACATTTACTTCTCCTTTAATCTGTTGTGAGTGTGTTGTGAAGTGCTTACGTACTGGTGATTACTGTCATCCATTGCGTTTAGTCGACTTTCGACACCTCCTTGAGTCGTCCCTGTTTTTTGTGTCCGGACACAAAAAAACCGGGACCGAAATAAGTGGTGACATTTCGGCATCCCGGCTGTCTCAGTGAGACCCAATAGGCTTTCCGCCCCATCCTCGCGGATGGTTTAGTATTATCGTTTATCCCCTGTTGAGCAGAATGGGCACACAAAAAAGCCGGGGCCGGATATCTTCTTGATATTTCGGCATCCCGGCTATCTCAATGAGACCCTGTAGGCTTTCCGCCCCACCCTCGCAAGTGGTTTAGTATTATCGTCTATCTGCTCAACAATTTCTCTCATTAATACTATACGACCACTTCACTTGTCAATCTTTTTTCACGATCACCAGCAATTTTGACAACAATCTTTTAAACCGGGAGAGCCATCAGCTCTCCCGGTCAGAACAATCCCGACATCAGATGGTTTGGTGGGCCGGGTTTTCCTGCTGCCGGGCAACGCCCAAGAAATAGAGTGCGAACCGGCTGCCGGGAATATTACTGTCCAGCGGCCAGCGCAGTAAGAGTTGCGGTACTTACACTAGAGAGGAAGCCCATACCACCGGTATTTGCGGCGATGGCAGCCTGGATGGCTGACAATGATTTACCCTGCTTGGCTGTACCGTGGCACATGGCGCAGTTTGCGTTATACAGAGCCCATGTTTTAGCCGGAGCAGGCGTGGGAGCCGGTGCAGGAGCCGGTGCAGGAGCCGGTGCAGGAGCCGGTGCAGGAGCCGGTGCCGGTGTAGGAGCAGGAGTCGGCTTCGGTGCAGGAACTGGAGTAGGTTTCGGAGCCGGAGCCGGAACCGGAGCAGGAGCAGGTTTCACGCCATGATGTTTCTTCTCTTTTTTCAGTTTTTCTTTTAGCTCTTTTTCTTTCATCTCTATTTCTTGCTTCACTTTTTCTAGCTTCACTTTTTCTAGCTTCTCATACTCAGTCTTATGCATATACTCATTCGCATATTTACTATCCGCGTAACCGGCGGACACAAGTCCGGCAATCAAAAGAGTAGAGACGCCGCATACGGAAAAGAATTTTTTTGAATTGTTAAACATTGAGATCTCCTTTAACTGTTGTTAGTGCGCTGTGAGAGCTTACGTACTGGTAATTACTATTATCCATTGCGTTTTGTCGACTTTCGACACCTCCTTGAGTCGTTCCGGTTTTTTTGTGTCCGGACACAAAAAAAAAGCCGGAACCGAAATAAGTGGTGACATTTCGGCATCCCGGCTGTCTCAATGAGACCCAATAGGCTTTCCGCCCCATCCTCGCGGATGGTTTAGTATTATCGTTTATCCCCTGTTGAGAAGAATGGCCACAAAAAAAGCCGGGTTGCCGGATATCTGTCATGATATTTCGGCAACCCGGCTGTCTCTATGAGACCCTATAGGCTTTCCGCCCCACCCTCGCGAATGGTTAAGTATTATCGTCTATCTTCTCAACAATTTCGTCCATTAGTACATCATGACCAGTTCTCTTGTCAATATTTTTTCCCACAGCGATCACACAAAGCCGCGCCTACCCTTGCAACAATATTGCATCCGCCACCTTTTTTTTCTATAGTACTGCCCACATATATTTATCAGGCAAACTCACCCGCACGAGGTATATTCAATGACTTCCCGATCCTTGATTTTGCGTAAAATTATTCTGGCAGGCTCTCTCATGCTGACTCTCCTGCCAGGCTGCACCATGGTCGACCAGAACATCACACTCCGTTATGTGCAACTTGACCGGGCCTTCGGGCGCCAGAGCGCCCAGATTTTCGTGTCACACGTCGATCCTGTCGGCTCTGCCAGAAACAGCAGGGGCGAATGGATCATCGGCTCACTCAATAATGTCCATGGCGTGCATCAGGCCAATCTGGTCAGCGACCGCAGCCTGGGGGAGTGGATCAGTGATGCGCTGATCCTGGAATTGAAACACGCCGGCTATACGGCCAGCCAAGCGCCCACCCTTCCGGCCGGCGCAGCCAACGGCATCCTGATCAGCGGTATCCGCAGCTACCTGGATGCGGACAAGGGACTGGTCAGTGTTGAAGTTCGGCACGAGTTGAAATTCAACGTGGATCTTTTCCGCAACGGCGTCAAGGCGAAGAGCTTCACGGTCGCCTCCCGCGACAATCAGAAACTGGCCTTGGACGCCTCCCGGAAAGAGAAAGAGCAGATCATGCTCCAGTCGTTGCAGGATGCCATGTTAAGAATCATGCCTGAAGTCATCACCCTGACCGGCACAAAGTGATCGCCACCAACCTGCCTGCCCGCGTCGCTCGCACCATCCGCGCCAACAACCTGTTCAATCCCGGCGATACGATCATTGTTGCCCTTTCCGGCGGGGCCGATTCCTGTGCACTGCTGGACATCATGGCCGGCCTGGAGGGACTGAAAGCGCGCCTGGTGGTGGCCCACCTCAACCACTGCCTACGTGGGACTGAATCCGATGCGGACGAAGCCTTTGCCAGAACAATGGCTGGTCGTTACGCCCTCCCCTTTGAATCCCGCCGTCTGGATGTACGCCTGTTCGCCAACCAGAAGAAACTCAACCTGGAAGACGCCGGCCGCCGGGCACGGATGACCTTTCTGGAAGAGATCCGCCTGGCCTGGAAGGCCAAAGCCGTCGCCCTGGCTCACCACGCCGACGACCAGGCCGAAACCGTGCTGATGCGTCTGTTGCGAGGCTCAGGCATGACCGGACTGTCCGGCATGTCCCATCGCAATGGGCACCACCGCATCCGCCCCTTGCTGGATGTCACCCGCACCGAGATCGAGGCTTATCTGACGGCACGGGAGATCTCTCACCGCGAGGACGCCAGCAACCGGGACATCACCTTCCTGCGCAACCGCATTCGCCACGAACTGCTGCCTCTGCTGGAGCACTACAACCCGGCCATCCGTGAGCGCCTGACCACTACCGCCGCCCTGCTGTCCGACGAGAACAACCTCCTTGATCAGCTGACGGAAGAACTGGCAACCCGCGCCTGCCGATATGACGGCAGTTCGGTGTCCTGTCATCTTGCCCTGCTGGCCGATCAGCACCCTTCACTGAAGCGCAGGGTCTTCCTCCACGCCTTGGAACAACTGGCCGGCAACCGCGAGCACTTCTCGCGGCGCCACATCGCCGCCCTGGAAAGCCTGGCCGATGCACCCCGCCCCAATGCGGCCATAATCCTGCCCCAGAAAATCACAGCCCGGCGCGAATATGACCGTCTGGTCCTGCACTGTGCTGAAGAAGCGGAGCAAGAGCGTTTCACCGGGACCATCACCATCGACGCCCCCGGTAACTACTTGCTTCCAGACGGCGCCCGCCTGTCCCTGACCGTGGAGACGGCTCCGGTCGATACTGCCGCCCTGGCCAGGGAGACAGCCTGCTTTGATGCCGACCGGGCACCATTTCCCTGGCAGGTTCGCATGTTCGTCAACGGCGACCGCATGACACCGCTCGGAATGACCGGTAGCAAGAAACTAAAAGACATCTTCATTGATGCCAAAATACCGCAAACAAGGCGTCGCCGGATTCCGCTCATCTTCTGCGGTGAAAAGCTGATCTGGATCACCGGTCTGCGCACTTCTGCCCATGCCCGGATTGACGCCACATCAACCCGCATTATCAGGGCCGAATACTGTGAGAAACAAGGCTGAACTGTCAGTCAATTGTCTTGTCAACCTGCAACTGGTGTGGTAGATATATGAAATTTTAAACGTCGCATGCAACCATTCTGACGGGGGTAACCGTGAATCAGTTTTACAAGAATCTCTCGCTCTGGCTTGTCATCAGCCTGATGATGATCCTGCTCTTCAACATGTTCAACAAGCCGCGCCCTACCGCTGAAAAGATCAACTACAGCGATTTCATTTCACAGGTTGAGGCGGGCAAGATCACCGCCGTCACCATCCAGGGTCAGGAAATTTTCGGTAAATACGAAGGCAAAGACGGCAAGGATTTTCGCACCTTCAAACCGGCCGATGCTGATGTAACCGACATGCTGCTGGAGAAGAAGCTGAACGTGCAGGCCAAGCCTGAGGAAGAAAAGTTTTCCTGGTTTTCGATCTTCATTTCCTGGTTTCCGCTGATCCTGCTGGTGGGTGTCTGGATCTTCTTCATGCGTCAGATGCAGGCAGGCGGCGGCAAGGCCATGTCCTTTGGCAAGAGCCGCGCCAAGTTGCTGACCGAGTCCCAGGTTAAAATCACCTTCGAGGATGTGGCCGGCATCGAGGAAGCCAAAGAAGAACTGCACGAGATCATCTCCTTCCTGAAGGACCCCAAGAAATTCACGAAACTGGGTGGCCGGATCCCGAAAGGGGTGCTGCTTATGGGCCCTCCCGGCACCGGCAAGACCCTGCTGGCCCGGGCCATAGCCGGCGAGGCCGGCGTGCCCTTCTTCTCCATCTCCGGTTCCGATTTTGTCGAAATGTTCGTCGGCGTGGGCGCCAGCCGGGTACGTGACCTGTTCCTGCAGGGCAAGAAAAGTGCCCCCTGCATAATCTTTATCGATGAAATTGATGCTGTCGGTCGCCATCGTGGCGCCGGACTGGGTGGAGGCCATGACGAACGTGAACAGACCCTCAACCAGCTGCTGGTGGAAATGGATGGTTTTGAATCAAACGAAGGGGTCATCCTGATCGCCGCCACCAATCGCCCGGACGTACTTGACCCGGCACTGCTGCGCCCCGGCCGCTTCGACCGCCAGGTGGTAGTACCCCGTCCGGATGTCAAGGGGCGCGAAATGATCCTAAAGGTGCATGCCAAGAAAGTGCCGCTCTCACCTGACGTGAATCTGGCGGTGATCGCCCGCGGCACCCCCGGTTTTTCCGGCGCGGATCTGGCCAACGTAGTCAACGAGGCAGCATTGCTGGCAGCGCGTGAGGATAAGACCGTCGTAGAATCGATCGACTTTGACAACGCCAAGGACAAGGTACTGATGGGAGTCGAGCGGCGCAGTATGGTCATTTCCGACGAAGAGAAGAAGAGCACCGCCTACCACGAGGCCGGCCATACCCTGGTTGCCATAATGACTCCCGGAACAGACCCTGTCCACAAGGTGTCCATCATCCCCCGCGGCCGCGCCCTGGGCGTGACCATGCAGCTGCCCATCGAGGACAAGCACAGCTATTCCCGCGAAGTACTTCTGGCTCGCATTGCCGTGCTGATGGGCGGTCGGGCCGCCGAGGACATCATCTTCCACACCTTTACCACCGGGGCCGGCAACGACATCGAGCAGGCCACGGAAATGGCGCGCAAGATGGTCTGCGAGTGGGGCATGAGCGACAAGATGGGTCCGCTCTCCTTCGGCAAGAAAGACGAGCAGATCTTCCTTGGCCGGGAGATGGCCACCCACAAGAACTACAGCGAAGCCACCGCTGTAGAGATCGATACCGAGATCAGACGTATCGTCGACGAGAGTTATGCGCGTGCCCTGAAACTGTTGCGGGAAAACATCGAAAATCTGCACAGACTTTCCGAGCGCCTGATTATAAAAGAGAATCTGACCGGTGCCGAGGTGGACGAAATCATCGCTGCCGGCACAGCACTCACTGCCAGCAAGCCCGAGGAGCAGGCAAGTCAACCAGAGGCCTGAAATGGACCGCTTTCCAGCCAGACTGCTGCATATAGACACCATCACCGCGGCAGAACGAGAGTTGGAGCGGATAGGCACAGATCCGACCGGCATTGCCATGATGGCCCCCAAGATGCTCCAGCGCTGCCTGCGTCTGAGCGGACTTGAATGCCGTCAGGCCAACATCCTCAAACAGGAGCTACTTTCCTTGGGCGGGGACGCTGCTGTGGCACGCGGCACAGTCTCCTGCAGCATCCCGTCAACCGATGTGATCCTGATCGGCACTGACAAACAGCTGCGACTTCTCTGCGGAAAACTTGCCACCCAGCCATTCAGGCTCGCCGACCTGGCGACCGGACTGAAACAGGTGCTTGACCATGCCGCCAAAGCGCCCACGACCTGGCAGACTTCTCGGCGTGAGCTTTCCCTGACGCGTCCCCTGATCATGGGCATCCTCAACATAACCCCCGATTCCTTCTCGGACGGATCCCGTTACCTGGACCCCCAGCGTGCCATCAACCGGGCACTTGAAATGGCCGACCAAGGTGCCGACATCATTGATATCGGCGGAGAGAGTACCCGTCCCGGAGCAGCTGCGGTATCAGCAAAGGATGAGGAACTGAGAATCATTCCGGTAATCGAGCAGTTGGCAAGACAGCTGAACTGCGCCATTTCAGTAGATACGTGGAAGGCTGCGGTTGCCCGGAGCGCCATCGATGCCGGCGCCGAAATCATCAATGACATCAGCGGCTTGACCTTTGACCCTGACATGTCTAGCGTCGCAGCACAGACCGGCGCGGCGGCCGTCCTGATGCATACCCGCGGCACCCCCGACTCCATGCAACAGAATACCGGCTACGAGGATCTGCTGGAAGAGGTTGCCCGTGGGCTGGACGGTTCGCTGCAGACCGCCCTGGCAGCAGGCATCAAAAACGAGCGGATCGCCCTCGACCCCGGCATCGGCTTCGGCAAGGGCGTCAAAAGCAATCTGGAGTTACTGCGCCGACTGGATGAGCTTCGCAGTTTTGGCTATCCTCTGCTGGTTGGCACTTCACGAAAATCATTCATCGGCAGAACACTGGCCAGGGAAACCGGCGAGCGCCTGTACGGAACCGCTGCCACCGTCGCCCTGGCTGTTGCCAACGGCGCTTCCATCCTGAGGGTGCACGACGTGCGGGAAATGCGCGACGTGGCCGACATGGCCCACGCAGTTGCCACGGAGTGATGCCCGGCAGCATGGGCAGCCAGCTGTATATCCCTGTCAACAGAGTGACTGAATGTCAGAACTTATCGACAGCTTCACCCTGCTGGATCTTTTCGACATCCTCATCCTGGCTGTCCTCATCTACCATTTCGCTCTTTTTCTGAAAAAAGAAATAGCGGTCCGCCTGCTGCTTTTTCTACTGGTCTTTTTTGCCGCCTACTATTTCAGCCGATTTTCAGGATTCAGATCCACCACATGGTTGTTGCATACCATTTTTTCATCGGCCCTGATCATACTGGCGATCATCTTTCAGGGCGACATCCGCCGCTCATTCCTGGCCTTCGGACGTAGAGACCATGAGGGCCCGGCCCGGGACGAGGTTTCCGAGACAAACGAAGAGCTGGTTAGAGCGGTCTGCGAAATGGCTCCCAAAAGAATCGGAGCCCTGATTGTGATCACAAGGCAGATGCCCCTCGATCACCTCTTCGAGGTCGGTACGGAAATTGACGCCAAGGTCACCAGTGAACTGCTTAACTCGATTTTTCTACCCTACTCTCCGATCCACGACGGCGCCGTAATCATCAACGGCGGCAAGATCACCAGAGCCGGCTGCCTTTTGCCGCTTTCCCAGAATCCGGACATCGCCAAGAGTTTCGGCACACGGCACCGGGCTGCCCTGGGGCTGTCGGAACTGTCGGATGCCCTGGTAATGGTCGTATCCGAGGAAACCGGCAAAATCTCAATGGTTCATGAGGGCAAGATCAACTACGACGTTGATCAGCTCGAAATCCGGCGTATGCTCAAAAAGACCCTTGACGTCAAGCGCCTGCATAAAAGCACCATAACGGCGGACAACTGACATGGCGCGTGAGACGGCCACATCATTAAAACATTTCCTGTTGCGCAACCCCTTGCTGAGGGGGCTCAGCCTGGCCGTAGCCGTCTGCATCTGGAGCTTTACCGGCACCAACCGCGACCTGCAGGCCGAACTGACACTGCCGGTGGAACTGCGCAACATTCCGCCCGGGCTCATGCTCGCGTCCCAGCCAATACGGGAGGTGCGCTTCATGCTGACCGGACCTTCCATCCTGATTGACGGAGCGCGCCGTGCCAACACCACGATCATCATCAATCTGCGGGGTGCCCTCCCCGGAAAGACCGTCTTTTATAACATGGAATCAAACCTCAAACTGCCCGACAACATCAAGGTAACCCGCATTACTCCAGCATCCCTGGAGATCAACCTGATCAGAGAACAGAAACAAACAGTAGAAGGAGATCAATCACAGTGAAAAAACTTTTCGGAACCGACGGCGTCCGCGGAGTCGCCAACGCCTACCCCATGACCACCGAGATCGCCATGAAACTCGGCCAAGCTGCAGCCTATATCTTCAAGAGTTCCAGCAAGCGCCGCCACCGCATTGTGATCGGCAAGGACACCCGCCTGTCCGGCTACATGCTGGAAAACGCCATGGTAGCCGGCATCTGCTCCATGGGAGTGGATGTACTGATCGTCGGTCCCCTGCCCACACCGGGCATTGCCAATATCACTTCATCCATGCGAGCAGATGCCGGCGTGGTCATATCCGCCTCCCACAACGCCTTTCAGGATAACGGCATCAAATTCTTTTCAGCCGACGGATTCAAACTGCCGGACGAGATCGAACTGCAGATCGAGAATCTGATCGAGACCAACCACTTCGACACCCTGCGCCCCACTGCAAGCGAAGTCGGCAAGGCTTTTCGCATTGACGATGCTGCCGGACGTTACATAGTTTTCCTCAAAAACACCTTTCCCAATGAGATGGATCTGTCAGGGCTGAAGATCGTCCTGGACTGCGCCAACGGAGCGGCCTACAAGGTCGCTCCGGCAGTCTTCGAAGAACTTGGTGCCGAAGTCATCCCGCTGGGGGTCAAGCCCAACGGCACCAATATTAACGCCGGCTGCGGCTCGACCCACCCCGAGGTGATCAGCGAAGCGGTCAAGCAGCATCGCGCCGATATCGGCATTGCCCTGGACGGCGACGCCGACCGGGTCATTGTCTGCGACGAATTCGGCAATGAGGTTGACGGCGATCATATCATGGCCATCTGCGCCACTGACATGCTCAAGCGAAACCTGTTGAACAAGAAAACCCTGGTCGCCACCGTCATGAGTAACATGGGGCTGGATATTGCCATCAGAAAGGCGGGCGGCAATATCATCAAAACCGCTGTCGGTGACCGCTATGTGGTCGAGGAAATGCGCAAAGGCGGCTACAACCTGGGTGGCGAGCAATCCGGACACATGATTTTCCTGGATTCCAGCACCACCGGCGACGGTATCCTCTCGGCCCTGCAGCTGCTGGCGGTCATGCGGCGTGAAGGTAAAACGTTATCGGAACTGGCGGAAGTGATGACCGCCCTGCCGCAGGTGCTGGTAAACACTCGGGTGCAGGAACGCAAGGACATCATGACGATTCCCGAAATAGCCGCCAAAATCACCGATGTGGAACATAAGCTGGACAACGAAGGACGCGTTCTGATCCGCTATTCCGGCACCGAACCGCTGCTGCGGGTCATGCTGGAAGGACAGGATAAGCTCGAGATCACCACCTGGGCCAACGAGATCATAGATCTTGTCAATAAGCATATCGGAGAATAACAGTCACAGCCAACACGGAGCTACACAGACGCGGAGAACTTCACGGCCGATCAATGGAGTCAGAATTCCATCGGTTTAGACCCTGAATTGCGTTCAGCATCTCTCCCGTTCTTCCCTGTCTCTGCATCTTCGTGGTTAAAATTGATTCTGAGAGGATTAAATCGTGGCAAAACTGGGACTTAATGTAGATCATGTGGCCACCGTGCGTCAGGCGCGGGGCGGCATTGAGCCTGATCCGGTGACGGCTGCCGCCATGGGTGAACTGGCCGGTGCCGAAGGGATAACTATTCACCTGCGGGAGGACCGCCGTCACATCCAGGATCGTGACCTGGAAATCCTGCGCCAGACAGTAAAAACCAAACTCAACCTGGAAATGGCAGCCACCCAGGAAATGGTGCGAACCGCGTTGAAAACGAAACCGGAACAGGTCACGCTGGTGCCAGAAAAGCGCCAGGAGCTGACCACCGAAGGCGGGCTGGATGTCATTCTCAACCTCAAATCCATTACCGACACCGTCAAACGACTGCAGGGGGGCGGCATCGTCGTCAGCCTGTTCGTGGATCCGAATCAGGAACAGATCAAGGCAGCCAACAAGACCGGCGCCGATTATATCGAAATCCATACCGGTTCTTACGCCGAGGCCCGCGACTGGAAAAGCCAACAGCAGGAACTGGAGAATATCGATACTGCAATCAAGCTGGCCCGCAAGGTCAACATGGGGGTAAACGCAGGACATGGCCTCAACTATTTTAACATCAAGGCCCTGGCCGCACTGGGCGGAATCGAGGAATACAATATCGGCCATTCCATCATGGCTCGCGCCATACTGGTGGGACTTGACCGTGCCGTCCGGGACATGGTCGAACTGATCAAGTACGCATGATCCATGGCATCGGGGTAGACATAGCTGCCATTAACCGTTTCCAGCGTTTCCTTGACGAGGACAACCAGGCCCTGCTGCAGCGGCTTTTTACCGAACGGGAACGGGCGCTCTGCTCCGCCAGAAAGGAACGTGCCGGCTGCCTGGCCGCCCGTTTTGCAGCCAAGGAAGCCTTCCTGAAAGCCTTGGGCACCGGTCTGCGCGATGGCATCTCCTGGCTGGACATGGAAGTTGTCAACGATGAGCTCGGCAAGCCTGAGCTGGTCCTGTCCGGCAAGGCTCTGATCCTGTGCCATGAAAAGGGCCTTGGCCCGGTTTTTCTGTCAATTTCCCACGACAGCGGCAGCGCCGTCGCCATGGTAGTCCTGGAGGTTCCGTGAAAGTTGTGACCGCTCATACCATGCAGACTATCGACCAGCAGGCAATTGACGAATACGGTGTCCCCGGCTTGATACTGATGGAAAATGCCGGACGCAAATGCGTTGACGAGATCATAACCCTATTCGGGACGACCGACGGCTGCCGGGCCGTCATCCTGGCCGGCAAGGGAAACAACGGCGGTGACGGTTACGTCATCGCCAGACTGCTCTGGGAACAGGGCTGGAAGGTAACTGTTTTTATCCTGGCCGAACAGGAGCAGATCTCCGGTGACGCCGCCGCGAATCTGGCACGACTGCCGGCCGCCATGGTCAATTTCTGCCCCCACGAAGGCCAACTCACATCTCTGCATGAGGAAAGCATCAATCAGGCCGACCTACTGGTTGACGCGCTGCTGGGTACCGGCCTGCGCAACGATGTTTCCGGCGTGTACCTGGAGGCCATCACCCTGATCAACGGCACTGGCCGAATGATCCTGTCGGTGGACATTCCCTCCGGTATCCACGGCACCACCGGAAGAGTACTGGGCAGCGCCGTCATGGCCGACCTTACCGTTACTTTCGGTTTTGCCAAACTGGGCCATGTCCTCTATCCAGGGGCCGAACACACCGGCAAACTTGTAGTTGCCGACATCGGCATACCGGACAAACTGATCGAAAACGCTCCCGGATACGATTTTCTCAACAGTGACCGCATTGCCACCCTGCTGCACCGTCGCGACCGCAGGGCCCACAAGGGAAATTTCGGGCATTGCCTGATCATCGCCGGCTCAACCGGCAAAACCGGAGCGGCCGCCTTGGCCGCCAACAGCGCCGTACGGGCCGGCTCCGGACTGGTCACCCTGGCGGTTGCTGAAAGCCTCAACCATATCCTGGAAGTCAAAACAACCGAGGCCATGACCGTACCTCTGCCCGATTCCGGCAGCGGTTATCTGACCAACAACGCTTTTCCGACCATCGAGAAGCTTTTGGGCACAAGAGACGCCATTGCCATCGGTCCCGGCATGGACCACCGCCCCGGAACCGTGGCCCTGGTTCACAAGCTGATTGAAACCATCACAACCCCGCTGGTGATCGATGCCGACGGCCTGAATGCCCTGGCCGAGGACCTGACCGTCCTGCGCCGCAAGAAATCCGCCAGCGTGATTCTGACCCCGCATCCCGGCGAAATGAGTCGCCTGCTGGGCACTTCAGTTCCCGATGTGGAAGCTATCCGCTTCTCGGTGACACAGGAGTTTGCCAGCGATTACGGCGTCTACCTGGTCCTGAAAGGCGCCCGCACCATTATTGCCTCGCCCACAGGCACAGCCGCCATTAACGGCAGCGGCAATCCCGGCATGGCTTCCGGCGGCATGGGCGACGTACTGACCGGCATTCTCGTGTCCCTGCTCGGCCAGGGCTACAACACCTGGGACGCCTGCAGGCTCGGCGTATTCCTGCATGGATATGCCGCCGACATGGTGGCGCAGGACAAGGGTGAAATCGGTTTGAACGCCACGGATGTCCAGGAAAAGCTGCCCTATGCCTACAGCAGACTGCTCGGCCTGAACAAGCCCGATTCTGCCAGTCCCCATTTCAAGTCCGCCATCAAGGAGAAAAAATAATGCAAACTGTAGCCGACATCATGACCAAAGACGTTGTTACCGTACGCCGCAGTACCACCGTACGTGAACTGGCCGAAATCTTTGAAACGCGCCACTTCGGCAGCCTGCCGGTGGTTGATGAAGATGGCAATCTGACCGGAATAGTTTCCTCATCGGACCTGATCGAACAGGGACGCAGCCTGCACATCCCGACGGTCATATCCCTGTTCGACTGGGTCATCCCACTGGAGGGCGAAAAAAGTCTGGAACGCGAACTGCGAAAAATGACCGCCCAGACTGTCGGGGAAATCTGTTCAAACGAGGTACTGACCGTGGCACCGTCCGACCCGGTCAGCACCGCCGCCGACATCATGAGTGCCCGCAAACTGCATGCCCTGCCAGTAGTGGCAGCCGGCAAAGTGGTGGGGATTGTGGCGCGCATCGACATCATCCGCAGCATGAGCCGCTGATGACCAGACTGGTCCTGACCACATTCTCCGCTGGTGAAACCGAGCGGCTGGGACAGCTATTAGGATCACGGCTTGAGCGCGGCATGTTCATTGCTCTGCGGGGTGAGTTGGGGGGCGGCAAGACCTGTTTTACCAGAGGAATTGCCGCCGGTGCAGTGCCCCACAGCGCTCACCTGGTAGCCAGCCCTACCTTTGCCATAATGAACGAGTATCCCGGCCCGCCGACGGTCTACCATTTCGACTTTTACCGGCTGGGCAGTTGCCATGAGATTGCCGAACTCGGATTCGAGGAGTTCTTCGAAGGGGATGGCATCTGCATAGTGGAATGGCCCGAGCGCCTGGGGGAATTATTGCCCCAGGACCACCTCAGCATAACCTTTGAACATGCCGGCGATGACCAGCGCACCATCACACTGGAAACATTCGGCAAACGCCATGAGCCACTACTTGATGGCCTGACGATCGTTGCCGACTTTAAAATTGTTTGACCAAGCGGCGGATTCTCTGCTATACACCTGAAACTAGTTGCAAAATCCGCTGTCACTACCCCATGCGAAGGAGAGCAGTATGGCACTCGTAGTCCAGAAATACGGCGGCACGTCGGTTGGCACCACCGACCGCATGAAGAATGTCGCCAAACGGATCATCAAGACCTATGACGCTGGTAACGATCTGATCGTCGTCGTATCGGCCATGTCGGGCGAGACCAACAAACTGGTTGCCCTGGCCAACGAGATGAGCGAGATTCCCGACAGCCGCGAATATGACGTGGTTGTGGCCACCGGTGAACAGGTCACCACTGGCCTGTTGGCAATGTATCTCAAGTCGCTGGGCTACAAAGCCAAGTCCTATCAGGGGTGGCAGGTGCCGATCCTGACCGACGATACCGCCAGCAAGGCCCGTATCGAAAGCATCGAAGACAAGAACATCCGCGCCGACCTCAAGGCCGGCACCATCGTGATTGTGGCCGGATTCCAGGGCATTGATGCCAACGGCAACATCACCACCCTGGGCCGCGGCGGTTCCGACACCTCGGCCGTGGCTCTGGCAGCCGCGCTCAAGGCCGATGTCTGCGAGATCTACACCGATGTGGATGGCGTCTACACCACGGACCCGAACATCTGCAAGGAAGCCCGCAAGATGGAGAAGGTCTCCTATGACGAGATGCTCGAACTGGCCAGTCTGGGCGCCAAGGTTCTGCAGATCCGTTCGGTGGAATTCGCGAAGAAATACAATGTTGACGTGCACGTCCGCTCCAGCTTGAATGAAAATACCGGTACAATGGTTACCAGGGAGGATAAGGAAATGGAAGGAATTCTCGTTTCAGGAGTAGCCTACGACAAGAACGAAGCCAAGATTGCCGTGATGGGGGTACCCGACAAGCCAGGTATCGCCGCAAAGATCCTCACCGCGCTCTCAGAAGCCAACATATCGGTGGACATGATTGTCCAGAACGTCAGCCACGCTGACATGACCGACTTCACCTTCACCGTGACCAAGGCCGACCTCAAACAAGCACTGCTGATCACCAATGAAGTCGCCAAGGAGATCCAGGCCAAGCAGGTATTGTCAGACGAGAACATCAGCAAGGTTTCCATAGTCGGCCTCGGCATGCGCAGCCACGCCGGCGTCGCAACCAAGATGTTCGCTGCCCTGGCATCCAACAACATCAACATCCAGATGATCTCCACCTCCGAGATCAAAATCTCGGTCGTGATCGACGAAAAATACACCGAACTGGCCGTGCGCGTACTGCACGAAACCTTCGGCCTGCAGGGCTGATTCAACACTGCGACAATAAAAAGGCAAAGCCCCGCCGGATTCAATCCGGCGGGGCTTTTTATATGAAAAGGGCCTGTGCCCGAGAAGACTGCACGCTTGCGTCATGTCTCAATCATCATGGCCGCGGCCATGACTTTCGTGTCCTTTTTGCTCCTTGCGGTATTCCTTTCCCTCTTGCCGTTCGCGGTGACGTTCATCCTTCCACTCTTCCTTTTCACGACGGCGATCATCCTGCCACTCTTCGCGCTCGCGCCGGCGTTCTTCTTTCCAGTATCCCCTCCGTTCCTTGCCTTCCCGGAAGTACCTGCCCGGATAGCGCTCACGCTGCCGGGAATATGTACGATACTCATTGTCGCGGTATGTGCGGATATATTCCACCCTGTGTTTGCGGATGCCGGGGGGCAGACGGTCTGGTGCCACCACGGCCCAAGGGCCGTTGTAATGGCCGGACCGATACCAGGCATTGCCGAAATAGAGGTAATAATTAT
>DBMM01000122.1 GCA_002298925.1 Geobacter sp. UBA698 | reverse complement strand
AACTTCGAACTGGCCATTGCCGTGGCGGTGGCAGTCTTCGGTCTCAACTCCGGTGCAGCCTTTGCCGCCGTGATCGGGCCGCTGGTGGAGGTGCCGGTGATGATCGGCCTGGTTAATGTTGCTTTCTGGCTTCAAAAACGGATGTTCTCTCCGGTGTAACGGGGGTCTGTCATGACCTATGCCGATCTGCAGAAAGCGCTCCAGATTCTGGGCCTGCGAGAACGGGCCACCCTCATGGAAATCAAGTCCCGCCACCGGGAATTGGTCAAACGCCATCACCCGGACAGCGGCGAAGCAGGCGACCAGGAGATGATCAGGGAGGTGAATGCCGCCTACCGGCTGCTGCAGGATTACGTTTCAGAGTACAGTTTCTCCTTTGCCGAGGAGGAGTTTTACGAGCAGAACCCGGAAGAGCGCATGCGCCAGCAGTTCATGAACGATCCCTTGTGGGGAAAAGGATAAACTCCATGGCGAGAGAAGAGATTATCCGGCTCGCCTTTTTCTTCGGAACTCTGGCGGTAGTTGCCATCTGGGAAATCATTGCCCCCCGTCGCTCAATGACCGACAGCAAACTACGGCGCTGGTTCACCAACCTTTCACTGGTAGTAGTCGACACCGCGATGATCCGCCTGATCCTGCCGACACTTCCGTTCGGCATGGCCATCATGACTCAGGAACGTGGCTGGGGTTTCCTGAATGCATTGATTCTGCCGCTCTGGTTAAAGCTCTTCCTGGCTGTAGTATTGCTCGATTTCGTCATCTATCTCCAGCACGTGTTGTTTCACTTTCTCCCCATCTTCTGGCGGTTCCACCGTATGCACCACAGCGACCTCGATATCGATGTCAGCACTGGTAACCGTTTCCATCCCATTGAGATTCTCGTCTCAACTGGCATCAAACTGGCGGTCGTGCCGCTGCTGGGCGCGCCGGCCTTCTCGGTGGTCATCTTTGAGGTGCTACTGAATGCCACCTCTCAGTTTAATCATGGCAACATCCGGATTCCGGTCGCATTTGACCGCTGGCTGCGCTTATTTGTGGTAACCCCGGACATGCACCGGGTTCATCACTCGATCATTCCCCGCGAAACGAACAGCAACTTCGGCTTCAACCTCCCCTGTTGGGATCGTCTCTGCGGCACCTACCGTGCCCAGCCGGAGCAAGGACACACCGCTATGACGATTGGCCTCAAAGAGTTCCGAGATCCGTCGCGGCTGACCCTGCCCCATCTGCTTGTTCAACCTTTTGTTTGAAACCATGGTAATTTGTGACTGCAAAAACATGCTTGATAAAAGGGAGCGATCAATTAACTGGGATGAACGTTACAGCGAAGCGGGCTTTCTCTATGGAACTGCCCCGAATGAATTTCTCGCAGCGGTAGCTGACAGGATTCCACCAGGCAAGATACTTTCGCTGGCGGAGGGTGAAGGGAGAAATGCCGTCTATCTGGCAGCGTTGGGATACCAGGTGACCGGTGTTGACGGGTCGCAGGTCGGTCTGCGCAAGGCCCAGGAGTTAGCTGCGGAACGGGGTGTTGCCATTACCACCATCCATGCCGATTTGAGCAGGTTCGAGATAGAACCGGAACAATGGGACGGGATTATTTCCTTTTATTGCCATTTACCTTCAGCTATCCGCATTCCACTCCATCAGGCCGCAGTGCAGGGACTGAAGCCGGGCGGCGTATTTGTGCTGGAAGAGTACAGCAAGGAGCAGCTCGCCTACGCCACCGGCGGCCCGCAAGAGCTTGACATGCTGATGTCCCTGGATGAACTGAAGCGGGAACTTGCCGGACTGGAGTTTGTCCACGCCGTCCAGGTTGAACGAGAAGTACGAGAGGGGAGCAGGCATACCGGTCTGGCATCGGTAGTACAGATATTAGCTATCAAGCCACTCGAACCATAAACTGTCACGACACGTCCCTTTTGATTTCATTTATTGGCAACCGATATTTTGTGTAAATGCACATTAATACATTGACACCCCAAATTACGAATGGTATTTTGTGCATATACACACTAAAAAAGGAGATACACAATGAAAGTCTGTTTTCCGGTTGAAGAAAATCAAGGGTTGGATAGTCAGGTATTCGGGCATTTTGGTTCAGCGCCGGGCTTTGTCGTGGTGGACATGACCACCAGCGAGTTTACATCAATCAACAACAGCGATCAGATCCACCAGCATGGCGCCTGCAACCCGGTAGCAGGTCTGGGCGGGCATCAGGTGGATGCGATTGTAGTGGGTGGCATTGGCGGCGGAGCACTGCAAAAACTCAACAGCAGCGGCCTGCGTGTTTTCAAAGCTACTGGAGGCACCATTGCCGAGAACGTTGCACTCTTCAAGGTAAATGAACTGCCGGAATACATGCCGGGCCATACCTGCGGCGGTCACGGCCACAGTCATGGCTGCTCCCACTAACCATGCCGCGTCCACGTAAACCGAGAATCTGCCTCTGTCCACATCGGGCGGGGTACTCAGCCGTATTCAAGCCGGCTGGCACTCCGCTCAAGGACATGGAAATCATTCAGCTGGCGCACGACGAACTGGAAACCTTGCATCTGTGTGACGGAGAAGGGAAAACCCAGGAGGATGCTGGCGTGTGTATGGGGGTTTCACGCGGCACTGTCCAGCGACTTCTGTCCAGTGCTCGCTGCAAGGTGGCCCGGGCGCTGGTTGGGCAGAAGGCTCTGGCGATATCCGACAGCCACGACAGCGAAGTGGATACCGGGCTTGAATAAAAAAAACCTAAGTAGCTTAATTGATTCAAAACGGTTACTAAAAGCGTCTCCACCGTAACCTCCTTACCTCTGGCTTTGCTCCGGAGTTACCTATGAATACTGCTCAGCTCGCGTGGAAACTGCTCTGTAACGGCATTCGCTATCGCCTGTTGAAATACACCGGCAAACCCTACCGACTGGAAGCGATAAGTCTTGAAATCACCCATCGCTGCATCTGCAAATGCATCATGTGCAATATCTGGAAGATTCCTCCTCAAGTTCCAGAACTTGACCTTTCAGACTGGTTGGGACTGCTTTCCTCTCCCGAACTTCAATACCTCAGGGAATTGGACCTGACCGGTGGGGAACCGTTCCTGCGCCACGACCTGGACGAACTCCTCCTGGGTATCTGCGACCTTCAGCCAACTCATCTCCCGGGATTGCGAACACTGGCAATTACGACAAACGGAATCCTGACCGACAGGATTCTGGCGATTACCCGGAAAATAGTCGGACCGCTGCACGACCGGGGCATAGACCTTGTGCTGGCGTGCGGCATGGATGCTGTAGGGGATCTTCACGACCGGATTCGCAACTTCCCGGGAGCCTGGACAAGGCTAAAGGAAACTCTTTCCGGTCTTCACCATATCAGAAAGTCCCATTCCAATCTGGTCTTGGGAATCAAGACCACCATTGTACCTCTCAATACGCCTGCACTTGATCTAATTGCCGATTACGCCGAAGAAAATGACTTTTTTACCATTATTTCCCCCCGCATCATTACCCCCAACCGGTTTGGCAACAGTGACCTTGAGGCCGATCTGAGGTTCAGTTCCGAAGACCTCGAGAAGATCATCCGCTTCTACGAATGTCCAAGATTTGCCTGGAGCGGCCACCGTGAAGGGCTGCTTGGCTACCTGAAGAACGCTAAAATAAAAAAGCCCTGCTCCGCCGGTTTCAATTATCTTTTTATCCGCCATAACGGTGAGGTCTTTCCCTGTCCAGTATTACCGGTCTCGCTGGGAAATATCAAAGAGCAGGCACTGGGAACCCTGTTCCGGAATGCGACTGCCGACCGGTTCCGGAAAAAAGTTGGTCTTTTTCCTGAATGCCGCGTGTGCACCGAGCCAGGCATGGAGCGCATTGCGTGGCCATTTGAAGGATTTGCCTTTCTAAGACTTATGGCCAAAATGGGTATTAAAGATTTTAACGGACTTGCCCAACATATGGGACTCGACAAGTATCTGTGAGAGAGTTCAAGTGCGTTGTCAGAAGATTAATCCTGCGCATGAGAGCATGCGCGTTCCCCCCTCAGAACAGCATGAGGGTTACAGCAACTTCGAGAAAAGGAGGTTTGTCATGAACAAGAAGCGGATCGGAACAATCTTGACGGCGCTGCTGATGGTTATTTGTGCCACGACGGTCTTCGCGTCGCCCTGGAAAGGTGGCCAAGGCAGTGGCGGATGGGGAATGGGTGGTGCCTACCAGCGGATGTACAACCCCGCGACGATTGAGACCATAAGCGGTAAGGTGACCTCAGTGGACCGGATAACCCCGATGAAAGGAATGGGCACAGGAATTCACCTCCAGCTCAAGACCGACAAGGAGACCATTTCGGTCCATCTGGGCCCGGCCTGGTACATCGAGCGACTCGATGCCCGGATTGAGAAAGGGGACTCCATCGAGGTCAAAGGTTCGCGGGTAACGGTTGCCGAGAAAACGGTAATCATCGCGGAGGAGGTGAAAAAGGGAGACGCACTACTCAAACTTCGCGACGACAGCGGAATTCCCGCTTGGAGCGGATGGCGTCGGTAGTGTTGTGAAATCAGGGGACATGCCGGGTCATATATGAGAACAGACCCCTTTCGTCTCGGCCATCAAGTAGCAGTTCTCATGGCCCCAAATGCCCCTTTCGAAGCGAACCACAGCCGCAACAAGAACTGGTTGGCAAACCACTTATGTTGCTGACACTTCCGCATGTCCGACGGCAAATCCTCGTAAGGAGCCTAAAAGTACGGCAATGATAACATCCGTTATTTAATGCCAATGGACGAAAGGTCGTACCGTATGGAAATGAAGATCACATTTCGGGAGTGAGGACGGTCAATGCTGAAATCAATGGCAGGATAATTCCAACCGATCAGCCACTGGAAGCTGGAGGAGAAGGAACAACACCGAGCCCCTTCGACAATTCTCGCTTCTCTCGGGACCTGAGCCGGCATTTACGTACTCAGTCTCTGCCTACAGCGGCAGATTGCCACCTCTGGGCTGGCGCTTACCCAGCGCATGGAATTCACCACCACCGCAGACGGAAAAAAGAAGCTCGCTAGGGGAGCCATCGAGATTGTACTGCATCCCGGTTTCCCGCAGAAATACCACAACGCCATCATCAAGGCAGCAGGTCTCTGCTCGGTTAAAAAGGTTATCATGGACCCGCCGGTTTTTTTGATCACCGCCCGTTTGACATAGTGCCTGGCATTTTCCAATGAAAACCCAGGTTTGATTCGATCGCTCAAAAAACCGCAGAGGAGACTCAGGTGATTCAAGACCCGACAAATCAGTATATCACCACAATTTTGTCCTACTGTGACCTTAGGGGCAAGGAAGTGCTCGAAATTGGATGCGGCAAAGGGAGGATCACCCGGGACCTGGCTTTGCATGCCAAACGGGTTGTTGCCACCGACCCCGATGCAGCATCCCTCGAAACCGCACGGTCAGTCACTGCCGCTGGCAATATAGAGTTCATGCTGGCACCAACCGGGGTACCGGATCTTCCGGACAATAGCTTTGACATAGCCGTCTACACCCTCTCCCTGCACCATGTCCCTGCTGCAGAAATGTCCGACAGCTTGCGCTCGGCAGCTAAACTTCTCCACAAAGACGGGATCATTATCGTTGTCGAGCCTGGCGATGGTGGCTCATTCAGCGAGGCAAAGGAGCGATTCGGGGCTGGCAGCGGAGACGAGCGGCCTGCGAAGAATGCTGCCATTCGTGCCATGCATTCCCTGGTCGGCTGGACAGTGGAGGAGACCGTACTCTTTCACACTCTGTTCAAGTTTGACAATGATGAGGATTTTCTTGCCAACATGCTTCCGGCCTGCCGACAGCTGCCGGAGTCTTATTTGAATGAAGTCAGATCTTTTCTCGACCAACACCGGAACGACCAGGGTATCATCCTCGAGGCAGAGCGGCGATTGAACGTGCTGCGGCCAATTAAAAAACGAGAACAGTCATGAAAAATCTGCTCGACTACAAGTTTCTCATTCCGCTTGTGCTGCTGCTTGGTTTTGCGCCATTTTATCCCCAACCTCATATCGTGGAAAAGATCAGGATGTTGCTGGCGGGCACACTTAAAAAACCGATCGATATCTTTGACCTGTTGTGGCATGCTTGGCCTTTTGTGTTGCTTGCTTACCGGATATTTCTGGACATCAGGCACCAATCAGGGTAATGACAGCAGCCTCAGGCACTTCCGGAAAAAGAAGACACCATGCAGGCCCAGGAACTGCTGATACGAATGAGAGCGAAACAGACTCCTGTTCTTATCGATGCCTGCAGCGGCATTGAGTAGCGCAGCGGGCATATATCCGGCGTGATCCATGCCCCGACCTGGAAAATCCTGTTACGGTTGGCGCGCATCCCTTCTGAAAAAAATGCCGAACTTGTGGTAACCTGTGAACATGGTCCTCGTGCCCGGCTTGCCAAGGGATTGCTAAATGCCATTGGGTATAAAAATATCGCGCTGCTGGCCGGACATATGTCCGGCTGGCGGCAGGCAGGATTGCCTCAAGAGAAGTATTACCAATTCCAAATCAAAGCGCTATCTTCGTTGGCTCGTCTTCGGCTCCTCACAACATACTGATCTGTATGCCTTCGTCGCCTCAATCATCGCCGTCTTGATTTCATCTTTGATTTGAAAACGTAATAACTACGCGTGGATGCAATAATTTCAGTTTTGGAAGTCCGTCAATTTGCTTGAAGGGAGTTTACCATGAAAAAGCGCTGCGTTTTATTGATTGCCGTCCTAGTGCTGGTAACAGCGGTTGCACTAAGTGCGGCCGAAATCAACCAGCAAGAGGCTGTCGCATCAAAAGCAGTTGGACTGCTCGGCCAGGAAATGCGTAAAAAACTGACTGAGAGCATGCAGAAATACGGCCCAGCTGGCTCTATTGATGTCTGCGCTAAGGATGCGCCAATAATTTCCTCCCGCATCGAAAACGAGCTTGGCGTAACCATTAAACGCACATCGCTGAAGATTCGTAATCCCCACAACGCCCCTGACCAGGCGGAAAAAGAACTACTGGAAGCCCTTGAGTCCTCCCTCAAAGCCGGAGGAGTTCTCCCCCTCGGCGTTACTGCCTTTCCCAATAGACCACGCCGGTTTTACAAAACCATTACCGTGGAGCAGACCTGCCTCAAATGTCACGGTGACTCCGCAACAATGGACGAGCAGGTTCGTAAGGAGATAGATTCCATCTATCCGGAAGATAAGGCCGTAGGCTATAAAGCTGGGGATTTTCGCGGAATTATCAGCGTTTCAGTGAAGTAGCTAAAAAACGTTGCAGGTTTTAGAATCAAACTATTCGACCCAATCACTAACATAATAATTGCTGTTACTTATCCTGCCCCGCCAGTATGATAAACTTCAAGATCTACCTCTACCGGAGGAATTCGGCATGATACGCATCTGCCCACCGCCTCACAAGCCAAATTACGACTGCAGTTTTCTTAGGCTGTTGGGGTATATGAATTTGTAATCTCGCTTCTTTTGGCGAATTGGATCAACACCAATTTTAACCCACCCGGTAGTTCGTTTGAATTCCACTACCTTGTTTGATTCGATCAACAGATCCAGAGTTTTATCTTTTACATAGTCGTATTTATTGTCAGGATACTTGACTTGAATCAGCATCTTAATCACCCCCTCGTATCAAGAATACCATATTTTTGGGGATGGGCAATATAGAGACCAAAGCGTGCTTTACCCAGAATTACCTACAAATCTTCCCCTGAAACAGTCTGTGTCTCTGCCACCTATTTAAGACCAAACTTGGCAACATAATCGATGGAGCCGGGCCGAACCTGGCTCCTAAGGCTTTTTAAATAACTGATATTTCAAAACCCCCAAATCTTCCTGAAGTGTTTGATATATGCAGTGATGTCGGTCATTGGTACTTCATACTATTTTTTTCAGGAAACAGCCTTGACACATTTTTCTCGAATACTTCTGCGAACCCTTCATGTACAGACCATCGCCTGACTTCTTCAACATCAATCGTATGATCTCTGGCAATAAGTATCGCCTGCTCAAGACTCTGCTGGTCTTTCCAGTGATAGTAGGCTGCCAATCGGTCTTTTACCGAGTCAGTCGGAGATAAAAGCCTCAAGTTACCGGTTGAAAAAAGCAGGGACATTCCGTAATGCCCGCATGACCGCTTCCGGTTCACGATCAATCACCTGCAAAAGTATCCGCGCCGGTCCTTCAGGATGGCGGACACCCTGTTCCCAGTTGCGCACCGTTCTGGAACTCAGCCCGAACAGAGCGGCAAACCGGTCCTGCGACAATCCGAGCTTTTCCCGCAGATGAGTGATATCCACATCAGCCACCTTTACCTGATGCGCTGTGCCGCGCGAACTGTCGCCATCAGCAAACGCCAGCGCAGACTTCGTATGCTTACCGCGAATCCGGCTCATATTCCATGATCGCATTTCCTTGTTGAGGTGATCCGTCATGCAGCGGACAAGAACAAACATCAAAACCACAAAAGCCCCCGATATATCGAGGGCTTTTGTGGTTACACTAACATTTATGGACTATCTTCTGGTGCCCGGAGCCGGAATCGAACCGGCACAGCCTTACGGCCGAGGGATTTTAAGTCCCTTGCGTCTACCAGTTCCGCCATCCGGGCTGGCTTAGCCTCAGAACATAATCAACAGTTGACACGTTCCTTGAGTTCTTTGCCAGTCTTAAAAAAGGGGGTCTTCTTGGCAGGAATATTGACGACTTCACCACTTTTGGGATTGCGCGCCTCACGACCGGTACGCTCCCTGATAGTAAAGCTGCCGAAACCACGGATTTCAACTTTATCGCCGGCCCTGAGTGCGTCCTCGATCGAATCAAAAACAGTATTGACCAGCAACTCTGACACCTTCATATTAAGCATGCCGTGCGACTGCACGACTCTCTCGATCAACTCGCTTTTAGTCATATAGACATCTCCTGCAGTGGGTCGCTTAGTTATTATTCTTGTTGTTCATTTCCTGCTTAAGGAGTTCACCCAGGTTTGAAGTGGCACTGCCTTGGGAACCGAGGTACTGCTCGAATTCCTCTTTTTCTACTGCTACCTGCATGGCCTTGATGGATAGTGATATGCGACGATCTTTGGAATCACAACTCAGCACAACCGCTTCCAGCGTGTCGCCCACTTCAGCAAATGCTTTAGCCGAGGGGACCTTTTCGCGGGACAGTTCGGAAACGTGAATCAGTCCTTCGACACCCTCTTCAAGTTCAACAAAAACACCAAAGTCAGTCAGCGAAGTAACTTTACCGGTGACTTTAGTACCGGGACGATAGGTGCTGGGTGCAATGCTCCAGGGATCAGGTTCCAACTGCTTGATACCCAGGGAAAGACGCTCGTTTTCCACATCGACCTTGAGTACGACAGCCTGAACAAGGTCACCCTTGGCATAGACATCGCCGGGATGTTTTATGCGTTTGGTCCAGGAAATATCCGAGACATGAACCAACCCGTCAATTCCGTCCTCGATTCCGATAAACATACCGAAGTCGGTCATGTTCTTGATCTGGCCTTCGATCTTGGTACCTGGTGAATATTTCTCGGCAATTGTCTTCCAGGGATTTTCGCTGGCCTGCTTCAGCCCCAGAGATATCTTGCGGTTGCCCATATCGATGCCCAGTACGACAGCCTCGACCTCATCCCCAACGTTGAGCAAATCTGCTGCCCTGCGAACCCTTTTGGTCCATGACATTTCTGAAACATGGATCAATCCTTCCACCCCAGCCTCCAGTTCCACAAAAGCACCATACTCCATCAGGCTAACGACACGGCCTTTGATGCGTGTTTCAACCGGATATTTGGCCGGCACATCCAGCCAGGGATCAGGCAAGGTCTGTTTGACACCCAGGGAAATCTTGCCCTTGGTGCGGTCAAACTTGAGTATCTTGGCGGTAATGGGCTGACCTGGCTTGAGAACGTCTGCCGGCTTGCCAACACGACCCCAGGAAAGATCTGAAACATGCAGCAATCCATCGACACCGCCCAAGTCCACAAATGCACCGTATTCGGTCACATTCTTGACAACGCCCTCGACGATCTGACCTTCTTCCAGTTTCTGGAGGGTCACGTCACGGGCCGAGGATCGTTCTTCATCCAGAATCGCACGGCGGGAAAGCACGATATTATCACGTCTCTGATTGAGCTTGATAACCTTGAACTTGCTGGTCATGCCGATGTAACTGTCAGGGTCTGACGAGGGACGAATGTCAACCTGTGAGGCCGGCAGGAAAGCCTGGACGCCACAGATATCGACACTGTAGCCACCGTTGACTCGGGCACTGATGGTGCCTTCGATGATTCCGCCCTCCTGGCCGGCATCGCCGATCTTTTCCCAGGCAGCCTGATAGTCGGCTTTTTTCTTGGAAAGAATGTAACCCTTTTTTCCGTCTTCACGTGTCATCAGGACCCGGATGCGATCTCCGATCTTGACATTGATTTCGCCATTGGCATCACGAAATTCAGAGACAGGAACAAAACCTTCCGACTTGAGGCCGATATCAACGAGTACGGTTTCCTGGTCTACACGAACGACCGTTCCTTCTATGATCTTGTCCCGCTCGGGCCTCTCCTTGAGGCTTTCATTGTAAAGCGCGGCAAATTCGCTGCTCTGTTGCTCGAAATCCGGATCATCATGCTCACCGTTATCAGCAGCATTGAGCCTTTTGAAGTCAACCATTAAACCATACCCCCTGAACGTTTTCTTAACCCGCGTATGCGTGTTCGTTATAGCTGAATCGAACTAAATTATCACATTTTGACAAAAATTCAATGGCTTTTATTGATATCCTCAATCTTGTGCATGACCTCGTCAATGATCCACTTGGGTGTGGAGGCCCCAGCGGTGACACCGACCCGGTCAACATCAGCAAACCAGACCGGGTCAATCTCATCGGCGGTCTCAATATGATGGGTGCGCGGCTGGAGCTCAGCACAGACTTCAGCCAGGCGGCGCGTGTTGGCACTGTTAAAACCGCCCACCACCAGCATGCAGTCAACCTGACATGCCAGTTCCTTGGCCTCTTCCTGGCGCACGGCGGTGGCGTCGCATATTGTGTTGAAAACGCGAATTTCGCCGCCCCGCAACAGACATTCGGAAACGACATTCTTGAGATTCTCGAAAGACTGTGTGGTCTGGGCAACAACACCGATCTTACTCATCTTAGGAAGTTTTTTGACTTCCTCTCCCGATCCGACCACGAACACCTTGTCTCCGCCATAGGAAACGATGCCCTGCACCTCGGGGTGGTCCGCATCGCCAACTACAACCACGCCGTAACCGGCTTCGGAGAGACTTTTGACATGTTCCTGAGCTTTTTTCACAAAGGGACAAGTGGCGTCGACAATTTCCAGGTTTTTATGCAGAGCTTCATCGATCTCTTCAGAGGCCACGCCGTGGGAGCGGATAATAATAGTACCGCTGTCCATGCTGTCGAGATTATTGAGTACTTTGACCCCCATCTCCTCCAGCTTGTTGACCACCTGGGGTGAATGAATGATCGGCCCCAGAGTGAAAGTTTTTTTATCCATGCCGGCAGCTTCAAACGCCATCTGGGTGGCACGTTTGACACCAAAGCAGAAACCGGCCCGTTTCGCTAGAATCACTTTCATCTTATCGTTCCTGTTTTGCTGATTTTTGGTCGACACAACTCTCCATCCTGCTCAGGACCTCTTCAATGGTCATGGAGGAGGAATCGATCACAATCGCATCATCGGCCTGCCTGAGCGGCGCCAGGTCACGCTTGGAATCCTGCTCGTCTCTCAGGGTAACGGCCGCGATGGTATCCTCGAGAGTCACCTGCTCTCCCTTGGCGATCAGTTCTGCAAAACGACGCCGCCCCCGCTCCTGGGGAGAAGCCGAGAGGAAAAATTTCAGATCGGCATCCGGATAAACCACTGTCCCGATATCACGCCCTTCCAGAACAACACCACCATTACACCCCATGGCACGCTGGGCTCTCACCATTGCTTCGCGCACCGGCCGCAAAGCCGATATGCGGGAAGTAATCAGAGACATCTCCGGAGTGCGTATCTGACAGGTCACGTCCTGTCCGTTGGCAAGAACCCGCTGCGCACCATCGACAACCTCCAGGTGCACATCAACACTGTCACAAAAACGCTCGAGGGTCTCAATGTCATCAAGATCAATCCCGGCACGATTGATCAGAAGAGCCACCGCACGATACATGGCACCGGTATCGATCTGCACATAGCCGAGCTTGTGGGCCAGCCTTCCGGCAATGGTGCTTTTACCAGCTCCGGAAGGACCGTCAATGGCTATCACTAGTCCGTTTCTACGACAGCCCATGACGCTAGCGCTCCGCAACTTTTTCCAGTAGCGTGAAGAATGAAGGAAACGAGGTTGCCACACAATCGATATCATTAACCTTAATACCGCCTTTAGCAACCAGCCCCGCCACTGAGAGAGACATGGCGATACGATGGTCGCCGAAGCTTTCCATCTCGCCGCCAAGCAAGCACTCGACGCCGGTTATTTCCATGCCGTCCTCACGTTCTTCCACACTGACGCCCATACGCAGCAGATTGGAAGCCATGGCCGCGATGCGGTCGGTCTCCTTAACTCGCAGTTCACGGGCATCCTGGATGATGGTCACACCCTCGGCACAGGCCGCGGCAATACAGACTGCAGGAAACTCGTCAATGGCCCGCGGCACAACAGAGCCGGAAATTGCGACACCCTTGAGACGCGAGGAACGCACCATCAGATCGGCCACCGGCTCACCCGACACAACCCGTTCCTCCAACAACTGGATACTGCCGCCCATGGACCTGAGAATGTCGATGACACCGGTGCGGGTCGGATTAACCCCAACATTTTTAATAAGAAGTTCTGACCCGGGTGTGATCAAGGCTGCCACAATTAAAAAGGCGGCCGACGAAATATCGCCAGGAACGGTGATTTCCTGGGCCTGCAATTCTACGCCACCCCTGACCGTAACACCTGTTTGGAAAATGTCCAGTGATGCCCCGAACAGTCGGAACATACGCTCGGAATGATCACGGGAGAGGCTGGGCTCGCGCACCGATGTCTCTCCACCGGCATACAGACCGGCCAGCATGATGGCTGACTTGATCTGGGCGCTGGAAACCGGAGAGTCGTAGCCGATGGGGTTCAGGGCACAGCCGGTGATAGCCAGCGGAGCCAGGGTACCCTTTTGGCGCCCCATAATGCTGGCGCCCATGCGGGCAAGCGGTTCGACAACACGCTTCATGGGACGCTTGCGCAGGTACTGGTCACCAGTGACCACCGAGAAGAACGACTGGCCGGCCAGCAGACCGCTGATGAGCCGGATCGTAGTACCGGAATTGCCGCAATCGATGACGTCGGCAGGCTCCTTGAGGCCATGCAGCCCCCGGCCGTGAATTGAAAGAGTGATGCCGTCATCATCGATTTCAACACCCATGGCGCGAAAAGCTCTCATGGTGGCCATGTTGTCCTCGCCGCGCAGAAAACCGGTGACCGTTGTTACGCCATTGGCAATGGCACCCAGCATGATTGAACGATGGGATATGGACTTGTCTCCGGGGACAGTAATTTCACCCCGGACTGATGAAACCGGATTGATGATGATGGAATTCACGGATGCTCCATTAACTTAAGAATATGATTGATTCCCTGTCCGCTTCAGATTATGCCGTCGCGAAACCGTTTGGCAATTGTAAAAAATTCCGCCAGCCCCTGCGCATCCACACGTTCGATACGCCCTCTCAATTCGGCCAGGCTTGCCGAGAAGCCATCGATACTTGCCAGCAGTGCCGTCCGGTTCATCAGAGCAATGTCGCGCCACATGGCGGGGTCTGACGAAGCGATGCGGGTAAAATCACGGAAGCCGCCGGCGGTGTAGGAGAGCACATTCTCCCCCTCCACATCGGCCGTGCCCACGGCATGCACCAGGGCATAAGCGACCACATGGGGCAGATGGGAGATTTCGGCAAAAATCCGGTCGTGGTGCCCAGCTTCCATCGTACAGACAACAGCGTCTGTAGACTTCCAGAGCCGCGAAACCGTCTCCAGAGCTGCTGGATCGGTACTGGCGGTTGGAGTGAGAATACAGCGTTTGCCCTTGAAGAGGGTTGCAAACGAAGCAGCAACTCCGGAGTTTTCCGTGCCGGCAATGGGATGTCCGCCGACAAAATGGCAACCCGGCGGCATCAAGCCTTCACAGGCATTGACGATCTCGGCCTTGACGCTGCCGCCGTCAGTGACGATGCAGCCTGGGGCGATAACGCCAGCAATCCGTTCTACCACGCCGGGAATGGCGCAGACCGGAATCGAAAGAAACACCGCCTGGCAACCCCGTACACCTTCCTCGACGCTGGTGGCAACCTCGTTCACCACCCCCAGAGAGAGGGCCTGCTCCAGATTTCCCCGGTCAATGTCGATGCCGACGATGGTTTTTACGACCCCGGCAGCGCGCAGGGCACGGGCCAGGGATCCGCCAATCAGTCCGACGCCGACAATCGCCAGCCGTTCGATGATTACAGGCAAGCCGTTCAAGGCCTACATCGACCGCGGATAGGAGCCGAGAACCTTGAGGAACTGGCAGCACCCTTTGAGTTCCTCCAGCGCCTCCGCAACGTCAGGATCGGAAATGTGGCCAAACATATCGAGGAAGAAGATGTATTCCCAGGCCTTGCTTTTGAAGGGACGCGACTCGATTTTGGAAAGGTTGATGCCGCGCTTGGCAAACGGCTCCAGCATGCGGCAGAGGATACCCGGTTGGTCCTTGATGGAGAACAGCACCGAGGTTTTGTCGTTACCGGAACGATCGCACCCCTTGCGGGCAATCACCAGAAAACGGGTAAAATTGTTGACCTGATCCTCGATCCTGCTCCTGACCACCTTCAGGTCATAGAGCGAGGCGGCCAGTTCGCTGGCTATGGCAGCTGCGGTATAGTCCTCACTGGCTATCTGGGCGGCCACGGCGGTCGAAGCCACATCTACGGTGGGTATGCTTGGCAGGTTACTGTCAAGCCATTGACGACACTGAGCAATCGGCTGGGCGTGGGAGTAGACTTTTTTGACATCTTCCATTCGACCGGTGCGGGAAAGAAGGTCGTGATGCACCTCCAGCAGTATCTCAGCGGTGATCTGCAGCCCGCTTTCCACAAACATGTCCAGCGTGTGGGAAACGACCCCTTCGGTGGAGTTTTCCACCGGCACAACACCGTACAGGGCCTTGCCCTTCTCCACCTCTTCAAAGACCGCCGAGATGGACTTGAGCGGCACAAGCTCGGCCGACAGACCGAACTGCTGCATGGTGGCCAGGTGGCTGAAGGTTGCCTTGGGCCCCAGGAAAGCCACCTTCATGGGGGATTCCAGAGCCAGACAGGCCGAGATGACCTCACGATAGATGCTCCGCAGGGCATCATTGGGAAACGGACCGGGATTACCGCCCAGCAGGCGCTCATAGATCTGACGTTCGCGGCCCGGCACATGGAACTCCATGTTGCCGCCGGATTTAAGACGACCCACATCGAGCACCACGCGTGCGCGCTCATTCAACAGCTCCACAATCCTGTCGTCAATTCTGTCAATGCTGGCACGAAGCTGATCGATTGTAACTGATTTCTGCTGCAAGGAGACCACCTGGGTGAGTAGTTTCAAAAAGGTTTATATATGTACTGCATAGCGCCTTGAAAAGCAACTGTTTTGAATCATGGACCCTGCCTGCAATCTGCCTGAAAAAGTGCAAAACAGAGGTATTTCATTTATTGGAACTGACAATATACGTTATCAGGTTCAGCGATCAGCCCAACGCCCCAAACCGCAGCAGCCAAGCCTCGAAAATCAGCACTTTGTTCCCCCCCAAGCTGTCCAGTTTTGCGCGGACCCGTTCCAATGACTTTCTGTCGGACAGTTTACCCGGCGTTTTTGAAAAAAACAGGTCGGAAAAGCAGATGATCTCTTCGCACAACGCCTGGGGAGTCATGTCGCGTAGCGGCAGCGGCAGATTCTGGGCAACGATATCGTCGCGAGTCAGGCCGACACCGATGTGGCGTTCACAGACCAGAGCATGGCGCGGCAGACCTTCCTCCTCCAGTATTGAGCGCCCCAGGATACCGTGGGCGATGTAAGGCGCCTCCCCGCACATCCCGATTCCCGGCGCATGTACACGGCAAACGCCGATATCGTGGAGCATGGCAGCCTGATCCAGAAAAACAAGTTCATCGTCAGCAAGATCTAGAACACGGCCGATCTCCACTGCCAGGCCGGCGACGGACCGGCCATGGGCAATCATCAACTCCAGCGGCTCACCGGAAAAATATCTGCCCAGCATCTCGTAAACATCGATATCCATCACTCCCCCAACGATCAAAATTCGGACACGAACACAACCGACCACGCCAATACTCGCGACACTATTTTGACAACAAAAGATAACCTACCGTAATTATTACACATGCAGGCTGGCACAACCAATGCAGAAGGATTAATGAAACATTCGACAACATGAAATCGCGAGGTACTGCCAATGCATGCCAAATTCACCTTTTACTCCATCGCCCAGATGTACGCTTTCAGTATATCTACACCGGTATTTATCCTGCTCGGCTTCGACAACATGTACTGGGTGGTTGATCAGCGCCAGGCGGCTGATTTTGTGAGCGATGGCTGCTCACTGCTTAACGCAATCAACTGAGCAGAGCCATAGCTATCCTGTCTTCTGGGAGCGGCAACAAAATAATCAGTACGATCCTGATTTCTTCCTGATTACAACCATAATCCTTTCCTTTTGATTTACACAATACCAACAAGACGGTTTTTATCTTTTTATCAAATTTCTTGACGCCGGTCATTAAATTTCCGTGACTCCTGCGATAATCTCCAATCATCAACATGATGCACGGAGGTTACAGCATGGATTTTAAAAACGGACTTGGCCACCAGGCCATTCAGGACGTGATGCAGAACTACCCGGAGATCGGCGAGATTCTCAATCGCTACGAAATCGGCTGCGTCACCTGCAAAGTGGGCATCTGTCTGCTGAAGGACGTGGTCTCGATCCACGGGTTAAGCAAAGATGATGAAGCAAAAATCGAACTGGAAATCAACAACTACCTGACAAACAAAGGAGAATGATCATGGGAAATCTGGGATGCGGCTGCCCCGGCAGCATGGCAAGGGTTATCGAACGGCAGGAAACAAGCGAAACAGGCGGAGTCAAGACCCCTTCGGAACTGCGGCAGTGGCCGGTACAACTCCACCTGGTGCCGCCCACGGCGCCCTACTTCCAGCAGGCGGACATCCTGATCAGCGCCGATTGCGTGGCCTATGCCATGGGCAGCCTGCATCAGGACCTACTCAAAGGCAAGGCCCTGGCCATCGCCTGCCCCAAACTGGACGACACCAGCGCCTATGTGGATAAGCTGGCGCATATTTTCAGCGCCAACGACATCAAAAGCGTCACCGTAGCAATCATGGAAGTGCCCTGCTGCCGCGGCCTGGACATCATGGTCAAGGAAGCGCTCCAAAAGAGCGGCAAGGATATCCCGCTGGAAAGCATCATCGTCGCCATCAATGGAGAGCGGAGGAAGTGATGAAAAAGGACATTACCCAGGCACTGGTCAACGAGCACCGGCTAATTCTGAGAATGATCGGCCTGCTGGAACAGAACGCCCCGCTGACGGTCGAGGGTCGCTACCGCAACTGGCAGTTCTATCTGGACGGCGTGGACTTTATTCGCAACTATGCCGACAAATTCCATCACGCCAAGGAAGAGAACATCCTGTTCGAGGCCATGATCAAGAACGGCATGCCCCGTGACAACAGCCCGGTGGCGGCCATGCTGATGGAGCATGACCAAGGGCGGGCCTATGTCAGGGCGATGGAAACGGCCGCCCGCGAGGCACAGCACGGCAAAGCCGGCCGCGAGAGGGTTATTGCCGAAAATGCCCTGGCCTATGCCCAACTGTTGCGCGAGCACATCAGCAAGGAAGACACCATCCTTTACCCGCTGGCCGAGCGCGTCATCCCCGAGAACATGAGAGACGCCATCATTGCCGGCTACGCTGACGCCGAATCAAAAGCCCCGGATGATTTCGCGGCCCGCTACGAAGCAGTGGTTGCCGGCTACGAGACTGAGCACTAGAACGAGCATTGCCTGGCGACAGGGACCGGCTTGCACCTTTACATCTTCTACCGCTCTGTGCTAGCCTTGAAAAAAAATTGGTCCTGTGACGTGGCGCCTTCCAATCAGATAGGCCACGGCATGGAGCCCCAGGAGCTCTTTATGAAACGCAAAGCAATCGCCCTCCTTTCGGGGGGGCTCGACTCGACCCTGGCCGTCAAGATGATGCTTGACATGGACATCGAAGTCGAAGCCCTCAACTTCACCTCCCCTTTCTGCACCTGCACTGGCAAAAATTCCGGCTGCAAATCCGAAGCGGTTCGCGTGGCCCAGGAATTCAATATCCCGATCAAGGTAGTCCACAAGGGACTCGACTACCTGAACATCGTCCGCAACCCCCAACACGGCTACGGCAAGGGGGTCAACCCCTGTGTGGACTGCCGCATCTACCTGCTGCGCAAAGCCAAGGAATACATGCAGGAAAGCGGCGCCGATTTCGTCATCACCGGCGAGGTACTTGGTCAGCGCCCCATGAGCCAGCGCCGCGATTCCCTGCGGGTGATCGAACGTGAAAGCGGCCTGGAAGGGCTGTTGCTGCGCCCTCTCTCGGCCCAGCACTTCGAGCCGACCATTCCGGAACGGGAGGGGTGGGTTGACCGCGAAAAACTGCTTTCAATCAAGGGGCGCTCACGCAAGGATCAGTTTCAGCTGGCCGATGAACTGGATGTCAAGAACTACCCCTGCCCGGCCGGGGGCTGCTTGCTGACCGAACCCTCCTTCGTGCCCAAGGTGCGGGACGTTTTCGATCATTGCGATGAGCTCAACCAGCGGGATTTCCGCCTGCTCAAGATCGGACGCCATTTCCGTATCGGAGAACGCACCAAGGTCATCATCGGTCGCGACGAAAACGACAACCGCCTGCTGGAAGCGGCCATACAACCGGGTGAAACTGCCATTACCTGGCTGGACGGCAACACGCCGCTGGGTGCTGTCATGGGTATGCAGGATGATATCTGCCTTGAGCTGGCCGCCCGCATCCTGTTGCGCTATACCAAGGCCGAAGCCGGCACGGACTGCCGCATCAAGGTACAGTGTGACACAACCGATCAGGTGCGTACCGTCACCAACAGCATGAACGATGCAGCCGTCAGCGCTTACATCATCTCTTGAGACAAATCGCTTCACCCCTCACTAAAAAAGCAACCCGCCAGGCGGGTTGCTTTTTTAGTGACGACCGACCGTACGGGCCACATCTACCCCAACTTCAACTCATCCAGTGACAGCCGGTATCCCGGCAGAAATTTCTCCATAAAGTAGCGCACTTCAGGCAGGGGGCTGGCTGCCAGCAGCTCCTGATGCTCGGCCCCGGCCCGCCGGAATTCCAGATTGCCCGATTTTTCCTCCTCAATGCATTTGGCCAGGGCGGCAATCTTGTCGGCCGCCTTGACCAGCTGGACGTATTCCTGCTGATCATCGAAAAAGAAGAGCGGCTCGTACTCCCTGGCCAGTTCCGGCGGCAGCATGGCCAGCAGCTTGCGCCGGGCCCGGTCCTCCAGCTGATGAAACGAGCGCTTGAAATTGGGGTTGAAGTGCTTCACCGGTGTCGGCATATCACCGGTAAAAATCTCGCTGGCATCGTGAAAGATGCCGTACAGAGCCGCCTGACTGGGATCAAGCGTGCCGTTGAAATAGGTGTTGCGGATCATGACCAGGGCGTGGGCGATTACCGCCACATCCAGGCTGTGCTCCTGGATGTTTTCCGGCACGGTGCTGCGCATCAGCCCCCAGCGACTGATGTAGCGCATGCGGGAGAGAAAGGCGAAGAAGTCGTACTGTTCGGTTTTGGCGGCTTTGGCTTTCATGTTGTCCATTCTTTCGCAGCAGTTTCAGTTCTGTTGATTCAGCGACCTCTACACCCGCTCATACGGCTCGAACAGCCGCTTGTACTCATCCAGGGCAAAACGGTCGGTCATGCCGGCGATATAGTCGCACACCACCCGCTGAATGCCGGATTGATCGAAACGGGCCTGATATTTGGGAGGCAGCAGGTTGGGGTATTTCAGATAGGTCTCGAACAGGCGGGTAATGAAGATCTCGGCTTTGACGCGCATCTTGTCGACCTTGTGGTGACGATAGAGGCTGTTAAACAGAAAGCGCTTCAGCTCCATGTTCTGGGTGGTGATGTTGTCGCTGAAGTGGACCACGGACCGGTTCACCAGCCGCAGGTCTTCCAGGGTGGCGATTTTGAAGCGCTCCAGGTTGTTTTTGATGGTGACGCAGATATCGGTGATCTGCAGACCGATCAGGGCGCTGATGGTCTGAAACACCAGGCGCTTGTCGTCAATGTCCGGGTATTTCCGGCGAACAGAGGCACTGACCCGCTGCCACAATTCGATCTGCCCCAGCATCTCAAGTGTTATGTAGCCTGATTTCAGACCGTCATCGATGTCATGGTTGTTGTAGGCGATTTCATCGGCATAGTTGATGATCTGGGCTTCGATGGAGGGCACCACTCCGGGCAGAAAAGTGGACATGGTTTCCAGCGGCGCGTCGTAGGGGCTGGCATGCTTGATAATGCCTTCGCGCAACTCCCAGGTCAGGTTGAGGCCGTTGAAGCCGGGATAGCGCTCCTCCAGCTCATCCACTACACGGAAAGACTGCAGATTGTGCTCGAACCCGCCAAAACCCTGCATCAAGCGATCCAGCACATCTTCACCGGTGTGGCCGAACGGGGTGTGCCCCAGGTCGTGGGCCAGGGCCAGCGCCTCGGTCAGCTCTTCATTCAGGTGCAGTTTTCGGGCGATGGCCCGTCCGATCTGGGCCACCTCCAGGGAGTGAGTCAGGCGGGTGCGATAGTAGTCCCCCTCATGGTTGACGAACACCTGGGTCTTGTACTCCAGGCGGCGGAAGGCGGCGCAGTGGATGATGCGGTCACGGTCGCGCTCGAAGGCCGGACGGTTATCGCGGAACTCCTCGGGGTGCTTTCGGCCCAGGGAAAGGGCACTGACACAGGCATAGCCGGCCAGGTCGCTGCGTTCTGTGGAGTCGGTTATCATGGCACCTCCCGATCTGCCTGAAATAGTAGCTTGCTCCGTTGCGATATCGGCCAGCCCGCCTCAAAACATGAAGCGACGCATGCTGATGCTTTGCAGAATGCCGATGCCGACCATCGAGGTGATCATGGAGGTACCGCCATAGGAGAAGAAGGGCATGGGCACTCCCACAACCGGAAACATGCCGATGACCATGCCCATATTGATGACGATATGCCAGAAAAGCATGGCGGTCACCCCCATGGCCAGCAGACAGCCAAAACGGTCGTTGCAGCGTCGGGCGATATTAAGCCCCCACAGCACCAGAGAGAGGTAGAGAATGATCAGCACCAGACAGCCGATAAAACCCCACTCCTCGGCAAAAACCGAGAAGGCGAAATCGGTATGCTGTTCGGGCAGAAAGCGCAGCTGTGACTGGGTGCCCTTGATGAAGCCCTTGCCGGTCAGGCCGCCGGAACCGACGGCAATCTTGCTCTGGATGATGTGGTAGCCGCTCCCCAGGCGGGAGCGTTCGGGGTTGATAAAATCGAGGATACGGTTCTTCTGGTAGGGACGCAGGAAATGAGACCACCCCAGCCAGGCCATCGGTATGGCCACAAGCACGAACGTGACGATCGTTGACCAGCGCAGCCCGACGTAGAAAGTCATGGAGACCGCAATCAGAATGACCAGGGTGGCCGTCCCCAGGTCGGGCTGTTTCATGATCAGCACCGCCGGCAGTATCAGGATGCCCAAGGGCAGAAAGACATCCCTGACCGCCAGGCCTCCCTGGGCATGAAAGTTGTTGAAAAAGTGTGCAAACGTGATGATGATGACGATCTTCATCAGCTCGGAAGGCTGGATATTGATGAATCCCAGATGCAGCCAGCGGGTGGCCCCCATGGAACTGCGACCGACAACCAGTACCGCCAGCAGCAAAATCACCAGGAAACCGTACAGCCAGTAGGAAAAATCCTCCAGCAGGTGATAATCGAAGCTGCAGATCAAAAGGGCAATGAACATGCCGAAGGTCATCCAGTAGAACTGTTTGAGGTAATAGGGCGCTCCCGTGATCTTGTAAGGGGTGGTCGCGCTGTAGATATTGAGGATCCCCAGCAGACTGACAGCAACCACAAGTCCCAGCAGCATCCAGTCGATGTTCACGAACAGGCGGCGATCAATCATGGCCGGGCCTCATTACCGGGTTCCGGCTCTTTTGCCGCCGGCTCAGCTTTCTCTCCGTCGTCCACATTTTCGTCATCTTTATTTCTGGGAGTTGCCTTCTGGGGAGGTTTCTTGGAATCGAACCAGGCCCTGAGCATGCGCCCGGCAATCGGCGCAGCAGCTGCCCCACCATGTTCGCCATGCTCAATCACGACCGCTACGGCGATTTCCGGTTTGTCAAAGGGAGCAAAGGCCACGAATAGGGCGTGATCCCGGAACTGGTAGGCGTTGCTCTGCTTGCTGTCTCGCATTTTGACTACCTGGGAGGTACCGGTCTTGCCGGCAACCTTGAAATCCCACAGACGGGCCGCTGCTCCGGTTCCCCCCGGGTCGTTGACCACGGCATACAAACCCTGCTTGACCAGACGGAATTTGTCGGCGGATATGCCGGTCGTGCCGATTATTTCAGGCTTGAATTCCTTGAGCGGTTTGCCGTCAGAATCCACAATGCGTTTGACCAGGTACGGTCGATATACTGTGCCCTCATTGGCTACGGTGGCGATCATCGAAGCCATCTGAATGGGAGTCATCAGAACATAGCCCTGACCGATGGCCACCGGCAGGGTTTCGCCATGGAACCAGCGTTTACCGTATTTATTCTGTTTCCAGGCCGCGGTGGGGACCAGACCCGCCTTCTCATTCTTGAGACCGATACCCAGGGGGGCACCCAGCTTGAATTTTGCAGCTGTTGCGGCGATGAGATCCACCCCGAGATGTTCGCCCAGCTGGTAGTAATACACGTCGCACGATTCGCGCAGCGACTTTTTCAAGTTGGTTGTGCCGTGGCCGTGCTTGTTCCAGCATTTGAAAGTGGATGTGCCCAGATCATAGGAACCCTGGCAATTGACCGTTGAGCTTTCAGTGATCTTGCTGTTTTCCAGACCGGACAGGGCGGTGATGATCTTGAAGGTCGAGCCCGGCGGGTACTGACCGGTGAGGGCCTTGTTCTCCAGAGGATGGCGTTTGTCTTCCAGGTATTCCTTCCACTTGTCCGCCGGCAGTTTACCGCTGAACAGAGCAGGGTCAAAACCGGGGTTGCTTACAAAGGCCAGGATCTCACCACTGTTGACATCCATGGCAACCGCTGCCCCGGCCTGTTCGCCGAAGGCGCGCTCGGCACTCTTCTGCAACGCCGCGTCAATGGTCAGCACAACGCTGTTGCCAACCGTAGGATAGGACTCGGAAATGGTCCGCAGCACCCGACCACGAGCATCAACCTCCAGTTGGCGGCCGCCGTCGCTGCCGTGCAGTTCCTGTTCCCAGGCCCGCTCGATGCCGTTCTTTCCGATGTAGTCGCCCGGGTTGTAGTCTTCGTACCCTTGACGGTTAAGCTCATCTTCGGATATCTCACTGATGTAGCCCAGCAGATGGGCAGCCAGAATACCGCTGGAATACTCGCGCACCGGTTTCATCTCGACTTCCACCCCCGGCAACCGCAAACGATTTTCCTCGATGATATCCACCTGGTCGCGATTGATGTTGGAAGCCAGCACGATCGGGTAGTACTTGGCCCGCCCCTTGCCCTTCTCCCAGCGTCCGGCCAGTTCGCTCCGATCAAGTCCCAGCAGTTCGGCCAACTGGTCCAGGAGCGACTCCTTGTCCATGACCTCCTGGGGCACCACCGCCAGACTGAATGAAGGTCGGTTGCTGACCAGCACCGAGCCGTTGCGATCCATGATCGCCCCTCGGGAGGAGGCGATCGGAACGAAGCGGAGACGGTTGTTTTCGGACATGTTGCGATAGTCGTCGACACTGAGGATCTGCAGATGCCACAAACGCAGCATCAGCACGAAAAAAATTGCTCCGACCACAAAGGAAAGCAGCAAGGTACGATGCTTCATCTCCATGATCTCGCGGACGAAGCGCTGCTGCATCAAGCAACCTCCTCGAAGCGAGTAAAAGCGGGCAGCAGCGCCGCAAGAGACGCAAAAAAAGCATTAACCAGCAGGTGCGGAATCAGGTCGCCCGCCATGGAATATGCGATTCCTGAAGTTTTGGTAAACATCAGCAGCAGTACCAGGTCGGCTGCAACGCAGGCCAGACTGGCCGCGCTGACGGCCACCACGAACAGAAAGCCGCTTTCGGCATACAATCGGTCAGCCATACTCTTGATGACCAGAAAAATAATCAGGAAGGTAAAGGCATTCAGCCCCAGATACAGTCCACTGAAGACATCCTTGAGAAGCCCCAGCAACCATGCCAGCGGAGTGCCGGTCTGGTAGGAACCGCGCAAGGCCAGGAACACCATGATGATCAGCAGCATGTCGGGTTTAAAGTTGGAGGCCACATGGACCGGCAGCACGGATATCTGCAGGATCACCGCCAGCAGTACGGCAATGGCCAGCACAATGGCGCTTCGCCTACTCATAGCCCCCCCGCAGCACCACCATCACCTCTTCCAGATGGGCACTGTTCACCACCGGACGGATTGTAACGGTCTGGAATACGCCGTATTCCCCCTTTTTTACCATGGTTACCTCGCCTATCGGCATGCCTTTCATAAAGACGCCGCCAATGCCGGAGGCCACCACCTGGTCGCCAACCTTGACATCTTCTTCACGGGTCGTAAATTCCAGCGTACAGAGTCCATCCCCCTTGCCCTTGACAACCCCGCGGGCACGGGAGCGCTGGATGGTGGCTGCAATGCCGCTGGCGTGGTCAGTCAGCAGCAGCACCCGGGCCGTTTCCGGGGCAACCTTGACAATCTGCCCCACGATTCCGTCGGCCCCGACAACCGCCATCCCTACACGTATGCCGCTGGAACTGCCCCGATCAATAAGCATGGTGCTGAACCAGGAGGACATGTCCTCTCCCACCACGGAGGCGGCCAGGGTCGGCGCCTTGATGGTGGCCTTCATATCCAGCAGACGGGAGAGTCGCTGATTGGCCAGCAGCGTTTCATTACCGGCATAGACCCGCTCGTTGAGCTCTCTGATTTCCTTGCGCAGCCTCAGATTTTCCTGTTGAACGTGCACCAGGCTGATGTAGCCGTCCCAGACATCCTCAAAAAAGCCGCTTACCCGCGCCGCTGGAACCAGTATCGGGCTGAAGACCGTCATAACGCCGCGCTCGATGGCATTGGCCTCGCGATTGCGGGGAACGTTGAGCGAATAAAAGATCAGGGCCAGTAACACACCTCCACCGGCCAGCACTATCAGTCCATATTTTTTGAAATATTCCATAGTATGTCTTTTGTCTTTTTTACTCCACGCCGGCTGAGCAACAGTATCTCAGATCAAACCGGCCTGGCTTTTCAGTAGCCGCCGCACAGCTGCGCTTCGTTGAACACACGCACAAGATATTCACGGTAGGAAGAGTTGGGCGTGGCTTCAATCACATCACGCATGCGGACACAGTCGATAAAACCTCTCCGCAGAGCAATCTCCTCCAGACAGGCGATCTTAAGCCCCTGACGCGACTCGATGGTTTCGATAAAATTGCTGGCCTCCAACAGGCTCTTGTGGGTACCGGTGTCCAGCCAGGCAATGCCCCGCCCGAGCCGTTCCACGGTCAAATCACCCTGTTTCAGGTATTCCATATTTACGTCAGTGATCTCCAGCTCGCCCCGTGCAGAGGGATTGATCGCTTTGGCAATAGCCACGACCTGCTCGTCGTAGAGATAAAGTCCCGGAACAGCATAATGGGATTTCGGTTTCTGAGGCTTTTCCTCGATACTCAGCACCCGGCCGGTGGCGTCAAACTCCACCACCCCGTAGCGTTCCGGGTCATGCACCTGATAACCGAAAATACGGGCCCCACCCTGAAACTCTGATACAATGCTGTCAAGATGCATCTTGCCGTAGAAGATGTTGTCACCCAGGATCAGCGCCACCGGCTGATTGGCGATGAACTCCTCGCCCACCAGGAAAGCCTGGGCGATTCCCTTGGGCTCCGGCTGGACCTTGTAGCTGATGGAAATGCCCCAGCGGGAACCATCACCCAGCAGCGCCTTGAAACGGGGAGTATCGTGGGGGGTGGAGATCAGCAGAATATCGCTGATGCCGGCTGCCATCAGTGTAGCCAGCGGATAGTAGATCATCGGCTTGTCATACACCGGCTGGAGCTGTTTGCTCGCCACCAGCGTCAGCGGAAACAGACGGCTGCCCGCCCCACCCGCCAGGACGATTCCCTTGGTAATCCCCTTACTCATATTTGAAATCCTTTCATTAACATGATTAATCGAATAATTTTACACGTCTCCCCATGAACTGTCAAACGTGATCGTCGTTTCCGGTCAGGAACAGTGCTGCGCCCAGCAGATCGTCAAAGACTGCCGTGCCCTCCGGAATGCGGGCCTCCTCGCTGGCACCGTAACCGCTCCTGACCAGGATCGGCCTGCATCCGGCGGCACGTGCAGCCTCAATATCGGCCAGTTTGTCACCGATCATAACCGACGCCTCCAGTTCAATATCAAACCGGCGTGCCGCCTCATGGAGCATGCCGGGCAACGGCTTGCGGCAGAGGCAGGGCAAGGCGTAACTCCCTTTTCCAGAGGGGTGGTGGGGGCAGTACAGCCAGGCATCCACCCGGGCGCCGACCAGGTTCAGTTCGCCGGCAATATGGCGGTGCAGGTTTTCAACATCTTCCTCGCTATAATATCCGCGGGCCACCCCGGACTGATTCGTTACCACTACAACCAGGTAACCGGCCTCGTTCAGCCTCCTGATGGCCTCCGGCGCGCCGGGTACGAATTCAAACTCCTCGATGCGATAGAGATAATCCTTCTCCTGATTGATGGTACCGTCCCTGTCAATAAATACAGCCCTCTTCATGACAACATTCTCCTTTGACAAAACACAAAAAATGTTTTAAAAAAGTTTATTAAATTTCAAATGTTTACAGAAATGGAACCATTTTATGATCAAAACAAACAACCTGAAGGTATCCGCCATTTCCCCGATTATCGCCCCGGCCGAGCTGCGCCAGGTTTTCCCGCTGTCCGTTGCCAATCGGGAATTCGTCAGCAAAAGCCGCGAGCGGATCAAAGACATTCTCCAGCGCCGCGACCGGCGCCTGATGGTGGTAGTGGGCCCCTGCTCCATCCATGATCCCGAGGCTGCCGTGGAGTACGCCAAACGGTTGGCAGCCCTGTCCAACCAGGTCAGCGATCAACTCCAGTTGATCATGCGGGCCTACTTTGAAAAACCGCGCACCACGGTGGGCTGGAAGGGACTGATCAACGACCCGGACATGGACGGCAGCCACCTGATTTCCAAGGGGCTCGGCATCGCCCGTGCCCTGCTGATGCGCATCACCCAGCTGGGGGTGCCGGTGGCCAACGAAATGCTCGATCCGATTACCCCCGAATATGTGGCTGACATGATCAGCTGGGGCGCCATCGGTGCCCGCACAACCGAATCCCAGACCCATCGCGAGATGTCCAGCGGCCTCTCCTTCCCGGTGGGCTTCAAAAACGGCACCGACGGTAACCTGCAGATCGCCATGGACGCCATGAAGGCAGCCCAGCACCCCCACAGCTTCCTCGGCATCAACCGAGAGGGACGCACCTCCATCATCCAGACCACCGGCAACCCGGATGTGCATATCGTCCTCAGAGGCGGCTCGCGCAAGGTGAACTACCATCCGGAGGACATCAGCCACACTGAAGAGAACCTGAAAAAGAACGGTCTGTTCCCCACCATCATGGTGGACTGCAGCCACGGCAACTCCAACAAGGACTACCAGAAGCAGCCCGAAGTACTGGAAAGCATCATCCAGCAGGTCATTAGCGGCAACGAATCCCTCTCGGGAGTCATGATCGAAAGCAATCTGGAGGCCGGCAACCAGAAGGTTCCAGCCGACCACAGCCAGCTGAAATACGGCGTATCCATCACCGATGCCTGCATTGACTGGTCAACCACTGAAAAGATCCTGCTGGATGCCCACAAGCAACTGAAAAAAAGGAAATAAAAATGTCATGCAGGGGTGATTCATGAATTGCCCCTGCATTACTCAGCCTCGTACATCAGCCTCATGCCGCCGGCCGCCCGTCCCAGCGGACCGTTGAACGTTCCTTCCGCTCCCTCGACCAGCAGATCCATATAATTAACCTTCTTTTTGGGGGGCAGTATGACCTCCGGCTCCCCCTTGATTCCGGCCTGCCGGCCGGCCTCCTCGATGGCGTCCTGCAGTGTCCCCAGACGATCCACCAGCCTGAGCGCCTTGGCCTGCTCGCCGGACAGAATGCGGCCATCGGCGATTCTGCGCACTTCATTCGCCGGCAGCCTGCGACCGGCAGCCACGGCCTGAACGAACTGTTCATGGGTGTTATCGATCACCGCCTGCAGCATGGCCCGATCCTCCGACGACAGTTCACGTAGCGGTGAACCGGAGTCCTTGAACTTGCCGGTCTTCAAGGTATTCGATTTGATACCGATCTTGTCCATCAGCGACTCGATGTTGGAGAGCTTGAGGATCACACCGATACTGGCGGTTATGGTGCCGGGATTGGCATAAATCATGGTTGCAGGGGCTGATATGTAATATCCGCCTGAGGCGGCCAGACTGCCCATGGATACGATGATCTTCTTCTTGGCGGCAAATTTTCTGACCTCGTCGCTTATCTCCTGGGACGGCGCCACCACGCCGCCGGGGGAATCCACCCGCAGCACGACAGCCTTGATACTGTCTTTTTTGAGAAAATGACGCAACTGACGAACGGTTTCCTTGGAGTCCAGGATCATGCCCTTGACCTCGACCAGTCCGACCCCCTGACCTTCCTTGAAACCGGCCTGGTTATCGGTTCCCAGCAGTACTTTAGCGATCAGGATCGACACCAGGAACAGCCCTGCCAGAAAGGCAGCGGCAGCTACAATGATAATAATGATTTTTTTTGACATGACCTACCTGCCTCGCAACAATTTTCATTTTAATTAAGTCTAGAAATCTAGTAAACTAGTGTCATGAAGATTATCGTCATTTCGGATACCCACGGCAACTTCCCACTGGCAGTGCGGGCGTGCGAGCAGACAGAACAGATCGATGTCGTAATCCATCTGGGCGACGGCGCCGAGGATGTTGATCTGCTTAAACGTTTTCTGGGCGTTGAGGTCATCAGCGTGGCAGGCAACTGCGACCACGGCAGCCCGTCTCCCCGGGAACTGCTCTGGGAGTGCGGCAACAAAAGGCTGCTGCTGGTACATGGTGACCGCTACGGGGTCAAATCGGGCATAGGCCTGCTGGAACAACGCGCCAGGGAAACAGGAGTTGATGCGGTACTGTACGGGCATACCCATTGCGCCGACATAAGCACATTGTCCGGCATGCTATTCCTGAATCCAGGCACCCTGATGATATCCGGGACACCCACCACCTACGCTCTGCTGGAGATCAACGCATCCGGGATTGAAGCAACTCTTCAGCATATCTCCTAAATCAAAACAGGGCGGGTATCAAACCCGCCCTGCACAAACCTGTTCCCACCAAGAATCCTAACGGGCTTCTTCATCACGATGCACCGCTTCATGCCCCTTATGCACCGCCTTTTCCAGCCTGCGGCGCCGCGGCCAGGTCAGCAGGAACCCCACCGGCCCGGACAGAACATAACAGAGCATGATCAAAAAAGTCATCATGACCGGCTCGGCAGCCACCACAATCAGCAGTACCACCGCCAGCAACAGGAATCCGAAAGGTTGGCGCTTGATCAGGGCCGGGTCTTTGAACGAATAATAGCGGAAATTGGAAACCATCAGGAAGGCCAGCAGGTAGATCAGCGTGATTATTGCCAGCCTTTTGAACATGTAGGGGTTCTGGATCAGTTCCTGGGGAAGCCGGTTAAAGTGATGCAGCAGCAGCACCGTTGCGGCGGCCATGCTGGCGGCGGCCGGTATGGGCAATCCGACGAAACGCTTGCTTTCCACAGTATTGACCTGCACGTTGAAGCGTGCCAGGCGCAGCGCGCCGCAGGCCACAAACAGAAAGGCCGCCAGCCATCCAACCCTGCCGAATGGGCGCAAGGCCCAGGCATAGACCATCAGCGCCGGTGTCACGCCAAAAGCAACCAGATCAGCCAGAGAATCGTACTCAACTCCGAACTTGCTGGTGGTGCCGGTCATACGGGCCACCTTGCCGTCCAAACCGTCACAGACAGCGGAAACGAAGATCCAGATCGCTGCTGTGCTGTAATTGCCGTTCAGTGTGGAAACCAGGCTGTAAAATCCGGCAAAAAGACTGCCAGTGGTCACCAGGTTGGGAAGGATATAGATACCGCGCTTGATGCTTTCGGTCTTTTCGATTGTTTCTTCCCTGGTTTCTGAATTCATGGGACTGTTCCTGTTCACCCGATCCGTGCCAGAACGGTTTCGCCTGCCACGGTTTTTTCACCAAGCCTTACCAGCGGCGTAACATCAGTTGGCAGATAGACATCGACCCTGGAGCCAAAGCGGATCAGTCCATAGCGCTCGCCCCGGATCAGCCGGTCACCGATTCCAGGATAGCTGATAATCCGCCGGGCAACCAGGCCGGCAATCTGTACAAAAGCGATTTTCACGCCGCTATCAAGACGCATGACGATGCCGCTGCGCTCATTTTCAAATGAGGCGCGACCGTCACGGGCATCAAAAAACTTGCCGCGGTGATAGAAGGTGTCCACCACAGTGCCGCTAAAGGGGGCACGGTTGACATGGACATTGAAAACCGACATGAAAATACTGATCTTGAGTGCCTCACATCCCAATGGGGTTTCGGTCACGCGTTCAACCACTATAACGGTTCCATCAGCAGGTGCCACCACGGCTTGTTGGTCAGCAGGTGGAGTCCGCTCCGGGTTGCGAAAGAAATAGAGGATGAATCCGGTCAACAGCAGGGCGATAAACGCCGGGACAGCAAGAATAACGGAGCAGAGCTTCCAGGCGGAAGAGACCAGGAGCAACGTCAGAACAGAGGAAAAAACGATGAAGGGATAGCCTTCCCTGGCAAACGGTGGTGATGAGTTCATTATTCCTGCCTGAATGCGCGGACACCCCTCTCCCGCAAGGGTAAAGGGGTGTCATTTAGCGCAATAGTGGTATTAGTTTTTGGATTTATCGACGATTTTCTGAATCCAGGGCATCATGCTCCGCAGACGCTCTCCGACCTGCTCGATCGGATGGGCGGCATTGAGGCGACGACGGGCCGTCATCTCGGGATAGTTCGACATACCTTCGAGAATGAACTGCTTGGCGTATTGGCCATTCTGGATATTTGCCAGACACTGCTTCATGGCCGCACGGCTCTGGTCGTTGATTACCTGTGGTCCGGTGACATATTCACCATATTCAGCATTGTTGGAAATGGAGTAGTTCATATTGGCGATGCCGCCCTCATACATCAGGTCAACAATAAGCTTGAGTTCATGCAGACACTCGAAATAGGCCATTTCCGGGGCGTAGCCGGCTTCCACCAGGGTCTCGAAACCGGCCTTCACCAACTCCACCGCTCCACCGCAGAGGACTGCCTGCTCACCGAACAGGTCGGTCTCGGTCTCATCCTTAAAGGAGGTCTCGATGATGCCGGTACGGCCGCCGCCGATAGCGCTGGCGTAAGAGAGAGCAACTTCGCGGGCCTTGCCCGACGCATCCTGGAAAACAGCAATCAGATCAGGAATCCCGCCACCTCTCACGAACTCGGAGCGGACCGTGTGACCGGGCGCCTTGGGGGCGATCATGATAACATCTAGATCTGCGCGCGGCACGACCTGGTTGTAGTGGATGGCGAAACCGTGAGCAAAGGCAAGGACTGCCCCTTTTTTAAGTTTCGGCTCGATCTCGTCGCGGTAGAGAACCGATTGGAACTCATCAGGTGTCAGGATCATCACCAGATCAGCCGCAGCAACAGCTTCGGCAACGGTTGCCACATTGAGTCCGGCATTCTTCGCCTTGGCAACGGAGGCCGACCCTTCACGCAGCGCCACCGTTACATCAACCCCGGAATCCTTAAGGTTGCAGGCATGGGCATGGCCTTGGGAACCGTAACCGACAATAGCAACTTTTTTAGCTTTGATCAGCGCGAGATCACAATCACGATCGTAATAAACGTTCATACAGGCACATCCTCCAGATTAATTTTCTCCGGCTAACCGGTAAAAGCTGTCGATAAATAGAACGAACAGAATAATCCATTAACCGTTTCATGTCAATCAAATAGCCGAGTTGTCGAAGTAATTAGGCTATTTGCAACAAGACCCGATAACAGGAATATTTGTACATAATAAAAAATCGCTGCACCCTCTCAGGATGCAGCGACTTTTCTATTTTAAGCGACGCCTGATGTATGTGATGTTTCCTGGCTACAGCACCAACTGAGCCTCTTCCTCACTGCAGACGATCGACTCCAGCACATCCAGGAAACGTTCATTAAAGGAGCCCTTCATCTCTTCCTTCATGACATGGAGAATCATATCCTCAGGGAGAGCCTTGCGCCCGGATCTGTCAATGGCCAGAGCACAGTAAACGTCGCAGATGCCCGCGATCTGGGCACTGCGCGGAATTTCGCGTTCTGTCAAGCCCAGGGGATAACCATTGCCGTTGATGCGTTCGTGGTGATAGCGCACGATTGCAAGGGAGACCTCACTCAAATGAGTGTGTTCCCTGAGGTAGTTGTAGCCCTCTTCGGGGTGGCGTTTGACAATGGCAACTTCGTTATCCGTAAGTTTTCTGGTTTTGTTGAGAATATCCTTAGGAATGAAAATCTTTCCAAAATCATGGAGGAGCGTCCCCATACCGACATCAAGCATTTCATCCTTAGATACAAGGAAGGCTTCTGAATGCATGAGGATCGAAAGTGTTGTGACTTGCAGGCTGTGCACAAAGGTGTGGTAGTTGTGGGACATTACTGATTCAAGCGAATTGAGTGCCGCGGGATCGCTCGAAAGATAGATGAGCAGATTCTCCATCAAACGTTTGCTTCTTTCCAAATCGGTCACCTTCTCCTGGTTGGTGAAGATGTCGCCGACAAAGTTGACCGAAGTCTGGTACATCATTTTGCCTTTGGCTTTATTGGAAAGCGTACTGCTCTTCAACAGGCGTTCGGCATTGCTCTCCATATATTCATTGATGACTTCCATTTCTGCGGGACTGACATACAGAAACTCCACACCGCTATCTTTCAGTCGCTCGGAATCCTTGGCGGAAAAATCACGACCGTGGCTCTTGTACAGGACATAATTATTTCCGCTTTTGATGAACAGGGCAACATCAGGAAACAGGTCTGATTCGATGCTTTCTATGCTGATCGGCACGTACATGTCGTTCATGGGCTTGCCATCTCCACTTGTACAGCAGGTCATCTTTTAAATAATTCAACTTCATTGCAATCAGTTTACAGCACATTCATCTCAATCACACTACTTCATTTCAGTAAAAAAATACCGCTACTCCCGATGGAAGTAGCGGTGCCTGGCTTGTCTGGAAACAGCCGAGCCTAACCCTTCCACCCCTTGGCACCGCGGCCGATGGCAACCGCTCCGGTTCGGACCAGTTCTTTCAGCCCCAGTGGCCGCAGGAGTTCCAGAATGGCGTCGATCTTGACAGGACTGCCGGTAGCCTCGATCGTGTAGGACTTGGGCGTGACATCGATGATCTTGGCGCGGAAGATATCCACGATGCGCAGCACCTCGGCCCGGCTTTCATCCTCGGCCGTGACCTTGACCAGGGCCATCTCCCGCTCGATGGCACTGCCATCGCTAAAGTCGATCACCTTGATCACGTCGATCAGCTTGTTGAGCTGTTTGGTGATCTGTTCAAGGATATTTTCATCGCCGCGGGTCACAATGGTCATGCGCGACATGCCATCCTCATTGGTGGGAGCCACGGTCAGGGACTCGATATTGAAGCCGCGCCCCGAAAATAGTGACGCCACCCGGGAGAGCACGCCGAATTCGTTTTCTGCCAGAACCGAAATTGTATGTTGCATGGCTTTTTTCTCCTTAAGCGTTTAATACCATTTCATTTAATGATGCCCCGGCCGGCACCATCGGCAGCACCTTTTCCTCACGGGCAACCTTGAATTCCATGATCACCGGCCCCTTTTCGGCAAAGCCCTGCCTGATGACCTTTTCAACTTCATCCGGCTTGGTGGCCAGAAAGCCCTTGGCGCCGTAGGCATCGGCCAGCTTGATGTAGTCGATGGGCAGTTCCATGCAGGTCTGGGAGTAGCGCTTGTCGAAGAACAGTTCCTGCCACTGGCGCACCATGCCGAGGAAGTTGTTGTTGAGGATCACGATCTTGACCGGCAGACGGTTCTGCACCAGGGTGGCCATTTCCTGGATGTTCATCTGCACGCCGCCATCACCGCAGATGGCGATCACCTGACGATCCGGGAAGGCGGCCTGGGCCCCCATGGCGGCCGGCAGACCATAGCCCATGGTGCCGAGACCACCGGACGACAGCAGGGTGCGCGGCCTGTTGAACTGAAAAAACTGGGCGGTCCACATCTGGTGCTGCCCCACGTCGGTGGCTATGATGGCATCATCATCAGACAGCTCACGCAGCTTCTGAATGACGTACTGCGGCTTGATGATGGTTGAACTCTGCTTATAGGAGATGGGGTGTTTATCCTTCCAGCCGGCCACATCAGCATGCCAGGCCGCAAGCCCTTCCTTGAAAACGGCGACTTTGTCCTTGTGCTTGTCAACCTGCTTGATCATTTTGGAGAGAACATCCTTGACGTCGCCCACAATCGGCAGGTCGACCCGCACGTTCTTCTTGATCGAGGTGGGATCCACATCGATATGAATGATCCTGGCGTGGGGCGCAAAGGTGGCAATCTTGCCGGTGACGCGGTCATCAAAACGGGCGCCAATGGCCACGATCAGGTCGCTGTGGGTCATGGCCATATTGGCGCAGTAGGCGCCATGCATCCCGAGCATGCCCAGCGAATTAGGATCGCTTTCCGGAAAGGAACCCAGTCCCATCAGGGTGGTGGTGACCGGCACCTCCAGATTGCGGGCCAGGGCCGTCAATTCTTCAGCCGCATTGCCCAGCCCCACGCCGCCCCCCACGTACATGACCGGACGCCTGGAATCCAGCAGCATGGCCACCGCCTTTTCCACCTGGCGGGGATGACCGACCAGATTCGGCTTGTAACTGCGGATTTCGACTGATTCCGGGTAGGAGAACTCGGCCTGGGCGATCTGCACATCCTTGGGCAGGTCAACCAGCACCGGTCCGGGACGACCGCTGCGGGCGATGTAGAAAGCCTTTTTCATGATGGTGGCGATGTCATTCACGTCCCGCACCAGAAAGCTGTGCTTGGTACAGCTGCGCGTTATGCCGATGATATCGACTTCCTGAAAGGCGTCGTTGCCGATCAGCGCCGTGGGCACCTGACCGGTGATGATTACCATCGGGATCGAATCCATGTAAGCAGTAGCGATGCCGGTAACCGTGTTGGTGGCCCCCGGTCCGGACGTGGCGATGGCCACGCCGACCCTGCCGGTAGCACGGGCATAGCCGTCTGCCGCATGGGTGCCGGCCTGCTCGTGGCGCGGCAGGATATGGCGAATCTCTTTGACATTGAAGAGTTCGTCATAGATGTTGATCACCGTCCCGCCCGGATAGCCGAAGACGGTGTCAACACCTTCTTTTTTCAGGCATTCCAGCATTATTCGTGCGCCGTTCATTTTCATATAGTTACCTCGTTTAATTCTTCGTATGAAGTGTTCCTATCCGGTCAACTAGTTCAGGCGGTAACCACGGCTCCTGTATGGGCTGAAGTTACAGCCTTTGCATATCTGGCCAGCCAACCGGTCTTGATTTTAGGTTCGGGAGCCTGCCACTTTGCCAGGCGGGCAGCCAGAGTTGCATCATCCACCAACAGTTCCAGTTTGCGGGCCGGTATGTCCAGCAGAATCCTGTCACCCTCTTCCACCAGAGCAATCGGACCGCCTTCGGCCGCCTCCGGTGAAATGTGACCGATACAGGGACCACGGGTGCCGCCCGAAAAACGGCCATCGGTGATCAGCGCCACCGAATCACCAAGCCCCATGCCCATGATGGCAGCCGTTGGCGCCAGCATTTCGCGCATACCCGGCCCACCTTTCGGACCTTCATAGCGGATTACAACCACATCACCCGAGGTGATCCTGCCCTCCATGATGGCAGCCATGGCCAGCTCTTCGGCGTCGAAGCAGCGGGCAGTGCCCTCGAACTGCATCATCGCGGCCGACACACCGGACTGCTTGACGACGGCCCCTTTGGGAGCGATGTTGCCAGTAAGGATGGCAATGCCACCCTCCTTCTTCACCGGGTTCCCAAGCGGGCGGATAACCTCCTCGTCTACATTCTGGATGCTCTCGGCCAACTGGTGCGTGGTAAGTCCGAAAAGCGTCTGCGTATCTTTTATCTTGTCTCCCAACTGCTTGAACACGCCGGCAACTCCGCCGGCAATATCCAGATCCTCCATGAAGTACTCGCCGGCCGGGTTCATGGACGCCAGCTGGGGTGTATCCTTGGCAAGGACATCGAACAGTTCCAGCGGCAATTCCACGCCGGCTTCACGGGCTATGGCCAGCAGATGCAGGACAGTGTTGGAGGATCCTCCCAGGGCCAGGTCAACCCGGATGGCGTTCTCGAAGGCCGCACGGGTCATGATGCTGCGCGGGGTGACGTTGTTCTGTACCAGTTCGACGATCTTTTCGCCCGAGGCGAAGGCGATGCGCCGTTTGAGCGCCGAAACGGCCAGAGCGGTGCCGCACCGCGGCAGGCTCATGCCCATGGTCTCGGTCAGAATGGCCATGGTGTTGGCGGTGAAGAGTCCCTGACAGGAACCCATGCCGGGGCAGGCGTTGTCCTCACAGACCTGCAGCTCTTTGTCGCTGATCACACCGGCCTTGTAGCGGGCCATGGCCTCAAAGGTATCGGAAACGAACGAGAACTGACGGCCGGCCTGGCCGCGGCCGCTCATCATCGGTCCGGCGGTTACGACGATACAGGGGATATCCAGGCGGGCAGCCGCCATGAGCATGCCGGGGGTGATCTTGTCGCAGTTGGTCAAAAGCACCAGACCGTCCAGGCGGTGCGCCTCGGCCACCGATTCGACCATGTCGGCGATCAGTTCACGGGTCGGCAGGGAGTAGTGCATCCCCTTGTGCCCCATGGCCATGCCGTCGCACACACCGGGAATGCCGAAAAAGAAGGCGTGGCCGCCGCCGGTATGAACACCCTTTTCAATGAAACGCTCCAGGTCGCGCATGCCCACATGCCCCGGTATCAGGTCGGTAAAACTGGTGGCAACGCCGATAAACGGCTTATCCATCTGGCTCTGGGGTACACCGGTTCCCTTGAGCAGGGCGCGGTGCGGGGTGCGTTCCAATCCCATTTTTATCGTATCGCTTCTCATGTCATTGTTCCTTTTATCAGATCATTGTTTCTTGCCATCAAACAGCGTGTTTATCAGGCGTAAAAGACGAAAAAGATACTATTATGTCGATAAAGTGTCAACCGCCAATGCCGACAAATTCAACTGATTTTTAAAGCCGAACAGCTGCGTTCTGTCACACATTAATTCCTTGACACAATTGCTGATTTATTATTAATTTGCATAAATTTTTTTATTTGTAATGTAATTTCATACTTTTTAAGAGGGTACCCAATTGCGAAAAAACACTTTTATTGTTCTTTTGTTCTCTATACTTACGCTCTCATACAATGTAACCAATGCCATGGCCGACACCAATGTAGGCGGCGCCATAACATCGAATACCACATGGACACTCGCAAACAGTCCATATATCGTCACCTCAACGGTGCTAATCTACGGAACTTCCACAGCTCCGGCAACGCTCACCATAGAGCCCGGTGTATTAGTAAAGTTCAACTCCGGGGTCGGTCTTCAGATCGGCAGCGGTGCCAACAAGGGGACGCTTGTCGCCAAAGGCACGAGCAGCAACCGCATAACCTTTACCCGCAATGCCGCCAGCGGCAGTTGGGGCAACATCAATTTCCAGACCAGTGCCACGGCCGCCATTGAATACGCCGACGTCCAGTACAGCTCCGACGTCTATATTTACTCCTCCTCCAGTATTAAAAACAGCACCATTAAAGACATCAGCGGCTCATACGGCATATATCTTAGCTCCGCGAATCCCGTGCTGGAAAACGTCACCATCACCACAAACAGCACGTATGGCATGTATCTCGGGTCATCTTCGCCCGTCATCACCGGCGGCAGCCTGACCAACACCAGCGCAACCGGTCAGGGCATCTACGGCAGCGGTTCACCTGTCATTTCCAACTACAACGTATCCATAGTAGACAGCGCCGGGAAATACGGCCTCTACTTGAGCGGCTCCACATCCGCGCTTTCCGTAATCAACTCCTCCATAGCCAACGACCTTTACCTCGGCGCCGGTGGATTCATTCCAACCATAACCGGCAACACCTTCACGAACTGCGACAACTCGCCACCCCATGCCGGAGCCAATATCATCGGCCAGATTTTGGACAGCAATACCTTTAACGGCCTCACTTCCGCCGGCAAGATTGAAGTGGTTGGCGAACAGATAAACCATGATGTCAGATGGAAGACGCTTGCCGCACCATACATAATCACATCACCTGTTCAGGTTTATGGCACTAGCGCCACCCCTGCAACGCTGACCATTGATCCCGGTGTTACCGTCAAGTTTGCAGCCGGAGTGGGTATCACTATAAGTAACGGCACAGCATATCCAGGTTCTTTGATCGCCAAAGGTACAAGCAGCAACCACATAGCTTTTACCCGCAACGCTGCCAGCGGCAACTGGGGTAACATCTATTTCAATGCCGGCACACTTGCCACTGCCGCCATAGAATACACCGACATCCAGTACAGTTCAGACGTTTATATCTATTCCTCCTCCAGTATTAAAAACAGCACCATCAAAGACATCACCGGCTCATACGGCATGTATCTCAGCTCCGCCAATCCCGTGCTGGAAAACGTCACCATCACCACAAACAGCACTTACGGCATTTATCTTGGGTCCAGCTCACCCGTCATTACCGGCGGCAGCTTGACCAACACCAGCGCAACCGGTCAGGGCATCTACGGCAGCGGTTCACCGGTCATTTCCAACTACAACATCTCTATTGTGAACAGCGCCGGGAAATACGGTCTCTACTTGAGCGGCTCCACATCCGCGCTTTCCGTAACCAACTCCTCCATAGCCAACGACCTTTACCTCGGCGCCGGTGGATTCATTCCAACCATAACCGGCAACACCTTCACGAACTGCGACAACTCGCCACCCCATGCCGGAGCCAACATCATCGGCTAAATCATCGCCAACAACACCTTCAACGACCTCACGTCGGCCGGAAGGATCGAGATTGTCGGCGAGCAAGTGAATCAGGATGCACTATGGAAGAAGTTGGTTGCTCCCTACGTTGTTGTTTCGGGAACCGTTTCAGTCTACAAGGACGCAACCACACCGGCCACCCTGACCATTGAGTCGGGTACAACCGTGAAATTCGCTGCCAGTTCAGGTATTCAGATCGGCACCGGCGCCAGCAAGGGGGCGCTAGTTGCCAAAGGCACGAGCAGCAACCGCGTAATCTTCACCCGCAATGCCGCCAGCGGCAACTGGGGCAATATCAATTTCAATGCCGGTACGCTTGCCACTACCACCATTGAATACGCCGATATTCAGTACAGTTCAGATGTTTATATTTCCTCCACATCACCATCCATAAAAAACAGCACCATCAAAGACATCACCGGCTCATACGGCATATATCTCAGCTCCGCCAATCCCGTGCTGGAAAACGTCACCATCACCACAAACAGCACGTATGGCATGTATCTCAGCTCATCTTCACCAATAATCACCGGCGGCAGCCTGACAAACACGAATACGACAGGCCAGGGCATTTACGGCAGCGGTTCACCGGTCATTTCCAACTGCAACATCACCATCGTTAACAGCGCCGGAAAATACGGCCTTTACCTGACAAGTGCATCATCCTCTTTATCTGTAACCAACTCAACCATAGCCAACGGTCTTTACCTCGGTGCCGGCGGATTCATCCCCACCATTACCGGCAACACCTTCACGAACAGTGACAACTCACCGCCCCATGCCGGAGCCAACATCATCGGCCAGATTATGGACAGCAATACCTTTAACGGCCTCACCTCAGCCGGCAAGATAGAAGTGGTCGGTGAACAGATAAACCGAGACGTAAGCTGGAAGAAGCTTGCCGCACCCTATGTTGTCTTGGGCAGTTTATATGTCTACAAAGACACCACGATCGCCGCCACACTGACCATCGACCCCGGCGTGGTGGTTAATTTTGCTTCCGGAGTCGGCCTCCAATTAGGCAGCGGTGCCAGCAAGGGGGCGCTTGTCGCTAAAGGCACAAGTGGTAACCACATAACCTTCACTCGTAGCGCTGCCAGCGGCAATTGGGGCAATATCAATTTCCAGACCAGTGCCACAGCCGCCATTGAATTCGCCGACATTCAGTACAGCTCCGACATCTATATCTATTCATCATCCTCCAGTATCAAGAACAGCACCATCAAAGACATCAGCGGCTCATACGGCATATATCTCAGCTCCGCCAATCCTGTGCTGGAAAACGTCACCATCACAACAAACAGCACTTATGGCATGTTTCTCAGCTCATCTTCGCCAATAATCACCGGCGGCAGCCTGACCAACATAAACACGACAGGACAGGGCATTTACGGAAGCGGCTCTCCTGTCATCTCCGGCTACAATGTCTCAATAGTAAACGGAGTCGGCAGGTACGGCTTCTACCTGAGCAGCAGCACCTCGGCGCTTTCCGTTACCAACTCCACCATTGGCAACGGTCTTTACTTGGGCGCTGGTGGATTCATTCCCACTGTAACCGGCAACACCTTCACGAACTCCGATAACTCACCACCCCATGCCGGAGCTGTCATTATCGGCCAGATACTGGACGGCAATACCTTCAACGACTTCACCTCCGCCGGCAAGATAGAAGTGGTTGCCGAACAGATAAACCGTGACGTCCGATGGAAGAAGTATGCTGCACCTTATGTTCTCCTGGGAAGCTTCTATGTATACAAAGACACCACCACCCCTGCAACTCTGACCATCGATCCAGGCGTCACGGTGAAGTTCACATTATATACAGCTATATATATTGGGTCCGGCGCAACAAAAGGTGTGCTGGTTGCCAACGGCACGTCAGCGATGCCGATTACATTCACCTCAAGTCAGGCCATCCCGGCGGCTGGTAACTGGTCTGGAATTAGCTTCAGCGGTGATGCAGCTTCAACCAGTGTTCTTAGCTATATCATTGTAGAATACGGTGGATACGGAGGTTATTACAGCAGCGCCAACATATCGCTTTCCTCCTCATCTCCCACTATCAGGAACGCAACTATCAGAAACAGCGCCGGCAGCGGCATTTACATGGCCAACGCGACCAATCTCGCTAAAATACTCGACAGCACAATCACCGCCAACAGGTGGGGCATTTATTCGGATAGTTCCAGCCCCCTCATAAACAACTCAAAGATATACGGCAACAGCACAGCCGGGGTATGGAACAGCTCAACCACAGTAGATATCGACGCCCGCGGCAACTGGTGGGGCGCAGCCTCCGGCCCAGCCAATGCAAGCAACCCTTCCGGCACAGGCAATGCCGTCAGCAACAAGGTGCTCTTCAATCCCTGGCTTGGGCAAATCCCCGGTGTTCTCGCTATCTCAAATGTCCGTGTAAGTCCGGCTGCCTTCAATCCGGTCGGTGATTCCGCAACCATCTCGGCAACTATCTCCGCATCCGCCACCTGGAAGATTACCATTACCGACAGCATCGGCTCGGAAATGAAGGTGTTCACAGGAAGCGGTGCGACAATAAATCAGGTATGGTCTGGTGAAAACAGTGCCAATGTAAAAGTGGTTGATGGAACCTACAACGTAAAAATTGAAGCAACCGACACAAGCTCAAATACAGCCGCCCCGGAACTTGGCACGATAAAGGTTTCCAGGCCTACACCCGTAGCAATCATCAACGCACCGGCGGATAACCTGATGTTTCAGGGTGGCTCAACGATAGACATATATGCAACCGCAAGCGACACAACCGATTTCAAGAATTACACTCTGGAATATGGAGCTGGAGAGGCCCCAGTTTCCTGGAGCGCCTTAGTCGGCCTGACTGCGACCCAACTTAATAACGCAAAAATTTATTCTTGGAACACAAACGGCTACACAGGCGGCATATATACGCTTCGTCTCACTGTCACGGACAACGCCGGGAACACTCAGTCAAAAACCGCGCGTATACGACTGCTCTGGATCAGCACTAACGCACAAACAGAGAACTATATCTCTCCCAATAATGACGGCATCAAAGACTCGACCATCATCAGCGCCACATCAACCTATCCGACTGACTGGAGCATAACGATATCAAACAGCAGCAATATGGTTGTAAGAACTCTCACAACTACGAATTCCTCCACGCTAAGCCAGACATGGGATGGAAAAGACACTGCGGGCACTGTTGTGCCGGATGGAACATATTCATATAAGATCATTGCCACGGAACCGGTTTCTGGCGTTCAGTCCGTCCCAAAGACAGGAACCGTCATATCCGATACGACAGCCCCGACTGTCACGATAACCTCTCCGACATCAGGGGGACTGCTGAGAAACAGCGTCACCGTATCCGGCACGGCCTCGGACGCCAACATTGCCAGTTATACCCTGGATTACGGTCCCTCCACAGGGAACGGCCCCTGGACAGTCCTCAATAGCGGTACATCTTCCATTTCGGCAAACAACCTGGGCATCTGGGTCACCAATGACAACGGGACAACGGTTCCGCTTGTCAACGGCAGCTATGTCCTGCGGCTTGTGGCATCGGACAAGGCGGGCAACAGCGCCGGTTTCATGATACCGGTTACCGCTGACAACCTGAATCTGAGCAACATCACGGCGAGCAGCCACGCGATTAACACTGCCGCTGCAGGAACCAGCACCATTTCATTCGGCATAAATGCCCCCGCAACCGTAACCTTAAAGATCATCCCGGAAAAGCTGGGGCCAATCGGCACTCCAGTATATCAGTCATCGAAAGTCTTCACCGCGGCAGGCAGCGGTTCGTTCACTTGGGACGGCAAGGATAATACCTCCAAGGTCGTCCCTGATGAGGCTTATATCTATGTGTTGAACGCCACCGACGGTACGAGGTCGGACAACTACATCCCCGTTGCGCTCAGCGGGACAGGGAGCATAACCTGCAGCCAGAGCGAATACAACCCTGTCAAGAACATTCCCATGACGATTACATACACGCCATCGCAGCCATCCAGGGTAAGCATAAGCATTGCCTGGGGCATCCAGAACTACAAGGTGATGACTGCCTGGCCCAGCCTGGCCGCAACTGGCACCTTCGACTGGATGGGTATGAATCCGACGCAGACAAAATTGGCGAACGGCGCCTACGCAACGTGTAGCATCGCCTCGCTCCTGCCGGAAAACTTCATCATCACCACCGGTGATCTCCCCTTAGTGTCAACGGTGAAAACTGATCCTTACCAGATTTCGCTGGCCTATGGCCAGTTCTCGAGGATCAAATATACGCTCTCCATGCGATCCAATGTAACCATCAGACTTATCTCTCCAAGCGGTGCGGTGGCGACTCTGACAAGCAACCTGCTGCAGGAAGCCGGCAGCCACGAGATGGAATGGACTTTCGCTGATCTGACCGATGAAAACGGGAAGAGGTTCCTTGTCTCTGAGGAGGGGAATTATACCGTCACCATACTGACAACTAATCCGGTTACCGGTACAGGCTCGGGCGCCATGGGCAATCTCATGGTGGGACTGTGAGATGAGAGCGGTGCATAAACAGTAAGATACCGCTGCATTATCTGTTTTATCAGACTTTAATTGGGGTGATATTGAATGAGAATAATGACAAGCAGAATAATATTACTGAATCTGGTTTTGTCGGTTATTAGTCTATGGGCATTTGCCAAGCCTGTATATGCCATTACAGCCTGTCAGAATGTTCAACAGGCAGTGGATTGGTATTTAAAAAACCCTCCTAACAACTACTGCAAATATACACCGGAATTCGGAGCTACTGAAATCAAGATCTGGCGGGATTGCGATTCTCGTTCAACAGCACCTAAGACCATTACTTATTCAGCAGGCAGTATAGACAGTACCTATACAGGTACCGCACAATGCTGTTACGTACCAACCGGTTGTTATTATTATACTAATCCGATAAGAACAAATTACACTTATGAAACATATACAAATATTAATTATAAAACCCTTGAAAATACAGAATACTGTGATGGGCATACTGCTACAAGAGAGTATTCTTCTATTGGCTACAACGGTTTTCATTTTAATTATTATCAAGGGACCTGCGGCAATCCAAGTAGTTGGTATACAAGTCCTCCACAGGTCGTACAACAAGTTTTAGATTGCTCACAATATGTAACTCACTATCTAATTGGCACCATTTCCATTCCATCAGATTGCGATGATTGTTTTGGCTCAACCGACCCCTGTTGTGGCAGTAAAGATCCCTGTTGCGGCAGTAAGGACCCTTGCTGCGGCAATCCGGTATGCGACGATTGCCGCTAAAGTAAACAATAGACTGACAACTCATGAGATTCATGTGCTATTGAAGCTAAATTGGAGGCCCAGGATGACTGTCCCATCCCTCATTCGCAAGAGCAACTTATATCTGACAACTATTGCGCTACTGACCTTGCTGGTCGCAGGCGTAGCCCACTCCGCCCCCAGTCCTCTGTCTGGCGCGGAAACCTTCAGCCGCAGCGATCTTTCCATCGGCAAGCTCTTTCCCATCGAACTGCGCAGACGCTACAGCAGCAACACCGGCTATGACAGCCCCCTGGGTTACGGCTGGGCGCATAACTACGACAAGCGTCTTTACACATACTCAGACGGCAGCGTAGTCATTCGCAAGGAAACCGGCTGGAAACGCAAATTCACCCCTTGGTCGGCCCTT
>DBMM01000104.1 GCA_002298925.1 Geobacter sp. UBA698 | reverse complement strand
TTAAGTGGGTTAAGGACTGTTATGCCGTCCTTGGCTGTTCAACTGAATCAATTATCTCACAAGACCAGCGCAGGCATTATCTTGAGCACTTGGGCAAGTCACGGGAGGAGTGGCAGATAAAGCAGGCCGACCAGGCGTTGCGGCTCTATCTGTTTTTTCTATCTCGGGTCGCACAGCACCCTGTCCCAACTACAGACATGGACAAGCAGTGGGAGGCTGCCCGTGAAGCGATGGTTAAGGTCTTGCGTCTGAGGCACATGTCTCTCAATACCGAAAAGACCTATATCACATGGTCAAGGCAATTTCAAAAATATATTAATAAAATCACAGGTGACTTAACCACGGCTGATATAAGGGATTATCTGTCTTATCTGGCGGCAGAACGAAAGGTGGCCGCAGCGACCCAGAATCAGGCTTTGAATGCGATTTTATTCTTTTATCGCCATGCCCTGAATAAAAAGGTTGAAGATCTGGATGCTGTCAGGGCCAAGAAGCGTCGCCGGTTACCGGTGGTGTTCTCCGTTCAGGAGATCGCGGCTGTATTTGACAATCTTTCAGGTATGGCAAGACTGATGGCGCAACTGACATATGGATGTGGACTCAGACTGGCGGAATGTCTGAGTCTGCGTATCCATGACATTGATATGGAGCGGGGCATTGTGACTGTCAGATCAGGAAAGGGAGACAAGGATCGCACCACCATCTTTCCTGAGAAACTGAAGGATGACATAATCGGACACCTTGCATATGTGAGGAAATTATTTGATGAGGATCGCTCCAAAGGGGTGCCGGGCGTTTTTCTGCCCAATGCACTTGAAAGGAAGTATCCGAATGCTGGGACTGAATGGGGATGGTTCTGGGTATTCCCTGCGCCTGGTCTCGCTGTAGATCCGCGTACCCTTGTCATTCGCAGGCATCACCAGCACCCGTTCATTTTCCAGAGAGAGTTCAAATCGGCGGTACAACGGTCGGGCACTACCAAGAGGGCAACGGTACATACATTACGCCACAGCTTTGCGACTCATCTTCTGGAATCCGGGTATGACATCAGAACTATTCAGCAGCTGCTTGGTCATGTCGACATCAGAACGACCATGATCTACACACATGTCACCAACAAGAATTTTCTTGGCGTGCGAAGTCCATTGGACCAAATTTAAAAATCTTTAGTAATTGCCTAATTTTAAATATTCATCTCCAAAATAATCCTCGCTGATAGACCAACCACAAACCCTCTTGAGGTATTGGGCGAAAACGGCGCCAAAGGCGAAGGCTTCGGCTTTATCGTAAAAGAGCTCGATGCACTGGATCAGCAACGCCAGCAGATAAAGACGGAATGTGAAACCATTGAATTCGAGTCCAATGACCTTGAGAACAAGATCATCAATGCTGATATCATTCGTGATCATTTTATTACCACAATTGATGTACATTCCACTGAAGCCTCTGCCAGCCTGATTGGTAAAGCTTCTTTTTCTGTGATGCTTCCTAATTTCCTACCCATGGTGTATAAACGCGTAACAGTAATGATTTCCAGGATGTGAGGAGATACAATGCTCGAAGCAGCCCATAGAACCATCTACCGCAATGATTACCAGCCACCGGACTACTTGGTCGATACGGTCGACCTCCGCTTTGAACTGGATGAGGACAAAGCCGTCGTCTGCTCCTGCCTGGCCATACGGGCCGACCATGACCGTTCCGCCGGCAGCCGGCCGCTGGTGCTGCAGGGTCATCGTTTCACACTGCGCGGCATACGCCTGGACGGCCGGGAGCTGACGCCACTGGAATACGAAATTTCCCCGGAAACCCTGACCATCGCCGACGTTCCGGATGCCTTCACCCTGGAGATTGAGACCGAGCTGCGCCCCCAGGACAACACCTTCCTGGAGGGGCTCTACCGATCAAACGGCATGTTCTGCACCCAGTGCGAAGCCGAGGGGTTCCGCTCGATCACCTATCACCCCGACCGACCAGATGTGCTTTCCGTCTTCACCACCACCATCGTGGCCGACCAGCAGCGCTATCCGCTGCTGCTCTCCAATGGCAATCTGACGGTGCAGGGTCTCCTGCCCGACGGCCGCCACTTCGCCATCTGGCACGACCCCTTCCGAAAGCCGAGCTACCTGTTTGCGCTGGTGGCCGGCGACCTGGCCTGCCTCAAGGACCAGTTCAGCACCTGCTCGGGCCGCTCCGTCGACCTGCGGCTCTATCTGCACGAGAACAACCGCCACAAGGGGGAGCATGCCCTGCGTTCCCTCAAAAAGGCCATGGCCTGGGACGAGCAGACCTTCGGCCGTGAGTATGATCTGGACTGCTACATGATCGTGGCAGTGGACGATTTCAACATGGGGGCCATGGAGAACAAGGGACTCAACATCTTCAACTCGCGCTACGTGCTGGCCACGCCGGAAACCGCCACCGATGCCGACTACCAGGCCATCGAGGAGGTGATCGGCCACGAGTACTTCCACAACTGGAGCGGCAACCGCATCACCTGCCGCGACTGGTTCCAGCTCTCCCTCAAAGAGGGGCTGACAATCTTCCGCGACCAGGAGTTCTCAAGCGACATGCAGTCGCGCGGTGTGAAGCGCATCAGCGACGTGCGCGACCTGCGCAGCATGCAGTTCCCCGAGGACGGCGGCCCCCTGGCCCACCCGGTGCGGCCGGACGCCTACATGGAAATCAACAACTTCTATACCTCGACCGTCTACAACAAGGGGGCAGAGGTGATCCGCATGCTCCAGACCCTGATCGGCCGGGAGCGTTTCCGCGCTGGCATGGACCTCTATTTCCAGCGCTTCGATGGGCAGGCCGTGACTATCGAGGATTTCGTCCAGGCCATGGCCGAGGCGGGCCAGATCGACCTGGAGCAGTTCCGGCTCTGGTACAGCCAGGCCGGCACCCCGCGCCTGGAGGTCAGCAGCTCCTTTGACCCGGCGGAGGGTGTCTTCAGCCTGAAGGTCAAGCAATCCTGCCCGCCGACACCCGGGCAGCCGGACAAACAGCCCTTCCATATCCCGCTGGTAATCGGCCTGCTGGATGGCAACGGCCGGTCGCTAGCGGTCACCCTGGCGGGCGAGCCGCACCCCGGCCCGGAAAGCCGCACCCTGGAATTGCGTGCGACCGAGCAGACCTTCCGCATGTGCGGCCTTTCGTCCGAACCGGTACCGGCACTGCTGCGCGGCTTTTCGGCCCCGGTCCGGCTGGAATACGCTTACCGTCCCGAAGATCTGGCCATCCTGATGGCCCATGAGCCGGACCCGTTCTGTCGCTGGGAAGCGGGGCAGCGGCTGGCTGCACAGGTGATCCTCGGACTGGTGGAGGAGTGCCGGGCCGGACGGGAACTGGTTCTGGATGAGACCTTCGTACAGGCCTACCGGACAAACCTTATAAGCGGGGAGCGGGACCAGGCCTTCCTGGCAGAAGCCCTGAGCCTGCCGTCGGAAAAATACCTGGGGGAATTGATGGAAGTGATCGATCCGCAGGCTATTCACAGCGCCCGCCAGTTCGTCATCCGCACCCTGGCAGCCCGGCTGCGGGAGGAGTTCCTGGCGGTGCGGGCCGCCTGCCGCAACGACCAGCCCTACCGCGAGGATGACGACCGCGCCGGTCAGCGCCGACTGGCCAACCTCTGCCTGTCATTTCTGATGTCACTGGCGGAAGCGCCGCTGATCCAACTCTGCCTGGAGCAGTACCACGCCAGCGACAACATGACCGACAGCATGGGCGCGCTTATGCCGCTGGCCTCGTGCGACTGCCCTCAGCGCCGGGAGGCCCTGGACCACTTCTACCAGCGCTGGCAGCATGACCGCCAGGTGGTGGATAAGTGGTTCTCGCTGCAGGCCACATCCAACCTGCCGGGGACAATCGACGACGTCAGGGCGCTGCTGGAGCATCCCGCCTTCGAGCGCACCAACCCCAACCGTTTCCGGTCACTGGTGGGCGCCTTCAGCCAGAATCAGGCCCGTTTCCACGATGCCGGCGGTGCCGGCTACCGCCTGCTGGGTGATCAGATCATCGGCCTGATTCCGATCAATCCGCAGGTATCAGCCCGGCTGCTGACGCCACTGACCAGCTGGAGACGTTACGACAGCCAACGTCAGCAACTCATGCGCCAGGAATTGCTGCGGATCCGGGCGCTGCCGGATCTGCCCAGGGATGTGTTCGAGATTGTGGAAAAGAGTCTTTGATCAATAACGGAAGCTGGAATCAATTCCGGTTTCAAATCAAAGATGAAATCAAGGCGGCGAGGATTTCGGCGACGGAGGCGTACAGGTAGAACGTTGAGGAGCAGAAGACGAGCCTGTCCTGAGAGAAGTCGAAGGGCCAACGAAGATAGCGCTTTGATTTGGAATTGGAAAAATACGGATAACGAACAGGGGGGCAGACCAAATGGCTTGTCCCCCTTTTCGTCAGTGGCAGATCATTGAAACATTGGCCAGGCGAACAGGATTATGCCTACTCCACCGGTAAGCAACGAACCGAACCAGACCAGCCTGAAGCGCGTAAGTGCGGCCACGGCTCCCAAAGCAATGGAGACCTGAAAGAGTGCAACCGCACTTGCGAAGCCATGGTGTTTATGGAGAAGATGGTCAGATTCCTTAATCCGCTCGTCCCGTTCCCGTTCCTTCTCGCGGGCCTTGTCCTGAATCTCTTTCTGTTCATCGCCGTAGCGACGCATTTTTTCTTCATAAGCAGCGGGAGGTTCCTTGTCAATTGCTAACCAGGCTGTTCTCGACGCTTCCTGGACCGCTGCCTTGACCCCCTTGGCCTGGTAATAGGCCCATTGATCCGATGCTTCGGATTGCAGTCGTGTCGCTTCCGTCTTCAATACCAGGGCCATGTTGACGGTGGCGCCTGCCTGAAGGGAGGCGATGGCGGCCAAAACCGCCAGGATTGCTGTGGTAATGGAAATCTGCTTGAGGAACGATCCCCCCTCCCGCTCGAGTTCTTCCTTGATAGCTTCGTGCAGTTTTTCGGTTTCAATCTCCGGGCCTTCAGGCATCTTTATCTCCTTTCATCCGCCAGAACGGCAGCTGCAACCAATTGTGAACAAGAAAAGGGCATGGGGTGGGCGATAAAGTTATCCAGTGACTATAACAGATGGCATCATTCTGTTTTTCTACTTCAATCCTACGGTTTCGGGGACGCTGGCGGAGTAAAACGAAGTCCAGGGCCACCCATGGTTCGCTCTTCTCGTCAGTCACTGCCTTTACAGGCCAGTATTTTAGTCATCTCTTCCGAGGAATAAACTGATATTCTTGATTTCTTAAAATCCTGCTGATTGCGCGTTACAATTGCATCAGCCCCGACATGGCAAGCTGCTTCGTGAATAACAGCATCTTCGAAATCGTTAAAATCCAGTATCAGGGCCGATTCGAGGACATGCCTATTTACAGGAGCCACCTCAAAAAGAGTTAGAAGTTTCTTGATTTCTTCATGTGCCGTTGCAGTGCCGACTGTTTTGGATGCAAGATAAAATACGGTCGTTATTGTAGTGCCACACAAATATCCGATGATGGTCCCATCTTCCACCTTTGAGAACAGCTCAACAGCGGCATCCGAATACGGTAACCGGTCCATCAGCACATCGAGAACTATGTTTGTATCAAACAGGATTTTCAAAGGTGTTTTTCCTCCAGATGTTTTCTATAATCCTTTTCATCAAGTTTCGATTCCCGCAACAACCCCCGAAGGGATTGAGTTATGGGTGCTGATGGTGAAGTCACGTTGGTCTTTTGTAAGGTCAGTAACTTAAAATAATCCGAGACAATCTGCGAAACTGATTTACCCGCATTTGCTGCGTAGGCTTTTGCTTGCTCGATTAGTTGATCTTCAAGGCGCAACGTTAGTTTGGTTTGCATGGCAGCCTCCAGAAATACAAATGACGTATAATTTATTTTAAAGTATACGTCAGCTGTTTATTTGAGTCAATCAGTCTTGTGTGACTTAATTATTTCTTTTTAGCGAACGTTTCAGGGGATGTGCGGGGCCGCGTTGTTTGCGGCATCCGGCACAAACCCCTTGTTAGGCATAAGATATATATTACTACGCCATTAACTTTTGGGATCAACAGTCCACCAATTACGGGGACAAGCAGAATTTGATGAAACGTTATCTCCCTGGTCCGGCCGAAACGCACGAAGCAACAGAATGGCAGTACCGATTAGTACGCAAAAAAAACCTATAGTAATATTAATTACGACAACACCACCAAGAGTATCTGGGTTGACATAATTTGGGCTAGTATTGCCATAGGCAGCCAACTCTTTAGCTTTTGTAGGATGAAAGTAATAATATATTCCTGCACCAAAGAAGATGATCCCCCAGCATGTCGCCATTATGCCAAAAATTCGCACAAGCACGTTGAATATGCGCCAATGACGGCGAATTTTGTATTCTTGCATTCATTTCCTCTTTATTTGCCTAACCTATGATTAGGCTGCGTATTAGCCGTAATATATTACGGGTTGCCATCGAAAATACATTCAATTTATATCGACATATCAGCTTGTTATAGTATTAATTCGGAAACCGCTCTGGAATGATATACAGGTTTGCATTAGAAGAGTCTATTGCAATTATCGATTCCATCACGGATTCCTCGGATCGATACAAGCAGACTTCAGGTCATTTTTTATCTTCAATAACCCGCAGCAGATAGGGATAGAGCCCCGCGACCACAATCCGGTAGCCCTCGGCCGTGGGGTGGATGCCGTCGGACTGGTTCAGGGCCGCATCGCCGGCCACCCCTTCCAGGAAAAAGGGAATCAGGACCAGGTCATGCTTCCTGGCCACGGCCGGATAGATGGCTGAAAAAGCGTCCGTATGCAGCCGCCCCAGGTTGGTGACCATGCGCATGCCGGCCAGGACGACGCTGACCTGGTTTTCTTTCAGGATTCTGACAATCTCGTCGATGTTGGCGCGGGTCAGAGCGGGATCGACCCCGCGCAGACCGTCATTGCCCCCGGTTTCGAGGATCACGATATCCGGCTTGAGCCTGAGCAGCCAGGCCACCCGCGAGAGCGCGCCGCTGCTGGTTTCTCCGCTGATGCCGGCATTCACCACCCGCCAGGGATGGCCGTCCTGGCGCAGTTTCTTCTCCAGCTGGGCCGGATAGGCCTCTTCCTCCGCTAGACCCAGGCCGGCCGTGAGGCTGTCGCCGAAGGCCACAATGGTCCCCTTGAAGGCCGGCTGTTCCGCCTGCGGCGGCACGGCCGGCTGTTTCTGTTTTTCGCAGCCGACCGCCAGCCCGATCAGCAGCACAACCACCCCCGCCAGTACCATCATCCAGCTTTTCATGGTTTCCTCATTTCAGATAAAATCACTCATCGGCCTGTTCCCGCAGGAAAGCGGCCGGCTTCTGCCGTACGATTGAAAGCGAAGCCCCCATCCCAACCGCCACCACCAGCAGGGTGGTTACCGCCACCAGCAGCAGGCTAGGGCCGATATATGGCCGGTAGCTCAGCTCCAGCACCCTGACGCAGATGATCCAGCCGGCCGCCTGGGAAAGAACCAGGGCCAGCAGGGCGCTGATCACCCCCAGAAAAAGGCTTTCCAGGGCAAAGACCCCCAGCACGAAACGGCGTCCGGCCCCCAGGATGGTGAAATAGACCGCTTCGCGGATGCGGGCATAGCGCGTGGCAAAGACGGAACTGACGATGATCAGAAAGCCGGCAATCACGCTGAACAGGGTAAAGAAACGGACGATCAGCGAGAGCCTGGTCATGATCCGGGCAAATACCGCCACCGTCTCGGTCAGGTCGATCACGCTCACGTTGGGAAAGCTGGCCACGACCCGGTTCTGGATCGCGGCAACCCGGCTCTTGTCCACCCGCGCGGCAGCAAAGATGGTCTGGGGCGCGTCCGCCAGGACCTTCTCCTGGAAGACGAAATAGAAGAACGGTTGCAGGCCGGACTCGGTCCTGGTGCGGATGCTGGCTATACGCGCCTCCATATTGATGCCCTGGACCCGGAAGACGATCCGGTCGCCGACCTGCATGGCGTGCATCTTGACGACCGTATCCAGCACCGACACCTGTATGCCCGGCCAGTCCCGGCGGAACAGCGTCCGGCCGGCCAGGATACGCTCATCCGGCAGAAGTGTCTCGCGATAGGTGAGATTAAACTCCCGGGAGAGGTTATCGCCCCGGCTCTGCTGTTCCTTCTCGCGATTGATCTTCTCGCCATTGATGGAGACGACCGTGCCGCGCACGATGGGGTAGTAGCTGGCGGCCATTCCTAGGGTACGGGCGAAGTCAGCCTTCTGTTGCGGCTGGATGTCGATGAAAAAGAGGTTGGGGGCTTCAGGGGGGAAGGAGCTGACGAAAGAGCCATCCAGGTTTTTTTCCACGATGGTGATGGAGAAGATCACGGCCAGGGAGGCGGTCAGGGTCACGATGATCGAGCGGGTGGCGCTGCCCGGACGGAACAGCCCCTTGAGGGCCTGCCGGACCATCAGGTTCCCGGGCTGCAGCCGTCTGACCAGGGAGAGGGAACCCTGGGCACAGACAAAGGAGATCAGCACCAACAGCCCCATGCCCAGCACGAAATAGAGCCCGCTTTTCAGCTCCCGTATGCGCAGCAGCACCATGCCCAGAAAAAACAGGGCTCCCATGGCGCTGATCAGCCATTCGGTCCGGTTCCATAACGCGCTCTGCTCTTCCTGGCCGAAGATGGCCCGCGGCTTGACCTCTTTCAGCCGGTAAAGGGGGAGCGCCGTAAACAGGACCACCACCAGCATCCCCAGCAGGAAGCCTTCCGCCACCGCTCCGGCCGAAACCGTCAATTCAACCCGGGCCGGCAGCAGTCCGGCGAAGAGCCCCGGCAACAGATTCTGCAGCAGCAGACTGGTGGCAAGGCCGATCAGCGTGCCGCCCAGACCGAGGGAGAGGGCCAGTGCGAAATAATGGCCGATGATGAAGCGGCTGCCGGCCCCGACCGCTTTCATGATGGCGATGGTCCGCTCCTGTTCCTTCAACATGGCCGTCAGGGTGCTCTGGATGCCGATGCCGGCCAAAAGCAGCGTGAACATGCCGATCAGGTTGAGGAAGAACAGCAGATTGTCGAAAAAGCGCTTGATGCGCGAATCGGCGCTCTGGCTGGTTTCGACCCGCACCCGCTCGTTCCCCGCCGCAGCCCTGAGCTCGGCGGTGATCCGCTTCAGTTCTTTCTGATCAGTGACCCTGGCCAGGAGTCCGTACTCGACCCGGCTCCCCTGGCCGACCAGCCCCAGGGCGGGCAGGTCGGCAGCGGATACGAAAACCCGCGGCCCCAGGGCGAAGAAATTCACCGGCCGGTCGCTCTCCTGCACGACCACATCACGGATGGCGAGGACGGCATCCCCCACCCGCAGCCGGTCCCCCACCCGCAGCCCCAGCCGGTCCAGCAGCCCCTGTTCGACCACAACCCCGCCCGGCAGCAGCACCTGCGCAAACGGTCGACCGGAAGCCATGTCCACCGTGCCGTAAAAGGGGTAGCCCGGCTCGACCACCTTCAGGTTGGCCAGCAGTGAGGCATCCCCGGCGCTGTTCCTGACCACCGAGTAGAATTCGTACAGCCGGGCGCTCCGGATGGAATTGCGCCCTTCCAGGACGCGTACGACCGCCAGCAGTGAGGGTTGCAAGGGGGCATGGCTGTGGATGATGATATCGGCGGCATGCAGGGCCCTGGCATCCCTGAGCAGCGACGAATGGACACTGCGGCTGAAACTCCCCAGGGAGACCAGGGTGATCATGGAAAGGGCGACACACAGCACAAAGACGGCGGCCTGGCGCCGGGTGCCACTGATCTGGCGCCGGATGAAGCGCAGGTCAGGCATGGGAGGCATCGGCCACGATCCTGCCGTCCCGCAGCGTGACGACCCGGTCTGCCATGCGGGCGATTTCCGGGCTGTGGGTAACCAGGATCAGCGTGGTCCGGTGTTCGCGGTGGAGTTCCAGCAGCAGTTCCAGCACGGTGCCGCCATTGGCGGAATCCAGGTTGCCGGTCGGCTCGTCGGCGAAGATGATGCGCGGGGCATTGATCAGGGCCCGGCAGATGGCGCAGCGCTGCTTTTCACCGCCAGAGAGCTGATGGGGAAAACTGGCCGAGCGCCCGGAAAGGCCGACCCGCGCCAGCAGCGCCTCGGCTTTCTCCCTGGCACGGCCGTCGCCGGCCAGTTCGGCCGGAAACATGACATTCTCCAGGGCGGTCAGGGAGGGCACCAGGTGGAAGGACTGAAACACGAAGCCGAAGGTCAGGTTTCTGAGGGGCGCCAGCTGATCTTCCCCCAGGCCGGTGATGTCCCGCTCAGCGATCACGATCCGGCCCGACTCGGGACTGTCCAGGCCGGACAGGATCGTCAGCAGGGTTGACTTGCCGCTGCCGCTCTCCCCCTGAACCACCAGGAACTCCCCGGCGGACACCTCCAGGGATACCCTGTCCAGGACCGTGATGCGGGCACCGCCGAGGGGATAGCTCTTGCTGATGCTGTCTGCCGTGAGAATATACATGGCTGCTCCCTGGCGGATCTGGATCAGGAGTGATTCCAATTGAAACCGGAGTGTTATGACCGGCTATGACGGCAGCCGTTCAGATGGTGTTGAGGATGGCTGTTTTCAAGGTCTCCACATTGTAGGGTTTGGCGATTGTGCCGCAGAAGCCGTAGCGGTCGAATTCAGCCATGACCGGATCGTCGGAATAACCGCTGGATGCCAGAATCCGCGCCCGGGGATCGAGTTCCAGGATCAGCCGGGCGGCCTCCTGCCCCCCCATGCTGCCCGGAATGATCAGATCCAAGATAACCACGGCAAAAGGCTTGCCAGCCTCCAGGAAAGCTTTATAGAGGGTAACGGCCTCCTGGCCGTCGGCGCAGGTCCGCACCTCATAGCCCAGGTCGTTGAGCATGTCGGCGGCCATGATTCTGATCATCTGCTCGTCGTCCATTACCAGGATGGGAGCACTGGGCTTGTGTTCGGCGACGGTGATCGTGCCGGCCTCGTCCAGCGGTTTTTCCGCGGATGCCGGCAGAATGATGGTGACAGTGGTGCCGGAGCCGACCTGCGAGCTGACATCGATATGGCCGCCATGTTTTCTGATGATGGAATGGGTCGTACTCAGGCCGAGCCCGGTGCCGCCGTCCTTGGTGGTGAAGTAGGGATCGAAGACCTTGTCGAGATGCTCCCGTTGTATGCCGCAGCCGGTATCGCCAAAACAGATCCTGACGTAATCTCCTGGAGTCAACAGATAGATGTTGCCCTTTTTCAGTGCAAGGGAGTCAACGCGCACATGCAGGGTGCCCCCGTCCGGCATGGAATGGAGAGCGTTCAGCACGATATTGTTGAAGGCCTGGCTGATCTGCTCCCGATCGACGAACACCGCCTGGTGCGAGGCGCACTCCACAACCCCCTTGACGCTGGATCCGCTCAGAAAGAGCGATACCGACTCATTCACCAGCTTTTCGATGGAAAACGGTTTTCTGACCGGGTCGCCGCAGCGGCTGAATGTCAGCAGCTGTCTGGCCAGGCCGGCCGCCCGAAAAGCGGCCTTTTCAGCCGACTCCAGTATCGGTCCGGTTTTCTGGGCATCCCCCAGATGTCTGCGGGCGTAGGAGATATAGCCGATCACCCCGGTCAGGACGTTATTGAAATTATGGGCGATGCCGCCCGCCAGGATGCCGATTGCTTCCAGCTTCTGGGCCTTGATCAGTTCCTTCTGGATCAACTCCCGTTCGGTGATGTCGCGAACAATGCTCAGCAGGCAGGGCTGGCCGTCGATCTCGATGGCGCGCGCCGAAATCTGGCCCAGCATGACCGTGCCGTCATTCAGGCGGAAATGGACTTCCATGGACTTGACCAACCCCTGTTCCCTGACCTGCCGCAGCAATTGTGATCGTTCACGGACATCAACCCACATGCCCACTGTCAGAGAACTGGTGCCGATAACGTCTTCGGACCGGTAGCCGGTCATGGCGGTAAAACCTTCGTTTACCTCCAGGTAAGTGCCGTCACTCAGACGGGATAGAATAATGGCATCGGGTGAGGCCCGAAAGGCGATGGCAAATTTTTCCTCGGACTGGCGCAGCTCATTCTCCAGCTGTACGCGCTTGGTAATGTCCTGCCCGATCGAGAGGGTGCCGCTCCGTTTTCCGTAGCTATCCACCAGCAGGTGATTGTGCCAGGAGACCCAGACCCGCTCGCCGTTCTTGCGGATGTTTTCATTGACGCTGCTGGAGTAGGCGTCAGGATTCTTGTTGATGTCGCTGAGCAGTTGCGCCAGGTCGCGGCCGCTGGATTCGGTTTCCGGAACAATGCTGCCGATCAGCTGTCGCCCGATAATCTCGTCATGGGCATAGCCGAAGAAGTTCTCGCCAAATCTGTTGCAGAAGGTAATGCGCCCCTCGTCATCCCACTTGAGGATGATGCTGTTGGCATTTTCCACCAGCTCCCGGTAATTCCGTTCGCTGATCCTGGCGGCCTCCTCCGCCTGGCGCAGTTTGATGATGTAAAAACAGAAGACCGAAACGAGCGCCAGAATCGACGTCATTGCTAGCACGTGATGGCGGAGCATCACGCAGACCAGCAGGACCAGAATCAGCAATGTCACCAGCAATGCCAGTAAAATGCGCAGTTTCCCTCTGATGTTTGCATTCAGTATCTTCATGGCGTTTCCTGCCCTGTGCTGTCGGCAAGTTCGCTCAACCAGAAATAGGGGGCCAGTATACCCATGAACCAGACCAGACAAAAGAGTCCGGTCAGGGCGTCCAGCACCCTGAAGCTGGTCAGCGGTGCGAAGCAGCGGTCGTGAAACCTGAGGAACGGGTAGCGCCGGGACCCGAGCAGCGGCTGCGCCCAGGTATCCAGAAAATAGAACATCTGCCAGGAATTTCGGCGGATGTAGCCTCCCAGCCGGTAAAAAACGCGCAACGTCCCGGACGGCCCCCAGTCGTTGTGCATCATCTCGGCGATGACGCCAAAAAAGGGGGAAAGCAGGAGCCGGCCGGTGTCCTGCTGGGTATGGTAGACCCCCGGCGCCCGGGTAAAAAAGGCATATTCGCCGATGCTGTGCAGCCCCATCATCATGCTCATCAGGATATAGCGGCGATGAAGCCCCTCGCTTTCGAAACGCCGGGCCGAGGTCTGCAGGCAGCCGGGAAGCGTGATCCAGCACCCGCCGGCACGGATCTTCCCGGCAATGCGCTGGTCTTCCAGAAACGGCAGGCTCTCGTCGAAACCTCCCAGTCGGATAAAATAGGAGCGTTTCAGCAGCAGTCCCTGATCGCCGCTGATGGTGCCGGCGCGGTTGAAGGCGGTTTTCCCCTCAATATAGCGGTAGGTCAGATCATGGCCCGCGCTGCTGCGCATGAAACGGAGCCGAAAATGGCCGGCGATGCGGTCATGACCGGCCCGGGTAATCTCTTCCTCCAGGGCACGGACCGCCCCGACGAGCAGATGCGGCTCTTCCAGGCGCGAATCCGCATGCAGAAACAGCAGATAGTCGCCTGTGGCCCGGGCAGCGGCGGCATTCATCTGTAGCGCCCGACCGCGCGGCGAGTGGGAAAGATCGGCCCCGAAGGAAGCTGCGACGAATTGTGTTTCATCGCTCGATCCGCCGTCAGCGACGATAACCTGTTTGGCGATCTCCGCCTGACCGGCCAGATCCGCCAGCAGACCGGGCAGCTGGGCGGATTCGTTCAGGGTCGGGATGATGATGGAGAGCAGCGGGGCAACCATATCGTCGATCAGGCAGAGACAGCATCCGGCTGAAAGCCCGGCCCGGAAAGCGGTCTGTCCAACTGGTGCCAGATCAGCGCCGCCGCCCCCAGGATGGCGCCGGTTCCCGAAGCCATGCCTGACGGCAGCAGTTTGACCCGTCCCCGATAGATATGCAGCAGAAACCCGTTCATGTAGTCCAGGGTCGGCTTCAGCAGGAGCTCCCCCGCCTCGGCCAGGCCGCCGCACAGAAAAATCGCCTCGGGACTGGTGTGGGCCACCGCGTCGGCCAGCTTCATGCCCAGCAGGCGCGACGTTTCGTCAAAGGCCGCCAGGGCGATCGGATCCCCAGTCCGGGCGGCATCGAAAACCGTTTTCGAGGTCATTTCCTGAAAGCTGACCGCGCGTAGCGGACTCGCTTCGCGCCGCTCCGCCAGAAGGGAGAACACGGTCCGGCAGATGCCGCCGGCGGAGACGTAGGTTTCCAGGCAGCCCTGCTTGCCGCAGGCACAATGGCGCCCCCGAGGGTCGACCACGGTATGCCCCAGTTCGCCGGCATAACCGTCATGGCCGTAGAGCAGTTCGCCATTGACCACCAGCCCGCTCCCCAGCCCGGTGCCCAGAGTGATCACGATAAAATGCCGCATGCCGGCGGCAGCGCCGAAGAGCAGCTCGCCGACGGCAGCGGCATTGGCATCATTGGTCACGGCCACCGGCAGGTCATACCATTGCTGGAACAGTTCCACCAGGTTTGTCGACGTCCCCCAGTTCAGATTAACCGGCTTTTCGACCGTGCCGCGGTAATAGTTGGCGTTGGGGGCGCCGATGCCGATCCCCACGAAACGGATCTTACTCTCCAGCGCGGCGCGCACTTCGCCGATCCTGTCATGAATGCGGGCCACCAGCTGATGGGCCGGCTGGCTGGCTTCGGTGGCGATGCTGGCCTCGGCCAGCAGCCCTCCCTGGCGGTCCACAAAACCAAAGGCCGTTTTGGTACCGCCAATATCGATGCCTATGACCACATCCCGGGTTTCCATCTGCTACCCCTCTTTCCTGACCAGCAAATTATACAGAGCGAGATACCGTTCGGCTTCCTGCTGCGGTTGAAAGCGCTCCAATACCATCTCCCGCGCCTGCTGTCCCACCGCCCGGCGCTCTGCCGGGTGCCGGGCCAGCCAGACGAGTTTATCCACAAATTCATCGTCGCCCCGGTACAGCCACCCGGTCTGCCCCTCGCACACCAGGGCCCGATTGCCGGGAATATCCGCCACCAGCCCCCCCCGCCCCAGGGCCATGGCCTCCAGCAGACTGTTGGCCATGCCCCCTTCGAAACGGGAGCAGTTGATCACCAGATCGGAGCGGGCGTAAAGAGCGCCCATGCGCTCGCGGGAGACATCCCCCAGGGCGATCACGTCAGCTGTATTCTCAATCTGCGCCATGATGTTTCCGGCGTAGTCGGGGTCGATGGCACCGCCGGCAATCACCAGCTTCAGCCGCGTCAGCTGCCTGGCCAGAAGCGGCATAGCCCGCAGGGCACATTCCAGATTTTTCACCGGCCGCAACGCCGCCGGAAAAAGGACGACAAAGACGTCTTCCGTCAGCTCCGACAATGCCGGTCCGGCTGATGCCAACTGTTCCACCCCCTGGGGGATGATTCGCAGCCGTCCGGCCAGTTCCGGAAAAAAGGTGGCCGTTTCGGCGGCAACCAGTTCATCAAAACAGACCACAGCTGCTGCACGCCGCAGGGCGTTGGCAGTTTCCGGACGGCAGCGCTGGGCCTCGTCAAACATGTCGCTGCCGGTGATGGTAATCAAGGGGGCAGCCCCCAGGTCGGCTGCCAGGCGGCAGGCGGTGTTCCCGCAGATGCCGGCATGAAAGGCATGCACGATTGCTGGGGCAAACCTGCGGACACGTTCCTGCAACTCCCTGGCCGAACAGGAATCAACCGGGAAAATGGCTGCCTCGCAGCCGGCTTCCCCCAGAAAACGGGCGATCCGGTTGACGGTGGTGATATTGCCACGGCCGGGACCATGGGAATAGGGTGAAATCAGGGCAACGTTCATGTTTTATTTCTGCGGCCCGGCCTGGGCCGCCATGCTGCCCGTTCAGGTAAAACCCGAACCGGCCGTGCAGGCATAGCAGTGATCGCCGTTTGCTATGGCCAGCCCTTCTGCGGGAAAACCGCCCAGCTGCGAGACATGGCTCCGTTCAGGACCATGGTGCAGGCCAGCCGCCAGATTGAAATCGCAGTCATGCAGATAGCCGTCCCAGGAAACCGAGATCAGCGAGCGGCACATCACGCCCTGGAGAGCCTGGGGATTGAAGCGCGCCGCCAGCTCGTGGAGATAAGCTTCCAGGTTGCCGGACCGCTCCAGCCAGCTGCGGAATCGCCCCAGGGGGACGTTGGCAAACGTGAACAGGTGGTGAAAGACAATGCCGCGCCGCGCCAGGTCCTGCCTGAATTTGCGTTCCACATGCTGCTGGCCGCCCGGCAGAAAGGCGCCGGCCGGATTGACCACCAGATCCAGCTCCAGCGGGCTGTCCGGACAGCCGTAGCCATGCTGGTTGAGTGTTTTCAGCACTGCGATACTCTTCTCCCAGACCCCGCTGCCGCGCTGGGCATCGGTCTGGGAGGCGTTGGTGGCGGGCAGCGATGCAGCCAGGGCCACGCCGTTGTCACGGTAACAGCGCAGCAGTCCGGCTCTGCATTCATCGCTCAGAGCCACCAGGTTCGTGCGCACGATCAGCCTTTCGGTCAGCGCCGCCAGCCGCGGGACGAGCCATTCGATGTGCGGCACCAGTTCCGGCGCCCCCCCGGTGATATCGATGGTCTCGAAAGCGGCCCGGCCGGCCAGAGCGATGACGGCCTCCATGGTGGCCAGGCTCATCACTTCCCTGCGCTGGGGGCCGGCCTCCAAGTGGCAGTGCCGGCAGGCCAGATCGCACAGATAGCCGAGATTGACCTGCAGGGTGCGGGTCCTGCCCCGCACCAGTGTCAGTCCGTGGCGCGCCAGTTTTTTTTCGAAAGGTTCGATCACAGCTGAATTCACAGGGATATTTTTTCCGCTATTTTGCGCATCTGCACGCCGTGCACCAGTGCGACCCCACCCCGGACGGCGCTGGCCACATGCACCGCTTCGGTCATCTCTTCCAGGTTGGAGCCCTTTTCCAGGCTGCTGCGGGTGTAGGCATCGATGCAGTAGGGGCATTGCACTGCATGGGCCACTGCCAGGCCGATCAGAGCTTTTTCCCGCTCGGTCAACGCGCCTTCGGCAAAGACAGCACCGTAATAGTCAAAAAACTTTCCGGCCAGCTCGGGAGCGTCCTTGCCGATGTCGCCGAATTTGGCCAGGTCAGCCGGGTCATAATAGCTTTGCATTCTGTTGTCTCGCTCCCTGAAGATCGAATAGTAAACCGCCTGCAAGACGCCTTTACTTTGGTTCATTTATTGTGTAAATTCATTGGCATTATTTATCAGTCTCTCCGTACATGACACAAGCAAATCCCGACTGAAACAAAATCCATCTTAAATCAAGGCAAACCATATGAAAACTGTTTTCATGGCTTTATGCATTCTGGCGCTGTTCCTGTCAAACCCGGCATATGCACGTGTAAAAACAGCGGGCAATGGCGACTCGCTCAACTTTGACGTCGAGACTATCCCGCCCGACCTCAGGCAGACATTCAACACCATGAATAAAAAATGCACCCAGTGCCATTCCATGGAAATGGTGGTCACGGCGGTGCTGACCGGAGTCTGTCCGGAAACGAAACAGCCCTTTGACCGGCAGACAGTCAAGGCGTATGGTATCAGGATGATTCATAAGAAAAACGCGGATATCAGCAAGAAAGAGATGCGGGATATTGTCGTTCTCCTGAACCGTCTTCTGGACGAGCAAGCAAAAAAATAGGGCAGATCACTGCCCCTTACTGCAATTTCAAAAAATAGTACCACCTCTGCCCGTCCTCACTTCCGTTGAAGGGCAACAACCATCGCGGTCAGCTCATATTGACAAACCTCAGACCGATTTCGGATGGAGCAACACGGGTGATCTGGCACCTGTACTCTTTGGGGCAGACAGCCAAGTTACTGCAAAGATGCAGACCGCAGGAGCTTCCGGGACTCACCTCCGGCACCGTCCCCTCGCAGCTGACCACTGCACCGGAGATGGAAATATTGCCAAGAACGCACTGATAGTTTACCCCGTTGAGATTAAGCAAACATTTCTCAAAACATTTGGCACGCAAACCGTGCCTCTTGTTCCTCATGTCAACCTCCGATCCACATCCTTTCCCGATGTAGTAGACTTGGTTGCTTTTCTTTTAAATTATAAACTTTTCCCCCCAAAATAGGTATTGTTTTTTAAGCGCCGGCCTTTCCCCGAAAACACTCCTGACAGCCCCCTCTGGTCCTAAAGAGCATCAACGCTGCAGGCGGAGATTGGCAAATCGCCTGCACATATCAAAGGGACCGGCCAGAGCGGCCAGTCCCCTGATTAGCGTGTCCTGCTAAAAAACGAAGCCCAGTGTAACCTGAAACTTGTCATTATCCAGCGCCAGTTCACTTCCGGAACGGTGATCGCCGAAAAACTGGTAATCGGCCTTGATGGCTACCGACGGTACCGGCATGAACGATACGCCGACCGTTGTGTAGTTGCGGTCAAACCTGCCGCTGGTCTTGCTCGCCTCAACCGCGCCCCCATCCTGGGTAGTAAGCTCCGAATAGCGTGCAAACAGGACCGCATCGGCATTGGCCAGCTTGCCCTTTTTCAGCGCCTGGGGCAGAGCGTGCCAGGCCCCTTCTACCCAGTAGCCTGACATGTGCCGACCGATTTCTGTATTGAGCACTTCTGGCCTGTCCTGATAGACGTGTGCATATTCTCCGGAGATTTCAAAATCGCTGTAGCGATATTTGCCGTCAAAAACCAGCAGAGTCGTGTAGGCCGTCGGGCTGCCGCTGGGGGCCGAATTCCCGGAGTAAAACGAGACAGCGGTGGCGAGGTTCGTGACCGGCCGTACGTCCAGCCGTCCGGTCACGGCGAAGTTGCGGTTGCTGTCCTTGCCGAACCCCTGGCGCCCTTCGCGCAGTCCCTTTTCCCCGTCGAATTTAGTTCCGTCGAGGCCGGTGACCGCCATGAGCTGATAATCGACTTTTGGATGAAGAGCACCGTGAATGCCGACCCCCATCTCCTGCCAGGTGCTCGGAATCAGGTAGGTATCCAGAGCCGGACGGGCAGACGAGTAAAAGTTGACCGGTTCATGGTTCTGGTTGATGGCGCCCACCGGGTTCAGCATGACACCGGTCTTAACGTTGAACGCCGGCGCAAACTTGAAATCGAGATAGGCCTGCTCCACCGAGATGCTGCCGTCTGCGCCGCCATCACTGCCGCCATGCTCCCATTCCAGTTCCGAGTTGAAACCGATCCAGTCGGCCAGTTCGGAGGTGACGTTAAGCACGACCCGGTGCGGGTCGAGCGTGTTGCCACCGTTGCCGTTGCCATTGTCGCGCCTGAAGATATACTCCAGTTCTCCGTAGCCGCTGAGCCTGGTGGAACCCCAGACCTTCTTCAGATAGCCGCCGTCAGCTGACTCTGACTCACTCTTCTTCTGCGTCTGCAGCTCCTGCACTTTGCCGTTAAGCTCTTGCAGCTGCTGCTGCAGCTCCTCGATGGTTGCCGCGTGGACCGTGCTGCCGATTGCGAGAACACCAACTGTTACTGCCGTCAGGATACATCTCATTTTTTACTCTCCCTCCCTGGTTTATATGCGGCTTGATTGACGTTTGTCAGCCGCCTTGCTGTATCAGATATTGATATTCGTTATCATGTTAATGACAATAAAAACTGTCGCCAGATAACAGGCCGACACCGCTCCCAACCGATTTCAGCTGTAGACATTCGCGGGGACAGTCACTGGCTGACAAGCGGAGTGACACCTTGCAGCGACTGTGCCGGTGGAGTTCAGCCAGCCTGAGACTCGCGCCGGGATCCCCAAAGATCTTCCAGGGCCCCTGACAGGTAAAGGGAAGCTGCGCCCACCCCATGAAGCCGATCACATCCTTGAGGGGGTAGCCGAGAAATACGCCAATTTCATGGGGGAAACCCTCTCCCGTCAGCCGTGACCGCAGCTCAGCCAGAGTATTCTCAAGATCGGCCGGTTCACGGTAGCCTGCTTTGCGCAGGATGATGGCAACGCTTTTGCGGGCCAGCAGCTGCCTGAGTGCGTCCGAGCGGTACAAGAGCAGAAGCACGGAATTGCCGCGATCCACGAGTTCCCTGGCCTCCAGTCCGCTCCCCCGCAGCAGGGCCGGGCCGTGTGTTTTCCAGAGTGCATACAGATTTCTTCCGCACTGGCGCCGTTTGTTGGCCACGTTCACCAGGTTTGCCGGCTTCACCCCTTCCAGAACTTCCGCCGCTTCCAGCACCAGGAACGAGGCCAGACAGTCACGGTCATCGGGAAAACGTCGTGAAAGTTCCTGCCACTTCGGCCGAAGACCTTCGAGTGTGTCAAGCCGGGCGACATGCGGCTGATCAACACGCTCCGCCCTCCTTTTGCCAGTATCGGCCATAGACCACCCCCCCTGCACTGATAATGATAACCGTTTTCATTTAATAGCTAATGAAAGGCCTGCTGTCAAGAAAAAGTTTAACTATTCAGGCAGCCGCAGTGGGCAGGATTCCGGCTTTTTCCAGAGCCAGCAGGGCCGTTTTGCGGTCGAGCCCTCCGGCGTAGCCGGTCAGGGAGCCGTCTGCCCCCACCACACGGTGGCAGGGTATCACAATGGAAATCGGATTACGCCCCACGGCGCCCCCCACCGCCTGGGCCGCGGGCAGGCGCCCTTCACGCTGCATTGCCAGCTGCCGGGCCAAGGCGCCGTAGCTGGTGATCTCCCCGGCCGGTATGGCCCGCAAAAGCGACCAGACCGCCAGCTGAAAGGGAGTCCCCTGGGGAGCCAGCGCCAGGTCGAACTCACGCAGCGTCCCGGCAAAATAGGCCTCCAGCTGCCGACGCAATTCCGTGAAAACCGGATGATCCGGATCCCGCAGCCACTCCCCTGAATTTTCCGGGGCATGTTTCTGGCCGACGAACCACAACCCGCACAGGGCATCCTGCTCCGCCAGCGCAATCATGTCACCCAGCGGTGTCCGGATACTGCAGCCACGCTTCATGGCAGACCCCCTCTAAAAGTTTAAGCAGTGAATTAATCGGCAGAAAGATGATTCCACAGGCTCAGGGTGGCATAGGAGCGCCAGGGAGCCCAATTCCGGGCAAGCGCCAGAATCTCCCGGGCAGGCAGATTTCCGAGCGCCTTTCTTACGCCGTAATCCGTGTGGGGGAAGGCGTCCGGCCACCCCAATGCCCGCATGGCCAGATACTGCACGGTCCAGGGGCCGAATCCCGGCAGGGCGGCCAGACCGGCCATCTCCCGTTCCGGGTCGGCTCCCGGACCCAGGCGGATCACACCCTGCCTGAGCGCCTCCGCCAGCGCCCGGATGGAGCGGGCGCGCGTTGCGATGACTCCCAGCGGCCCCAAATGGTCTTCAATCGGCTCTTCCAACGCGCAGATCCGCTCGATGGTCGGGAATGTCACGTTCAATTCCTTGAAGGGAGTTTGAAGCGGTTCCCCCAAATACGTTGCCATGCGCGTAGCCAGGGTGCGGGCGGCCCGCACCGTGATCTGCTGGCCGAGAATGGCCCGTACCGACATTTCAAACGGATCAAAACTGCCGGGCAGCCGCAGGCCGGGCTCAAATAGCATGTCATCCCCGATCCGCATGCTGCCCAGTTTTTCCTGAATCTCGTGCGGGGAGCAATTCAGATCGAACAGGAACCGGATCCGAGTCAGCACCTGATTGACGACCGGGAACAGGGAGGCAGAAAGGGTGACTGTCAGCATATGCCGCTCCGGGCAATTGGCAACCGCGATCCACCCCCGCCAGGCTGCGCCTTTACGGGTGATCACCACGGTACGGCGATAACGGGAAGAGTCAACGTGTTCAACGCCGGGGATTGCCCGCTCACCCACAAACTTAAGCAGGGTTTCCCAGGCAAAGGGGGGGCGGTAGGCCAGCGACAGCGTAATGGATTCGGACGGCGCATGTTCAGTTCCCGTTGTTCTGCGAAAATCCGCCGGTGTGAGGGCGTACTTATGACGGAAAAGGGCATTCAGACGCCTGACACTGCCGAATCCGGCATCCATGGCCACCTGCATGACAGGCAGCGAAGTCTCGGTCAGCAGCTGTTTAGCGATCAGCAAGCGCTGGGTCTGGAGCCAGGCTATGGGTGCGACCCCGTACTCGCGAACAAACACCCGCCGCAGATGACGGTCGGAAATGCCCAGTGAATCCGCCAGTCCCGCGATGGTCTGATCCGACAAACCGTCCGCCTCGATCCGCTCTGACGCCAGCCGTGCCAGCCGCGCCTCTGCATCCACCCGGGCCACCCCAGGCGCCAGTTCGGGCCGGCAGCGCAGACAGGGACGAAAACCGGCCGCCTCAGCCGCGGAGGCGCTGGCATAAAAGGAACAGTTTTCAGCTTTCGGGGTCCTGGCGCGGCACACCGGCCGGCAGTATATGCCGGTGGAGGCGACACCAAAAAAGAAGCGCCCGTCAAAGCGCGAATCACGTGCCTGCAGAGCATTATAACAGTTTGAGAGGTCCAGCAGCATACCCTGCCCCTTTCAGCGGGTTTTGGCTCCGACAATCAGAGCATAGCATGCCGCGGGATATCTGCGCTCGCCATTTTCGGACATGGTTGTGACTATTGCTATGGGGGACGATGGGGGGAGTTGGAATCTGATTCATTCCTACCTGGAAGCAAGTAAAAGATTACGTCGGCCAGCGGCTATGATGAACAAATGTGAAATCCCGATGGCCCGTTGCAGGCCAGCGGAACCAAGACGGCCTTGAAACCGCCGGCATGTCTTCAAGGGATCATTGCATCCCATCATCGGAAACATTTCTGATCCGGTCCAGTTCCTGCCTGACAGACAAGAGCTCGGCCAGCATGCGTTCCTCATTCAGAACCATTTCCCTGATGCGGGAAAGGGTCATGGCTGTGGTGAGAAATGAGATCATGCGCATGAACATCTCCCAGTAGATGAAGTAGGAGTGCGAATAGGGGTGATGGGTATATTTGTCGGACAGATACCAGACTATGGCGGAGCCGACTGCAATCTCGATACCTGACCAGCGGCCGCAATACCAGGCAGCGATGGCAACCGGAATGAAATAAAATATGAAGAAACCGAATTCATAGCCGGTGATATAGTCAAGCCAGCCGATCAGCGCCAGCACCAGCAGGCTTGCCAGCTTTATGGCAGCGCAATGCCCCGCAAATGCCCCCGGGTGACTGAACCGCCAGCGTTTGAGAGGGTTTTGGATATCATTCATCAGCGTTTGACCCCCTCA
>DBMM01000100.1:2638-4150 GCA_002298925.1 Geobacter sp. UBA698 | reverse complement strand
CCGGAAAGCAACTCCCCGGCATTCGGCTGGGTCGAGTGCTTGAAGCGTGAGGGCAAGCTGCTCTACGCCAAGCTCAAGGAAGTCATGCCCGAATTCGAGGAACTGGTCAAGGCCGGTACCTACAAGAAACGCTCCATCAGCCTCTATCCCGACCTGACCCTGCGCCACATCGGATTTCTGGGCGGCATGCCCCCGGCGGTCAAGGGGCTGGCCAATGTTTTCAGGAGCGGTGAAGAGTCCGTCACCTACGAATTCAGCGACTGGCGCATGACCACCCTGGGACGGATCGTCATGCGCATGCGCGATTACCTGATCGAGAAAGAAGGCACTGAAAAAGCCGACGGCATCATTTCATCCTGGGACGTCCAGGACCTCATGACTCCGCCGCCCGAACAGGAAACAGAAGGCATGGATAATTGTTTCAACGACCCCAAGGAGGAAAAGATGAAACCTGAAGAGGTACAGGAACTCGTCACCAAAGCGGTGGCAGCGGCAACACAGCAGTTCGGCGAAACCATCAAGGGTCTCGAAACCCGGCTCGTCGAACTTAACAAAGGCTTCATGGCCGGAAGAGAGGAAGGCTTGCGCAGGGAGTTCAGGGAATTCCTGATGACACCCGAGATGCAGAAGCGCGTGGGCGAAGGAGCGCGTGAAGCCACCGTCAGCCACATGATGGCTCTGGTGAACGCGGAACCGGTCATGTTCGAAGAGGGGGGCGAGCGCACAACCGTCTCTGCGGTGGATGACTACAAAAAGCAGCTAAAGGCGCTGCCCGAAGTGGTTTCCTTCGGAGAATACGCCACCCACGACCGGGCGGGAGATCCGGATGCCACGTCGAAAGTAGCGGTTGATATATCCCGGCATGTCTAACCCACACAATCAGGAGGATGAACCATGAATGGCAAAATCGGCAGTTTCAGCCGTAACGAAGAACGAGCGCGAACCCTTGGGCATGACCCGGTGATACGGGCGGGAGTGTTGAAGGCCAATGACGGCGTCTATCCCACCGGCCTTTTACTCACCCGCAACGCTTCGGCCGAACTGGTTCCACTGGCAATCGTCACGTCCGAGACAATCGGCACGGGCAACGGCACGACCAAGAATTTCAACGCCATTACCCTGGCGGCGTTCCCCGTTGAACCGGGTACGGTTTCAGTAAGCGACGGCGTTGAAACATTTGTGGACGACGTCAGCGGACGGCTGGCCGGTTCCGCCGGGGGCAGCGGGACCATCAATTACAGGAGCGGCAAAATGACGCTGTCGTTCAACGCCAACGTCGTCAATGCTTCGCCCATAAACGCCGGATACACCACCGCCGTAAACGGGGTGCTGGACGAAGAGACCGACACCGCCTTGAGCGGATCGGGCCTCTACGTGGCCCACGGCACCGTGGATTCAACCGTGCTGAAAATCGGCAAGAGCAACCCGTCGGCGCCCTCAAACACTTTGTTGATGCTGCTTCAGGCGCACGGCATTTATCCGGTGTAATTCGAGGCTCTTGCAAAAGTCAAA
>DBMM01000100.1:0-2596 GCA_002298925.1 Geobacter sp. UBA698 | reverse complement strand
CCAGCCCCCTCCCGTCAAGGGAGGGGAAGCCGCTTTCCAGGGCTTCTGCAAGAGGCTCATTCTGATTTTGATTTGAAACTGAAATAACAACTTTTTCTCAAGGAGAACTTCACATGTACAACATCCGTGGTCTGTTTACCCGCGATGCAATCATCCAGTACCTGGTCAGCCTGGGGCCGGTCTACACCGTTGTCCAGGACACGATCTTCAAAAACCGCCCCCAGCAGCCTGGCCCGCTGATCGGGGAGGACGTTATCCGGGCCGTTGCCAAGGCCATGCCCCTGGGCCGCCGTGGCGGGCGCTCCATCACCGTTCCCGGCGGAACCGGAGTCGCTAATTTCTATGAGCCGTTTCCGATTCACCCCGACATCGCGGTAACCGGTGCGGACCTGAACAACCTCAAGCTGTATCAAACCAACGCCGGAAGCCTGAATGTCTGGGCTCAGGGAAAAACCTCCTATCTGCGGGATATAGTCCGCGCCACGACCGAGGCCATGTGCGCCGTATCGCTGACCGGCCGACTGCAATGGCCGGTGCAGCTCGAAGGCGGTGGTTTCGAAACCTATGACATCAACTACGGCGCAATCCAGACCGCTACCCCGGCCAAGCTGTGGGACGCCGCCGACTGCAAGACCGCCGATGTGTTCGAGCTGCTCACGGAAATGCAGCTCAAGCTGCAGGAGAAGGGATTCGGCGGCACCATCGAGGTGTGGGCGGGTAAATCAGCCTACATCGCCCTGTACAAGATCTGCGAAAAGTCCACCACCACGGCCAAGATCAACATCCAGATCACCGACCAGGGCATCAACGTCGGAGGCTTCCTGATCAAGCGCCGTGCCGAACTGTACTACAACCCTCAGACCAAAGCCTATCTGCCTGCGGTAGGCGACAAGGTCGTCAAGATGATCGCCCTGGACGCCGGGCATATCATGCCCTATGCCGCAATCGACGATCTGGACGGCAACCTGGAGCCGATGCCGTTCTTCATCAAGCCGATTGAGACCAAGAACCCCAGCGGCTACCAGTTGGTAGCCGAATCCAAACCGCTGCCGGTGGTCAATGTGGACGGCATTTGCGATGCCGAAGTCGTGGCGTGATGGCACTGACGAATTGAGGTTTGTATGTACACCACCCCGGAGATCCTCATCGAAAAATACGGCACGCAGTTGCTGATCGGCCTCACCATCAAGGAACCGGACGGCACGGAAACAGCCCCCGACCTGGGGGTGATCAACCGCGAGATCGGGCGGGTGGACGGCATTATCGACGGGTATCTCCGGGGGCGCTATGCCCTGCCCTTGTCCGATATACCGCCCGAGCTGGCCGGATATGCCGAGGATATGGCCATCGCCCGCATCTATGGCTGCCTGCCTGACCGAGCAGTGCCGGAGGATGTTACCAGGGCGGCCAAGGAGGCTGTGGCCTGGCTGCGGGATATTCAAAAAGGGCTGGCCACGCTTTCCGTTGCCACGCTCCCGCCCGCTTCATCGGGAGAAGAGTCCGGATCGACCGGCTTTTTCAGGACCAGCAAAACAGCCGCCGACCGCATTTTCGACAACAGGGCGCTGGACCGGTTTTTTCCGGTTTCAAATCGAAGATGATATCAAGGCGGCGAGGAAGAAGGCGACGAAGGCGTACAGATAGTACGTTGAGGAGCCTTCGACGAAGCCAACGAAGATAGCGCTTTGATTTGGAATTGGAACGGGACGGTAGAGGACATACCATGGATTTTCTCACCCCTATCGAGGACAGCATCCTCGACCGCTTGAAGGCCAAGCTGCCGACGATCCTGGTGCAGCCCTACCCGGACAATCCGGAAGTCTACGAACCGACCCACCCGGTGGGAGCGCTCCTGGTTCGTTACTCGGACGCCGACTACGGCATCACCAAAGACGCCGCCATGGTGGTCCAGGACCGCGACATGCATTGGGAAATCACCCTGGCCCTGTGGAGCCTGCGCGGCAAGGGCAAACAGGGCGGCCTCTATTCCTACCTGGAAGCGGTCAGGGTGGCGCTCACCGGCTTTACCCCGCCCCACTGCCGCCGCAAGCTGACACCGGTGGCCGAGGAATTCATCACCCGCACCACCGGCAACATCAGAAACAGGAATCAGCGGCTCTGGCAGTACGCCGTCACCTTCAGGACCACCTGCCTCAACATCGAGGTACTGGAGGAAGAACAGGCCCCGTTGCTCGCGCGGATCACCGCGAGAGACGAACAACTCAATCAAACCACGGAGGTGCCATAGACATGGCGAAAAAGGATACCACGTACCGCTACAGCGGCCCGCTCTCGGGAGTTACCCTGGCCCCCTCCCCTGATTCAGGGGGCGCTGACGCAGTTGGCCGCGAGGTGATGCTGCACCCCGGCAGCGATATCCCGCTGCCTGCAAATAACGATTACGTAAAGACCCTGGTGGCCCAGGGATTCCTGACCGAAGTTCAGACCGAAGAGCCCCCGGCCCAGGAACCGCCCAAGCCCCAAACCAAAAAGGAGGCAACCAGTGGCAGCTAATTTTCTGCATGGTGTGGAAACCATCAACATCGACCAGGGAGGCAAGCCGGTCCGGGTGGTGAAAAGCGCCGTGATCGGCATC
>DBMM01000037.1:66828-68949 GCA_002298925.1 Geobacter sp. UBA698 | reverse complement strand
ATGAATGTGGGGGGTGAGTGAGATATATCGATTCAATAAGAGTGGAAGCGGTGCTGGAGCGCACAGGGACGACATTCCATAAACTTTATGCAAAGAGCCAATGAGCGCGCGCAGCGCTCCGCGCTATTATTTTCGCCCTGAGTAACGTTTGGCTTCAATCAGTTCTTCACGTGATAAATGGCGGGGGATTTTTAGACTCTGACCCGGCCACAGCTGTTTGGGGTCTCGGATCTGATCCCGGTTGGCTCGATAGATGAGAGGCCAGAGGGATGAGTCGTTGTAAATTTCTGCGCGCGCTGCAATCTGGGGAAGAGTTTCGCCGCGACGAACCGTATAGGCGTTTGGCAGCGGCTGTGGAGCTGTTTCGTGAACGACAGAAACGCTCCGCTTTACCGCCGCCTCCTGGGCCTGCCTGCGCAGTTGTTCCTGCAGCCGTAACTTTTCTTCGGTAGCGGCAGCCTCTCGGAGCAGTCGTTTTTCCTCGAGGAGTGCCGCCTGTTCAGCTGCTAAACGCCTCTGCTCTTCAAGTTGCTTATTTTTGATGAACTTTAGTTCAGCATTCAGTACAGCACCCTTCTGAAGAGCCAGCAGATAAAAGGAATCCGCCGATTCGCCGTCACCTTTAACATGAAATACCGCTTCACCATGCTCAAAGGTTTCAACCAGATTGTGATACTCCTGCGGAAGAAGAGTTGGAGCGCCATTACGCCCCAGATTTTCGACCAGGATTGAGGCTCTGCTGCGCCAGTTTGGTGCCGGTGAAGAACAGGCTGCCAGCACCAAACTGGCCAAAAGCATTATCAGTGCGAGACGAGCCCCCATGCGGAGGGGTTTAACCCTGTTTTTCCGCCAGACGGATCCCCAATTCGCGTAGTTGCTTGGTCTCAACTGGCGATGGCGCTTCGGACATCATGCAGGTGCCTCTCTGGGTTTTGGGGAACGCGATAACGTCGCGGATTGAATCGCTGCCGGTCAACAGCATAATCAGGCGATCCATACCAAAGGCGATGCCGCCATGGGGGGGAGTGCCAAATTCCAGGGCATCCAGTAAAAAACCGAACTTGCTGCGGGCAGACTCTTCTGAAAGGCCAAGCAGCTTGAACATCAGCGACTGTACCTGTTCCTGATGAATCCTGATGGAACCGCCGCCGATCTCGTTGCCGTTCAATACCAGGTCGTAGGCCTTGGCGCGGCAGCGACCTGGATCAGACTCAACAAAGGGAAGATCCTCGTCCATGGGAGCTGTAAAGGGATGATGTACGGCTGCCCAGCGATTCTCTTCCTCATCCCACTCCAGCAGCGGAAAGTCGGTAATCCAAACAAAACGATAGTCGTCCCGGCTGGTGAGCTTAAGGATGGAGGCCAGCTGATTGCGCAGCTTACCGAGCGAATCATTGACAACCTTGTGCTTGTCGGCCACGAAAAACAAAAGATCCCCCTCCTCAGCAGCAAAGGAGTTATTCATGGTTCCAATCTCTTGCTCGGTAAAAAACTTGGCAATAGGCGAATGCCATTCACCATTTTCGATCTTGACATAAGCCAATCCCTTGGCGCCGTAAATCTTGACAAATTCAGTCAGGTCATCGATCTCCTTGCGGGAGAAACGGGCACAGCCCTTGGCATTAATTCCCTTAATGACGCCACCATTGGCGGCTGTCTCGGCAAACACCTTAAAACCGGAACCCTTGACGATGTCGGTCAGATCGCACAACTCCATGCCGAAGCGCATGTCAGGGTTGTCCACTCCAAATCGAAGGATAGACTCAGCATAGGTGATACGTTCCACAGGAAGTTGAATGTCAATGCCTTTAGCTTCCCTGAAAATACGGGCAATCAGACCCTCCATCACTGTAATGATATCCTCGCGATCAATGAAGGACATCTCGCAGTCTATCTGGGTAAATTCCGGCTGGCGGTCGGCCCGCAGATCCTCATCACGAAAACAGCGCACAACCTGAAAATAGCGATCGAACCCGGAGATCATCAGAATCTGCTTGAAGATCTGGGGCGATTGAGGCAAGGCGTAGAAATTGCCTTGGTTGATGCGGGATGGAACCAAAAAGTCGCGAGCTCCCTCCGGTGTGGACTTTGTCAAAAAAGGAGTCTCCAACTCAATAAAAC
>DBMM01000037.1:29732-66819 GCA_002298925.1 Geobacter sp. UBA698 | reverse complement strand
ATCAAGATAACGATACTTGAGGCGGATATTTTCATTGATGTCACTGTGTTCATCCAACATGAATGGCAGCGGTTTGGAGCGGTTGAGCAACTTGCACTCACTGACCTGAATCTCGACTTCACCGGTCTTCATAGTGGGATTAACAGTTCCCTCGGGGCGAGGAATAACCTTACCCTTGACAGCCAGGACAAACTCGCTGCGCACCGCCTCGGCCACAGAATGACTTTGGGCATTAATTTCGGGATCAAAAACGATCTGGGCAATGCCCTCGCGGTCGCGCAAGTCAATAAAGATCAGACCACCATGGTCGCGCCGACGCAGGGCCCACCCCATCAAAATAACTTCACGGCCGATATCCTTCGCCGTCAGATCGCCACAGTAATGTGTTCGCTTCCAGTTGCCCAGAGTATCCATACAAGCCTCCACGTGAGAAATAAGAATATATAAATCAGTTAATCAGTCGGCCGATATTGCCTAGTCGTGGTCTGAACTTGTCACGATCCCACGACCAGTATTTTATGAATGCCAGTCCCTTGATTTTGTCACGGGTCACAAAACCCCAGAAACGGCTATCATAGGAACGGTCGCGATTGTCCCCCATCACAAAATAGGAATTAGTCGGCACAGTAAGCGGACCAAAAGTATCCCTGGGATTCATCTCTTTGGGGATAATCTCCTTTTCCTTGTGAACTTCATGGGGGTTCTCATAAGGCTTGCCATTTACAAAAATCTTCTTGTCCTTGCCCTCAACCACATCGCCTGGTGTACCTACAATCCGCTTGATGAAGTCCTTGCTAGGATCTTCAGGGTATTCGAAAACAATTACATCACCCTGGCGCGGATCCCGCAATTTGACAACCGAAGTAGCAGTAAAGGGTATTTTGGTACCGTAAATGAATTTATTTACCAACAGGTGATCGCCGATGGCCAGTGTATCCTCCATGGACCCGGATGGAATTTTGAAGGCCTGTACCAGATAGGTACGGATGACCAAGGCCAGCAGAACTGCAATTACGATTGATTCTGCATATTCCCGTACAATGCTCTTTTTCTTGATCGGCTCACATGAAATCTGACTATCACCACCACAAGAAGCAGGTGTTTTCAACGGAATTTCGGTATTTTTGTTCATGAAAGTTCCTTTAATAGTTTAACTGCAAGCACCGTTTCAACCCGACAGATCTAAAAAAAACCGTGCCTATTCAACCTTTAGAATCGCGAGGAAAGCCTCCTGGGGCAATTCCACGTTACCGACATTTTTCATGCGTTTCTTGCCTTCCTTCTGCTTCTCCAGCAATTTGCGTTTGCGGGTGATATCTCCGCCGTAACATTTGGCCAGAACGTCCTTGCGCATGGCCTTGACTGTTTCCCGGGCAATCACCTTGTTACCGATGGCAGCCTGAATGGCCACCTCAAACATCTGGCGAGGAATCAACTCCTTCATCTTTGACACCAGGTCGCGGCCGCGGAAGTAGGCCTTGTCACGATGAATAATCAGCGAAAGAGCATCAACAACCTCGCCGTTTATCATTACGTTCATCCGAACCAGTTCGCTGCGGCGATAGTCGAGATGCTCGTAATCCAGAGAAGCATAGCCCTTGGTTATAGATTTCAGACGATCGTAGAAATCAAGCACAATCTCGTTCAACGGCATTTCATAGATTATCATTACGCGGGTCGGAGTCAGATACTTGATTTCCCGCTGTACGCCGCGCTTGTCCTCGCACAGCGCCAGAACACCTCCCACAAAGTCGTTGGGGACATGAATGTGAGCCAGAATGAAAGGCTCTTCGAGGTATTCAACATGCTGCAGTTCCGGCAACTGATTGGCACTCTCGATAGTCAGCACCTCGCCAGTGACACGGTGAACCCGGTAGACAACCGTCGGCGCGGTTGTGATCAGATCCAGGCCGAATTCGCGTTCCAGACGCTCCTGGATGATTTCCATATGGAGCAACCCCAAAAAGCCGCAGCGAAAACCGAAGCCGAGGGCAACCGAAGTCTCAGGTTCAAAGGAGAAGGACGAATCGTTCAGCTTCAGCTTGGCCAAGGCATCGCGCAGTTGCTCGTACTGGACAGTATCGATGGGGTACAAACCGGAGAACACCATCGGCTTGACCTCCTTGAAACCATCCAACGGCACCTCACATTGCCGATTGAGAAGGGTCACCGTATCACCGACCTTGGCATCAGCCACATCTTTGATGCCGGCAATCACGAAACCGACCTCTCCGGCCGTCAACTGAGGCACCTCGACCATGATCGGGGCAAACACCCCAACCTTAAGCGCCTCGAAAGAGCTGTTGGTGGCCATGAGCTGGATCTTGTCCCCTTTTTTGAGGGTACCGTCAAAGATGCGCACCAGGATAATAACCCCCTGATACTGGTCGTACCAGGAATCGAACAACAGCGCCTTGAGCGGCGCCTGGGAGTCACCCTTGGGGGGTGGAATCTTCCTGACGATCTGCTCCAGAATCTCGTGGGTGCCGATGCCCTCCTTGGCGCTGGCCAGCACTGCGTCATGGGCATCGATTCCGATAATCTCCTCGATCTCCAGCTTGACCCGCTCCGGATCGGCCGCCGGCAGGTCGATCTTATTCAGAACCGGAAATACTTCCAGATTGATGTCCAGGGCCAGATAGACATTGGCCAAGGTCTGGGCCTCGACCCCCTGGGAGGCATCCACCACCAGCAGACCGCCTTCACAGGCTGCCAGCGAACGGGAAACCTCATAGGTAAAATCCACATGCCCGGGAGTATCGATCAGGTTAAGCACGTAATCCTTACCGTCATCGGCGCGGTACTTAAGCCGCACGGTCTGAGCCTTGATCGTGATGCCGCGCTCGCGTTCCAAGTCCATCTTGTCCAGGAACTGATTCTGCTTCTCCCGTTCGGAAAGTGTGCCGGTATATTCCAGCAGACGGTCAGCCAGAGTTGATTTGCCATGGTCAATGTGGGCAATTATGGAAAAATTGCGGAGTCTGCTAATATCCATGTAATTCCTTGGGGGTGCAGTAGAAAGTCAATATTGCAGAATAAATAATAACTGTTGGAATGTAAAGAGTAAAAGGAGGGTCAGCATCTATGCTCAGTCCTGGCATCACCGGATTGAAACTGCGTATTCACAGAGCAAAGCTTTTGCCGGTTTTGAGTATCAACCACTGGACAATACTAAAAAGGGCCTGCACACCGATCCGTGCAAGCCCTTGTTATTTCTATGGTCGGGGAGACTGGATTCGAACCAGCGACCCCCTGCTCCCAAGGCAGGTGCGCTGCCAGACTGCGCTACTCCCCGACGAAAGATAAATTATTTAACATTTAGACACGCAGTATGCAAGCATTATTTTAGAATAACTTCCTGCGGTCATGATTGCCGAACCGTTTCACCGGAGGATACCGGCACATAACCAGCCAGAGAGCAGAACCAGGACTACTTCCCAGCTACCTCCTTAACGATTGAGTCCTGCCATTCCCGCACCATGCTGTCATAGTTCAGGCCGTACTCATTAAGTGCCAGGGAGACCGCTTCGTCCATATTCATGCCATTACCAAGATTGTCAAGAATCCCCGTTACCCGATGCCAGCCGTAGACAGTAACCAGATAGTTCACCAAGGCATAGCTCTGCTGATAGGCCAGGCTGGCTTGTGCTGTGGAAAGGGAGCTAAAACCGGATTCCAGTCTGCGAAAATCCGCAAAGGTCTTTTTGCGGGCAGCCCGACCGAGTTCAGCCATGGGCGGATTGTACTGCATGCGGCCGAACATTTCGGCAATACCTTCATTCAGCCAGAGCGGACAGTTGCCACGGGTAAACTCGAACACCACCACATGGGCATATTCGTGGAACAGTACCCCCCGCACCCGGGATGTAATCTCTTTAAGCGCACCAAAGGGAAGCCGGATTGTACCATCGTAAACGCCGCCCGACCAATCGGGCGAAGTGGTCACCGTCTTGAAGTCATCACGTTTGTAGACCGCTACCGGCACACGTGCAGCGGGGAAATAGCCCAATTCGGCATTCACCTGGTTGGCAGCCTGTTCAAGTACATCCAGGATCGACAGGGCAAAGAGACCATCCACACCCGGATCGTAAGTCAAGTCAAATCGGGAACTGTGGCTGCGATCCATACCGTCTTCTATGGCCATCTCCCGCCGGGATTTTTCCAGCAGCTCAGCTATCTCCCGGCGTCCGGGCGAAAGTTTCAGTGCCTGTTCCCACAGTTCCACGGCATCCTGACGATGATCGGTCTCATAGCGTACCAGACCCAGATAATAAAGAACTTCAGCGGAATCGATTTTTTTTAGACGAGCCTGTTCCAGTTCATGGCGTGCCACGTCATACCTTTTCAGATAATAATTGCAGACTCCACGCAAAAGGGCATAAGTGCCTTCTTCGGGATAGAGCTCCTGGGCCTTGACAAAGTTCTCATCGGCCTGTTCGTAACGTTTTTGTTTAATGGATTGGTGACCGAAGGCGGCATACCCCTCGGCCAGATTATTCTTCAGGGTGGGATTGAGTGGAAACAGCAGATAGGCGCGGCGCAGTTGTTCCAATCCTTTTTCATACTCGCCGCGCAACAGCAGTTCGCGACCGTAGCCGCTATGCATGAGCGAAGCATTGTCAACAGGCTCGGCAGTCGCTCCATTGACAGAAGAGATAATGGTCAGCAGCAGACAGACTGCAAACAGTGATTTTAGCATGAGGTCACCACGGCCTATGAAAGCTCATGGGCGTGTCAAAAAAGCACTGATCGAAGCGACGATCCCTTCCGTATCCAGCCCGAGCATGCTGCGCAGTTCGTGCTGTTCGGCCTGGGTGACCGGCTGATCGGGATAGCCAAGGCGCAGTACCCGCACCCCGGAAAGTCCGTTTTCTTCCAATAGTTCCAGTACAGCCGATCCAAAACCACCTTGGAGGACATTTTCCTCAAGAGTGACCAAGCAGCCGCAGCGGCGGGCCAGTTCGAGAATCAGCTCCCCATCCAGCGGCTTGACGAAGCGGGCATTGACAACCGTCAGACGGACCGGTCCCTGCTTCTCCAGCTGCTCGGCAGCCTCCAGGGCAGGATACACCATGGTTCCCAAAGCCAGCAATGCACACTCTTTTCCATCACGGAGCAGTTCGGCCCGTCCGATTGGGAGCAGCTTGATGTTCTGGTCAAGGGCGACGCCATAACCGTTGCCCCGTGGGTAGCGCACCGCTACCGGCCGTCCCAGATCGATGGCAGTGGCCAACATATGCTGCAGTTCGTTTTCATCCTTGGGCGCCATGATTGTTATATTAGGCAGGTGCCGCAGATAGGACAGGTCAAATACACCGTGATGGGTAGGTCCGTCATTACCCACCACCCCGGCCCGGTCTAGGGCAAAGGTGACTCCCAGGTCCTGCAGACAAACATCATGAAAGACCTGATCATAGGCACGTTGCAGAAATGAGGAATAAACTGCAATTACCGGGCGAAGCCCTTCGGCGGCCAAACCGGCCGCAAAGGTAACGCCATGCTGCTCGGCAATGCCAACGTCATAAAAACGATCGGGGAATTCCCTGGCAAAACCGGTCAGACCAGTGCCGTCAGGCATGGCGGCGGTGATGGCCACGACACGCTCATCTTCCGCAGCCAGCTTGCATAGTGTTGAACCGAACTGGGCGGTATAGGAGGTAGCCCCCCCTTTCCCTTTCAGTACCTTTCCGCTGACGATATCGAACGGGCCTACCCCGTGGAACAGGGAGGGGTTGTCTTCGGCCGGTTTGTACCCCTTGCCTTTTTTTGTGAGAACATGAATTAGAACTGCATCGTCGAACCTTTTCACGTTCTCCAGCGTTTCGATAAGCTTGGGCAGGTCGTGACCGTCAATGGGACCGATATAGTCGAAACCAAAGGCCTCAAAGAGCATGCCGGGAGTAAAGAAACCCTTGAAGGACTCCTCCATCTTGCGGGCCACCTGCAGCACCCCCTTTCCAAGCCCATCCAAGCGCCCAAGGAAAGACTCCACATCCTTCTTGAAACGAAAAACAAATTCACTGGAGGCGGTACGGCTGAGAAAATTGGACAGGGCACCGACATTTTCGGCAATCGACATCTCGTTGTCGTTGAGAACGACGATCAGATCTTTATTAAGGGCGCCGGCGTGATTCATGCCCTCATAGGCGATGCCGCCGGTCATGGAGCCATCGCCGATCACTGCCAGTACCTTGTTCCTGCGTCCGTCCAGGTCGCGGGCCACGGCAAAGCCAGTGGCAGCAGATATGGAGGTCGAGGAATGACCCACGTCAAAGGCGTCGTGAGATGATTCCGCCCGTTTGGGAAAACCGCTGATGCCGCCCAGAGTGCGCAGGGTGGTGAACTGGTCCCGGCGGCCGGTCAGGATTTTGTGGGCGTAGGCCTGATGCCCAACATCCCAGATGATCTTGTCATAGGGGGTGCTGAATACCCGGTGCAGAGCGACAGTCAGCTCAACCACTCCCAGGGAGGGGGCCAGGTGTCCACCGTTTTTGGCGCAGGTTTCGATGATCAGCTGGCGCAGTTCTTTGGCTGCCATTGGCAACTGGGACGCCGAAAGGCGCTTCAGATCATCTGGTGAATTTATCGTAGCTAGAATAGACATTTAACCACCTGATTTTATCCTTACGCTTTCAATTCTTCCGCTTTACGATATACATTGCAATTTCCCGCAGACGATCGGCTTCGCTGCCAAAGATCTCCAGCGCCCGCATGGCCTCGTCCATCATGGCCTGGGCCTCCTGTTTGGCCTCCGACAACCCCATTACTGCCGGATAGGTAGCCTTGCCGCGGGCCTCGTCACTGCCGGCGTCCTTGCCGATCTCCTCGGTGGTGCCTTCAATGTCGAGGATGTCGTCGGCAATTTGAAAAGCCAGTCCGGCCGCCTCGCCGTAACGGGTGATGGCAGTCAGTTTCGGTTTGTCAGCCCCACCCACAAGCGCACCGGCCACAACCGAGGCCTTGAGCAGGGCACCGGTCTTGTGGGTATGGATATACTGAACCGTTGGCAGATCAATATCCGGTTTGCCCTCGCTTTCCATGTCCACAACCTGACCGCCGACCATGCCGTAGGAACCAGCACAGGTGGCGATCTCATGAATCACCGCCAGACGTGCAGCAGGAGGAACTTCAGCTGCGAATCGGGGTGAACTGATCAGCTTGAAGGCTTCGGTCAGCAGCGCGTCTCCGGCCAGAATGGCGATGGCCTCGCCAAAGACCTTGTGATTGGTGGGATTGCCGCGGCGGTAATCATCATCGTCCATGGCTGGCAGATCGTCATGGATTAGAGAATAGGTATGAATCATCTCCATGGCACAGGCCGCCGGAATGGCCTGTGCCGTATCGCCACCCACCGCCTCGCAGGCCGCCAACATCAGGATCGGGCGCACCCGCTTGCCACCGGCAAAGATCGAGTAACGCATAGCCTTGTGCAGACTGTGAGGCAGCTCGCATTCCTTGGGCAGATAGCTGTCCAGAGCAGCGTCCACCCGGGTGCACTGCTGTTTGAGATATGTCTTTAGATCCATGAAATATCCTTTTCAGTTATTCTTCCTCTTCGAACGGTTTTCGTTCGAAACTGCCATCCTTGCGTTTCAGCAAAACTTCAACGCGACGTTCGGCCTCATCCAGTTTCTTGGAACAGAAAGCGGCATACTTGACGCCTTCCTCAAAGGCCTTGAGCGAATCATCCAGAGAGAGCGCCCCCCCCTCCAGCCGGCGGACAACCTCTTCCAGTTTTTTAAGGGATGTTTCAAATTTTTCAGTTGCCATACACGTTCCTCAAAAAGTTGAGTATTATCACAGAATCATTGTTAGGCGTCAAGTATTAGCCCCTCGACACGACATTCGGCAGCGCCGGAATACAAGCAGAGCCGCAGGCGTTCTCCTTCAGTCAGTTGGGATGCAGCGCTGACCACGCTACCATCAACCATGCGCGTTGCAATGGAATAGCCACGGGAAAGCGTGGATAACGGCGAAAGGACTTCCAGGCGGGCAGCGTCAGCCGCAAAGGTCTGTTTTGTCCCGTCCAGACGCTGTATCATAAGGCGCTCAGCCTGGGCGGAAAGCAGAGTGAGGCGCTGCCTGAGCTGTTCCGCTTGGCGGGTTGGTGATTGGTGCATGAGCAAACCTTCCAGACGCACAAACTGCTCCCGCCGGCGTGAAATGCGGTTATGCAACGCCAGTTCCATTCGCTGGGACAGGTCGTCCACACGCTGGGATAGATGCCCCAGCATGGTTGAGGGGTCGTGCAGTGAACGGCGCAGCAACGCAACCCTCGCCTCCAGGCTGGAAAACCGCGTCTCCATGGCCAGGCGCAGACGGTGCCCCAAAGCCTCCACCCGAGCACGCAGTTCACCGGCGCTGGCAATTACCAGTTCTGCCGCCGCCGAAGGTGTCGGAGCGCGCAAATCAGCCGCAAAGTCACAGATGGTCCAATCGGTTTCATGGCCGACCGCAGATATTACCGGAATTTTAGAGCGGAACACGGCGCGGGCCACAACCTCTTCATTAAAAGCCCACAGGTCTTCCAGGGAACCGCCCCCCCGCCCTACAATCAGAATATCCGCCAGCCCCAGACGGTTCATGTCATCAACGGCCCGGGCAATCTCCTGGGCAGCCCCCTCCCCTTGCACCCGCACCGGATAAAGCAGTATTTCCAAAGAAGCGAATCGCCGCTTGAGAATATTGAGAATGTCGTGGATGGCCGCACCTGTTGATGAAGTAATAACACCCACCCGGCGCGGAAAAGAGGGCATAGGCCGCTTGCGATCCTCATCAAAAAGACCTTCCTTTGCGAGACGTTCCTTGAGCTGAATAAAGGCCATCTGCAAAGCGCCAACGCCGGACGGCTCCAGATATTCGCAGATCAGCTGGTACTCACCGCGCTGGTCATAGACCGATATCCGCCCTCTGGCCAAAAGCCCCATGCCGTTATCCGGCCGGAACTTGAGATTTTTAGCGGCCCCCTTGAACATGACACAGCGCAGCTGAGCGCCGGCATCCTTCAGGGAAAAATAGAGATGGCCGGATGACGGTTGCGAGAGATTGGAAACTTCACCCTGCACCCATACCTGCTCGAAATTTTCCTCCAGCACACTGCGCAGCAGAGCGGTCAGGCGGCTGACAGTAAGAATAGTTTTTTCGGAAAAGATATCCATCGGTAGCACCACCCTAGCATATCCCCCAAAAGGGTGTCAAACCGGTTGACCCCAGGAGTCAAATTGACTAGTATCAATTGTTCCAAACGGCAGAAAAGCCGCAATTCAATCACTGACGGTGGTCTTACGAAATGCAGAATTATCCCTATATAATCACTATTTCATCCGAAAAAGGGGGGGTCGGCAAGACCACCCTGGCCACCAACTTGGCCATCTACCTGAAGGCCATGCGTGAAGACCTGCCGGTTACGATCCTATCGTTCGACAACCACTTCACCGTTGACCACATGTTCGAGATAAAGGGTCAAAAACCGAGAGGCACGGTTCATGAACTGCTAATGGGAACCAAGGCTACCGAACTGGTGCATGTCGGCCAGTACGGAGTTGGATATATCCCCTCTTCCACCGAACTTGGCGACATCCATGATCGTTTCAAGGGGCCGATGACCTTGGCGCGCATGCTGGCTGAATCGGGAATATCCGGAATTGTAATCATCGATACCCGCCCCGATTTGAACATCCTGACCCAGAATGCGCTCTATGCCGCCGATCGGGTACTGATTCCGGTCAAGGACATGCCCAGCCTGGAAAATTGCAAAAACATCTTTGCCCTGTTCGACCAACGCGGTATCGACAAGAAATCGCTGGCCCTTTTACCTTGCCTGGTTGACGAACGCATCAAGTTCGACGGTGTTTTCAAGGATCAGAAGACCCTTTTGCGGGCGTTCGCCTCCAACCGCGGCTACCGCTGCATGGATTCATTCATCTCCAAAAGTCCCAAGGTGGAGAGTCTTAATACAAATCCGGACGGAAAGATCTATCCGATCCTGACCCATGCCCGTGGCACCGAGGTACACAGCCAGTTTACCGAAATCACCCGCGACATATTGAGGACCTTTGATAATACACCCGAATCCCGTTCCTGTCTCTATGCCCAGTGGTTATCAGAAAGGGAAGGGAAGAAAAAGGAGTCTTATCTGGCCCGCCTGGAAGGACTGGCTGAGCGCTGTTTGATCTGTGGGGTGCCGTTGCTGGAGCGACCCGATGAACGCGGTTTCTACTATGAGACATCGGATCGGGCCATGCGGGGTTTTCTGCACAACGACTGTTTTGCGGACATGCTGTGCGGCACCCTTTACGGTCTATACAACGATTCCCAAGCCCATGGCGCGGCTCGAACAGTGATTGCGGAAAAGGCCGGCAAATCTGTTTCCCTGTTCATACCGCGCGACAGCGAGAATTCATATGTACTCGACTTTAAACAGTTCAACCATGCCGGTGAACTGGCTTTCCAGAAAGAGGTGGCCATGACCGGCTTTGCTGAAGGCGAGTTTGACGGAGTTCACGACCGGCTTTATCTGTTCCTGAATGAATCCCTGGCCGGGTATGAGGGTAAGCTGCGCGAAGGTAGCTGGCTGGCCGTGCATCCGGTTGACCCCCAAAACCCGGAGCGGGTACTGCATGAGGAACGCTATCGGGCTGTGCAGCAGCTTCAGGCCAGAATTGGCGAGACGCTTAAGACTGCCTGAACACCAGCAATACTTCCAACCTGCAGTAAAAAAGCCCGCAATGATGCGGGCTTTTTCAGTTTGTTCGCCAATTTTTCTATCTGACAAGGCGCGATGCCGGCACAAGAGTAATACCCTGTTGATGCAGGCCCGGCAAGAGCGCCGCAAGTGCCTGAATGGTGACAGGATGGGGGTGGCAGATGGCAATGGCACCGCCGTTTTTTTGGGCCATGCGTACCGCCTGACTGAGTTGTCCCCGGATATAAGCAAGGTTTTGCTCGTTGTCCAGGAAAACCTGCCTCCGGCCCGATTTCAGCCCCAGATCCCGGGCAAGACGCGGTGCCACGCTCTGGGGCGTGGTGACACTGTCGATAAAAAAGAGTCCTTTTCCCTTCAGCGCCTCCAGCACCGGCCGCATTTTATCCTCATGCTCGGTGAATTCCGACCCCATATGGTTATTGGCACCCACCGCCTGGGGAATGTCACGCATAAATTCACGCAGCCGTTCAGAAATATCGCTCTCGGCCATCGAAACCAGCAGTCCGTTGGTCTCAAGACGGTGCTGGGGCCACCCCTTGGGCTGCATAGGGATATGGATCATGGTCTCGATACTCTTGCCAGAAGCAAATGTGGCCACCTCTCGGAAACTCTGCAAACCGGGAATGATGGAAAAGGTCAGGGGCACACCGATGGCTGCCAAGGAACGGGCTTCCTGAAGACTGGTGCCCATGTCGTCGATAATCACGGCCAGTTGTCCCTTGCCGATTGAACCTGACACCTGAGCAAAGGGTTTAGGACGGGTTACAGCCTGACCAGTGTGCGAAGGTTTTAGCCGCTTTTTAGGAGGCAGAGATACAGACATCCCATCAAAGTGAGGTTTTTTTATCACAGGAGCCTGAGAAGCAGGCTTAACCGGTTCAGCAGGCGAAACTGGTGCCACTGGCCGGGAGACTTCCGGCGACAACGCTGTCCTGACTTGCTTGCGGGGACCAAACAGCAGGTAGCCGCCGACAGCCAGTATGATGACTGCCAAAACAGCAAGGGCGGCATATCTGCCGCCGCCCGGTTTCTGTTTATAACTGTTGGATCTGGATTTGTTCAATTTATTTAACGCTGCCTATCTTCTTGAGAATATCCCACCCCTTAAGCAGGTCCAGCGCCCGCATGACCTGATAATCGTTTTTCAGATTATCCTCAAGCTTGGTCGAGAGCGGTTTGTCCTTGCCCTCATCCTTTTTTTCTTCCTTCTTGCTCTCTTTGGGAGTTTCCTTGTCACTTTCAAAGTGGTTTTCCAAATCTTTCTCGCGCAGATGGAGCCCATCCTTCTTTTCGCTCTCCTTGGGCAGCTGCAACTGATCCACAACGATGTCGGGAGTAATACCCTTGGCCTGGATGGAACGGCCATTGGGAGTGTAGTAGCGGGCCGTGGTCAGGCGCAGTCCGGATTCGTCAGACAGGGGAATGATGGTCTGTACCGATCCCTTGCCGAAACTCTGTGTTCCCATGACAACAGCACGCTTATGATCTTGCAAAGCACCGGCCACAATCTCGGAAGCGCTGGCGCTGCCGCCGTTGATCAGAACAACGATCGGATAGTGCGGCTCCTTGCCCCCTCTTCTGGCCGAGAACTGCATCTTGGAATCCTTTTCGCGCCCTTCGGTATAGACGATCAGGCCATCCTCGATGAAGTGGTCAGCCACCTTGACCGCCTGGTCCAGCAATCCGCCCGGATCATTGCGCATATCGAGCACCAGGCCGGAAAGCGTCCCCTTGTTCTCTTCCTGCAATGCCTTAAGGGCCTTACTCAAGTCCTCATCGGTTTTTTCCTGAAACTGGGCCACACGAACATAGCCGTATCCGTTATCAAGCATGCGCGAACGAACACTCTTGATCTGGATGATGTCACGCAGCAGCGGAAATTCCTTGGGCTTGTCGAAACCTTCCCGCATGATCGTCAGAACAACCTTGGACCCCTTTGGACCGCGCATGCGCTTGACCGCATCATTGATATTCAGGTCTTTGGTAAACTTGTCATCAATCTTGAATATCTGGTCGCCGGCCTTGATGCCGGCCTTGAAGGCAGGCGTATCTTCAATGGGAGAGATGACCGTCAGAATGCCGTCCTTGATGGTGATCTCGATTCCCAGGCCACCGAAGGCGCCCTTTGTGTCGATCTTCATCTCCTTGTAGGTATCGGGGGGCATAAACGAGCTGTGGGGATCAAGGGAGGCCAGCATGCCGTTAATCGCTCCATAGACAAGTTTCTTGGTGTCAACTTCCTCCACATAACTTTTTTTGACGATTGCCATGACATCTGTGAATAGCTCGATGGATTCGTAGTCGCTTCCCTTGCCTTCAGCCGCACAGTGCCGCTGCGAACTGATGCCGATGAAGATAACCAGAGTAGCCACAACCACCGCAAATCCCGCCATCACCCGTGTCTTTTTACTGCCCTTTGTGAACATCTTTCTGCCTCCGCGATTTATATTACAGGTTCAAGTACTTATTGATAATTGCTGGTACGTCTTCGACCACAGGAGTCACGTTCCGGCTTTCACCTGACCCACCCGGCAGGATCCACAGGCTTGCCCTGATGCCTGATCTCGAAGTAAAGCATGGAGCCTTTGGTGGAATCCGTGTCCCCCACCGTGGCCAACGTTTCATTTTTGGCAACATCTGCTCCGACTTTCTTCATGATCCTGGCAGCATGTGCATAAAGACTGAAATAGCCGCCGCCATGGTCAACTATGATCATATTACCAAAACCCTTGAAGTAATCTGCAAAGATCACGCTGCCTTCGTAAATGGATCTGATCTCGGCCCCTGATCCAGCTGATATGGACAGCCCCTTGCTGAAGGTATAGGAATTAAATTCGGGGTGTTTGTGTTTGCCGAATGCCTCAATGACCTCACCGCGCACCGGGAGGGACAAACGCCCCTTCTGGGACGCAAATCCCCGGTCGGGTACCGGCGGTAATTCCTGCAGGGGTTTGGGCTTGGCGCCAGGCTTTTCGTGACGTGCCGAAAGCTTGCGCCGGCTGAGTGCTTCCAGTTTGTCGAGCATGGATTGAAGTCGAACCGCATTGGCCTGCAACTCTTTTAGTGATTTTTCATAACTTGAACGATCCTGACGCACCTTAATCAGGTAAGCGGCTTTCTTGCTCTTTTCCAGTTCGATCTCACGCTTTTTGAGTGCGATACCTTCTTTGATGCGCTCCTTTTTAAGCGCGTCCCGTTCCAGATCAGCCTTAAGTTGCTGCAACTCGTCAATTTTTTGATTATACTCTGCAAAAATCCTTTTGTCATGTTCAAGAATGGATCGCATGTAACGGATATTTTCCGCCATCTGGGGAAAAGTCTCAGATGAGAAAAACATTCGCAAAGCCCCCAGTTCACCGGCCTTATAGAGCGAGGTCAGTCGTCGCTCGATTTCGGTTTTCTTGCGGTTAGCTTCGTCCGTTACCCGAGTGATGGACTGTCCGGTCCGCTCAAGGTTTGATTCAACGTCCCGCAAATCGCGGTCCAGAATCCCCAGATCAGACTGTTTCTTTTCAAGGCTGCGATTAATCTCGAGCAGTTCTGTGGAGACAACCGCCTCCACCTTGCGGGTTTTGGTGATCAGGCGTTTTTGAGCCTTGATCTCCCGCCTGACCCCCTTGAGTTCGTCCTTGGCGTTTTCCGCCCAAGCTAAAGACGCCGGGACCAGCACCAGCAGTATGCACAAAAAAGTTTTAGTCATTCAGGCATTGATGAATCGTTTAAGAGAAGTCAGGCTACCGATGAAACCGAGCAGGATACCGGCCAGCACAATCCCACCCACATACTCCATCGGAAGAAAGGCCAGACCGGAGGGAGCGGGGTTGAAGGTCAGAAAATTGCCAGCATTATGCAGAAAAGCCTGATACATTCCAACCAACAGCGCCATGGAGAGCAGTGCCCCAAGAGCACCCTGGATGACACCTTCGATCAGAAAGGGAGCCTGGATGAAAAATCGAGTTGCTCCGACCAGCGACATGACTTCCAGTTCGTCGCGGCGGGCATAAATGGTTAACTTGATGGTATTGGAGACAATGAAAACCACTGCAATCACCAGGAATGATCCCAGCAGTGCCCCCAGCATCCTCATGAAATTCAAAAAAGTATTGAAGCGCCTGACCCATTCTTCACCATACTGAACTTCATTGATGCCGGGAACCCTTTTCAAATTGGATACAAAAGCTTCCACTCCGGGAGTATCCCGACTTGAACTTTTGAGAGCAATCTCGAAGGAGGTAGGCAGGATTTCGGGACGGACCCCCTCCAGTAAGGTTTCCTGTCCACGCAGCCTCCCCTTGAAGCGCTTGAGGGCTTCCTCGCGAGAAATATAACTGACGCGGGCGGCACCAGGGATGGCTGTGATCCTGGTACGGAGTGCGGCCTGTTCTTGTGCGGTCAGGTCTCGATCGAAATAAACCGTCACCTGAACTCGCTCACTCCAGTTTTCAGCCGCATTCTCCAGGTTTACAAACACCAGCAGGAACAACGAGACAATCAGAAGTGCCAGGGTAATGGTTCCAACCGTTACAACGTTAACAAACATGTTCTGGCGAACGTTAATCAGGGCACGGCTCACAAAATAGCCGAATCGCCCCCCAAATCTGTCACCGGACAAGGTCGGACGTTTATATGGCTGACAGGCAGCCGTTTTCTTCTTTTTCCAGCTGTTCAACTATATCTCCCTTGCTGAGGGTCACCAGCCGTTTATGGCTGTTTTCAATCAACCGCCGGTCGTGCGTGGCAACGACAACCGTTGTACCGCGGACATTGGCATCCTTGAATATGTTCAGTATCTGATTCTTGTTGGCGTCATCCAGGTTCCCGGTAGGTTCGTCCGCCAGCAGAATCTTGGGGTCGTTTACCAGAGCGCGTGCCAGGGCAACACGCTGCTGTTCGCCGCCAGACAGACGTTGGGGGGTAAGATTGATTTTGGTTTCCATGCCGGTCTGCTTGAGGATATGCATGACTTTTTTGCCGATATCGGCTCGTCCCCAACCCAATACCTCCAGCGTGATCGCCACGTTTTCAAATACGGTACGATTCTGCAGCAGTTTGAAATCCTGAAAGACTACTCCGATCGAGCGGCGAAGGCAAGGTATCTGGGACGGCGTCATGCGGGATACATTCTGTCCGTCGATCAAGACCTGACCTCGAGTGGGATGCAGCGCTCCGTACAATAGCCGCAGCAGCGTCGTCTTGCCGGCACCGGATGGCCCGGTCAAAAATACAAACTCCCCTTTTTCAATCCTAAGGGTGACATCATGCAGGGCAGTGGCATCCTTCTGGTAGGAAAGCGAAACATTGTGTAACTGTATCATAGTGCTACCACTCGTTGTAAGGGGTACCGTTGGTACCCACCTGATTTGATCCGCTATGTACATCGTAAACATTGCCCGGACCGCTGCCGCCGCCGGTAACAGGGGTGGCACCACCCATGACCAGAGGACCGCTGCCGCCGGTTCCCGGAGAGGATACTTCCGGCGGTGGCGCAACCGTTACCCAGGTATCGTTCTTGCCGGTAAAAGGATCCTTGGGAATCTCGCGCAGGTATTTCTTATCCGACAATTCGGACAGCGAATCGGGATACTTGCCCTGATCAGAGTAGAACTGGTCGATCGTAGTACGAAAGTTGTAGAGGTTCTCACGCAGGACCGCTTCTCTGGCCTTGATGATGCTCCACTGGTAGTTTGGGACGGCGATGGCCGCAAGAATGCCTATGATCGAAACCACAATCATCAGTTCGATCAGCGTGAATCCCCGTCTGTCAACGGATAGTGCCCGCGTCTTGCACACAGGATGACAAGCAGGAGTTTTCAGGGAGCTACCACTCATTATATTTTGTCCCATCAATCGCGGTTCCTTCACTCAATGAATAGACATCGTACACATCTTCTCCCCCCCAACTGGTAGAATCAGGCTTGTCGCTGTAAGAGCGCAGGCCCCATTTAGGTTCTTCCTTTCCTTTGGGGGGATTAAACGGGTCAGGGGGGATTCTCCGCAAAAATTTCCTCTTGGGAGGAGTGACTTCGCCGAAATCATAACCATCCACCAACTCCTGCAGAGTTGCTGGATAACCGGACTTGTTCTGAACGGCAGGCAGTTTGTTTTCGCTCCTGGACTTCTCATAACGCTTATTGAAATCGTCAATGGCTGTCCGTATGGTACGAAGATTGCGCCTCAGCTCAAGCTCACGGCTTCGGCGGGCAGTCATCTGAGCCAGCGGCATCACAACTGCTGCCAAAATGGCCAGAATGGTCACCGACACAACCAGTTCAACCAGGGTGACGCCTCTGCGTGACGTCATAATTTTCAACATGAGCTTGTCACGAAGTTATTTAATCTCGATGGCAGTACTGAACGGCAGAACAGTAACCGATCGGCCATCGGCAGAGCTAAACGATACGCTGCGGAATCCAAAACCAGCCGGCCCCTGGTTTTTAGCCCGGAATACAAGAGAAGCCAGGCTGCCGGCACCTGAAACTCCGCCGCTTCCGGCGCCGCGCGCCAGGTTGACCGTCAATGTCCCACTGGCCGCATCAACACGGCTGGAGAATGTCGTTGGCTTGCCCCCCTGCTTGAGGAAACTCCCCTCAACCGCAGAAACGAACTCAGTAAAAATAGGGTCATATGTCAAAACAAAAGGCGCATTGACCAGATCTACCACCTCGCTGACTTTAATATCGAGGGAGAACTGCTGGCCGACCGAAACCGAATTAGGAGTAACAATCTGCAACAGGCTCCGCTGGGACGGCGGCGCGGGCAGAGCCGCAGGAACCGGCGCCGGAACCGGAACAGCGGCTTGTGGCGCAACTTGTGGTGCTGTTTGTGCCGGCACCGGCACCGGTACTGGTACTGGTGCCAGAGTGGGCGCCGGAGCAGGCACTACAGCTGGCACAGCTGCGGCTACTGGGGTAGACGACTGGGCAGCGGCGGTTGCTCCGGGTGCAGCTGCGGGCGGAGCAGCCGTCCCAGTGGAAACTGGTGCGGCCGGGGCGACCGCTGGGGTGGTGGTAGCTGCCGGAGCCAATACAGGCATGATAGGATTCGTGCCAGCTGGAACGGGTTGAACAGGCTGCAGGGGATTCACGGCTGTCGGCCTGGCAGCAGGTTGTCTGTCCATCCGGCCCGGCGCTTCGAAGACTGCCTCCTGCTCAAAAGATGCCATGGACTTGCCCAGAGAAGGATCATCCTCATGGCCGGAGGCGAAGGACATGAGATTTCCCTGCGGAACAGTCACACCGCGAACCAGTCGGGGCGTGATGGCCAGGATCAGTTCAGTCTTGTCCTTGCTGGTATCGCTATTGGAAATAAGCGGACCAATCAATGGAATATCGCCCAACAGGAAGATTTTCTGCTTGCTGTCGCTCTTGGTATTAGAAATCAGGCCGCCAATAACACTAGTCTCGCCGTCCTTGAGACTGAGTACCGTATCCAGGTTCCTCGTGCCGATCGTCACCACGGTAGTGGGACTGTCCTTGCCGCCGACTGACTCTTTAGACAGAATGGAGCTTACCTCAAGACTCAGCTTGATAACAATTTCATTGTTAAGCTGGATGTTTGGTTCTGCGTTGACCTTGACACCCACATCGACATACTGCACGTTGACCTGGGACAGGGTCCCGTTCAAAGTAGTAGTGGTAATCGGCACCCTCGTGCCAACATTGAACTTGGCTTTTTCCTTGTTCTTGATCCTGATCTTGGGATTGGAGAGCACCTCCCCCTTGGCCAGAGTCTTGCCCAGGTTGTACTGAGCACTGGGCACAGTGATAAATCCGCCATACCCCTTCAGGGTAAAGGCCCGCACAAGATTGTCAACCGTAGCAGCCGTCGTTGTGGTAGTCGTGCCGGTTGTGGATGTGGTTGCTGCCGACGTCAGGGAACTGGCCAAGGGGGTGGATCCGTTAAAGGCGCCCAGTTGCACGTTGTAATTGCTCAGCAGCAGCCCCACATTCTGGGCATTTTTGTCGCTGACCTCGACCACCTCCACATCCAGAACCACCTCGGCGTCAGGCACATCATTGGCATCCAGGATTTTCTCAACCACGTCGACAATGTCGTTGGTATCACGCACCACAACCGAGTTGGAATCCTCGTTGACATACACCTTGCGCACCTGGATCATGGTGCGGATCAGGTTGACCGCCTTCTTGGCATCCATGTAGTTGAGGTGGAACGTGCGTACCTGCATATCTTCATATTGTTTCTTTTTTTCCGGCGAGAGCGGATAAATGATGACCGTACTCTCGTTGGCAACCTTGTTTCCCAGTTTGTACATATTGGTCAACAGATCCATCACCTGCTGAAACGTGGCATTTTCCAGATAGATCGATATTGGCTGGTCCTTGACCCCATCATCAAAAATAAAATTGATGCCTGATAGCTGGGTGACGATATTGAACACATCCTTGATTTTAGCATCCTTGAATTTGAGGGTAATCGGTTTGGCCGACTTGAGGCTCAATTCGTATCCTTCAAGTTTGCTCTTGCGCATTCCACTGACACGGGCCAGGGCCGACTGGTATTCCTTGTTATTCGCATCCAGTTCCAAAGCCTTCTGGAAAGCGCGAAGAGCATCCTTAAGCTTGTTGCCTTTTTCAAACTCGAGTCCCTCGCGGTAAGCCTGCTGGGCGTCTTTCATGCGGGCAGCAATGGCGGACTGCTGCCTGAACCGTTCCTGGGTCGGATCCAGGCCAAATGCGGCCTGAAACTCCTCAACGGCAGCAGCAAAGTCCTTGTTATCATAAAACTCGCCGCCTCGTTTGAAACGCTGATTGGCCGCCTTTTCCCGGGCACTGAAAAAACGGAGACGGTATGTGCCGGCTTCGGGATTCTTTGTAAAGGCATCAGCATAACTATACATGGCCTCTTCGTACTTGCCCTCTTTTTCAAAACTCTCGCCTTTGCTGAACGAACGGCTGGCGGCAGAACAGCCGGACAACAGGGCAACAGCGGCCAACGGCAAGAATATAATAAAATGAGTCAGGTAGCGCATCAGTGGCGTCTCCTCTGGATCAATGGTGAATAACAGTTATAGCAAAAAAAGATTAGTACGAACCCAGCGGCCGGTTTTCCATTAATGGAATCACAATTTCCTCGCGGGTATCGGTCACCCGGATAGTCAGGGCCTGGTCGGTAATATCTGATGCTTCATAACGGCCGGCAAAGGCGTCGCCTTTTTTGACGAGGATGATATCCTTATCTTTGGCCAGAAAAATGGTCTTGCGATTGTCTTTTTTCAGGAAGCCCAGAAAGGTGAATCGGGCCAGATCGCGGCGTTGAATATCGGCTTGGGTAGCCGGAACTACGGTCTGAACGGGCACGGGAGCTGGCTTCTGGGGTAGCGCAGGCGGAAGAACAATTTTCGGCGCTGCGGCTTTCCGTTTCATCACCATAACTTCATCAATAAAGACCGGCTTGAAGATATTGCGGCGGTACCCCTTGAAGGCTGACTGCTCTTGGTCCAGAAGATCAAGCCGCAGCCGGCGTCCTTCGTCCTGGCCGGCTTTAGCTGTTGGTGACGTTGAACGCGTATCAGGTCCCGGTACGGCCTTTTGACCCGGAGTATACTTAAGTGAAGGAACGGTCTTCAGGCGCGGCCAGATAATATAACTCCTGACTGCTGCCAACACCATCACGATCAGGAGTATAAAGAGGGCCAACTTCTGGCGGTTCATGCACCCTCCCGCAGATAAACCGTCAAATGGAGATCCATGGAAACTTTTTCCTCATAGTAATCGCCATTGGTAAGGATGATCTTCTCAATAACAAGCATCTCGCGATTATTCTGTAGGTCGGCCAGAAAACTCTTCAGGGCGGCATAACTGCCGGCCACGTTCATACTGACACCATACGCCTGCAGGTTCTCGTCCTTTACGATTTGGGGCTTGTAGGTGATTCCCCCGGTAGCGACTCCGTTGGCAGACGCCGCCGACAGGATGTCACCCAGTACACGCGGAAAATCCCGCTTGAGCGGAATCCTGCCCTTGATCTGTTCCAGATCGATTCCACCCTGCTTATAGAGCGCATTGATATCCATGCGACCGACAGCCGACGTACGGCGCCGCAGGTCGTTCCATTTCACCTGAGCCTGCTCAATGGCGGGCAACTGATAACTGCTGTGAACCACGTAAATCACTATGTTGAGAACTAGGAGCAGTCCCATTACAATTAAGAGACGTTTTTTGAGGAGAACAATTTCCAGCAGGGCCGACATCATGGTTTCACCACCCGACATGTGATGACAAACTGTACGCCCCGCGTTTTTTCACCAAGGCTCAGGTTCTGGTGAGAAACCAACTGAATATTTGTGAACAATCTGGAATCCTCCAGTTTATCCAGATACGACCGCACATGGGCAAAGGTGGCACAGCGACCCTCGATCAGCAACTCGCCGTTTTTGGTTTCAGGATCAACTGCAGCCAGCGAGATTCCTTCCGGCGTGGCGGTCTCCAGTTTATCCAGCAGCCCCAGCCAGTTGAATGTCTTGTGTTCTATGACGCCATTGTAGAATCGGATACTGGACTGCATGCGGCTAAAGTCCTTCTCGGATACTCCGGCAGGACGGCTGTTCAGGCGATTCTCAAAAGAGGCGATGTCGGTCTTCAGGCGCCGCAATTCCCCCATGTTCCAGGACAATCGGCTGATATTCCACGCCAGCAGTGCCAACAATATCACCATACAGACAATAACAATCTGGTTCACCAGTCGATGGTCAAGATATGATCTGGTGGCAAGATTGATGGTAAAGCGCATCACAGGCTCCTCAAGGCGGCGCCAATGGCGGCAGTGAAGGGAAAAATGGACTGCTGGTCAGCCGGGGCGGAATCGGAAGGTTTTACCGCACTCTTTGCCTCCAACTGTAGTGGCACCACACTGGTGGCCTCCGCAACCATATCGCAAAACTCAACCATCACATCCGGCGTGGCGATACAGGCAACTTTCTGCACCATCCGCTCCGGAAAGCGTTCCCGGTAAACGAGTAGCGAATTGTTGATCTCCATGTAGACACGACTGTCAACAGCCGACACACCGGGAAGCTCCTTGACACGCAAATACTCTGGCACACCTTCCGTAAATACCATTATAGCGAGAGAATGGTCATAATAGGATACCAGCAGAACATCTTCCAGCAACGCCAGACGCTGCTGGAAAACACGGCACAGACTGAAGGCGTTAAGTTCAATCTTGGCCGGAACACAGCCGGCCACGGAAATCAGTTCCTCATACTGGCTGATGACATTTCGCGAAACCAGCGCCACCAACAGAGCCATTTCACCATTTTCACGCACCTTGAGCAGTTGATAGTCAAGATGTGTGTCTGCAATATCTATGGGCAGGTTTTTTTTCAGTTTCCAGCGAATTACATCCAGACCTTCGCTGTGGTTCTTGAATCGTCCTTCAATATCCATCAGCATTATGCGTCCGACACCGTCCGGAAGTGCTACCGACAGACGAGTGGCCCGATGCAGCAGCAAACCATGGGCTTCCCTGATCCGATCGGAAAAGAGTTGCGTATCAAGGACATTGGGTTCTCGCAGTGACACTCGCAGGATGCCCGCTGAGAGAGGACGGGAAGCGACCCTTTCCAGACGCGGAGAATTCTGCGTACCACTCAGCAGAGCAAATTGAATGCAGGTCGGGCTGATCTCAACACCAAGCGATTTTCTGGAAAACAGCATATAGCGGTCCAATTTACGTTACTCAACGAAGGTAACGCGATTGATCTCCTTGAGAGTGGTATCTCCACTAATCAGTTTTTCAACGGCCGAATCGCGCAGAAACATGACCCCAGCATCACGAGCAGCCTGTTTTAGCTGTGTCGCCGGCACTTTACCGATGATCAGGTCGCGGATCTGATCATTCAATTCCAACAGTTCGACGATGGCTGAACGACCGCGATAGCCGGTACCGTTGCATGCTTCGCACCCCTTGGCTTCGTAAAGCGTTGCGCCTTGAACCACCTGCGGGTCAACCCCGGCCTCGCGCAGTTCATCGTCGGTGTAATTCACCGGACGGCGACATTTTCGACAGACTTTGCGCACCAATCGCTGAGCCAGGACGCAGTTCAGGCAGGAGACAAAGTTGTAAGGGTCAATCCCCATGTGAATGAAGCGGCCGATCACGTCAAAAACGTTGTTAGCATGGACGGTAGTGAAAACCAGGTGGCCGGTCAAGGCGGACTGGACAGCGATCTGGGCTGTTTCCGAGTCGCGAATCTCGCCAACCATGATCTTATCCGGGTCATGTCGCAGGATGGAGCGCAGTCCCTTGGCAAAGGTGAGTCCCTTTTTCTCATTAACTGGAATTTGCAACACGCCGCGCAACATGTATTCGACCGGATCTTCGATGGTGATAATCTTATCCTCACCGGTGTGTATTTCTGTCAAGGCAGCATAAAGAGTAGTAGTCTTGCCGGAACCGGTCGGACCGGTTACCAGTACCATACCGTAGGGCTCGCGAATCTTTTTTCTGAGTCGTTTGATCTCTCGTTCGCTGACGCCGAGGTTCTCCAGAGTCAAACCCTTCAGGTCACTGGCGATGCTTTCCTTGTCGAGTATGCGGATAACGGCATCCTCACCCAAAGCGCTGGGCATGATGGAAACGCGGAAGTCAATGGACTTGGAACCAAAGCGGATTTTGAAGCGACCGTCCTGGGGGATCCGACGCTCGGAAATATCGAGTTCGCTCATAACCTTGAGACGGGAAATGATCGGTGACTGAAAATGCAGATCGATCGGCTCATTGGCCCGATACAGAACTCCGTCAATGCGATATTTGATCTCAACCCCATCGTGGCCGGTTTCGATGTGAATGTCGCTGGCCCTCCGGTTGAGGGCATCCAGGATGGTGGTGTTTATCAGTTTGATAATCGGGCTGGTATCCTCCGAGATATTCTCGACCGAGAGCACTTCTTCTCCGCGGTCAGTCTCCTTGACCAGCTGCAACATGAAATCTTCCGAAACCTCCCGCAGCACACGGCGGGTCCCCTCGCCTGCCTTGATAACCGAAGCGATACCGGTCTCAGTGGCAAGGCAGATTTTCAAACTCCTGTCCAACAGCAGTTCCAACTCATCCAGTTTGACAACATCGGTAGGATCGGAAATGGCAATTTTCAGGGTATCGGCTGTCATCTCCAATGGCACAAAGCGAAAACGGTAGATGGCATCCGTCGGTAGTCCGTTGAGCAGTTCCTCATCCATTTTGAAATTGGTCAGGTCAACATACTCAAGACTGAACTGCTCGGCCAGCGCCAGAGCCAGATCATGCTCGCTCACCAGTCCATCATGGACACATATATCACCGAAACGCATCTTGGTGGTATGAAGCTTTTCAACAATTAGCGGCAGCTGTTCAGCAGAAAGACATCCCCGTTCGATCAGGATTATGCCGATATTCTTGCGTCTGTAGGATTTCATTCCATCCCCTAACCGACCGTACCGGCGATCTTGAAGATCGGCAGATACATGGTAATAATGATCCCGCCGATAATGACGCCCATCACAAGCATGACTGCCGGTTCAATGGCGGTCGTCAGAATCTGCATGCGCTCTTCCAACTCATCTTCAAGGTAGTCGGAGATATCTACCAACATATCCTCCAGGGCACCGGTGGATTCTCCCACCCCCAGCATGCGCAAGGCCAGCGGCGGCATGATGGCAACCCGTTCGAAAGCAGCTGATATGCGTCCCCCCTCTTCTACATACTTGACCACTTCAAAAAGCCGCTTCTCCATATAGAGATTGTTGAGAGTGCCTATGGACATGCGCAACGATTCAATGATGGGGATGCCGCTACCGAGAACAGTTGCCAGAGTCCGGGTAAAACCGGCCACCGAATATTTCGTATAGACATCTCCCAGAAACGGGACTTTCAGCTTGAAGCTATCGAGGGAGAAACGGCCGGTCGGAGTGGATACCCAGGAACGAAAGGCGGCCGCGGCAGCAACGATCAGCACTATCCCCAATAAAAAATAATGCCTCAAAAATGTAGTAAAACTGATCAGAATCTGGGTGGGAAGCGGCAGCTGCGATCCTGCATCGGTATAGACCTGACTGAAGGTAGGCACTACGTATATCAAAAGCAGCGTGACGGCCATGAAAGCAACAACAACCAGTATAGCCGGATAAAAAATGGCCGCAATTACCTTTTTGCGGATGACTTCGACCCGCTTGAGATAAAGTATGTAGCGTCGGATTGTTCGCGGCAGATCACCGGTACGCTCACCGGCACTGATGGAGGCGACATACAGATGAGGGAAAAGGCGACCGTGCTTCTCCAGGGCGGCAGACAGCGCTGCGCCACCCTTGACATCCTCGCGCACCTGGCGCAGAACCTCTGGCAGTCTGCCGCTGTCATGGCGCTCCAGAATAGTGTCCAGGACCTGCATGATCGGCATACCGGCCTTGATCAACACCAGCATTTCCTGGTTGAAGGTAAGCAGGGCGCGATTATCGATCTGGCGACGACTCAACCCCTTGTCAAACAGGAACTGCAGCGGCTTTTTCTTCACAGAGAAGACAAAAAACCCCTGTTCCTCGAGACTATTCTTAAGTACATCAGGTTCAGATGCCTCTAGCTCACGATAGAGAATTTTCCCGTCTGATGCACCTAGTTTGCAAGTATAAAGTGCCATAAGCCTTGTTTAATAACATATACACCGAAAAATTAAAACACAAAAACCACGGACAAATCGTCTGTGGTTCCTGTTTGAAACTGATATATAAAGACTTTAACGACTACTTGCAGATGTCACAGGATCGTAACTTTTACACGGCTACACTCAGCAAAATCTAAGAGAAAACAACAATCAAATAATCCTAATATACCTTGGGATTATGGTCAACCCCATGACAGGTAAGCCAGCACTCTCCGTGAAAGCTGTATGTTCCCTTTTCAACAAATTTTAATTTCCCCGTAGAACTTTCTGTGACAAAATTACGATTAAATCTGATCAGATAGCGGTTCTCCACACTGCCATGGGAGGTGTGACAGGTATGGCAGGAGGTACCACCACCTTTAAAATTCCGTTCGCCGGCGATATGCCGCGAATGAAGCGGAAAACTTTCATTCCCCATGATACTGGATCGTTTGTGACAACGGTAACAGAGCGCATAAGCATAACTGCTCTCCTGAATGGCGTCACCAGTGGCAAAATTGTCCACCAGCAAACCTTCGTACTTTGAACCGTGTGGACCACGGGGAGCATTGGCATCATCACTAGCGTGACAATCTCCACACTTAAGTGTCGACACATCGTTGGATGCTGTCTTCTTCTCCCGAAAAGGGCGCTGCAGGCTGACCACCTGAAGATTTTTACCCTCGGCTTCAACAGGGTGAAACGATGGGTTGTTTACGTTGAACTCCGTTCGCTTATTGGTGGACTTGAGAGGGAGATTGGCACTTTCAGCATGGCAGCGATAGCAAAGTTCATATTCCTTGGTGATGGGAGAGATGAAGTTTCCCACCTTTTTCCCACTCAGACCGGCAAAGGGCTTGTCCGGTGAAATAAAATGGGGACTGTGACAATCGACACATTCGACATGTCTCGGAGCAGAAGGGTTGGTTTCCGGCAAAATCTCGCGAGCATTGTGATTTCCGCGTTTATCGAAGACCGGATGGTGGTAATTTTTGGAAAAATCCACCGTGACATCCTTTAAAGTGACGGTTCCCGATCGCAGACCGCTCGGCATCGCTGCGGCCGGTCCGTGACAGGCGATGCATTTGTATGGGCCACCGCCATCGGAAAAATCAAACCCGAGGTGACATGAGGCACAGCCATCAACCATGTTATTTTTGTCTAGATGGGATGGGGTCGTAACGGCGGCCTGCGCTTGAGTGACCGTCATGACTACTACCAACAGCCCAATACATAACAGATAGCTCACACTCATACCGTTCCCTTTCCGCTTGTGTGTGATCATGGCCATGGAGCTGGTGCCGGACCAACTCCAATCTCAGGCGACGTCAATGGGTGACAGGTGGTACAGACAGCATCATGATCAGCCGACGCGGTATTGGATCCGTTGTGATAGACCCAGAAGGGAGCCTTTTTGCGGGGAGGCGTCGTGGCATACGCATCGGTATCATCGGACTGATTCTGATGCGGATCGTGGCAGGTAGTGCACTGCATCTTGCTGTTTCTATCCAGCTTGACTTCGGCCAGGGCCGGGAGAGCATATGAGGCAACCCCTTTGCCGGTGTTGATGGCAGCGGCAACCGCTGAATTGTACACAAACGACACCGGATGGTGACCCCGCTTCATCTTGTTGGTCGATGGCTTGAACGAGGCAAAACTGATAGCGGTATCGCTGCTGATTACGTTTCCACCTGCCGGATTCATGGCAATGCCCGAACCTCCTCCCCGCAAAACAGCTCCGAGACTGGAGACACCGTCATGACAGCTGAGACAGAGCTTGGTCGAACCGTCCGGTTTCCAGGTAGAGGAATCGTACTGTGCAGGGGTTCTGGCTGCGGAATTGACACGTATCTGCAGAGTAGAGGACGAATAACGTGAAAATGTCTCCGTGGAAAATGCTCGATTCCAGAGCGGAGCCCCTCCTTCCACGTTGGCGTTGTGGGGTGTATGGCAGAAGATACAAACCTGCTGGCCGGCGGGATTATTGGTTGCATCGTTGGTTGCGCGATAAAGGTTTGTATTGGGTACGAGGGTGGTTGTGCCTACCTGCCTGGCAAGAGCCGAAAGGTTATGCTTATTGCCCAACTCCGATACCTTGGGACCAGGTGCGGCGGCATAAGCCATGTACACCGAAACAACCAGGTAACAGGCACTGCAAACAACTGTTTTCAGAAATCTGTAGACTATGTTCATTTGTGCACCTTTTCGTTCAGGTACTGGTAAATCTGGATTCTATGATTGAACGTATCCGAGACATAGACTCTGTCATCCCTGTCAATGAAGATGCCGCTCGGCAGCATCAACTCACCGGGACGCGAACCTTCCTGACCCACGTAAATCAACAGTTGCCCCAGCTGATTGAACACCTGGAAATTGCCCAAAATAGAGTCGAGCACATAGAGATTGCGGTCACTATCCACGGCGATTCCTTTCGGCCTGGCGAAAGAGCCGGGGGAGTCACCTATCTGTCCCTGACTCCTGACATAGCGGCCATTGGCATCGAACACCCTGACCTTGAAGTTCATGGAGTCGGTGACGTACACGTTGTCCGCACTGTCAACAGCCACGTACGTCGGCATATTGAATGTTTCGATAAAATCTGGTCCGGGCAGTTCTCCTTTCAGGACATCATCCCTATCGAATACAAAAACCTTGTTGGCGAGGATATCAGCAACCAGCTTGTCGCCCTTGGAGTTAAGGGCTATTCCTGCGGGACGTCTTAGTTTTCCTTTGCCGTCAAGTTCTTTGAGCAGTTTTCCTTCCTGATCAAACTTGAAAACCGCGGCAAGCTGAGCATCGGTGATATAGAGGTTGCCATCCCGGTCCAGCACAACCCCCACTGGACTGGCAAGAGGCCTGGAGCCCGCCTGGGCAATAAATCCGACAGTGCGTGAGGCAAGATCATATCTGTGCACCGCTCCAAGAGAAGGGTCGGCAATAAAAATCAAACCGTTACCGTCGGCAGCCAGGCATTGAGGAGTGTAAAAACCGACATACTCGCTCTTTTCACCCAGCATGAAATCAAAAAGTTTGCCAATAGTCCCCTTCTCGGAGTCAACTACGTCAGCCGGCCCATCTATGACGCGAAGCAGCTTGAAGCGTGGCCTTTCGGGCTGCAAGGGCCAGACGACATTCAACCGTTTGTCTTGCCAGGCCGCAGCATCCAGTTTAGCTTCGGCGCAGCCCCACAAGGCAGACGCCAGAACCAGCAGCAACAGCAGTTTTATTCGACTGCAGTTACGCATTCAAAAGCCCGGTTATCCAGAGTGCATAGGACACAGCCAACGCACAGCCCCACTTCACGGCTGGTTGCGACTCGAAACTATCCCGCTTTGGAAAGGCCGTGAATATGAAACCGATGGCAGCACCTACCCAGCCTGCCAGGGAAATCAGACTAATAATGGACCAGAAGTCGTGCACCACCCTACCCCCTTGTTCCTAAAAAACGCCGCATGAGCGTTCCCAGCCTGAGTTTCCAAACCATGACAACCGCTTCTCTGACGATCTTTTTCGACATCTTGGAACTGCCGGCATGGCGATCGATAAAAATAATCGGCACTTCGACAATTTTCAATCCCTTTTCCGCGCAACGATAATTCATCTCGATCTGAAAGGAATAACCATCGGACTTGACCATATCCATATCGATAGCTTGAATTGTTTCACGCCGAAAACATTTAAACCCGCTGGTGCAATCCATGAGATCAAGTCCGGTCACGAAGCGGGTGTACACACTTGCGAAATAGCTGAGCATCAGCCTGCGTATCGGCCAATTAACAACACTGACGCCATTCAGATAGCGCGAGCCGACGACCAGATCACAACCCTGGATCGTATCGATAAACACCTGTAACTGTGCCGGATCGTGGGAGAAATCAGCATCCATTTCAATGATGTAATCGGCGCCAGACTCAAGAGCGTTCCTGAAACCATCACGATAAGCAGAACCCAGACCAAGTTTGCCGGTACGATGCATGACACGGATTCTGTCGTCGCCAGCGGCCAATTGATCCAGCATCTGACCGGTGCCATCGGGCGAATTGTCGTCAACAAAAAGGATACTGAGTGACTGGTGCTGACGCAGGATTTCAGCAGCAAGTCGAACTACATTGTCTCTCTCATTATAGGTTGGTATGACGACGATGGCCTTCAATTTATGACTTCACTCCTGAAAAGCTGATAATGCCGATTATCTTTAATATATGCATGCACTGTTCCAGCAACGCGTGGTTTCCAAATAAAATCAATAAAATTTAAAATATTACGGGAATTAGCGCTACAAAGTCAAGAATCGCAAGCAATGCCCAGTAAAAAATGCATCACAGACGACCAGCCTGCTACTGCAGTACTGATGGCATTCTTTTTCAATTGCCATCGGCATCCTGAATGCTGCCAGCATGACCTATCGATCTTCTTTCACGCCCCACCCCCCAGCACCTTGTAGAGCGCCACCAGGTTTGCCAACCGGGAAAGTCGCGCGCTGATCAGGTTCTGCTGCGCACCGTACAGGGAGCGCTGGGAGTCCAGCACCGTCAGATAACCATCCACCCCTTTATCAAAGCGGGCTTGGGACAGGCGATAACTTTCAGCGGTGGCATCTGTCAGCGACTGCTGGGCCGCCAGCTGCTCGTCGATGGCACCCCTCTGGGCCAGAGCGTCAGCTACTTCCCGGAAGGCGGTCTGGATGGCTTTTTCATAGCCGGCCAAAGCTATATCACGGTCAACCTCCGCCACGGTCAGCTTGGCCTTGTTGCTGCCACCGTCGAAAATCGGCAGTGTGATCTGCGGCGCAAACTTCCAGGCTAAGGAACCGGGCTTGAAGAGTCCGGCCAGGTCGTCACTGCCGAAGCCGATGTTTGAAACCAGGGTAATTCGTGGAAATAATGCTGCCCGGGCTGCACCGATGTTGGCGTTGGCCCCCTTGAGCTGACCTTCGGCCTGCAGGATGTCGGGGCGGCGGAGCAGAACATCGGACGGAAGGCCGGGAGCAATATCCTTGAGAGCAGTCAGCGTTTCGGAAAGGGCTTGCGGCAGCAGATCTGGCGATATACTCGAACCAACCACCAGGGCCAGGGCATTTTCGTCCTGGGCCACCAGCGTGGTGTAGCGGGCAATGTCCACCCGCGCCGTATCAACGGTGGTCCGGGCCTGATTCAGTGCCAGCGAGGAAGAGACTCCGGCGTCAAAGCGGCTCTTGATCAGTTTGTAGGACTCCTGCTGGCTGGCCAGGGTTTCCCTGGCCAGCGCAAGCCGTTCGCGGTCGGCGGCCAAGGCCAGATAGCTGGTGGCAACCTGCGAAACCAGACTGATCTGCACAGCGCGCTGTGCCTGTTCGGTGGCAAGATACTGTTCCAAAGCCTGGTCTTTCAAGCTGCGCACCCGGCCGAACAGGTCCAGTTCGTAGGAACTGACCCCCAGGCCGACGTTGTATTGCTCAAGGGAAGTGGATCTTCCGTTACCGGAGAGCCCTTCCGGGACCCGCTGAAAATTGGCACCGGCCGATGCGTCCACCTTCGGCAACAGATCGGAGCGTTGGATCTGGTACTGGGCCCGTGATCGTTCGATATTCAGGATGGCAACCCGCAAATCGCGGTTGTTTTTAAGAGCCAGATCAATCAGCTTGCGCAGCTGTTCGTCCACAAAGAATTCACGCCAGGGAATTTCAGCCACCGGTATTTGGACCGTTTGGGTTGCTCCGGCCGGATAGGCCGGGCCAGCAGGCCAGGTTGCCGAAACCGGCACTGCAGGCTGGGTATACCTGGGAGCCATGGTTGAGCAGCCGGTCAATGTTAACACACAGAGGCACAGAGACACTGAGAGACCCTTTTTTACGGCAGAACTCCTGTTCTCATTTGAAACACCAGTGTTACCCATGCAACAGTCAAAAGTTTTCTCTGTGCCTCTGTGTCTCAGTGTTATTCCAAAAACATTTATCAGCTTCATATCACTGTACCTCCGAAACATTGACAACAGCGGGCTCTTTGGCGTGAAGCTTGTATTTTTTTCGACCAAACAAGCGAGACACCAGCACAAAGAAAAACGGGATGAAGATCAGGTCGATGAAGGTCGCCGAGAGCAGACCACCGGTGACGGCGGTGCCGATGGCATTCTGGGCCGCAGCACCGGCCCCCTTGGTCAGGGCCAGCGGCAGGGTGCCGAAGAAGAACGCCAGGGAGGTCATGATTACCGGTCGGAGCCTTATTTTTACCGCCATCAGGGTCGCCTCAACCAGATCATGCCCCTGATGCATCAGCTCCTTGATGAACTGGATGATCAGGATGGCGTTCTTGGTGGAAAGGCCGATGGTGGTCAGCAGACCGATCTGGAGATAGACGTCGTTGGGAAACACCCTCAGTTTGACCGCGGCCACGGCTCCCACCAGCCCCAGCGGCAGCATCAGCAGGTTGACAAACGGGATGGTCCAGCTCTCGTACAATGCCGCCACGGAGAGAAAAACCACCAGCAGCGAGATGGCATAGAGCGCCGGCGCCTGGGCCCCGGCATTTTTTTCCTCGTAGGATAGGCCGGTCCATTCGTAGCCGATCCCCGGCGGCAGTTGGGCCACCATCTTTTCAACCTCGTCCATGGCTTCGCCGGTACTTATACCCGGTGCGGCCTGACCCAGAACCTCAACGGCCGGTATGCCGTTATAGCGCTCCAGACGGGGTGATCCGAACTGCCAGCGGGCGGTGGCAAATGCTGAGAAGGGCACCATCTCCCCCTTGTTATTGCGCACATACCAACGGCCGATGTCCTCCGGCAGCATGCGGTATCTGGCATCGGACTGGAGATAGACCTTCTTGACGCGGCCGTTCTGGATGAAGTCGTTGACATAGGTACTCCCCCAGGCGGTGGAAAGGATATTGTTGATATCCGCCTGGGAAACTCCCAGAGCACCGGCTCGCACATCGTCGATGTCGAGTTTGAACTGGGGCGAGTCATCCTGACCGTTGGGGCGCACCGCCACCAGCTTCTTGTTTTTCATGGCCATGCCCAGCAGCTGTCCGCGGGCCTCCATCAGCTTTTCATGCCCCAACCCGCCGCGATCCTGCAGCTGCAGGTCAAAGCCGTTGGCCACACCCAGTTCAAGCACCGCCGGTGGCGAAAAGGCAAAGGCCAGGCCGTCCCTGAACTTCGAGAAGGCCCCCATGGCCCGGCCGGCAATTGCCGATGCCTTCTGATCCTTGCCGGGACGGACATCCCAATGCTTGAGCCTGACAAAGGCCAGCCCCATGTTCTGTCCCCGGCCGGCAAAGCTGAACCCGGCCACGGTAATCACCCCTTGCACCGCTTTGGATTCTTTCTCCAGGAAATGCTTCTCCAGCTGCCGTATGACCTGGATGGTTCGCTCCTGCGTGGCGCCGGCCGGCAGCTGGACCTGGCAGATTATGAAACCCTGATCCTCATCCGGCAGGAATGATGTGGGGAGGTTCAGGAAGAAGTAGGCCATGGCGGCCACGATGCCGCCATAGACCACCAGATAGCGAATCGGCTTGCCGAAGGAGCGTCCCACGATCCCCTCGTAGTTGTGTCGGCAGAATTCGAAGGCCCGGTTGAAGTAGCGGAAGAACCAGGCGAACCAGCCACTCTCGCCGGCATGGTGCCCCTTTTCCACCGGTTTGAGTATGGTGGCGCAGAGTGCCGGAGTCAGGATCATCGCCACCAGCACCGACAGGATCATGGCCGAGATGATGGTTATGGAGAACTGGCGGTAGATAACACCGGTGGAGCCGGGGAAAAAGGCCATCGGCAGGAATACCGCCGTCAGAACGGTGGCAATCCCCCACAGAGCGCTGGTGATCTGCCCCATGGACTTGATGGTAGCCTCCCTGGGCGAAAGACCTTCCTCGCTCATGATCCGTTCCACGTTCTCGACCACGACGATGGCATCGTCCACCAGCAGACCGATGACAATAACCAGGGCGAACATGGTCAGGGTGTTGATGGAAAAACCGCAGGCAGCCAACACCCCCATGGTACCCAGCAGAACCACCGGCACCGCAATGGTCGGAATCAGGGTGGCGCGGATGTTCTGCAGGAAGAGGAACATGATGATAAAGACCAGGAAGACCGCCTCAATCAGGGTGTGTACCACCTCTTCGATGGAGATCTTGACAAAGGGGGTGGTGTCGTAGGGATAGACCACCTTCATGCCGGGAGGGAAATACTTCTCCAGTTCCGCCATCTTGGCTTTGACCCGGTTGCCGGTTTCCAGAGCGTTGGCGCCGGATGCCAGACGGATCGCCATCCCTCCCAGCGGTTTGCCGTTGTAGTACGACTGAACTTCGTAATTCTCGGTGCCGATTTTACTTTCTGCCACATCCTTGAGCTTTACCGTAGAACCGTCAGGATTGGTACGCAGGATGATGGCATCGAACTGCTCCGGATTCTGGAGCAGAGTCCGGGCATTGATAGTGGCATTAAGCTGCTGCCCCTGATTGGCCGGAACGGCACCGAACTGTCCGGCCGACACCTGGACGTTCTGGGACTGCAGCGCTGCGATGACGTCATTGGTGGTCATATGGTAATTGTTCAGCTTGACCGGGTTCAGCCAGATTCGCATCGCATTCTGGGTACCGAACAGCAGCAGTTCGCCGACCCCTTCCAGGCGGCTGACGATATCCTGAAGGTTGGAAACCATGTAGTCGGTCAGGTCGTTACGGTCCAGGGAACCGTCTTCCGACACCAGTCCGACGATCAGCAGGAAGTTTCTGGTGGACTTGACCACCTGAATTCCAGAGCGTTGGACGATCTGCGGAAGAAGCGGCACGGCCAACTGCAGCTTGTTCTGCACCTGTACCTGGGCGATGTTGGGATCAGTTCCGGCCTTGAAGGTCAGCGTAATGGACACCGCTCCGGCCGAGTCGCTGGTGGACGACATGTAAATCAGGTTGTCGATGCCGTTCAGCTTCTGCTCGATCACCTGGGTCACCGTATCCTGCACGGTCTGGGCCGATGCCCCCGGATATACGGCATTAATGGCGATCTGCGGCGGTGCGATCGGCGGATACTGGGAGACCGGCAGTTTCTTGACCGCCAACAGACCGACCAGCATGACCATGATTGCGATCACCCAGGCAAAGATCGGGCGTTTTATGAAGAAATTAGGCATGGAAGGTCTCCTTTATTTTTTGACAGCCACAGGTTGAGGAGCAACAGCGGGAGTGGCTGTCGGAGCACTGCCAAAGGGAACCGCCTTGACCGGCGTTCCCGGTCGCGCCTTCTGCAGTCCTTCCAGGATTACTCGATCTCCAGCATTCAATCCGTCACTCACCAGCCAGCTGTCACCAATGGTCCGGACAACCTTGATGAGTCTCGGTTCCGCCTTTTCCTCCGCACCAACCACCATCACCATGGCTTCACCCTTCGGATTGCGGGTTACTCCGCGCTGGGGGACCAGGATGGCCTGTTCGCTGACACCTTCTTCCAGGATCGCACGCACAAACATGCCCGGCAGCAGAGCCTGCTTCGGGTTGGGGAAAACAGCCCGCAGGGTGACAGAGCCGGTACTCGAGTCAACCGTGACTTCCGAGAATTTCAGGACACCCGGCAAGGGATAGGCACTACCGTCTTCCAGCAGCAGCTTGACCCGTGCCTGGGCCGCTCCGCTGTTCTTCATCAGTCCGCTGGCCAGGTTCTGCTTAAGCTTCAACAACTCGGCGCTGGACTGGGTAACATCAACGTACATGGAGCCAAGCTGCTGGATGGTGGCCAGAGCCACAGGCTGGCTGGCGGTTACCAGCGCCCCGTCGGTTATGGTGGAACGGCCGATTCGTCCGGAGATCGGGGCGGTCACTTTGGTGTAGGCCAGGTTGATGCGGGCGGTTTCCACGGCTGCCTTGGTGGCGGCCACATCGGCCTCTGCCTGCTTCAATGCGGCATGGGCATCATCGAAGTCCTGCTGGCTGACGGCCTTGATCTTTACAAGATCCCTGTAGCGTTCCTCTTTGAGCCGGGCCGGAATCAGGTTGGCCTCGGACCTGGCCTCAGCTGCCTTGGCGCTGGCAAAAGCGGCCTGATAGCTGGCAGGATCGATCTGGTACAGCACCTGGCCGGCCTTGACATCGGAGCCCTCGGTAAAAACACGCTTCTGGATGATCCCACCCACCTGGGGCCGCACTTCGGCAACCATATAAGCCGATGTTCTCCCCGACAGTTCGGTTGTAATCGCAACACGCTGCGGCTGTACCGACACTACCCCGACTTCCGGCGGACCTGCCTTTGGCGGCGCCTGGGGCGGCTTGGAGCATGAGGCTGTCATCAGGTTGACGATCAGAATTCCGGCGGCGGCAATCAATTTTGTTCCCTGGATGGTTTGCATAAACACCTCTTGGATTATTACGAGAATGAATGTTCATTCTCAATTGACATACAAAAAACGCAACAGGCTACAGCTCTTGCCTATCTCCTGACACCATCCCAGCAAGCTTCAACTGTCCAGGTGATCAAAACCTCATCCAATGCTATGAATCCGAGAATGTGGTCCCGGGCCACGGCCAGGATGGGGCCAAAGGCCAGATCAAAGAGGATTACAAGGGGCAGATCCTTCATTACCTGCTGCGAAATACCGTCCTCGAAGAGTTCGCGAAAAACATCGCACCCACCCTTATTGCCCATTAGCTTGTCCCGACGATGCTCAACACCGTATGGCGAATTGAAAAACTGCTCCAGAAATCGAAAATCAAGGGGATTTTCGATGAAATAGTGCAGCAGAGCCGTACAGAGATGGAGAAAGCGTTCCCTGATCGGCTTTTCCGGCATGTATCCCTGCTGGATGAGTGGATAGCTCCGATCTTCCACATTCTGATAGAGTTCGGTGATCATCACATCCTTGTTTTCGAAGTAGCGGTAGATCGTTCCGGCCCCTACCCCGGCCCGCTCAGCGATCATCGCCATGGGAGCGCCGTGGAAACCGTGTTCGGCAATCATCTCCAACGCTGCCCGTACAATCTCTTCTCGTTTGTCAGGTTTTGACATGGTTGATTCCTCCTTTCGGAATGAACATTCATTCAATTTATCATGTGAACATTAAAAGTCAAATTATTTTTCATCCAAACGAACAACGCTGAAACCACTTCGAAAAATTGAACATACTGATCGCAGGGATTGACCGCGCTGACAATTTTTCCGTTACCATGGGACCTGAAATAGCAAAGGCCCCCCTGCAGCAGGAGGGCCTTCGTGTCAACCAGGCTGATATTTGAATTGAGTGGTTACGCTTTCAAAGACTGTTCTTTCAAGCGGTCCAGAGAGACACTGCCGGGGTTCACTCTTATCTGGGCCTGCTCGTAACCTGCGAACACACGGGCTCCCAGCATGAACTCTGCCCAGAATTCCTTCCACTGGGACGGCTTGCTTTCTTCTTCCGTGGCTGGCTTGAGTTCTGCCAGAAAGATCGTCAGTGATGCCCCCACCAGCAAAAGGACACCGGCCAGCATGAAAGACTTGCTCTGGCCACCCGGCTGGGCGTTGATCATCTCAGATACCTTGCCCATCACGAAACCACCCACACCCCAGGCCGTAAAGAGGATGCCGTAGTTGAGGCCGTAGTTCTTGATGCCCCAGTAATCCTTGGAAAAGGAAGGAAACAAGGCCAGGTTGGAGCCGTAATTGAAGCCGATAAAGGTGGCCAGCAGCACCAGCAGCGGGGCACTGCCTGTCCCGACCACCGGAATGGCGGCGAACATCAGGGCCGCCTGGAAGGAGAGCATGATGAACAGGGTGGCGCGGCGGCCGATCTTGTCGGAAAG
>DBMM01000037.1:0-29652 GCA_002298925.1 Geobacter sp. UBA698 | reverse complement strand
AAGTATGCCAGCCAGAGCACATAAAACTTGTAGTTGCGCAGCATCTCGCTGGCGCTGGCATTTACCTTGGGCTTGTTGGCATACATCACTGCCACCGGACCCGGATCGGCCGGTTCGTCGGGCACATACCCGGCCGGCGGGTTGACCACCAGAAACGAGAGTCCGCAGACCACCACCGTAAAGGCGGCTGCAAAAAAAAGCATGGAGTTCTGGATACCGAAATTACCAAGCAGCCAGGACGAGAGCGGCGCGATATAGACCGGCGCCAAACCGAAACCACCGACCACGATCCCGGCGATCAGGCCGGTCTTGGCGGATGAAAACCACTTGATGGCCGGCGGAGTGGCGGCTGAATAACCGAAGCCGAAGCCGGCGCCGGCCAGGATGCCGAATCCGAGTACCCAGGCGGCATAGCTGTTGTTGAAGCCCATCAGCGCGAAACCGCTGCCGACCAGAACACCGCCGATCAGGGCGGTCTTGGCCGGACCGATCTTGTCCTGGCATTTGCCGGCCAGGATCATGGCAAAGGCAAAGGACAGACAGCAGACCGCATAGGGGTCATTGATGGATTTGATGTCCCACTGGAAAGCTTCCGGACCGCCCTTTTCTATGGAAGCCTTGATGGCACCCTTGAAGATACTCCAGGCATAAAGCACACCCAAAGCCAGGTTGATGCCGGTGGCAGCGATGACGACCTGCCTGCCTTTATTCTTAACATCTGATGACATCACATCCTCCTTGATATTATCAGCCCTTGCGGGCTGCGGCCTTTTTCATCGGCCCGTTCATGCGGATCGCTGCGGCGAATTCCATCCAGAACACCAGATAGATCGAGATCATCAGCGACAGGCCGATATTCTGGTTTTCAGCTCCGAGGGCCTTGGCCAGTATCGGCGAGGCAAAGCCGGCACCATGGGTACCGGTCATACGCTCGATCATGTAGAAGACCGGCAGGGTCAGCAGCGTACCAACGATCATGATGGCGATGCCGGTGGGTCGTTTGACCCAGTATTTGGGCGAGAATCCATACATGCGCATGAATATGACTACCCAGATGATCCAGACCGAATAATCAACGGCGGCGTCCGGCAGAGCCAGCTTGTTTTTTACCAGGGCAATTTCCAGTACCGTAACTATGCCCAGCAGGGTGAACATCCAGTTGAACTTTTCATTGGCCTGGGTCTGCCAGTTGCGGCTGTCGGGCGCCTGTACCTCGTTAGTGGAGTGGCTGTGGGTGCCCAGTGCCGAAAAGAGGATGGCAAACCAGATGCCGGCATTGTGGAACAAGAGCGAGGCATGGTTGCCGGCAATGTTGGCGATACGAGCCATCGGCTCGCGGGCGAAGTCGCCGGCGATGCGCATCAGAAACAGGTTGGCTACAATTGAACAGCAGACAATAACAGCCAGGGTGAAAATTTTCCTCGGAAGCAGATAAGGATCGACCCTGTCAGGGAAGCCAATAATGAAGGCAAACCAGATCAGGTACATGATCAGCGGGATGCCGAAACAGATCCCGTAGACCGAATTGCCGGCAAAATCGCCGCTCTGGGCATAGATGACATACTTTTCCTTGGCTGCGGGGTCGGTGTTGACAGCCTTGACCACATCCTTGGGCACCTTCTTGACATGGGGCAACAGACCCATGGCGTACCAGCCATGGTCACCCTGGGTATGGTCTACAACCCAGTACTGATCGCCCATCATTTCATCAAGACCGGCAAACAGCTGCATATTGAATGCGGCGCAGACGACGCAGACTACCAGCAGCAGAATGGCGTTGGATATTTTCATTGGCATGGCTCTTCTCCTCGATAATGTGTTGGTAAATGGGCACCGGGACAGTGATCAGGTGACATTCACTGCTATTCCTTGTGGGTGGTCCAGAACATCGACACCGCATTGGCCGCAAACAGGCCATAGAGCCACATGGTGTTCCAGGCCGGGCCTGACCAGTGACTGCCGCGTCCGCCGCCAACCACCCCGGAGGCAACCACGATTCCAATCATCGCCGTGAAGGCTACCATGGCAACTGAACGCAGAATTGCGCTGTTACGCCAGGTATGACGTTCCAGTTCCTCGATTCTCGACAGAAGTTCAAGCTCTCTTTCGCTCATTTCTTTTCTCCTTTGCCAGTGTGATGACTATAAACAACGTTGTAATTGCGAGTGCCGTTACCGCATGGAAGCTGTTAAAATTTACCGTCAGATGATAAAACATGGTGTCCTCCTTGCCTGATGTTTGTTATATGAAACCTAGCACTTAACCATATGGTCCAGTTCCGCCGGAAACCTGTCGGCCAGCTCGAGGTACTTCATGCATTCCGAATGGCGACCATTGCAATAACGGATGATCATGTTCACATCGTGGGGCGAGATATAGCCGCAGCCCACATCACAGTAATCATCCTGTTTTCCGAAGAATGGACATACATCACATTTTGCCATACGTTCTGTTCCCCTCTTTGCTTTTGTACTGTATACAGCACGGGGCGTGCCAAATTGCATACAACACAAAATAACGTTTGATTTAAGGTAGTTAAATCGATTTGCCACAAATACCTTTACATGCTGTTTTCGCACTTATGCAAGTGAGCCATCTTCATTTTCAATAAAATAATGCAAGATAATTACACTTTGAATAAATTAGCAATAACCAATAATATATACAAAATCAGTCGGTTAGGAAGCATTCGACAGTTTTTTTGGGTAATTCGCAGATCTGCAAATCTATTTACAGCAAGGATTTGCATTTTTGCAAAAATGCAAGCGTGAGAAGGGGTAGCCATGGAAACGGACAGGATCAAATGGAATCAGCGCTTCGAATCGGAGGATTCTTTTCTGGGGCGTCGCCCCTCCCCGTTTCTGCTGCGGGAAATCGAACGGATCAAGACACTGGCACCAGGCAGACGGGCATTGGACATAGCTTCCGGGGAAGGACGTAACAGTATTTTCCTGGCTCAGCACGGCTTTGAGGTAACAGGGCTGGACATATCCGACATTGGAATCGCCAAGGCGCAGCAGAGGGCGCAAGAAGCCGGGGTGGCGGTGGATTTCAGACTGGTGGATCTGGAGGGGTACCAGATCGGGGAGACATTCGATCTGATCATAAATTTCAATTTTCTGCTGCGGGAACTGATACCTCAGGAATATGCCGCACTGGTGCCCGGGGGCATCTTCATCCTCGACACCATCATGTCATCAGCTGAAATCGTAGTCGACCACACTCCCGATTATCTGCTGCAGCCGGGGGAGCTGGTGCGGATTTTCAAAACGCTGGAGGGAGAAATCCTGTTTTCCGAGGAGGTTGCGGAGGGACAGATGCCGACAGCCAGGGTGCTGTTCAGGAAGGCGGGTTGAACCCCTCCCGCAGCAGCCGCTTTAATACCAAAAGCTCTTCCCGGGTCAGGCGACGGTCGCGGTAGACGGCAGCGGCATAGATATCCGCAAAGGTCCGCACCCTGTGGTTGCCGCTCTGCTCGGCCAACTCGAACAGCCCCACGCTTCCCGGTTGGGCCTGTATGCCGCAATCCCGTGCCACCCGCCGGTAAAAGCCCCGCAACAGCCGTTCTTGCGCTGATAGCAGCAATCGTCGGCGGTTTGTCAGCACAAGAGCGATACCCACCACAGCTGCCAGCGCCATCAGCGGCCTGAAGACCGAATTCAGTACCCGCTCTGCCCGAAAAGCCTGCAGCCACTTGCCGGCATGGCGGGCAACTTCAATCTGACGTTCCAGATCATAGGTAATCACCGAGCGGTTCCAGGCATGGTCAAAGGAATCAAGCACCATCCGCAGACGTTTCACTAACCCGGCCGGCTGCCGGACGCCCCAGATGGCGCCGGAGTTCACGGCAAAACTGCTGGGATCGATGCGCAGCCAACCCTTGCCATCGATAAATACCTCCACCCAGACATGGGCCATCTGTTCGCTTACCAGGTAGTAACCACCCAGATCGTTATATTCCCCGCCCAGATAGCCACCCACCAGTCGGGTCGGCACCCCGGCCGCCCGGGCCAGAACGGCAAATCCGGATGCAAAAAATTCGCAGTGCCCCTGTCGGGACTCGAACAGAAACTGTTCCAAAGCATGTTCACCGGTGGGCAACCCCTGCTTCCCATAGCGGAAGTTACCGTTGCGGAAATAATCCTCCAGCAGCGTCAACCGGCCCTGATCGCTGTCCGCACGCCCGCGGATTTCAGCCGCCAGGGACCTGATACGGGCCGGAACAGTTTCAGGCAACAACAAATAAAAGTCGCGATCGATGCTGCCCTTTACCGGCAGCATGCCCCTGCTGCTGGACTCGGCCTGGTAGTTCTGGCGTCTGCCGCTAACCAGAGGCAGCTCGTAGACGCCATCGGCCGAGCGCTTTACCCGAATGGCCCTGATTTCAGCCGCCGCATCCAGGGCCAGCAGATTACGGGAAAGAGCCGGCTCCGGGTAAATCACCTGACTGACGCGCTCTGTTCCGTAGACAATCCGCTCGGCCGGAACAGCGGCATCCCGCACCCAACGCTGCCCCGACAGCCTATTGAAAACCGTGCCGCGCCAGTAAAGCTGCTGCGGCAGACGGGACAGTTCAGCCCTGAAAACCAGCTGGCTCGAATCCCCAACGTTACTGCTGCCGCCCGTTTCGACCTTGTCGGAAAAACCGCTGGGACGGGAGGCGGGTGCTGCCAGTAAATTCCATAAAGGGAGCTGGGTGCGGGGGAGCAGCGGAAAGAAGAAGACCAGCAGCGGCAGCGCAGCCAGCGGTATCAGCAGGCCGGCCGCCAGCACCCGACGCAGGTCTCTGCTAGAGAGGGTCATGCGGCTGTCGTGGGCTTGGAACGTGAGCAGCACCAGCGATAACGCCGCCAGCAGCAGCAACAGGGTCAGGTAGAGCAGAAAGGACGGACTGAGATCGAACAGTGAGGATGAGGCCAGGCAGAACAACGACAGGGACTGAATCTGCAGATAGTGGCGGCCGCTCTTTTCTCCCAGCAGACGCACGGCCAGCATGACCGCCAGCATGCTCACCACCGGCTGGACCGCATTGAAACGGCTGAACTGGGCGGCGTAATACAGAAACAGCGGCACAATCGAGGCATTCAGCATCCAGTTTTTCAAGGGCCAGGCGCCGCGGCGGTCCTGCCAGATGCCGGCGGACATGCCCGCCGCCAAGAACAAACGCGGCAGCAGGTCCAGCCACGGATAGAGCGGTACGATGCCGCACAGGGCAATCACATAGGAGAGTACGGCAATCAGCGGGCTAAGTGGCGTCATGCAGCGCCAGTTCCGTCAACAGCTGCAGGCAGTGCCTGTGTCCGCCCCCGGCCGGGATGGTACGGCCATTAAGCCTGAGCCCCACCGGACGCACAGGCGACCAGCGTTTCACCAGCCAGGCCGCCCGTGATATGCGTTCCTCCCGGTTCTGTCCCGGCAGCGTTTCCGGATCGATAACCAGCGGCAGCGCGGACTGGCCGCCGAATTCCTTCACAACCAAGTCATCGCCGCGGGCAGAAAGCTTCCAGTGGATCATCCTGAGCGGCTCGCGGCCGGTGTATCCGGCAATCCGTTCCAGTTCACCCTCATGCCCCCGCGACCGGCGCAGAAAGCTGCCCGGACGCTGGCGCCGGTCGCCCTCCCCCCCTGCCATGCCGGACAGTAGCCGGGGAAAGACGATCAGGTCCAGCTCCTGGAAAAACGTCCAGGTTCGATTGAAGAAGTTAACCGGAAATGACGAACTTAGTTTGATTTTCCCGACCGTGACACGGCCGCGCCTGGAAAAGGTCAACTCGACTACACCCTCGCCGAAACTGCCCGGGGACACCACCGGCAGGGTAATTCCCTGACCGCCGGAGCAATCCACGCGAATCAGGTATGAGGGCATCGAGCGCTTGCCATTGTGTATTTTCAACTGAAATGGGGCACATGTGCCGGCAAAAATCTCGGTCGGTGGAAGCAGTTGTGGTGTCAGTTTTTTAAGATTGAGCATGCCGGCCAACCCTGTCACGGACATGAAAGCCAGCAGGCCGGAGACGACCAGAAAAAGGAGGTTGTTGCCGGTGTTGACGGCCGAGAAGCCCAGCAGCAGAGTTATGGCGATATAAAGCCCGCCGGCCTTGCTGATCCGGAGACCGAAATCGGCTCGAAGGCGGTGTCGGAGCAACGAACGGTTCGGCAACGGATATGGCCTCAACAACCGGAAGTTCATAGTTGATTTCACCCAAGACGCCTGAAGGCCGAGGCCTTGATGGCCGCAAACAGGCGGCTGCCGACAGTTACCTCCAGCTCCCGGGCTGCTTCCGGCACGATTTCGGCAATCAGACGCTCACTGCCGCAGGCCAGTTCCACCCCCACCTTGCCACCGGCCTGGAAGGTGCCCATGACGGTGCACTCCAACAGGTTTCTGGCGCTGATGGCGCCCGGATGCAGGCCGATCAGGATGATATCCTTCGATGACAATTCAAACAGGGCTTTGGGCTGGTCGCTGCCACCGGAAATAAATAGCTCCGTACCACCCCAGGCATAGGCGCAGATGCCGTTGATCCTGCGGGGTGCCCCCAGAGTCAGCACATTGATATAACCGACCGGACTGTGCCCCATGCGACTGCGGGCCAGTGCTTCCACCGAAGTGTATCCCTGGACCCGTCCGAAGGAAACGTCCAGCACCTGATCGGTCATCAGCCGCATCTCCAGCAGGGAATGGGAAATGAACAGATAAGGAATGCCGAAGGTCGCGCAGGCCGTCTTCAGATAGCTGATGATCTGGAAACGGAGGGTGTCATCAAGGGCCGACAGCGGTTCATCCATCAAGAGCAGGCGCGGGCTGGACAACAGCGCCCGACCGATGGCGACCCGCTGTTTTTCGCCTCCGGAAAGCCTGTTGACCCCGCGTTCCAGCAGGTTCCCAAGCCCCATTACCTCCACCAGGCTGTCAAAATCGATCCTGCGGTTTTCAGCTGCACAGCGCTTGTAGCCGTACTGCAAATTATGCCTGACATTCAGATGGGGAAACAGGTGCGACTGCTGGAAGATGATGCCGATCCGCCGCTGTTCGGGGGGCATACTGCCGCGACCGTCATGGAGCGTCTCGCCGTCCAGCCGGATGACGCCGCTGTCCGGCGAATCCAGGCCGGCGATCAGGCTGACCAGGGTGGACTTGCCGCTGCCTGACGCCCCGAAAACACCGACCCTGTCATTAGTGACCGTGAATTCCACATCCAGCTCGAAAGCTTTGAATCGTTTTTTGACCGCCACATGCAGTTCCATCTCATTCGCTCCTGTCCATGCGCCGACTTAGGTATTCGTGCAGCAGCAGTATCACCACCGAAATTATCACAGAGACCAGACAAAGCACCCTGGCCATGCCATCGCCATCGGGCGAAGCAGCATAGTCATAAATGGCCAGCGGGATGGTGCGGGTCACACCGGGAATGTTTCCGGCAACAATGATGGTGGCCCCGAATTCCCCCAGACCACGGGCAAACATCAAGGCCGAACCGGCGATCACCCCCCGCAGCGAGAGGGGGGCCACCACCGTCAGCATGGTATCAAACCAGCTCGCCCCCAGTGTGCGTGCGGCCTGCACGAGCCGCTGGTCGACGGACTCCATGCCGATGCGGATCGACCTGACCATCAGCGGAAACCCGACCACCGCCGTTGCTATCACGGCCGCCTTCCAGGTAAAGATCAGACTGATTCCCAGGGGCTGCAGAATATGCCGACCGATGAAACCCTGCCGGCCAAGCAGTACCAGCAACAGATAGCCGATCACCACCGGCGGCAGGGTCAGGGGCAGATTAACGATCACATCCAGCACGAACCTGCCCCTGAACTGGCGAAACGTCATCAGATAAGCCACAGCGAAGGCAAACGGCAGCGACAACAGGGTCGCGGTGGCGGCCACTTTCAGCGACAGGCCAATGGCGGCATATTCGGCTGGATCCAAGGTCGTCATAAGGTCTACTTTACGATGAAGCCGAATTTCAAGAGAACCATGCGGGACTCCGGTAACAACAAAAACGAGTGAAAAGCGACGGCATCCCTGTTTGCCCCCCTCGAAAGAAACAATGACTTTCAACGAAGACCATTACAGAAGCCATGCCAAGTCATCCCCGACAATAAAACAGCTGTTTCCAGTATGTTACACAAAATATAATTTACTGCATGAGAATATCCGCCCCACCCTGATCAAAGCGCAAACAGACTGCTGTATATTTCAACAGCACAGACATCGCCACGGCTGTTACATCGGCAGCACAATACCCGCAACGATCTCCCGCAGCAGAAGCCGCCGGTCGGCAGCATCGTGCTCGGGCCGCAACACCAGCCGGTGGGCGCAGACCGACGCGACCACACCCTTGACATCCTCTGGCGCCACAAAATCGCGACCTTCCAGAAAAGCGGCCGCCCGGGCAGCCTGGGCCAGGTTGATGGCGGCCCGGGTGGAGAGGCCGGCCTGAATCATGGCATGGCAGCGGGTGGCGGCCACCAGGGCATGGATATAATCAACCAGTTTGCCGGACAGGTAGACCTGTTCCGCAACAGTGCGCCGGGCAGCAATGATGTCTGCGGCTGACGCCACGGAAGTGATCCCACTGATTCGCTCGCGGATGCCTCCCCGGGCAATGATCTCCTTCTCCAGGTCATCGGGCGGGTAACCGACACCGGTGCAGATCAGAAAACGGTCCAGCTGTGATTCGGGCAGCGGAAAGGTACCGCTCTGGTCGGAAGGGTTCTGGGTGGCTAATACCATGAACGGATCTGGCAGTGCGTGGGTCACCCCCTCCACCGTTACCCGCTGCTCCTCCATCGCCTCCAGCATGGCGCTCTGGGTACGGGGCATGGCCCGGTTGATTTCATCCAGCAGTACGATATTGTTGAAAATCGGGCCGGGCAGGAAACTGAAATTACCCTCATCGCGCCTGAACACTGACAGGCCGGTAATGTCGGAGGGGAGCAGGTCGCTGGTGCACTGGACGCGCCCGAAGGAGAGGCCGGTGCTGCTTGCCAGGGCCAGGGCGATGGTGGTCTTGCCCAGCCCGGGGAGATCCTCGATCAGGATATGACCGCCGGCCAGCAGGGCGATCACCGCCAGACGCAGCACCTCTTCCTTGCCCTGCAGATGCTTCCCGCACAAGCTGTCCAGCATGGCAGTCACTGCGCGGTTGGCTGCGGATGTTTTCACGGCATAACCCCATATTTTTAATTGATTTTTTAAGCCAGATCCAACTAAAGTTAATTAAGGGTGCCATCATTTATGCGAAAGGACTCTAGCCATGCTTTTCAAGCGCACCGTACTGACCAAAATCCTCTCCACCGGCATGAAGGCAGAATTTGCCATCGTCAAAGAGGAAGGGCGCTACCAGGCAGCCCTCTACATTGATGGCCGGCTGATTCATGGGCCAGCACTGCCTGAGCCGCTCTCCCCACCCAAGGACGACTTGACCCACTGGATGGGCAACCACCCCAGTATCGGCCTGACCAGTGACGAAGCAGATAAAATCGTCCGCGAAGTCAAGCTGGAGAACAGCGCCATCGAACATCGCCTGAAGAATATCGAGTAGCCAATCCGTGCCAACTTACCACATTCAGACCCGATATCGATAGACCTGAAAAATAATCAGATGAACATGGCGCCCCATCCGTCGGCTTCCCCGCTTGATTTGCTCCCTGAAAACGGGTATACCCAAGATTAAATTTACTTATACACAATAGAAGGTATCATGCTGACAGGACTGCTCAACAGATTGAAACTACGCTGGAAACTGTTGGCCCTGGTGCTGCCGCTGGTGATCTTGCCGATTTTTGTTGTAGCCGGAGTGATCGGCTATATCGCCAACCGCCAGGCTTATCTGGGGGTAACCCAGGCCAGCAAGGATGATCTGCAGCACATGGCTTCCTTCACCATCGATCTGCTCCATTCCCACGACCAGCAGTTCCGCGAATACCAACATGACCCCACAGTTTCCATCGACACCGAAATTGCCACTGAATCCTTCTCAATCCTGAAGAAAAAGATCAAGAGCAAAAAGGTCGGCGCCACCGGCTATATCTTCTGCATTGACGACAGAGGCACCCTAAAGATCCATCCCGACGCCGAAGGGAAAAACATCTATGATGCCAGGGATTCCAGCGGCAATCTTTTTATACGGGAAATGCTGGAAAACAGGAACGGCTGGATACGTTATCCCTGGAAGAATGCGGGTGACAAGGTTTCGCGCATGAAGATCGTGCGCTATGAATACTTCAAGCCCTGGAACTGGATCGTGGCGGTCGGCTCCTATGAAGATGAGTTCTACCGGGAAGCCAATACGATCAGGGAACATATTCTGCTGAGCATGCTGCTGCTGACCCTGGTGGTCGGCATGATTTCCGTCATGCTGGTCCTGCGCGCGTCCATGTACGTCACACAGCCCATTACGCACATGATCGATGTAATCAGGGATGTCAAGCGCGGAAACCTGGAAAAAAAGATGACGGTCGACGGCCAGGACGAACTGGCCGAAATGGCGGGCGCCTTCAACCGCATGACCGAAATCATCCAGCGCAACCGGGAGATGGAAAGCAACCTGGCCCAGCAGGGCAAGATGGCTTCGCTGGGGGTGCTCTCTTCCGGCGTGGCCCACGAGATCAACAACCCGCTGGGAGTCATTCTGGGCTACGCCGGATACCTGGAAGGAAAGATGCGTGAGGATGACCCCAATTACAAGTACATCCACGAGATCAAACGTGAAAGCAAACGCTGCAAGAAAATCGTTCAGGACCTGCTTTCCTTTGCTCGCACGCCACGGCCGGTACTGGAGGCGGTTGACCTGAACGCCCTGCTGACCCAGATCGTAGACTTTGCCGCCAACCACACCGACATGCGCGGAGTAACCATCCGCTCGAGGTTCGCAACTGATCTGCCGGCGGTGGAACTGGACGGCGACCAGATGCGCCAGGTTGCCATAAACCTGATACTGAATGCCGGAGGGGCCATGCCGGAGGGCGGCATCCTCACCGTCAAGACCAGGGCTGACGGCCAGGGTAATGTCAAGATCATCTTCAGGGATAGCGGCTGCGGCATTCCTTCTGAAAACCTCGAAAAAATATATGAGCCGTTCTACACCACCAAAGAGCGCGGTACCGGTCTTGGGTTGGCCATCACCAAACAGATTATCGAGCAGCATCATGGCGAGATCCATATCGAGAGCAAAGCCGGCATAGGCACGACCGTGACCGTAACCCTGCCCATCACACATGAGGAGCTGTAGATGCCAGACAAGAAACGCATTCTGCTGATCGACAATGAAGCCGGGCTCTGCCGCATGATGGAGCAGATCCTGCTGGATCACGGCTATCTGGCGCGNNNATCACCGACATCAAGATGCCCGGAATGAGCGGATTGGAAGTATTGCAGAAGGTCAAGGAGAAGGAAAAGGACATCCCGGTGATCATGATCACCGCCTATGCTACCGTTGACATGTCGATCCAGGCCCTGCGCAAGGGGGCCTACGACATGCTGACCAAACCTTTCGAACCGGAGGAACTGATCTACCGCGTCAAAAACGCCCTGCAACAGTCGCACCTTCTGGAGGAGAACCGGGAGCTGCGCAAGGAACTGCAGGGCAAGTTCCATTTCGACAACATCATCGGTACATCGGAGGGGATCAAGGCCATTCTGGGCAAGGTAGAGAAAGTTGCGGTGCGGGACACCTCCGTTTTGATTACCGGAGAATCCGGCTCAGGCAAGGAGCTGATCGCCCAGGCCATCCATTACAACTCCCCCCGGCACGAGCGCAAATTCGTGGCCATCAACTGCGGCGCCCTGCCCGAAACCCTGCTGGAGAGCGAACTGTTCGGCTACAAGAAAGGGGCCTTTACCGGAGCCAAGGAGAGCCGTCAGGGCCTGTTGGAGGCGGCCGACGGCGGCACGCTCTTTCTGGACGAGGTCGGCAATCTCCCCATGAACGTACAGAAGACGCTCCTCCGTTTTTTGCAGGAAAAAGAGTTCCTGCGCCTGGGAGACACCTCCCCCACCCGGGTGGATGTGCGCGTCCTGTCCGCCACCAATACGGATCTGAAGCAGGCGGTAAAAAGCGGCGTTTTCCGCGAAGACCTTTACTACCGGCTGAATGTTGTCAATATTCACCTGCCATCGCTAAGGGAGCGCAAGGACGACATACCGCTGCTGGCAGCCCATTTCATCCATCTTCAGAACCAGAAATTCGGCACGTTGGTCAAAGGCTTCGAGGTGGACGCCATGCGGGCACTCTGCGATTTCGACTGGCCCGGCAACATCCGACAGCTGCGTAACGTGATCGAGGCCTGCATGGCAATGGCTGGTGACGATTACATCTGTTCAGAAACCCTGGACCAGTTCATCGAAATAGAACACGACACCGGTCCCTCTGCAACGGCACCAGCCGCCGGGTTAGGCGACCTGCCCTTCAACGCGGCCCTGGATCGCTTCGAGTCCGACCTGCTCAAGGGACTGCTGAAGAAGCACGGCGGTGCAATCGACGCGGCCGCCCGCGAAGCCGGCATGAACATGGCCACCATGTACCGCAAGATCAAGAAATACAACATCAAAAAAGAGGATTATTCCTGAACTGATTCAGTCGCAGTACGCCACGAACCAGTGCACCCGTCGATCGGCCCCCTATCTCAGCCGTAGACAAGCCCACCTTAAATCCCTTCAAAGATTCATGGCAACGTAATCCACCCAGCTCGATTCAATCAGAGGCAATCGAAACAAAGCACCTTTTCTGATTGCAATTTTCAAACGGATCGCCCATAAAGAAAAGTTGTTTTCGGCACCAGCACAACCAACTTTCGAGGAGTAATTTCGTGTCAGATACACGCCACACCAGCCGCCTGTTTGCCTTTGCAGCACGCCACCCCAGGCTTATCCTGACAACAGCCCTGCTGCTGTCTGTTTGTTCGGTCATTTTCACCCAGCAGAAGATGGAGCTTCTGACCGGACGCGACGACCTGATGCCGAAGAACGCCTCTTTCCAGGTCGATTACCGCGCCTACCGGGCCGAGTTCGGCGACCAGGAAGAGATCGTGGCGGTGATCGAATCCGAAGATGCTGAAAAATCGACCCGGGCTGCCGACGCCCTCTATGAACGACTGAACAGGGAAAAAGGAGTTTTCCGCGAGGTCTTTTACCCCGGCGGCCTATCCTATTTCCGCAAGAACGGCCTATTGTTCATGCCGCTGGAGGACATCAGAAACCTGCGCAACACCCTGACCATGGCGGCACCGGTATTGAAGGACCTGGCCGCGGCCCCCTCAGTGCAGACCCTCTTCACAAGCCTGACCCGCCAGATCGATGAATATATAGCTCACCCCAGTGAGGAATCCCTGAGAAGTCTCACCTTTATGCTCTCAACACTCGACAAGGGCTTTAAAGGTTTTGACGGCAAACACAGCGCCCTATCCATGGATTCATTCCTCAAGGGGAGCAGCGACGGCAAACCATCCATGATTGAAAATGCCGGCAAACAGCAGGTCATCACCATCCTGCCGGTCAAGGAACAGGACAGCTTTGTGCCGGCGGAAAAGGCGATCACATCGGTGCGGACAGCACTGTCTGAAACCCTGAAAAAGCCGGAATTCAAGGGTATTTCGGCCGGCCTGACCGGAGTGCCGGTGCTGGAGTACGAGGAGATGGCCACCAGTCAGCGCGACATGGAGATCGCGACGGTCCTCTCCCTGAGTCTGACCGTGATCCTGCTATTGTTCACCTTCCGGGGCCTGCTCAATGTGATTGCCGCCATGGTATCCCTGATCGTCGGCATCTGCGTTTCCTTCGGTTTTGCCACGGCAGTTATCGGACATCTGAACATCCTCTCCATGGTCTTTGCCATCATGCTGATCGGCTTGGGCGTCGAATACGGCATCCAGGTGGTACTACGCTACCAGGAGGAACTCAAATTGGGCGCGAGCGGACTGGAAGCCATCGAAACCGGACTGGCAGCCAATGTCCGCTCGATCATCATGGCTGCCGCCACCGTGGCACTGGCCTTTGCCACCTTTGCCCTGACCGACTTCAAGGGCATTTCCGAACTGGGCATCATTGCCGCCGGCGGAGTCGTGATCTGTGTCATAACCACCTTCACGGTGCTGCCGGCCATGCTTATCCTGCTGGAGCGCTTCCGCAAAAACGGCCACCAAGCCCCGATTACCCGCTTTCAGGCCTCCGAACATCCCCTGCTGAAAACACTGTTCAACAACCCGCGCACCGTGACTGCCGTAACACTGCTGCTGTCGCTGGTGTGCGTCTATCCGACCATCAAAACGCGTTTCGATTACAACCTGATGAACCTGCAGGCCAAGGGACTGCAATCGGTGGAATACGCCTATAAGTTGATGCGGAGCAAGGAGAACTCAGGCTATTTCGCGGTTGTCACAGCACGGGACAAGGGCGATGCCCGACAGCTGACAGAACGTCTGGAGAAGCTGCCGGCCGTGGACCACGTCGTCAGCCTGCTGGCCCTGGTGCCGGATCGACAGGGTGAAAAACTGACCGAACTGGCAGCACTACGGCAGGTAATGAACCAGGTCAGGCCGGTACCCTACGAGGAAAATCTGCGGCCAATGGAACTGCCCGCGGTGTTCGAAAACTTTCATGGCCGCGTACAGAAGTTGAAAAGAACGCTTGAAGAGCGCAAGGCAGCCGAAGCACGGCCGGTGGCTGCCTTTCTGACGACCTTGGACGGTTTTTTTGCCTCACTGGAAAAGGAGAAGGACAGGAATGCCCTGGGAATGCTACGGGAGTTTCAGGGGGGTATGTTTGCCCAGTTGCCGGACAAGCTGCGCATGCTTAAGGAAAGTCTGGAGGCTGCGCCGGTCAGCGAGGCGGACCTGCCCGGGCAGCTGAAACAGCGCTTTGTTGGCAAGAACGGCAAACTGCTATTACAGGTGGCTGCCAAAAAAGAGATCTTCGAACGCGAACCGCTGGAGGAGTTTGTCAAACAAGTCAAGACGGTCATGCCCAACGCCACCGGCGAACCGGTCATGGTCTATGAGTCGCTGACCGTGCTGAGAGACTCCTATCTGCGGGCTTTCGGCTACGCGTTTATCGGCATAGCCGTGATCCTGCTGATCAACTTCAAGAGCATACGGTTTGCCCTGATCGGCTCGCTGCCGCTGGCGGCAGGCCTGCTGCTGATGGTGGGGGGCATGTGGTTGGCCGGCATCAGTTTCAACTCGGCCAATATCATCGTCCTGCCGCTGATCCTGGGCGTGGGCATCGACTCGGCCATCTACATCATCAACCGCTATCGCCAGGGGGACGAGAGTCCGGCCACGGTGGCCATGAGCAGTGCCGGCATCGGTGTTTTCCTGAATGCCCTGACGATCCTCTTCAGTTTCGGCGCCTTGATGGTATCCCATCACCAGGGGGTCTTCAGCATTGGCGCGGTCATGTCGTTGGGTATGGTGGCCAGCGTAGCGGTTTTCCTGGCCTTCCTGCCGGCCCTGCTGAGTCTGTGGGGGAAAAGATGAGACTGGGGACTGGGGACAAGTAAAGAATTTTTCTCGTCCCTCGTCCCAGGTCCCAGGTCCCCGCACTTACGGCGCGGTTACATTCACCACCTGACTCCCCTCTCCATCCTGATTGACCACCTGGAGGCGGAAGTCCTTGTTGACCGGCGAATAGGGATGGCGCTGGTAGATTAGCCGCGTGCAGTCAACATAGATCAGCTTTTCACGCTGCTCCAACGTCTCCTGACCGCCACGGCCGCCGACCCTCATGCCGTCGACATATATTGATGAATTCTGCTGGAAGTTCCTGCCTTCGATTACCAACTCATAGTAGTTCACATACTCGTTACCAACTGTTACCTGACTGATTTCCGGCTTGGTCTCGATAGCCAGCGCCATGGGCGCCGAGGCATTTTCGGACGAATTCTTGACCATCACCTGATGAAGTCCGCCCGCCACCTGCGGCACGCTGAAGCTGAGCGCATCAGATGAAGCCAGAGTGCTGCGGATGACAGCCCCGTCAAAAAAGAGCTGGGAATGTTCCGTAAAATTCTTTCCCTGGGCGGTCACTTCACGCTCCCGCCCCTGGGCGCAGGAATTTATATGGTCGGGAGAAAGGAGGTTCAGTACCGGACGCAGGGGAAGCACTGTGAAATTGTAGACCCGGCCGGCCGAGCCGTCCGAGCGCTTGACATACAGGGCATACAGGCCCGCCTCCATCTGAGCCGGAACGATGAATTCAGCCTGCCTGCCGTCGGTGATTTTGGCAGGGATTTCCACACTTCCCAGAAACACACTGGCACGTTCGCCAAAACCGGAACCGTATATCATTACTCGCATCCCCGGTTCGATCTGAGCCGGGATGATGCTGAGCACAGTCGGAGCGGGCACCGATGTGGCAGGCGCAGGGCCAGGCGCGCCCCCCTGCTTGACCCGCTGCGGCCGTTCGGCTGAAAACACGGTACCCGTAGTCATGAAGCCTAACAGCATCAGCACAACAGTCACAGATGTTCTGCGCATCATCGCAACTCCTCCCATGTATCCTCTCAGAGTTCCCGCCATGTCAGTTCCTGACGGTCATCGCCAGCCAGACCCCACTCAGAACAAACAGAAAGTTTGCCCCCCAGGCCGCAACAATCGGCGGCAAAACACCGCTGCGGCCGTAGGACAACAGCACCGCGTTGACCACAAAGTAGGCAAAACCGATGCCGATGCTGGCGCCGATCCCCAGCGCGACACCGCCCGAGCGGCTGCTGCGCAGGGCAAAAGGTATACCGAGAATAACCATCACAAAGGCAGCAAAAGGGGCCGAAAGCTTGATGTGCATCATCGTCAGATAGCGATAGGCCTGGAAGCCGCCCTTGTGCAGACTGTCGGCATATTCCTTCAGTTTGCGGTAACTCATGTTGTCAGCATTATTGTCAAGCACACGCAGATCATCGACCTTCAGGTTCAGGGCCAGTTCCATGGCTGGCGGGGTGCGCATAACAAACCCCCGACCACTACTGAAATCCTTGACAACAGGATTGATCAGGGTCCAGCGTCCAGCGCGGTATTCAGCCGAAACGGCATCGATCCTGCTGACCGGATTCATACTGCTGTCCAGGGTCCAGATCACAACCCCTTTCAGTGCTCTGGTTTCGGGGTTAAACAGCAGAGCCTGCAGAATCATGTCATCAGACCTGAACCAGATATTGTTACGCTTGAAGACGGCATTCATGCCCTGCTTTTTAATACTGACCCGTTCGACCTGTGACATGCGTTCATAACTGCCCGGCACAATCATTTCGGCATTGACCAGCAGCAGCAGACTGGCGGCCAGCCCCAGCCCCAACATTGGCAGCGAAATTCGCGGCAGGCTGATACCGCAGCTGCGCATGGCAATGATCTCGCTGTTGCGCGACAACAGACCGAAAGTCAGCAGAGTAGCCATCAGTATCGAAAACGAAGCGGTCTGACCGACCATCTCAGGCAGTTTATAAACAAAATAACGCAGGATATCGGCAGCAGCACCGCCGGCACGCAAAAAACGCGGAATCTTGTCCATCATATCCAGCACCAGGTAAACCGCCAGGAAACTGCCCAGGCAGAGGGCAAGCAGACGCAGCCAGGTCAGCGCTATGTATCGACTGAGGATACCCATCTCAGATCTTTTTCCGGAATAGCCGCTGGAACATGTCCACCGACGGAAACGGGAAACTGCGTTCCAGCGACGCCATCCTCAACAGTGACCACCCCAGGGCAAGAAAAATCAGATTGGGCAGCCAGAGGGCCAGCCCGGGTGGTATAGCGCCTCTCTCTGCCAGGGTACGCAGCAGGGACAGGAGGATATAATAGGCCAGCAGGATAGCGATGCTGATGGAAAAGCCCGAAGATTTGCCGGAGCGGCGGTTCTGCATCCCCAGCGGCACGGCCAGCACGGCGAACACCAGCGAGGCAAATGGCAGGGCAAAGCGGCTGTGCAGTTCGGCAGCCGACTTGAGGCGAGCCTGACTTGGCACAGCGCCATTTCCGACCTGCTGCCACAGTTCGGCAATGGCCATATCCTGTTCGCTTCGGCCGACTCCTGTGCTTCCTGGAGCAGCTATGGTCATGATATATTCACCGAAACTGACCAGCCTATAATCATTTCCCTTTCCGGCCGAATGAATGCTGCCATTGCTAAGGGTCAGGCGTAAATCCCGTTGGCCGGATCCGCCGCCGAGCACACCGTCCGCCGCAAAGATGGTCAGCGGGCGCAGCCTGTCGCGGCCATCATGAATGATGACACCTTTCAAGATGTGCCGTTCATCGTCGTAATGCTCGGCATACAAAACGATGCCGGGAATATCGTCCCAAAAAACCTTCTCGCGGATTGTGACAGCAACATTCTGCCGGAGCACCTCGAAACTGAGTTGCTTGAAGGCACTGTTGCCCCAGGGAACTCCCAGGACACCGGCAGTCAGGGTCAGCAGGGCGGCTACCAGTCCGCAGAAAAGCACCGGCGGCATAAGCTGCACGAGACTAATGCCACATGCCTTCATTACTGTGATTTCGTTATCAGCTGAAAGCCGACCGAATGCCAGCAATACTGCCAGCAGAAAGGCCATGGGAATGGTGAAAACCAGAAAAGATGGCATCAAATACGCTATCATTCTGGATACTTGCGACAACGGAACCCCGCGCGATATCACCAGGTCGGTCAGTTTGATCAGTCGCCCCATCAGCAGTATCAGAGTAAATACTATGATGCCAAGCGTGAAAAGAGAGGCAATTTCGCGGATTATGTAGAGACTGAGCAGACGTTTCATCGCCTGAGATGATACATGAGCAGAGGCCGGGTGTAAAGTGAGCTGGCGTGAAAACACCAATAGTTTACAGGACAGTCGCTATTTCGAACGCTAATGCAAAATCGGAGTAACCATGAAACCAAAAAAAGGGACCGTCTGTTAAGACTGTCCCCTTGATTATACGTTTGCAGACCAATTTAGATTTGATATCCGTCAAATCAGCATTAAAGCAACGAATCAGGCCTGGGCAGACCAGAGACCGTGCAGATTACAGTACTCACGGGCAGTGAGTGTCTTGGCCGTGACATTGAAGGTTGCTGTGGCCACCTCGCCAGGATTAAGAAACTGACGATAAGACTTGCCGTCGGCAATCAATTCAATCCACTCGATATAATGCTTCTCCTCCATGGGGTGCGGCAGACTGCCAACCGTGACTTTCACGACTCCCGTACCAACCTCGATTACCGGCACATGCTTCTCTTTAGCCGCATCCACGGTATTTTCGATTGACAGGGACATCGGTTCGCCGCAGCAGACCAACTCTCCTCCGCCAGCATGAATAACTTCGACAATATTACCGCACAGAGCACATTTGTAGACTTCGAGCAATTTAGGCATTGGTGATTCCTCCTTTTTTGGGTTGGGTATACCACATAGCGGCTGGTTTAATAATATGCAACCGGATCCGAATTTATTTAAATCTGCAAATACGACAAATATTGTCTTTTTATACCCTACTCTCGAAATTATGCAAGTACAAAAAAATGGGGATGCGTTGCCGCATCCCCATTTTTCTACAATCATTAAGTTGATCCAGGACTACTTGCGACCACCCTCAGCGGCCCACTTCTCCAGCATTGCTGTTGTGACTGACTTGGGACGCTCAATAGCGTAACCCAACCCACGGTCCCAGGTGATGTTGGCCATGCAGCCAAGGGCGCGACCGACGCCGAACAGAACGGTGTAGAAGTCCCATTCCTTAAGGCCATAGTACCACTGGATAACACCGGACTGTGCATCAACGTTCGGCCAGGGATTCTTGGTCTTGCCGTGCTCGGTAAGAACGCCCGGAGCAACTTCAAAGATCATGGCAACCAGCTTGAACAGCGGATCGTCCTTGAGACCGGGGGTGTTGAGACAGAATTCACGCTGTGACATGTAGCGCGGATCAGTCTTGCGAAGAACAGCGTGACCATAGCCCGGAATGACCTGGCCGGCATTGAGGGTATCCCAGAGTGCCTTGGTGACGAGTTCCTTGGTCGGTTCCACGCCTTTGCAGTATTTCTCCTGGAACTTCATGGTCCAGTCGAGAACTTCCTGATTGGCCAAGCCGTGCAGCGGACCGGCCAGACCGTTCAGGCCTGCGGAGTATGCATAGTAAGGATCGGAGAGAGCCGAATGCACCAGGTGGGTGGTGTGGGCCGAAACGTTGCCGGACTCATGGTCGGAGTGCAGAATGAAGTACATGCGGGCCACGTCCTTGTACTCTTCGCACTGGCCGATCATATGGGCAAAGTTGGCACCCATGTCGAGCTTGGGATCGATGGCAATCTGCTTATCGCCCCTGAACTTGAGGTTGTAGATGAAGGCAGCGATAATCGGGATACGGGCCACGATGTCGCTGGCATCCTCATACACGGATTCCCAGGCGGTCATCTTGTTGAACTTGCCAGAGTTGTAGAACGCGGCGAACTTGGAATCCTTCTGCAAGGCCAGCATAGCGACGGACAGCATTACCATCGGATGGCTTTCCCTCGGCAGGGCACGGATTGCATCGAACACGTACTGGGGGACTGCCTGACGGGTTTTCCACTCAGCCACGACTTCGTCCACCTGAGCCTGGGTGGGGACTTCACCGATCAGTAGGAAGTACCAGAAAGATTCGACAGTAGGGTACTTGGATCCAGCGGCCTTGGGCAGTGCCTCAAAGGTCTCGGGGATGGTCTTGCCGCGGAAGCGGATCCCTTCCTGGGCATCCAGGTAGGAGATGTCGGTTACAAGACACTTGACGTCACGGGCGCCACCAATGCACTGATCGATGGTTACCTGGTCGATGACAACACTTCCAAATTCCTTCACGAGCTTGGTGATGCGGGGACGGTGTGCCTCAATCTTCTGCTTCAGGGTGTCTTTCAATGCCATCTGGTACTCTCCTTTCGTGGTGTGGGTTTGTACTATGATGCCGGATTAACCGGTGCTGCCAAATCCCGTTAAGATTTTTGCCAGATTTCCATTTGCCCTTTCAATTTTAAGCAGTATACACGCTTAAAAGCTTACCAGAACAATCAGTTGCCGCAACAAAAAATCTTTTTTTAGGATACTGTATACAATTTCTGAGGTAGTTATATCGACAGCCGCGGCAAAATGCAACAAAAAATTTTGGGTGGGGTTAAAAATATATAACTTTCAATTCTTCACTGGAGTAGGTCAGTTGTTTAAGCCCGTCATTACTGAGATAAAAGCTGTTTTCAATGCCGATGGCCCCCTCCCCCGGAAACACCAATTTCGGTTCGAAGGCGAACGCCATGCCAACTTCCAGCACCATCTTGTCAAACCCACGGGCCAGAAAAGGGTACTCGTCAATTTCGATGCCGAGACCATGGCCGATGAAGGAGACCTGTGCCCCCGCCGCACCCATGAAATTGTCGGCATAGCCCATGCGCCGGGCCAGGGCCAGACACTCGTCATAGACATGCCCCCAGGGTATTCCGGGCAACGCAATCTGCTTCATCAGCTCCTGAACCTGAAGCATGTTTTCGTAACCCCTAACCAGCCGGTCCGATACAGCACCAATGGCCAACACCCTGGTCTGATCGACCAGATAACCGTCAACACAGCCTGCAAAATCGACTATCAAAGGTTCGTTCGGTTCAATCCGCTTCAAGCCGGCCCCCTGCCCGAAGGAGGGATTGCCCCCCATACCGCCGAGCGGCGCATCGGAGTAGGATGGCACGGCGCTGTCTGTACCAGAAAACACATGCCCGAAAAAAATATCCGAATTAAAACCGCGCATACGTACAAGTCCCTGATGCCCGAATGTTCTGGCTGTGTGTTCCAGTTCCGCTGACAACTCAAGATCGGTCATGCCCGGACGCACGACCTGACAAGCCCGCTGATAAACCTTGTCCAACTGATCGGCAGCATCCTTCATTAGGTGGATTTCATAGTGCGTCTTGATCATGCGCACCCGGCGAATCAAAGGGGTGGCATCCACATAGGCTGCTTGGGGATAAATATTTCTATAGCGCTCGAAAAGGTTGACCGGCAAAACATCCAGCTCCAGCCCGATACGTTTCGGCTCGGGATAGCCGTATTCGGCAAGCTTGGCAGGGATGTCTTTCTGTGTCCCGAAAGGCATGATTTCCCTCAGGCCCGACTCCATGCGCGCCCGGCCAAAATCTTTGCGCACCATGTATAGCGGCTGTCCCTGCAGCGGCACATACAGACATCCGCTCTGCACGGTACCAGTAAAATAAAACAGATCAGCATTCTGCACGATGATGACCGCGTGCAGCCCCTCACCAGCCATCAGCTCCTGCAGCCGCTTGCAGCGATATTCCAGTTCAGTGGCAGGAGTAAGACGCATAACATTCCTCCTCATCCATTTTGTAGGGCCGGATCGATAGATGGCTCCCCTTTTTGATGCCCATGGCCAGAAGCCCTTTGAATACCTGACGGCAGATCTGGTTGTACTCATGATAGCTGTAGCGAAAACCACGCTCATGATAAACCAGGACCTCGTTGACCGGAAAACGGACCGCCATATTATCTAGCAGTCCGCCTATGGTCAGGGAAATTTCTTCAGACATACACATTCCTTCATCGTGATCATAACAATTAATATACCTCAGGAACCGGACTCCTGGACGATCCCGCCAATAGTGAAGAAAAATGCTGCACCCTTGTCCGGTTCCCCCTCGGCCCAAATTTTCCCACCGTGGCGGCTAATTATTCGCTGAACAGTGGCCAGTCCGATGCCGCTGCCGGCAAAAAGGTCTTGGTTATGCAATCGGGTAAAGACGCGGAACAGACGACCGGCGTCCTTCATGTCAAATCCTACACCGTTGTCACGAATATAGTATACGGACTGCTGTTGCCGATTGCTTACGCCGAACTCGATGCGGGTCACTTCCCTGCCTGAGGAATATTTCCAGGCATTGCTGACAAGATTGACCAGTGCGATCTTGAGCAGATTTGCATCCCCTTCAGCGACCACACCAGGTCTTATATCGGCCTCCAGCACCCTGTCCGGCTCACCCATTGACAATTCGCGCAGTGCATCCTTGCAAATAGCGCTCAGATCAACCTGTCGGGGGACAAATTCTGCCCGCACCAACTGGGACAGTTTCAGCATGGCATCTATCATTTCATCCAGCCAGCAGCTGGATTCGTATATCCTGGTCAAATATTCCCTGTGAGATGACTCCAGGCTCCCGGCATCATCCAGCATTAACTGACAATAACCCGAAATGCGGGTCAATGGGCCACGCATGTCATGGGACACGGAGTAGTTAAACGCTTCCAGCTCCCTATTGGCTGCCTCCAGGTCATTGGCTTTGCGGGCAAGTTCGCTATTGATCTGCCGGAACTGCTCCATATAGATCCTGTCGGCCGCCTCGACTTTCTTGCGGGCCGTAATATCGCGATCAAAACACAAAAAGTAGTTGTGCCCCTTGATGCTGACCAGTCCGGCGTGAACTTCGAGCGGAAACGAGGAGCCGTCTTTCCTGCGACGCCAGAGTTCCTCGGTAACCCAATCGCCACGGGAAATCTGTTCCATCAATCGGCCAGAAACTTCATTGCTTTCAGGCGTATTCAATTCAGCCATGTTCATGGAGCGAAGCTCATCCATCGTATAACCATGCTGGTCAATTGCAGCCTGATTGGCAGCAACGATCCGTCCGATGCAGCCGTTTTCAATCGCCACGACAAAGATGGAATCGGGTGCCCGTTCAAAAAGTGTGCGATAACGCAGCTCGTTTTCACGCATCTGCTGCCTGGAAGTTTCCAGGGAATCAAGCATGCTGTTAATGTTTGCAGCCAGACCGTCGAACTCATCTTTGTCGTCTCCGAGCACCAGCCGCCCATTTAAATCCGGATTGGCGCAGATCCGTCTGACAGAGGCCCCCAGGGCAGACATGCGAGCAAGAATGGTCTTGCGGAAAAACAGCAGCATAACGCTGCACAACACTAACCATGCAGCAAACAGCGACATTATCAGGTAGCTAATGATTGTCTTTTCTTCAAATCCGGGAAAGCCTTCCAGCAGGATGTAGCCGGAGGCTGCCGCAAGAACAGTGACCAGAACGATGGAGGTGCCGGCGACTATCAGAATTGTTTTATTGAAGAGAGTCATGTAATTCCCGACCAGACAGAAACCACCAGTGTTACCCATCAGACTACATTAGAGACTCACAAACAATCCAGTGACGGCAAAGTTGATTCAGGTCAGGGCCTAAAAAGGCAGGCGAACAACATCAAAAAACACGAAACCTCTTGTGAATCGAGTGAATTACGTTATAACACACCTTAAGTTTTTGCAATTTTTTTTCTTCGGCACACAGGTTGCTTTTTTGGGCCAGATGGACGTCTGTCAGCTCACCAATCACGCGGCATGCAAGTGCGTACCAACTGATCGACGCATCTCAGCGCATCGCAAGCCCGCGACACCACCGGAGGAGGTTCAGAGTGCTTTACAAATCAGTGAACGCGTCCTTCAACGAATTCATCGTCGAAAGAAGCGATCCCAAATACATCCGCTGCACAGGTGTGCGTACACCAGTGCGCCTATAAGGTGCATCGCTACATCGAGACCGATGACTGTCTGACCGAGGACAATTCTCTCTGCATTGGTGCCGACGCTTTTCGACCCTTTGCCAAACCGGAGCGACCACCATCGGCCTGAACCTGGAAGACCCATGCCCAAATAAATCAACTTTTCAACACTATGCTGATTTTCCATATAAGGAAGGTGCTACGCATATTTATTCTTTAATTTAAGCCTGTTACATAAGAGCTCATTTCAGTAGCTACCAGCCCCACTTGATTTACACAATTTAGTCCCCCAAAAAATAGCTTTAAATCAACCAATATATCACCACCCTGGAAGCAAGATTAAACTTTTTTATTGTAAAAAAATAAAGCCGGATATAGCTGTTTTATAGTTACTTTTTTATGTAAATTTCAGATTGTATACATTTTTATTGACTTAACTATAACGCCGTATTACAAATAAACGAAAAGGTCATACATAATTTTAAACAAATGTTTCAAATTGCCATGAATATGTAATGGAGTAGACCATGGACAGAGAACGCAGCACATACTCGGTTCAGGCTGTTGTCAAAGCATTCGACCTTCTGGAAACCCTGGCAGCAGAAGACTCCAGCCCGACAGTTCCAATCCTGGCTCAAAAGCTTGAACTAAGCAGAAACAAAGTGTTCCGCCTGCTGGCAACCCTTGAAGACAAGGGCCTGGTCGAACGTGATGATACATCCGGGATGTACCGCCTAGGATTGTGCGCATTTGAAATGGCCCAGCACATCCTGAAAAGCGCCAGTGTGATCAGATTGGCTCATCCGATCATGGAAGAGTTGGCCAGAAAACACGATGAAGCCATCTATATTACCGTCATGAATAACGACGAAGTCCTTTTTCTGGACATGGTCGACTCATTTCAGCAGATCAAGACCATTCCTCTGGTGGGACGACGTTTTCCGTTTTTCACCAACGCTGCCGGCAAAGCCATCAAGGCCATGAGTTCATCGGATGTTATCGAGAAATTTGGCAAACGTCGTACTTACAAAAACGGAATTGTGGACATGAAACAACTGGAACGGGAGCTGGATGATATTCGCAAGCGCGGAGTAGCTGTTGACATTGGAGGATTTGGTGAAGGTATTTGCGCCGTGGCTGTGGCCATCAGGGACTATGCCGGCAAAGTCGTCGGCGCCCTTACGCTCCTGGCCCCTTCCTTCCGAATGCTGCAGGACCGGCTTGAACTGGAAATCATACCGTCCATGCTGGCAGGGGCAGAAGAACTTTCACTGAAATTCGGTTATGCCAAAATACATGCCTGAAGGATGAATCCATTTTACGAAAGGAGGCGCAGATCGCACCAACAGAGAGCAGCACACATCAACTGTTATTATTTAGTGAGAAAGGAGTAAAAAATGGCAGAAAAACAGTATAATTGGGCTGCAATAGCCAAGAACCCCAAGTTTATCGAACTGCACCACAAGAAATCAGCCTTCCTTTTCGGATGGTGGATTTTCTCCAGTGTGTACTATTTCCTGCTCCCCATCGGAGCCGCGTACGCACCTGGTCTGTTCAAAATCAAGATCATCAGCAACATAAACTTCGGATACCTGTTCGCCCTTTCGCAGTTCTTCGTATCCTGGGGTATTGCCATGTACTATGCCCACGTGGCCAACAAGGATTTTGACCGCCTGACCAGAGAACTGGTTGAAGAAGTATCCAAATAAATAATATTAGAAAGGAGGTTGAATAAATGAAAAAAATTTTCGTGGCTATGTTGATTACTCTCTCACTGGGCACCCTGTGCTTTGCTGAAGAAACCAAGAAAGATGCTCCCGGTGCAGCACCGGCTGCCTCCGCACCCGTTGCCGGCCAGCCTGTTGCTACCAACGCACCGGCTGTCGCGGTTACCACTCCGGCAGCGGTACCGGCCAAAGCGATAGAAGACAAGGGTAAACTCAAGGCCAATCCCAAAGTCACCATCCCAATCTTCCTGATAATTGTCGGCGCCACCATGTGCGTTGTTGTCTGGTCCGCCAAACAGACCAAATCAGCTTCCGACTTCTACACCGCCGGTGGCGGCATCACCGGCACCCAGAACGGCTGGGCGATTGCCGGCGACTACATGTCGGCCGCATCCTTCCTGGGTATTTCCGGGATGATCTCCCTGTATGGCTATGACGGCTTCATGTACTCGGTCGGCTGGTTGGTGGCTTACATAACCGTTCTGCTGATCGTGGCCGAACCCTGCCGCAACGCCGGCAAGTACACCCTGGGTGACATTCTGTCCTTCCGCACTAACCCAAAACCGGTTCGCGCAGTTGCCGCCATCTCCGTCGTTTCAGTCTCCACCTTCTACCTGACCGCCCAGATGGTCGGTGCCGGCAAACTGATGCAGCTGCTGCTCGGCATTGACTACAAGATTGCCATCATCGGCGTCGGCATCCTGATGGTCGGTTACGTCGTGTTCGGCGGTATGACAGCAACCACCTGGGTTCAGATCATCAAGGCCGGCCTGCTCATGACCGGCGCCTTCGTGTTATCGGTGCTGGTTATGCTCAAGTCAGGCATGAACCCGCTCCAGTTTTTCAGAGACATCGCCACCAATGAGAGAATCATCGACCATGTCAAGTTACTGCCAATCTATTTGAAGGAAGTCGATGCTGGAACGGCAACTGCCGATGCCGGTCAACGTTTCCTTGAACCGGGCCTGTTCCTGACCAACCCGCTCGACCAGATCTCCCTTGGCATGGCTCTGGTGCTCGGCACCGCCGGTATGCCGCACATCCTGATGCGTTTCTTCACGGTTCCTACCGCACAGGCTGCCCGTAAATCGGTTATCGTGGCCATGTTCATCATCGGTTCCTTCTACATCCTGACCACCCTGCTCGGATTCGGCGCCGCCATCAATCTCAGCCCGCAAAACATCATAAAAGTTGACGCTGGCGGTAACATGGCTGCCATGATGCTGGCAAAAACACTGGGTGGAGACATATCCCCGTTCATCGGCGACCTGTTGCTGGCATTTCTATGCGCAGTTGCCTTCGCCACCATCCTGGCCGTTGTTTCCGGTCTGGTTCTGGCTGCATCGGCTGCCATCGCCCACGACATCTATGTTAACGTCATCAAGGACGGCCACGCCGACCAGCATGAGCAGGTTCTGGCTGCTCGCATCACCTCACTGGTCGTTGGTGTTGTTGGTATCATCATCGGCATCGCCGCCGAGAAACAGAACGTCGCCCACCTGGTGGCTCTGGCCTTTGCCGTTGCCTCATCCGGCAACCTGCCGGTCGTTGTTCTCTCGCTGTTCTGGCGTAAGTTCAATACCGCCGGTGTCATCTCCGGTCTGGTGGTCGGCACCATCGCCTCAATCGGCCTGGTTATGATTTCACCCAACATGACCTACCCGAACAAGGTTGCTGATGACGCCAAGAAAGCCTACACCAAGCTGGAGAAGGACATTGCCGAAGGCAAGATCAAGCCTGAAGCGATGGAAAAAACCATGAAGACCATCGACGACAAAAAAGCCGTGGAGACCAAGAACCGTGGCGGCAAATCCATGCTCGGTCTCGACAAGCCCTTGTTCACCCTGAAGAATCCGGGCATCGTCTCCATCCCGCTGGGCTTCATGGCCGCTATCTTCGGAGCTCTTCTGTTCCCCAGCAAGCGTTCCGAAGAGATGTTCGACGAGCTCTACGTCCGTCAGAACACCGGCATTGGCATGGCTAAAGCCATCGACCACTGATAAGATTGAAAAACTTTGGAATGTGATATATTAGGGAAGACTTCGGTCTTCCCTTTTTTTCGTCATCGCCGTGCCAGATTCTTCCGCCCGGTCTGTTTTTCACCAACTGAATCATCCAACTGGACAGGATCTAACCATGAACACCGCCGCCTCAATTGACATCGCCCAGGAACTGCCGGATCTGCGCCAGATCACACGCTACTGCGAACCTGATGAGATCGGCATTTTTCTAAAAAGCGTAGCTGCTACCCTGAGTCAGGACCGAAAGCAGATGACTTATTGGATCGAGGAAAACAGGCGACTTCTTTCACAGGTCGAATCGGCCGATGTTCATGAGCTGAAACAGATCCATGACAAGCTGAACTACATAGAAATCGAGCGTTTTCTGCTGACCTATTCGGTCAGCGCCCTGCACAGCAACTGTACCCACTACCGCGACGTAATTGCCACCCGCACCATGCAACTGGTAGCTGAGGAATTGACCGCGGCCGGCAGAACTCAACCAGATATTCCCTACGCGCTGTTGAGCATGGGCAGTGACGGACGAGAAGAGCAGACTCTGATCACCGATCAGGATTACCTGATTGTGTATGACGATGGCGGAGGTGAGGCTGCAGACAGCTATTTCCATGATTTTTCCGTCTTGTTGGTGGATCGCCTTGAAGAAGCCGGTTTCAATAAATGTACCGGCAATATCATGCCTACAAATCCGACCTGGCGCGGGTCATATCTGCAATGGCGAAAACGGCTGCTTTCAATTATGCGCTACGAATTCGAAGACTATGCCAAAAACATGATGGATCTGATAGTGCTGTCCGATGCCCGCCATGTGGCCGGCAACAGGGAACTAGCTGAGAAACTGGCAAATACGATCAGAACCATGGAGCAGGATTATTTTCAAGTCTTGTGGGGAATGGCCAAGGCGGCCACGGAAATGAAGCTGGCGCTTGGTTTTCTGAAGCGCATCTGGACAGAAAGCAGCGGGGAACACAAGGGGGAGTTCAATCTGAAACTGCTGGCGTGGGCACCGCTGGTCATGAACGTACGTATCCTCTCAATCAACCAGGGCATTCCGGCAACCAATACGGTTCAGCGGATTTCACTACTAGAAAAGGAAGGCAGCTTCTCGGCCACGGTTTCCCGCGAACTGCGGGCCGCCTACCAGATCCTCACTAAACACCGCATCCTGTTGCAGATCAAGGTCATCAAAGGTATCCAGAACGACGCCCATCACCTCAATCCATACCAATTGCCGACAGAAGAAAGGGAAAAAATACGCACCGCGCTCATCAAGATCGAAGAGCTGCAGAAGATCATTCATTCCAACTTCTCAATAGTCTAATCACAGCCTGTCACACAATATCAACTGGACATGGCATCTTAAAGCAGAAACAACGAGAAAGGGCCGGTGACATGTGAGTCACCGGC
>DBMM01000101.1 GCA_002298925.1 Geobacter sp. UBA698 | reverse complement strand
GGTTTTTTCCTACAGAATATTTGAAAAATTAAAAGTGGCTAACTTACTGGTTAGCCACTTTTTTATTGTCGGATAAAATCAAATGAGGTTCTTATAGCGTAGTTGTGCGATGCCGCTTTTNNCCGCTTTTATTTTACTGTGATCCGTTGACAGGTGGGAATTGACGGCGTAAGGTGATACCGTTTTAATGGAGTGGGTTAAATGACGAAATGTGCGATGAAGCAGGAAAGATGATAAGGGCCGTTTTACCGGGTGGGTACCGGTGGAGCGGTTTTTTTGTTTTTTGATTAAGACTTGATTAAGAAATGGATGTCAATTTCATGAAGTTGGTTGACGACCAATGAAGTTGTTTATGGAAACGGGGAGAGTGTGATGGGAGAAGCGGATTCAGAAACAAATCCGGATGAGGATAACAAAAAAATTTCCGTTGTTTTGGAGTATGACCGGACCGTCAATTACGCGATGCAGCAGAATGACGTTCCGGTCGTCAAGGGCCTGCGGATTTTAAACGGAACCGAAGACACACTGCGTGATCTAAGTATCCGTATCACCACTGAACCGGCATTCGCTGCCTCATGGGAAAGCAGGATTACTTCGATCAACCCAGGTGAGACGTTCAATCTGGGGGTTGTTGATATACCTCTGGCACACGATTTCCTTGCAAGCCTTACGGAACGTGTTGCAGGCTCTTTACTCGTGGAAGTTTTAAAGGACAATGCCGTACTGAGCACATCTTCCAAGCGGATAGATGTACTTGCGTACGATGAATGGAACGGTCTTCAATCTATCCCTGAAATCCTTGCGGCATTTGTAACTCCCAACCATCCTATGGTGGAATCAGTTCTTTCTGATACAGCCAGCATTCTAGGCACCTGGACGGATAAATCAGCTATCTCTGGTTACCAGTCCCGCGATCCTCAACGAGTCGTCCTCACCGTAGCTGCTGTCTATACCGCACTCCAACAGCGCAACATTCGGTATATAAATCCTCCAGCAAGTTTTGAAGTAAACGGCCAAAAGATTCGCTTGACGGATCGAATCCTGGAGAGCCGACTGGGCACCTGTCTTGATCTTACTGTCTTGGCTGCCTCGTGTCTGGAACAAGCTGGACTCCATCCACTGATTGTCATTACATCTGGGCATGCCTTTGTTGGCGTATGGCTTGAGGAGGAAACTTTTGCCGATGTTTCTACCGATGATCTGTTACGGCTCCGCAAACGGGTAGAATTGGGTCAGATCACGCTATTTGAAACCACCCTACTCACTAATGAACCGACAATTCCATTTGAACAGTCGGTTAAAGAAGCCTCCAAGCACCTTGAGAACGAAGCAGCATTCCGGTGCGTGCTGGATATTCGCCGGGCAAGGAAGAGCCGCATCCGGCCCCTGCCACTTCGCATTGAACTTGCTTCAGCCCCATCTGCAGCGGCAGCTGAAAGTGGAACCGATCCAGCGGCTGTTTTGACAATCAACCTTCCAACATTCGAAATCCAGCATGAAAAGCAGCCAGTGGCTGTTGTTGAGGCTGCGGCAACCCGTCTTGATCGCTGGAAACGGAGGCTTCTCGACCTGACCTTAAATAACCGCCAGTTGAATTTCAAGGATTCCAAAAAGAACCTGCCAATTCTCTGCCCCGACCTGGGTTCCCTGGAAGATGTCCTGGCGGATGGAAAGGTATTCAAGATATTTCCACGACTTGGAAATCTTGGAGAGAACGACTCACGCAATGCAGATGTTCACCGTAACCGTACTGGAAAAGAAGCTATAGATGAGATGCTCCGGGAGGAATTTCTTGCGCACCGACTTCACGCTGATGTGCCGGATGGAGAGATCAATCGCCGTCTGCTGGAAATTTACCGTGAGGCGAAGCTGAGCATTGAGGAGAACGGAGCTAACACGCTCTATCTTGCATTGGGCTTTCTAGCCTGGTACGAGACGGAAACTTCCCCTAAGCGGAGGCTGGCTCCTATTATTTTGATCCCGCTGGAGATTGAACGACGTTCTGTCCAGGAGGGGTTCAGCATCAGGCAAGGCGATGACGAACCGATGGTCAACGTTACCCTGCTGGCCCAACTGGCTGCGGATTTTGAACTGACTATCCCAGGGCTTGACCCGATCCCGATGGATGAACATGGGATTGATGTAGCGCTGATACTCAGAAAATTCAGGGAAGCTGTCGTCGATATTGACCGCTGGGAAGTGCTTGAATCCGCCTATGTCGGCCATTTTTCGTTTACCAAGTTCCTCATGTGGCGCGANNCGTGCCGATGACTTGCAGAAAAATGCCATTGTCAGGCACCTGATTCACACCCCATCCGATGTTTATCCCGACGATGGTGTCTTCCCCGACCCAGACCTGTTGGACGAGACCCACAGTCCGGAAGAGACCTTCTGTCCCCTCAGTTACGATTCTTCACAACTCGCGGCTGTCCATGCTTCGGCTGCCGGAAAAAGTTTTGTCCTCCACGGACCGCCCGGAACTGGCAAATCACAGACAATCACGAACATTATCGCCCATAACCTGGCTCTGGGAAAAACAGTCCTGTTCGTTTCGGAAAAGCGGGCCGCTTTGGAGGTTGTCCACCGCCGACTGACGGAGTCCGGCCTAGGGCCATTCTGTCTGGAGCTTCATTCCAACAAGAGCCACAAAAAAGGGGTGCTGAGTCAGCTGGAGCAAGCGTTGAACGCTCATGATGGTCACTCATCGGAAGAGTGGCTGGAGGAGGCCCAAAAACTTGCGGCAACCCGCAAGGAACTAAATGCCTATGTATCCGCCCTGCATGAGGTTCGCGAATCAGGTGAATCTGTCTTCCACGGAATATCCCAACTTATTGGTCACCGTGACATTACTTCGGTAAAATTAGCGTGGCCTTCTGTGGCCCATATTGATCGTCAGCGTCTGAGTGCCCTGCGCGAAACGGTACGCCAGTTACAACTGGTGGGAGCACAAATCGGCCATCCTGCGACCAACGCCTGGACAGCGGCTGCATGTGAAACTTGGAGCCCAGAGTTTCGTAACAATGTTGAGAATACCATAAGGGAAGTTGTAAATGCCGCTTTGGCCCTTGCAGAGGCTGGTGGCAGGATTGCGCCCATCATTGGTATGACCCAATCCCCTTGGAGTCGCCAGGATTTGGATAACCTGGCCGTAATTGCAGCGGCACTGGTTAATTGCCCATCCGTACCGCCGGCACTACTGTCGTCCACTGAATGGGAACCGATCAAGGTGATGATCCAGGAAATTGCCGCTCACGGCCGGCAACGGAATCAGCTGAGGGAAAAGCTCTACAAACGGTACGTCCCCGGTCTCCTTTCTTTGGATCTTGATGGGCTGGCACAGCAATGGTCAGCTGCCCAAAAATCGTGGTTCTTGCCTCGCTGGCTCGGTAGCCGCAAAGTGCGCCAGATTCTTGCCACCGTCGCCCGCCCGGACTATGCCCTCCAGAATGCAGAGATCTCCGCCGAACTTGATCAGGCGCTGGCCTTAAGGCAGGAAGAGCAATTTATCAAGCACGCTGCTACCAGTGCCGAAGAGATATTGGGCGTCTATTGGCAAAGTGGCGAGGCTGATTGGAACGTCGTTGGTGACTATATCGATCGAACGGAGTCCTTACGTAAGGTTGCATCCAGCGTGGCAGGAATCGACTTTGAACGTGCCATCCAATACCGCAGCAAATGGGCGCAGCTGATTGCCGAGGGAAATGAACAGCTCAAAAGTGAAAATCCGATCGGACAACGCTTCCAAGCTTATAATGAAACATATGAGCATTTCAAAAAAGTAGAGAATGCCCTGACATCACTGCTGGTACTCGATTCACAAAGCGCATGGGGATCAACGACTGTTATCGACTATCTCTCAGATATCCAAAAACAATGCAGTCTATGGCAGGAGAATTTGAATGGCTTGAAAGCATTGTGCTACTGGCGACTGGTCCGCAGAGATGCGCTTGCCCTCAATCTGACGCCGCTGATCAACGCCTATGAAACACAAGGCTTGCCGACTGAGAAGCTTCAGAAAACATTTACTAGGGGCTACTACCAGTGGTGGTGCGATGCAATTATCGGTGCAGAACCAGCTCTTTGTGGGTTCTTTAGTATCGCTTTCGAGGACAAGATTCGGGAGTTCAAGAAAATAGACGCCAAGTACACCCATTTAACTCAAAAAGAGATCCGGGCTCGCGTTGCCGCAAAGCTACCCAAGGGACAGGCGGACAACCCTAACTCCGAGATGGGACTTCTTCGCCGCCAATTGCAACGAAAGGTTGGGCACATGCCGGTTCGTGCTCTGATCCAGAAGATTCCCAACTTACTTCCCCGGCTGAAGCCCTGCCTGCTGATGAGTCCAATTTCCGTCGCCCAATACCTTGATCCAAGCCATTCAGTATTCGATATGGTTATTTTCGACGAGGCCTCGCAGATCCCCGTATGGGACGCCGTTGGAGCCATTGCCCGCGGTAAAGAAGCGATCATTGTCGGCGATCCGAAACAGCTGCCGCCTACCAATTTCTTTTCACGAGCGGATAGCGGGGATGGTGAAGACGCGGATGACAACATTGTGGATGATCTGGAAAGCATCCTTGACGACTGTATTGCTGCCCAGCTTCCCGAGAGACATCTTGACTGGCATTACCGCAGCCGCCATGAAAGCTTGATCGCCTTCAGTAATTACCATTATTACGGTAACCGTCTACTCACATTTCCATCGCCTCATCAGGAACTGGGAGTATCGTTTCACCATGTTAAAGGTGAATATGACAAGGGTAAGAGCAGGACCAACAAGGCCGAGGCCACCGCAGTCGTGAGCGAGGTTTTACGCAGGTTGCTCGATCCAATTCAATCCAAGTTCAGCATAGGCATTGTAACCTTCAGCCAAGCCCAGCAACAGCTGATCGATGATCTACTTGAGGAGACCCGTCGACTGAACCCGGAGATCGAACCATACTTCGCCGACGGAACGGTTGAGCCAGTTTTCATCAAGAACCTGGAAAACGTCCAGGGTGATGAGCGGGATGTTATCCTGTTTTCCATCTGTTACGGCCCAGATGCAGCAAGAAAGGTCTCCATGAACTTTGGCCCGATGAACCGCGATGGCGGCGAACGTCGGCTCAATGTAGCCATCACCAGAGCGCGTCGGGAAGTGATCGTCTTTTCAACCCTCCGCGCTGAACATATCGATCTCTCGAAAACCCGCTCGCAAGGTGTGGCTGATCTCAAATGTTTCCTCGATTATGCTGAACGTGGCCCGGTAGCCATTGCCGAACGACGTTCCGCCGAACCTGAGGGAGAATGTGAATCTCCCTTCGAGATTCAAATCTGTGATGCTTTGCGGGAAAAAGGACATATCGTGCATCCGCAGGTAGGCTGTTCCGGGTATCGAATCGACCTGGGTATTATCGATCCGGACCGGCAGGGTCGTTACCTGCTGGGGATAGAATGCGATGGTGCAAACTACCACCGCTCCAAGAACGCCAGGGACAGGGATAAGTTGCGGGAAAACATTCTGATAGGGCTTGGCTGGACAATCCATCGGGTGTGGTCCACTGACTGGTGGGAGAGACCTGCCGAGGAACTTGCCCGGATCGAGGTGGCTATTGAAGCGGCCCTCAAGATAAGTCATCAACCGGAAACGGCTGCTGAATCAGCGACACAATGGATTTCATCCGCACCGTCAGTGACTGAGAGTGTACAGGAGGAGAAAGTTTCCGAAACTATTTTATCGCAGCCACTTGTATTTCATGAGCAGTTGTTGCTGGTTTATGAGCCTTTTGCAGTAGGTGAAATCAGGGGTACCCCGGATGATTTTTATGATGTGAAGTCTGATGGCAGTATCCGTGTGCTCATAGAGGCGGTTGTCAGCAAGGAAGGTCCTGTCAGTATTGACATCGTTACACGCCGGGTTGCCGAGCACTGGGGTGTGGGAAGAATCACTTCACGGACAGTGAAGCGTATTGAGGGATTAACCGGAAAAACGAATGTTAAGATTATTCGTGAAACTGATGGGGCTTTTCTGTGGATACCCAGCCAGGATCCAAAAACCTTTTCACTGTTCCGCATCACAGGTGAGAATGAAAACTCGAAAAGAGATGCAGGATGCCTTCCTCCGCAGGAAGTTGCCAATGCTGCTTTGCACGTCCTTGAACAGAATGTGAGTTTGCCGATCACGGATTTGGTGCGGGAGACTGCCCGGTTACTTGGTTATCAGAGGACCGGACCGGCGGTCGATAAGTCGATGAGAAGTGGGATTGGGCTTTTGGTGAAGAAGGGCGGGGCGAAGGAGGAAGGCGGGGTTATTGTTTATTTGGGGTGAAGTTTGAAGAGGTGCAGGAACGACATAGTAGCTTTGTCAATTTTTCACGCTACTTCAATAAAGGAGACCTTTCTTAGATGATCAAAAAAATAAAGTCTATAAAAAACATGGCGGTATTCGAGAACTTTGACTGGAATAAGTCTGTCAAAGACAGCAGTGATAAGGTTTTCGAATTTGATAAAATAAATATTTTGTATGGTCGAAATTATTCCGGCAAAACTACAATTTCTCGTATTTTTAGAGCACTTGAAACAGGCACCATTTCGGATAAATATCTCAAGCCTGAGTTTATTGTCGAGATACAGGGTGAAACGAATGCTACACAAAGCACCCTAAAGACTCACAATCGGACCATTCGAGTATTCAACGAAGACTTCGTCAGAGACAATCTACGTTTTATTGCCAACTCCGAAGAAAGTATCAAATCCTTTGCCATTCTGGGTGATGATAATAACAAGCTCGAACTTGAGATTGAAGAGAAAGAGCGAGAACTTGGCTCCGAAGATGCTGGCATTGGCTTTTTGGGAATTATGAAAACGAAACGGTCTGAATTTAGTGCTGCTGAGAAGGCAGTACGTGATGCCCAATCGAGCCTAGATGCAAAGCTTACCGATAAGGCAAATAAAGCAGGTACTGGAATCAAACATAACAAATCCTTTGGCGAAGCAACATATAATGCTCCAAAGCTAAAAGCAGACATTGATAAAGTATCTATCGCGGGCTATCAGCCTATTACAGAAGAAAATGCTGATGAACTGAAACAATTGCTGAAAGAAGAACCAAAGCCGTTTATTCATGAAGTCCCATTATTGAACCTAAAATTCGGCCAGCTTGCTAAAGAAACCAAAGAGCTTGTAGAAAAGAAAATCCTTGTTTCTGAACCAATACAGGAACTGTTGGATGACGTTTTACTTCAAGGCTGGGTTCGTTCAGGTAGGGTACTCCATGATGGAAAAAGAGATACATGTGGTTTCTGTGGGAGCCAATTGCCACAAGGTTTGTGGGAGAAATTGGACAAGCACTTTAACCAGGAATCGGAAAATTTGCGTTCTTCAATTGAATCTCTAGTGACTCGAATCAATAATGAATTCAAACGAGTTGATTCGTTGTTTGTTTTCACTGCCACTGACTTTTATTCTTCTTTTACAGCTGAGCTTGCTCGATTGAAAATTGAATCTGATACAAAAGTAAAGAAATACGGTGAAAGTTTATCGCATCTCATTGATATCCTAACGGTGCGTGTTGGTGATATTTTTACACCCCTTGTTTTTCAGACTATTGAAGACATATCTTCTCAGCTGGAAAATATACGTAATGAATATGATGCACTAAGAACGAAGTCCAATGACTTTTCTAATTCCTTGAGTCAAAAGCAGCAAGCAGCAAAAACTGTATTGCGTCTAAATGAAGTACACGCGTTCATTGTCGACATTAAATATTCAAATGAGTTAGTGAAAATTGAGAAGTTGAAATTGATAGAGGCGGCGGCCAAATTAGATCGAGATAACTCACAGTTAATGGTAGACGAATTGAAGAGGAAAATCGAAGAGCTCAAGGCTCAGCTTAAAGATGAAAGCAAAGGAGCTAAGCGAGTCAATCACTACCTTAATGGTTTTTTTGGTCATGACGCATTGTCTTTAAAAGCTGAAGAAAATGAAAAAGGTTATCGCTTTGAAGTAATCCGCAATGGAGAAAAAGCCCATCATTTGAGTGAAGGCGAGTGTAGCCTTGTCGCCTTCTGCTACTTTATGGCTAAGTTGAATGATGTGGAAACAAAGAACAATAATCCGATTATTTGGATTGATGACCCAATTTCAAGCTTGGATGGGAATCATGTCTTTTTTGTATTCAGCCTAATAAATAGTGAAATTGTGAAGGATGGCAAGTTCAAGCAATTATTTATTTCTACGCACAGTCTTGATTTCTTGAAATATTTAAAACGGATCTTACCAAAAGATATGAATGGCAATCATTTAGAGCGAAGATATTTTGTTTTTGAAAGAGCTAGTTCTGGAAGTCAAATTAAGTCTATGCCGAAATATCTAAAGACTTATGTGACAGAGTTTAATTATTTGTTTCATCAAATATACAAATGCGCAAATGTTGAAACCAGTTATGGTGAAAGTGATTATGACTGCTTTTACAATTATGGTAACAATGCTCGAAAATTCCTTGAAGCTTTTCTTTATTACAAATATCCAAATGCAAAAGAAAAGGATGAAAGCAAGCTCGCTCGCTTTTTTGGGGAAGATACTCTTTCATCTGTGCTAACAGAAAGAATATGTAATGAGTATTCACATCTAGCGGGTGTGTTTGAACGGAGTATTATCCCGATTGATGTACCTGAAATGAAAAAAACTGCTCAGTTTATCTTGAATAAAATAAAAGAGAAAGACCCAGACCAATACTGTGCCTTGTTGGAAAGTATTGGGGAGGTCACTTCGGAAGTGGTTCCTGATTTTCAGGGATTGGCTTGAAATGAAAATCCTACATACATCTGACTGGCATATAGGGAGGGCGTTGTATGGCCGCAAGCGTTACGATGAATTCGGGCAGTTTCTTGACTGGCTGATCGGCTGTATAGAGACCGAAGGGGTCGAGGCGCTGCTGGTGGCCGGTGATGTCTTCGACAACGGCACGCCCAGCAATCGGGCGCTGGAGCTCTATTACCGTTTTCTGTGCCGCGTGGCGGGCGCGGGTTGTCGACACGTGGTGGTCACGGCGGGCAACCACGATTCTCCCTCTCTTCTGAATGCCCCCCGTGAGGTTTTGCGCTTCCTCAGCGTTCACGTTGTCGGCTGCATGGCTGAGGCGACTGAAGATGAACTGGTGGTGCTGAATGATGTTGACGGCAAACCTGAGCTGATTGTCTGCGCCGTTCCCTATCTGCGTGACCGCGATATCCGCCGTGCTGAAGCTGGCGAAACCTTTGAGGACAAAGGTCGTAAACTGGTGGAGGGTATCCGCGACCACTACCGGCAGGTGGGCGAAGCGGCCGTGGCCAAACGCCTGGTGCTGGGGGGGAATCTCCCCATCCTAGCCATGGGGCATCTTTTCACCAGCGGCGGCCAGACCGTAGAAGGCGATGGAGTGCGGGATCTGTATGTAGGCACTCTTGGGCAAGTGCGAGCCGACATCTTTCCTGATTGCTTTGACTACCTGGCCCTTGGGCATCTGCACCTGGCGCAGCGGGTAAGTGGCTCGGATTTTCGTCGCTATTCAGGGGCACCAGTTCCGATGAGTTTCGGTGAGGCCGGGCAACGCAAGGTCGTAGTGACCGTTAATGCAGGCACTGAAGGCGTTACGGTGCAGGAAATTCCTGTGCCTTGCTTTCAGTCATTGGCAACCGTGCGCGGCGACTGGAAGTGCATCACTGAGCGAATTGCAGAGCTGAAAAAGGCTGCTTCTCCGGTTTGGTTGGAGGTTATCTATGAAGGAGACGAGGTCATTGGTGATCTGCAGGAAAGGTTGCGGGAGCTGATCGACGGAACTGCACTTGAAATCCTGCGGGCAAAGAACATGCAATTGGTGCAAAGGACCTTGAGCCGGATGGCAACAGAAGAGACTCTTGATGATCTCACCGTTGATGATGTCTTTGCCCGTTGCCTGGCTGCACATGAGGTGCCGCAGGAACAACAGGCTGAACTGGTCACCGTATTTCGCGAGACAGTTGCAGCATTGCACGAAGAAGTCAGTCTGGGAGAACCATGAAGATTCTCAGTCTGCATTTTAGAAATCTGAATTCTCTGGCCGGCGATTGGAAAATTGATTTTACCCATCCTGACTATGTCTCCAGCGGTATCTTTGCTATTACCGGGCCGACCGGCGCCGGCAAGACGACCATTCTTGATGCTATCTGCCTCGCACTCTACGGTCAAACCCCTCGCCTCAGCAGGATCACCCAGAGCGAAAACGAAATCATGTCGCGACAGACCGGCGAATGTTTTGCCGAGATTGAATTTGAAACGGCCAAAGGACGCTTTCGTTGCCACTGGAGCCAACACCGCTCACGCAAGCTGGCAGACGGCCAATTGCAGTCACCTAAACATGAGATCGTCGAGGCAGAAAGCAAGATGATCCTCGAATCAAAGCTGAAAGCCGTAGCTGGCAAGGTTGAAGAAGTTACCGGTATGGATTTTGACCGTTTCACCCGTTCGATGCTGCTGGCACAGGGGGGCTTCGCTGCCTTTTTGCAGGCCCGACCCGACGAGCGTGCCCCGATCCTGGAGCAGATTACCGGCACCGCGATCTACAGCCGGATTTCCATCAAGGTCCATGAGCGCACCTCGGAAGAGCGTAAACGGTTAGGAGATATGCGCACCGATCTTGGTGGCATTCATCTGTTGTCTCCGGCGGAAGAGGAGGCTCTACATCTTGAAAAGTCTGAGCTGCAACGTATAGAAAGCAAGCTGACCGATGATGCCCGGATACTCCGCGAAGCCCTGTCCTGGCGGGAGCGGATAGCGTCTCTTGAGGGTGAACTCCTGCAACTCAATCAGGACCGACTTGCCTTTGAGACGCGCAAGCAGGCGGCTGCACCGGAGTTGGAACGGCTGGCGCTGGCCGGTCGTGCACTGGCGCTTGGCGGCGACTATGCCCATATCCTTTCGATTCGAACCCAGCAGGCGGGTGAACAAGAAGAACTAGCGACTGCCGCAGTACGACTTCCCCAGCTTCAGATTGACTGCCAGAAAGCCGATGATACATTAATACAGGCCGAGACCGCTCTTGCAAGCGCCCGAATCGCTCAAACACACGAGGCGGAACTGATCCGTATAACGCGGGAGCTTGACGTAAAGCTGGGCGAGGCTCAAGCGCAACTACAAAGTCTGGCTGTCGAAATCGAACAAATAAAAAATCAGAACAGCGAGTATCGCCTGGCGATAACAAAATGCGATCAGCACGTGATCGCATCTGATGTGGAATTGCATGGCATCACGATCTTTCTGGGCGAACATCAGGCTGATTCGGGATTAGCCGAGGCGCTGGCAGGAATCGAACAGCAGTTGAAGGCTCTCAAAACGCTGGATAAACAGTGCCGCGATACTCAGGCCAAACAGGAGCGGCAGGCAGCCCTAATAGAGACCGCTACTCTCACGCACAGCCAGGCAGAGAGCGGGTGGCAAGAGGTGCTGCAAGCTGTCACGGTGTCTGAAAATCGGCTGGGGGAGATACGTGCTGCAAACTTAGCCCTGTTGCAGGGACGTGAACTTTCCGTTTTGCGTGATGAAGCAGAGACGCTTACGACCCGTCATAATCGCTTGGGAACGATTCTGGAAACACTGAAACGGATGGAAGAGGTCAAGCCAAAGTTGGCAGAGCTGCAACTGCGGTGCGAATCGCTTGAACAGAAGCGGCACGCGCTTGGACAGCAGGACGAATCGCTGGCCAAGGAATGTGAGCTGCGTGATCAGGTTGCCCGTCAGTTGCAAGCTAACGTCGTATTAGTCAGCCGGGTGCGCAGCCTGGAAGATGAGCGTAAGCAGCTTGTGGATGGGGTACCTTGTCCACTCTGCGGAGCATCTGAACATCCCTATGCCGTCGGTAATATTCCACAGCTGGACGAGGCTCAGAAGGAGTTGGAACTAGCTCTAGCTGAGTCGAAAAAGGTGCGGGACCATCTTTCCGATATCAAAATGGAACTGGTCGCTGTTGTAAAAGATCTGCAACAAGCCAGACAGGATCAGAACGAGCTTCAAGATCGGAAGGCAAACGACGAGACATTCTGCACAACCGGCTTTACCGAACTGGGCGTGAGTGTCGGTGATACGTGGTTGGATGTCATTCAACACGAATATAATGTGTGTCAGGGGCAATTAACCAACCTGCGCGGCATCATCCTGGAGGGCGGACAAAAGGAACTAGAAGAACGCAATGCCCAAGCAGTACTTAACAAGCTCAAAGAGAAGCTCGCAGAACTCGATAAGGCGCAATTATCTGCCCGTTTGGGACAAGAGGCTGCGCTGTTGGAACGTACGCGTCTGGAGGGCGAATTTACAGCCTTGCACAATGATCTTGACCGGGTGTTGGATGACGTTGAGAGCGCAGTCTCTGTGTATGGCTGTTTTGGGATTGTTTCGGACAAGGCGGATGAGCTGCTGTCCCTGTTGACCGCACGCCGCAACATATATGTTGAGCGGTTGCAGGCCAGGGAGCTATTGGAAAAAGAACGCGCCGGTTTTGCTGCGGAAAAAGAGAAGCAGCAGGCACTGCTGACAGAATCTGAAAAGACGCTTAACGAGAAGGAACAACTGCTGAGTGGAAGAGCTGATCAGCGGGATGCACTGATCAAGCAGCGTCAGGAAACGTATGGAGAGCGCGATCCAGATATCGAGGAAAAACGACTGGCCGATACGCTTCGACAGGCTAGTGAGCGACGTGAAGCGACTTTGCAGGAAAAAAATCGACTCCAGGCCGAACTTGACGGTTTAAGCCAGCAGATTGAACGACTGAAGGTCTCCATTGACCAGAGAGGCACGCAGCTCTCTGAACTGGAAAAGGCCATTACCCAGCGTCTGGTCGAAGCCGGCTTTGCAGATGAAACAGCTTTCTTGCAGTCGTGTCTGCCGCAGGAGCGTTTCGATGCACTCACGCAGATGGCTGAAACTCTGCGGAAGGATGAAACCGCGATCCAGACCCGTCAACAGGATCGTACGGAGGCTTTGGGGGCGGAGCTTAATAAAAATCTAACCGACAAGCCTCTTGAACTGATTCGAGAAGAGAACGCCTCGGTAGCTGGGCAGTTGATTGAGTTGCAGAAAGCACTGGGTGCGATTGATCTAAAACTGCAGCAGCACGCCGAACAGCTGCAGCGCCATCAGAGCCGGCTTCTGGCAATAGAGATACAGAAGAAGGAGTGTGACCGCTGGGAGCGTCTGCACAGCCTAATTGGCTCCAGCGACGGAAAACGGTTCCGAAATTTTGCCCAGGGACTTACGTTCGAATTGATGGTTGCCCACGCCAACCGTCAGCTGCAGAAGATGAGTGACCGCTATATTCTGGTGCGCGACAACAGCGAACCTTTGGAACTGAACGTCATCGACAACTACCAGGCCGGGGAGATCCGTTCCACCAAGAATCTTTCCGGCGGTGAAAGTTTCATCGCCAGCCTTGCCCTGTCCCTCGGTCTTTCAAGTATGGCAAGTCGCAACGTGCGTGTTGATTCGTTGTTTCTCGACGAAGGCTTCGGTACCCTTGACGAAGATGCCCTGGAAACCGCCCTTGAAACCCTTTCCGGACTACAGCAGGACGGAAAATTGATCGGCATCATATCTCATGTCCCTGCACTCAAAGAGCGCATCGGCACACAAATTCAGGTAGAGGCTGGTAGCTCCGGGCGTAGCGGTATCAGCGGCCCGGGAGTTATAAGGCTTTAAATCAGGCGGCAAACTCAGCCTCATCCTCCAACTGAATGCCGACTAACTAATCGAACAGTCCTGTGTTATCCGTTGGATTCTTGGGCAGTACATCAATGTCCTTAATAATGCAGGTCCGAGAGAATCAAAACAATCCGAATGTGAATCAGATTCCAATTTTGACCCTTCATCGGCCTTGAATGGTGACTACCTGAATTTTTAACAGCCTGAATTGTAGGTAAATTGCATTGCAACATGGGTCAAAGTTGGACGCCGATGGTGGGTCAAACCACCATGCCGATTCACATATCGCAGCAATTGGAGCTGTAATGTCCAACTTCACCTTCCTGAAAACCGACTGGCCCGAACTGTACGAGACCGCCCGCGAAGCGGAGCAGAACGTCAACAGCGCCCCACGGACCGGCTTCGACTCCGCTCAGCCACCTACGCACGCCCGGCGCTCGCTGGAACGGGCGGTGAAGTGGCTCTATGCCAATGACTCCTACCTCAAACAACCCTACGCCGACAATTCAGGACTCTATCGGACCTGGAAAAGAATCTGCTGCGAGAACATCAGCCCGGTCCATATCCCCGTAAATTCTCGACAAATAGGTCCACTATTTGCTCTCGAATTTCCGAGAATCTGTCCTCGACCGGCCGTCCTCTCGTGACGATTCCCCAAGTCCGACAGACTCCTTGCCGCCCTGATCCACGAACCGACCTTCCGGAAGAACCTGCATCAACCACTTGACACCTTGTTAGCACTCTGCTAACTTTTATCCATGTTCACCATTGAATATACCAGAGACGCAGCCAAGGCCCTGAAAAGCATGCCGAAAACAACGGCCGTGCTCATCATGAAGAAAGTCTCCGCACTGGCTGCTGATCCCTTCGCGCCGAACAATAACGTGAAGAAGCTGGTCAACAGACCTGAGTGCCGTTTGCGGGTGGGCGACTGGCGGATTCTTTATGCGGTACATGAAGGCAAGCTGGTAATCGAGGTGATACGAATAGCCCCACGGGGAGGTGCATACCAATGACAACAGGAATCCAGTTTATAGAAAAACACGGCAAACATGAATATGCCATCGTGCCGTTTCCCCTCTATCAGCGCATGGTGGAAGCCATGGAAGACCGTGAGGATATCGCGGCCCTTGAGCGCTTCCAGGCCGAGGACGATGGTTTCCGTATTCCCCATGCCATCGTCCAGCGTGAGCTCATCGGTGGCGAGCATCCCGTCAAGCTGTGGCGCGAGCAGCGCGGGCTGACAGTGGAGGCACTGGCCGAACAGGCGGGTATCTCCAAGGCGTTCCTTTCTCAAATAGAAAACGGCAAACGTCAGGGGACGGCTAAAACGCTCAAGGCACTGGCCGTGGCGTTGCAGGTTCCGCTTGATGTACTGATAAAAGAGCAGAAATAGTGTTCAATTTCAGAGTAAGGTCTGGACAGATGCTGTAATCAATAACGGTGAGGGTTCTACCAAGGAAATTATGGAAGAACTACGGATAAAAAAGACTGAGAAAACTACCAAAGAAATGCCAATAACTATCAAAGAAACTATCAAAGAAAAGCCAAATAAAAGTTGCTTGACGCAAAGAGTGCCTTGAAACCGGAGTAGCAATGTCCAACTTCACCTTCCTGAAAACCGACTGGCCCGACCTCTACGAAACGGCCAGCGAAGCCGAGCAGAACGTCAACAGTGCCCCACGGACCGGCTTCGGCTCCGCTCAGCCACATATGAACGTCAGGCGCTCGTTGGAACAGTCGGTGAAGTGGCTCTACGCCAATGATTCCTACCTCAAACAACCCTACGCCGACAACCTGGCCGCCCTGATCCACGAACCGACCTTCCGGGAAAACCTGGAACCCTGCCTCTTCCCCAAGATCCTCACCAGGCAGAAAATCGGCACACCTGGACAAATTGAAAGTGTAAAATTCAATTTGACAAAATAGCTAATTGACCCTATTTTTTCAGCATGTTCAAGCGCACACTTTCCGATAAGCTGGTCTCCCTGGCGCAGCAGTTCCCGGTAGTCTCCATCACCGGACCCCGCCAATCGGGCAAAACCACCCTGGCAAAGGCGCTCTTCAGTAGCCACGCCTATATCAGCCTGGAAGACCCGAACGAACGGGAATTCGCCGTAACCGACCCAAAAGGTTTTCTACGGCGCTTCAGCGGCGGGGTGATACTGGACGAGATCCAACGGGCACCGGCGCTGCTCTCCTACATTCAGGGCATCGTGGACAGCGAAGATCGCCCGGGACAATTCATACTGACCGGCTCCCAACAGTTCCATGTCATGGAAAAAGTCACCCAGACCCTGGCGGGCAGGACAGCGCTGGTCAATCTGCTTCCCTTCAGTCTCGACGAACTCCTTGGCAGGACGGCCAGCGACCCCTGGCGGCTGGACGAGCTGCCGCCCCAATCTGCAGAGCCTCCCTTCACCCTGGAAGAAATCATATTCAAGGGGCTCTATCCACGCATCCACGACAAGGGGCTGGAACCGCACGACTGGCTGTCAGCCTATTACCGAACCTATGTGGAGCGGGATGTGCGCGATCTGGCCAATATCGGCAACCTGGAAACCTTCCAGCGTTTTGTGCGCCTCTGCGCCGGCAGGAGCGGTCAATTGCTCAACCTTTCGTCACTGGCTCTGGATGCCGGCATCTCTCACACCACGGCGCGAAACTGGATTTCCATCCTCCAGGCCGGGTTCATCATCCATCTGCTGCCGCCACATTTTGCCAATTTCTCTAAAAGAATTGTCAAAACACCCAAACTCTATTTTCTGGATACGGGCCTGCTCTGCTATCTCCTGCGGATTCGGGAGTCGGCGGAGCTTGCCACCCATGCCATGAAGGGCCATATCTTCGAAACTTTCGTACTGGCTGAATTGTTTAAGGCCTTTGCTCACCGGGGAGAAACGCCGCCGCTCTACTTCTGGCGCGATAAGACCGGCCACGAGGTTGATGTGGTGATTGATAACGGCAGCATGTTGATCCCGATTGAGATAAAGTCGAGCGAGACGGTTGGCCGTTCTCTCTTTGACGGTTTGAACTACTACATGTCACTGGGTTCTCCGGTGTCGGAAACCGGAGTGCTGATTCACGGTGGCAATGGATTGTACCAGCGGGAGCAGTTCCTGATTCGCCCCTGGTTTCAGTGTGTATGACAATGTTCATGGAAGTCTGGATTATTAAACTGAACAAAGCGAATGAATGCTATTTATAGTGCGCATAATGCGCAACAGATATGACAATATGCGGGCGGCGGCATAATATCTAAGCTGTAACTTACAAAATAGCTTCAGTAATAGCATGTTATAACCAGCTTATTTTATTTACTTGATTATAATTTTCTCTGCTAGTAAACATGAATTAAATAGCAGACACAAAAGGTAGGGAATAGACGAACGTTTTGTAGATATACATCCGAAGAGGTGCGCTGTGATGTTTCCAGAGAATGCCGGAAAAGAACCTCCCAAGGATGTAGCAAGCTCGGAAAAGTCAGCAGTCCCTTCCATATCCCTCCCCAAAGGGGGCGGCGCCATCCGTAGCATCGGCGAGAAGTTCGCCGCCAATCCGGTCACCGGGACCGGCTCCATGTCGCTGCCGATTGCCACGTCTCCCGGACGGGGTGGTTTCGGGCCTCAGCTTTCCCTCTCCTACGACTCCGGCGCCGGCAACGGTCCATTCGGACTTGGCTGGAATCCTTCCCTCCCTTCAATCACCCGCAAAACCGATAAGGGCCTGCCCAAGTACTTCGATGCGACTGAATCCGACGTCTTCATACTCTCCGGCGCGGAAGATCTGGTGCCGGAGTTCGAGAAGAATGCCGGCGGGGATTGGGTTATCAGGGACGGCCGGCAGGTTATCAGCGAAAAGTCGTATCTGATTGCCAATGTCAGCTATACCGTCCGTCGCTATCGCCCCCGCATCGAAGGCCTGTTCGCGCTGATCGAGCGCTGGAGTGAAGAACACAAACCGGAGAACAGCTTCTGGCGAACTATCAGCCGCGACAATGTAACATCCTGGTATGGTCGCGGTAATGACAGCCGCATTTTCGATCCAGTCGATCCCAGGCGGGTCTTTCAATGGCTGCTGTGCGAGACCCATGATGACAAGGGCAACGTCGCCATCTATGACTACCTGGCCGAAGATTCCAGCGGCATCGATTTTACGGAGGTACACGAAGCCAGCCGCAGCAGGCGCCCGGAACTGCGCACCGCCAACCGGTATCCGCACAGGATTCGTTACGGCAACGTCAAAGCGTATCTTCCGGTGCTTGCGGCAGCATCTTCATGGCCGGATCCGAACGATATTGCCGGCCAAAAGTGGCCGTTCGAGGTGGTTTTCGACTACGGCCAATGCGACAAGGATAACCCGGCACCCACGGACAAGCTGATCTGGTCCGCACGTAGCGATGCCTTTTCCAGCCATCGTTCCGGCTTCGAAATCCGCACCTACCGGCTCTGTCGGCGGGTGCTCATGTTCCATCACTTCGAGCAGCTGGGCAAGCCGGACTATCTTGTCCGCTCCACCGAGTTTGAGTTCAGGCAGCCAAACAACCAGCCGGACCCGGCTTCGCCCGGCTACACCGTTCTCGCTTCGGTCAGCCACTGGAGCCATCAGTGGGATCCGGACAATTCGAAGTATCAGTCCCGTCAGCTTCCTCCGCTACAGTTCTCATACAGCGTGCCGCGCGTCGATCAGACACTCTGCACGCTTGACCCGGCCGGATTGGAAAACCTGCCGGTCGGCACACAAGGCCCCGGCTATCAGTGGATCGACCTGGATGGTGAAGGTCTCTCCGGCGTGCTTACCGAGCAGGGCGGCGCCTGGCACTACAAGCCCAGCCTTGGTGATGGCCGGTTTGGAGCCATGCAAGTGGTGGCTTGCAAACCGGCCATGGCGGAGCTTGCCTCGGGCCGGCAGCAGCTGCTGGACCTGGCCGGCAACGGTGAGATCGACCTGGTTGATTTCAGTGGTGCCACGCCCGGTTTTCACGAACGTGGCCGGGACAAAGGGTGGCAGCGCCACGTTCCCTTCGCTTCGTTGCCAAACATCGACTGGGCGGATGCCAACCTGCGCTTCGTCGATCTGAGCGGCGATGGCCATGCCGACGCGCTGCTCACCGAAGAGGAACTGTTCACCTGGTACCCCTCGCTGGACGAGAGAGGCTTTGGGCCGGCCGAACAGACACGCCAGCCGATCGACGAAGAGTCCGGCCCCCGGCTGATCTTTGCCGACGGCACGCAGACGCTATTCCTGGCCGACATGTGCGGCGATGGACTGACCGATCTGGTGCGAATACGCAACGGTGAGGTCTGCTACTGGCCCAATCTGGGCTACGGCCGTTTCGGAGCCAGGGTCACTCTGGATAACTCGCCGCTCTTCGATCGTCCGGATCTTTACGACCCGCGCCGCATCCGGCTGGCGGATATCGACGGCAGCGGTCCCATCGATCTCATCTACCTCGGCCGCGACGGCGCGCAGCTGTACTTCAACCGCTCCGGCAACAGCCTGAGCGATCCGCGCCTGGTCCCGCTGCCGGCCGCCACGGGGAATCTCGCCGCAGTGCAGGTGGCCGATCTGCTTGGCAACGGCACCGCCTGCCTGGTCTGGAACTCGCAACTGCCGGTCGATGCGAGCCATCCGGTGCGCTACATCAACCTGATGGCGGACGGCAAACCGCATCTGCTGATCGGCGTCGAAAACAATCTCGGCGGCAGCACCACGATCGATTACACCCCTTCCACCAGATTCTACATCCAGGACAAGCTGGCCGGTACGCCGTGGATCACGCGGCTGCCGTTCCCCGTGCACTGCGTCAGCAAGGTCACCGTCAGGGACAAATGGCGCGGCACTACCTTCAGTTCCACCTATTCCTACCACCACGGCTACTTTGACGGATTCGAGCGCGAGTTTCGCGGCTTTGGCAGGGTTGAGGCGCTGGATGTCGAGAGCTATGACAAATCGGAAACCAACAACAGCGGCACTCCCTGGGTCACCGACGATCACACCCTTTACCAGCCGCCGGTCAAATCGGTCACCTGGTACCACACCGGGGCCGCCCTCGACCGGCCGCGCATCCTTGGCCAGTTTTCGCAGGAATATTTTCCACAGCGCTTCGCCCAGCGCCTGCCCGACCCGGTGCTGGAACCGGACGCTTTTCGCGAAAAGCCGCTGCCGGAACCGGAACTGCCCGCCGATCTCGATGACGACGAGTGGCGCGAGGCGCTGCGCGCCTGCAAAGGCAAGCTGCTGCGCCAGGAAATCTACGAACTCGATCCGGATGACCTCGCCGCTCTTGCGCCCAAACAGATAGCCGTGCGGCTGTTTTCGGCAGCAACCAGCAACTGCGGCATCCAGCGGCTTCAACCACGGGGGGCTAACAGACACGCGGTCTTTCTTGTCACCGAGAGTGAGGCCTTGACCTATCACTACGAACTGAATCTGCGCGGCAATGAACAGCTCAAGCCCGACCCGCGCGTTGCCCACATCCTGAATCTGCGGCGCGATCAGTATGGCAATCCGCAGCAGTCGGTTAGCATCGCATATCCACGCTGGCAACCGGGCGACTTCAGCGGCCTGCCGCGTCCCGAACTGATTGCGCAGCTGCAGAGCGAAATGCACATCGCCTACAGCGAGACCCGCTACACCCGGGATGTGTTGCTGCCCGAGCCGGACAGCAACACGGATAAAGCGGTCCGGCATTACCGTCTGCGCCTGCCATGCGAGCTACGCAGTTATGAGATCACCGGACTGGCCAAGCCGTCCGCTACCTATTTTGAAATAGCGACACTTCGCCAACACGCTCTCTGCGAGGATAGCACCTACCCGGCAGTCGTGCCCGACACCCCTGCGGGGTTGCTGCCCATAGAGCTCGCTGCACTGCAATACCACGAACAAGCGGCGAATACGGATCCACACCGGCGCATCGTCGAGCAGATACGGACGCTTTATTTCAAAGATGAAGACGGCATCAGCCAGCCCAGCGAACCGCACGATTTTGGAACCCATGGTCCCCGCGGCCTTAAGTACGAAGAGTACAAGCTTGCCTTGACCAATGAACTGCTGACGGCAGTATTCGCGGAAAAACTGAACGATCTGGCCTACAATTCTATGACGGCCCGGATAATGCTGGATAATCCGCGGATCAGCGGCTATATCGCCGGCACCCGGATCGACGCCGCCCTCACCGGCCAATACTGGATGCGATCCGGCACAACCGGTTTTGCTCCCGACGCTGCCGGGCATTTTTATCTGCCCGGGGAATACAGCGATCCGTTCGGCAACAAAAGTACGCTGGAGTACGAAGAACTCGATCTGTTCATAAACCGCAGCACGGATGCCAAAGGGAACATTGTCGCCATTGCCGAAGATGTGACCGGTAAGCCCCGCATCGACTACCGCGTATTGACTCCGGTTGAGATGGTCGATGCCAGCGGCAACCACAGCGAAGTGGCGCTTGACATCCTGGGCCGGGTCGTGGCAGCAGCGCTCAAGGGCAAGCAGATCGGCGCAAATCAATGGGAAGGTGACGATCTGGCCAATTTCGATCTCGCCCTCAGGAATCCATCGCCGGCGGCGGTTCAGGCATTCTGTGTCGCTCCACTGGCCGATCGTGCCCAGGCGCGGGCGTGGCTGAACCGTGCCACGACCCGATTTGTCTATCACTTCGGCGACCAGGACGGCCAGTGGGCGCAGCGCATGGCGGGGGGCGGCAGCATCGTCCGCGAGCGGCACCAGCCTCAAGTCGATCTGGATCCGGAACAGGATATCGAGCGGAAGCATCCGGTTCAGATCGCGCTGGAATGCTCCGATGGCAGCGGCAGCGTGCTGATGAAAAAGATACAGGCCGAGCCTGAGAATCAGGGTTCAGCTCTGCGCTGGATCGTCAACGGCCTGACCGTGCTCAATAACAAGGGCAAGCCGGTCAAACAGTACGAACCGGCTTTCAGCAATGATTTCGGCTGCGAGCTGCCACAGCCTAATGGTGTTGCGACCACCACCTATTACGATGCCGCCGGTCGTGTGACACGTGTGGAGCTGCCGGATGGCTCCTACAGCAAAGTCGAGTTTTCTCCCTGGCAGCTGAAAACCTTCGACCAGAACGACACCATTCTGGAAGCCGGTAACCGCTGGTATTCCGAGCATGCCCTGGCAGCATCCGCCTCGAGCGAAGACAAGCGCGCTGCCGCCCTGGCGGCCCGGCATGCCGGAACCCCGGCGCAAATCCATTTGGACAGCCTCGGTCGCGAGGTCATCGCAATCGCCCACAACCGCACGCCCGATGCCGACGGTAACTGGCAAGACGAGAAGCTGCTCACCTTCACCAGGCTCGATGCCGAGGGCAAGCCGTTGTGGATTCGCGACCCACGCGGAAACCTGGTGATGCAGTACATCACACCTCCCAAACCCGCCCGCCTGGTCGATCAACCTGACGAAAAAGTCCCGGCCCGCCCGGATCCTGCAACCGGCAAACCGGTCCACAGCGCACCGGCCTACGACATTGCCGGCAATCTGCTTTTTCAGCACGGCATGGATGCGGGTGACCGCTGGATGCTGATGGACGCGGCCGGCAAAGCGATGCTGGCCTGGGACAGCAATCAGCGGCAGTTGCCTGACAACTCATTTGCGGATGAGCAGCGACTGAATTTCAGCGAGTACGACCAACTGCAGCGGCCAACCAGACAGTGGCTGCAGACCTACAGCGGCCCGCCGAAGCTGGTCGAGCTTTACGAATACCAGGATGCGCAATCAAGCGATTTAAACAATTTGAACGGCCAGCTGGTGCGCCATTACGACCCGGGCGGGCGCATGGAAACCATCCGTCGGGACTTCAGGGGAAATGTGCGGGAGGTTCGGCGCCGGCTCAACAATGCACCCACGGAATCGCTGATCGACTGGCAGGGCAACCCCGAAAGCCGGCTCGAAGCCGAGGCCTACACCCGGATCACCGAATACGACGCCTTGAACCGCATGTCGCGACTCTTCAACTGGCATCGCGGCGAAGGCAGCCGCGTGGCGGTCTACCTGCCCAGCTACAATCAACGCGGCATACTGAAAAGCGAACAGCTTGTCACCCGCGCCCTCAAGACGAAACTGCCGGATGGCCGCGATGATTATAGCGTGGTGGCCGACGTGAGCACGCCCCGCGCCGTTCAGGGTACGCGCAGCCATGAAGCGATCAGGGAAATCCGTTACAACGCCAAGGGGCAGAAGGAATTCCTCAAGCTGGGCAACGGCACGCTCACGCAGTACGACTACGACGCAAAAACCTTCCGTCTGCGGCAGATCCGCACCACGCGTCCCGCTGATGCAACCGACTTTCCCCGACGCCGGTCAAACCTGACGGACTTGAACATAGTTCAGCAACTGCTCTACAGCTACGACCCGGTCGGCAACATCACCGAAATCGAAGATCAGGCCTATGAGCCGGTATTTTTCAAAAATCAGCTGGTCGAGCCGCGCAACCGCTACGTCTATGACGCACTCTACCGCCTGATCGAGGCCAGCGGCCGTGAAGGTTTCAACCCGCCCCACGCCCCAGCGCAGCGCGAACCGGATCCGCAGGCAGCGGGAATATTCCCGCTTACCAATCAGACGCTACGCAATTACAGCCAGCGCTACGTTTACGATTCAGTCGGCAATATCCTGAACATGCGTCACATCGCCTCTCAAGGAAACTGGAACCGCCGCTTCGCCGTAGCATCCGACAGCAATCGCCTGCTGCGCAGCTGGGAAGGGCACGACAACTGGAACAACAGCCGCGCCGTCCGCAAGACGGAATATTACTACGACACCCACGGCAACCTGCGAAACCAGGCCAGGGTTGCGCCCGGCCAATTCCTGCGCTGGGACCGCCGGGATATGCTTGAAAGTCTTGACCTGCAAGGGGGCGGCCGGGCCTGTTACCAGTATGACGCCGCCAAACAGCGCACCAGGAAGCGGCTGATGCGCAGCGGCGGCAGCGTGGAGGAACGCATCTACCTTGGCGGGTTCGAGTTGTATCGGCGCTATACCCCGAATTCAACCGGCCCGGTGGAAGAAATCGAAACGCTGCGGCTCTTCGAAGGCGAACAGTGCCTGCTGCAGGCGGACGACGTGATCAGGAGCAACCGCCGCCACGCCGACTACACTCCTTTCAAAACCGTGCCGATCCTGCGCTACCAGTACGGCAACCATCTGGGTTCGGCCTGTCTGGAACTGGATCATCAGGCCGAGATCATTTCCTACGAGGAGTATCACCCCTACGGGACAAGCGCCTATCGGGCGGTGAAGAGCGGGATCGAAGCGCCGGCGAAGCGCTATCGCTTTACGGGGATGGAGCGGGATGAGGAAAGCGGGCTGAGTTACCACACGGCCAGGTACTATCTGCCGTGGCTGGGGAGGTGGGGGAGCTGTGATCCCATTGGAATACTGGATGGATTGAATGTGTATACATATTCTCAAGACAAACCTATTTCATTAATAGACAAAACAGGACGTCAAGCTGCCAAGGTAGACGGAGGAATGTCGCCGGAGGAAAAACTACAATTTATCAATGCAACCGTTGCCAGAGGATTTGTAACCGAACAGGCAGTGGATTATCTGAACTCGCAACCGAATTGCAAAAGTGTCGAGGATTACTGCAGTAAAGCGTACCCGAATGTTCAAATAATCGATGCGAAGATAAAGGAAGGAAGACAAAACTATTCGAAATATGGATTTTCAAAAGCGGCTGTGAAGAATTTCGAGCATTTTTTGGGTGGCTCCGGTACTGAATTGGAAATGCCAAGCAAATACTTTGAAAAAAATGCCGACGTAAAAAAAGCTCTGGAGGGTCAGTGGCGCGAGAAGTTCAAGACAGGGGTGATTGAGCGGCTGAAAACCGGGAAGCTGGACCCGGACGCCAAAACAAGCAAGCTCGAAATGATGTATGAGAGCGCGGTGTCGGCATACTCGTCTAATCCAGCGGATGATCTCGGATATTCGGTTGGCGGTTTCCAATTACGTACAACAGTTGAAGTCGAGGTAATAAAAACCGGATCTGATACATATCAGATAAACTTTCTGTCATGGAAAAACATGGCTTTTGATGTGTATAACTGGGACCCTGGAAAAGCAGCCGCAACGCCGGATTTAGAAAAAAAATTGAAAATTCAGGCCCAGGATGCAGCCAAAGCAGCTATGGGATTGCCGACTGACAATGACATGTGCTGCATTCAAAATGCCGGAAGAGGAAAAGAGTATCTCATTCATTCTGAGCCTTGGGTTACTAAGGATCCGGCCGTACTGAAAAAAATCGATCTGCAGTATCCTGAAAAGAAAAAGGAGTAAAGGATAGCGGCGTCATCGATCTAACTCATAAACAATACGAATAGATAAAGAGGTACACACCATGAAACCTGTCATTGCTCCAATCAAATCAGGCGATAGCGGTCCATCGGTCACAAACCTTCAGGAAATTCTGCAATCCCTGATCGAGCGACAGCTGTTCAAGACCCTGGATGCCCCCAACCGGCCGACGCTGGAGGAGTTGCAGAAGCTGACGCAACTCCTGAAAGACGAACGCTCGCAGTCGCTCTTTGGCGAGGCTTCGCAACAGCTTGTCCGTTATTTCCAGATTCAGCAGGGGCTGGGCGACAGCCTGAACGGAGTGGTTGAAGATAAGACCGCCGCCAGGCTGAACGAGATCCTCAAGTCACTGGGGCTGCTCGACACGGAGCCTGTCTTCGTGGTGCGCGGCAATGTGCGGGACTCCACCGGCAAACCTGCCGCCAACGTAATCGTGCGCGCCTTTGACATGGATCTGCGCAGCGAGCAATTGCTGGGCGAGATGAAGAGCGGCCGGGACGGAGGTTATGAGATCCTCTATTCTGCTGACAGTTTCCGCCGGGCGGAAAAGGGGAGCGCCGATCTGCTGGTGAAAGCCTTTAACCAGGATGGCATGCTGCTCGTCACCGCAGGTGTGCTGTTCAACGCCCCATCCCTGGCCGAGCTGGATCTGGTCATCCCGGCCGGGGCCGGGCAGTTGCCTACGTTGTTTGAAAGGATCGCGGCGCTGCTGCCGCCGCTGCTGGAGGATCTGAAGGTCGAGGCGTTGGAGGAGGACGGGCAGCACCAGGATTTAAGCTTCCTTTCCGGTGAAACAGGCCTCGAGAAACAAGATCTCGCCCGCTTTGTTCTGGCCCAGCGCTTGGCAAAGCCTGCTCTTCAGCCGGAATTCTGGTTTGTCCTGCTGGGTGGTTCGATTTTCCGGTACGCCGAGAATCAGAGTCTGGCCCTTCAGCTGGTGGCGATTCTGGAGATGCTGCCAGCCCTTGACGCCGCAGCCGTGAGCAAGCAGTTTTCGCGTGCTTTCAACCAGCAGGAAATCCCTGAAGTTCTCCGGAAGAACGTCCCCGGTTGGATTGAGGCGTTTCTGGGTTTTGTCGCCGCCCGGTCGGTGAACGGGGAAGCCGGGCCCACCTTTGTCAAACTGGCGCTTGAACACGCCGGGATCGAGGGCGCTGAGAAGCAGGAAAAATTCGCCCGCCTGCTCAACCGGTACAGGCCGTTCTCGCTGGAATTCACGGCCGCGCTGGAGCAGGACCCCTCTTTCAAAAAAGAAGAGATTGCTGACCTGCATAGCTCATATCGACTGGCGGAAGTGACCCGTGGCGATTTCTCCGTAGTCAAAATGCTCAAGGAGGAATTTGGCGTTCGCCAGCCTGAAAAAATTCGCACCTTGGCGAAAATGAGCCAGAACGAATGGGTGAGCCTGATCGCGAAAAAGTTCGCCGCCGGCGAAATAGAGCTGCCGATCCAGGTTGATAAAATAGCCGGACAGGTGGAATTCCCGCAGGCGGAAGTCTACGGGAAAGCGCTGGAGCGCCAGTTTCGGGAGGCCTTCCCGTCGACCGCCTTTGCCGGCGGAGTGGAGCGGGCACTACAGAACGGCGGCGCTCGCGGAGTGAAACATGCCGAGCTGTTGGGCAAATTTCTTGAACGGCATGAGAGTTTCGAACTGCTGCAGACCCCCATCGACGAATTTTTCAGTAATAATCCCGGCTCTGATGATGGTGAGCTGGCAAAGGATGGAGGCTTCCGGCTGGAGTTGAAAGCTATCCAGCGGCTGTTCAAGCTCGTGCCGACCTTTGAGGCGACCGATGCACTGCTGGCGGACGGCCTGCACTCGGCCCAGCAAGTCTACCGCATGGGCGAGAGCGAGTTCGTGGGCCGCTACGGGGACCGTCCCGGATTCAGCGCTGAAAGCGCCCGGCTCGCCTGGAACCGGGCTGCCGACACGCATGCCGCCGTGCTGACGATCGTCAGCGATCTGAAGGCGTTCGAAGAAGGTTCCCTGCCGCTGGCTCTGAAAAACGGCAACAAGGCGCTGGCGGCCTTCCCGGGCTGGGATGGCCTCTTCCAGTCGGGTGGTCTCTGCGACTGTGAGCCGTGCCGCTCGGTGCTCAGCCCGGCCGCCTACTTCGCCGACCTGTTGATGTTCCTGAGGGACCGCCGGGCGGGTACCTCCTCGGTCAAGGACGTTTTGTTCCGCCGCCGCCCCGACCTGGGCTACCTTGAACTCAACTGCGACAACGCCCTGATCCCCCTGCCCTACATCGATGTCGTCTGCGAGGTGCTGGAGGATGCTGTCGCGGCAGGTGCCAACGACCTTGAATTGCAGGGGCTGAACGCTCTCATGCCTGCCGATCCGGAGAATTCCAAACGAAAGGTGCGCTCCCTGTTTTTACAGTACCAGATCAGCCTTGGCGCCGACTTTTCGCTCCTGCAGGTGGACCCCTCGGACCCGGACCGCTGGGTCGCCCATGGCGACGACGTGACCTACCTGCTGAAGAAGAAAACGACCCCCGATTTTTTTGCCGAAATTCTGCGCAATACCAAAGCTGGCGCCGACGAGTTGCGCGCGTACCCCCAGTATGTCAATCCCAAGGCTTACGAAAAATTACGGGCGGCGAAATACCCGTTCAAGCTCCCGTTCGACCTTTTTGCCGAAGAGGTCAGGGCGGCCTTTCGAAAAACCAACCTCCGGCGCTGGGACCTGATGCGTACCCTGCGGGGCGCTGGGACGCCAAGCAACTCTTCCGATAAAGAAGTTGCCACCGAATATTTCAGTATCAGCGCCGATCCGGCCGCTGCTTTCGACGAGCAAACTCTGATCCTGAAGGACGATGCCACGGTCGCGGGACAGCAGGAGATCTGGGGTGAAACGGGCAACGCGGGCTGGCTGAACAGGGTGGGGACGGTCAAATATTTTATTCAAAAAACCGGACTGGACTACAGCGAGCTGCTGGCCCTCCTCGACCTGAAATTCATCAATCCCAGGGGCGATATCGCAATTAACTACTCCGATGATCCCGGCTGCGATACCAGCCGGCAATTCATCCAAATCCTGGATCCCAAAAAACTCGACCGGATTCATCGTTTCCTGCGGATATGGCGAAAACTGAGGGGCTGGGAAATGTGGGAACTCGACCTGGTCATCCGGCAGCCGGCCATCGGCCGGGGGATGATCGACGAGACGTTCCTGATCAACCTTTTCTATTTCTGCGAGTTGAAAAACAGGTTGGGCGGCAGCGCGACGGTGGAGCAGACCCTGGCTCTCTTTGGGGATTTGAACGTGGAGACGCATTTCAGCGGAGTGAACAGGAAGCGGGCGGACGGGTTGTACCAGCAGCTGTTTTTAAACAGTAAACTGATCCAGCCGCTCGACAGCGCCTTTGATGTCGCCAGAGTGAACCTGCCCGGGCCGACGACCGAGAAAATCGCAACCCACCAGATTGCCGTATCGGCGGCGCTGGGTGTCCGCGAAGCCGATCTTCTGCTCCTGAAAGCATTGAGCAAACCTGACAAAACGCCCTATATCTCCGACGACCTGACCTTGGCGAATCTGTCGTTCCTCTGGCGGCAGGCCTGGCTCTCCAGACTTCTAAAATTCAAGGCGCAAGAGTGGCAGTCCCTGCTGAAGATCCGGAACGGGAATATCCTGCAGTTTGCCGGCCCCAAGGCGGCCCTGGAGTTTGTGGAGAACATAGAACTCATCAAAACAACCGGCTTCACGACGGATGAGCTCAACTGGCTGCTCGCCGCCGACCGCTCGGCCAAGGCGGCAACGAAAGAATCCGAAACAGCTCGCTTTCTGCTTGGCTTGCGCCGGCAGTTGCAGGCGATCCGGGCTGAAAATGACCCGGTGCAATACGACTTCCTCACTGCCGCCACACCCGCCAACGAAGAGCAATTGACGACGTTACTGAGCAGCCTGCTGCAAAAGCTCAACCGCGACGAAGGCGGGGTGCGTCTCTTTCTGGCGGCGCTGGCCGGAAGAGTGCTGTTAAAATCCGAAGTGCGGGGACTGCCGCTGGGATTTACGTTCCCGGCAGTGGTCACGGCCGCACCCAACCATATTCCCATCCAGTATGACGAGCCAAACAAGCTGATTCGCTTTACCGGCCTGATGTCGGACGACCAGCGGCTGACCTTGCTGACTGATGCTTCGCTGACAGCTCTGGCGGGGAATCCTGACTATGCAACTGCCATTGGGGAACTCCATCGACAGTCGCTGGCAGCCCCGACGATGTATCTGACCACAGAGGTAAAGGCGGTCTTGGCCGGAGGGGTGACGCTGCCGGTCGAATACCCGTCCCTGCCCCTGCGCTACAACCCAACAACGCAGATGCTCGCTTTCATCGGCGTTATGACAGACGCTGAACGGTTGGCGCTGACAGCCAGCGCCGCTTACCCGGCTGGCGTCATTGACGAGCTGTTCCGGAGCCCTCGACTGGCGGTGAAATTTTACGAGCCTGTTTTCACCGCAGCGCTGGCGATGCTGCCTCCGGCCATAGACTTCAAGCAGCAACTGCCCGCCGACCTTGCCGCCAGGATCGCCTACGATGCCGAACAGGGATTGCTGCGCTTCACCGGCATCATGAGTAAGGACGAACAGGCCGCGCTGGCTGCCCTGCTTCCCAATCTCCTTCCCGCCGGAACTGCCTACCAGGCTGCCGTGAACAGCCTGGCTGCCCAGCCCGAAACCATTGCCCTGCCCGACGAACGCATCTGGCTGACGAGCAGTGACCTTGACACCACCCTGCCCGCCAACGACACCCTGGCCAAGCGCCTGGCAAACGCTGCCGGTAAAGCGCTCGGTTACCTGTCGAAAACGCTGGCTGCCAATGCCGTCGTACAGCTGGGCAGCGCCCAATTGGGGCTGACCGAGATGCTCACCCGCCGTCTGGTAAGCGATTATGACCTGCTGCCCGAAACGCTGCTGGCACACCTGTCGGGTGCTTTCGCTGCCACCACCGGAGGCGTGGATTACGACGCGCTTAAAATCACTTTCGACGGATGGTTCTGGGCCAGCCGGGTGGCCGCCATCTGGAAAAAATGGAAAATCAGTCCGCAGGAGCTGGATAAACTGACCGCCTTGATGACCGGCGCGCAGCTGATTGACTTCCTGACTCTGCCGCTGGATGACAGCGCGACGACCGCTTCGCTGGAGAAATTATTAAGGACCGGCCGTTTGCTCAAAATGCGGGACAACCTGTCAGAGACCGGCATCACTCTGTTGGAAGTGCTGGAAAAATTGAACAGGGGAGCGTATGCCGCCGCCGCCGCAGCCGGAAATCCCGCCGCCAGCGCTGCCCAGCTCCTCGCCATCGAGAAGAGGCTGTTCGCTTCTGACGTACAGCGCCTGAACGGAAGCTGGCTTTCCAGCGATGTCGAACAACTCACCCTGTCGCTCGACCTTGCTTATCCAGCGGACTATCTGCTGGCGGAAAGCTGGGAGCGTCTGCGCCGGGCTTTTTACTTTTTCGATAACCTGAACGCCGGCGTCAACGCGGTCAAAGCTTTCGCAGACAGTGCCATGACCGTCGCCCATGCAAAGACGATCAAGGAACTGCTGCGCTCCAAATTCGGCGCAGAGACCTGGCTGGCCTTGAGCGCCGAAATCCAGGACGATTTGCGTGAGCGCAAGCGGGATGCCCTCGCGGCATACCTGCTCACCCGGCCGAAACCAGCCGACGCTCCCAGCGGCAAATGGGAAAACACAAACGACCTGTACGCCTACTATCTGCTCGACGTGGAAATGGGCGCCTGCCAGCTCACCAGCCGCCTGGTGCAGGCGTCGGGGTCGGTGCAGCTGTTTGTGCAGCGCTGTTTCATGGGGCTGGAGCCGGAGGTGGTCGTGCAAGCCGACGGCGCGACCGGCGACAGCGCCTGGCGCTGGTGGAAATGGATGCGCAAATATCGGGTCTGGGAAGCCAATCGCAAGATTTTCCTCTGGCCCGAGAACTGGATTGAGCCCGAGCTGAAGCGGGACAGGTCGCCGTTCTTCAAGGAGATGGAAAACGAGCTGCTGCAAAATGAGGTTACTCAGGAAAACGCGCAGACCGCGCTGCTGAACTACCTGGACAAACTTGACAGTGTGGCGCAGCTCGAGATTGCAGGGTTCTTCCAGGAAGACAACGGCGACAACTCCGTTATCCACGTCTTCGGGCGCACTCCGGGCGCAGAGCCGCATCGCTACTACTACCGCCGCTATGACTACCGCCAATGGACCCCCTGGGAGAAGGTGGAATTGGACATTCAGGGCGATTACCTGATACCTGCGGTGGTCAACAGTCAGCTGTATCTGTACTGGCCGGTGTTCACGGAGGTGCCGGACGAATCCGGGAACAACACGGTCAGAGTCCCTGCGCCGGGTCAGACATCGTTTACCCCTGACAAAACCAAGAAAAAGCTGCGGCTGCAGATGGCGGTCAGCCAGTACCGGCAGGGACAGTGGACAGCGAAAAAGGTTTCCAAGGATTTTGACGAAAGCCAGCCGTATGAAGGCGAGATTGCGAAAAAGCACTACACCTTTTTTCCGATGGACAAAAGCCGGGCAGGTGGGCGATTCACCATCAAGTACCAGGGTTACAGTCTGGATGCAGATGCTTCAAGTCGAGCGAATCAGAGCGTCATGGAAGCGCCCTGGAGTGCAGTCAAGGCCGGGTTATACGGCGAGGTGGATCTCTCCGGCTGCAAGGGCGCCCAGGATTTGACTTTCCTGCCCTGGGATTTCAAGTATGTCTATCCCGCCTCCCGTCCGGAATCGGATTCGACCGGCAACCGTGCGGTTTACTCGAAGTGGGTGGAGCGCAATTTTCGCCACGACAGCCCGCAGAACGATTTCACCATCGACAATGCCTATGCCGGCCTACCCGCTTCCCTGCGCTACGCACCGGTGTTGATGCAGACCCCGGAGATTTTCAAAGTGTCGCCCGCCTGGCATTTTTCATACATGGACAAGCTTGGTCTTGAACTTGAATCTTCCTACGACACGGCGGGAACCTGGCTGCCGTTCTTCTACAATGACCAGAAGCGTACCTTCCTGGTCCTGCCCGCAACAGATGCCGGCAGCAGCATCGGCCAGAACTATTATCCGGGCATCAGAAGTATCTTGAACTCCTGGGAAAACTACTTCAATGGTCAGGTGCAGACATGGGCGGACGTGCTGGTGGGGATGTTGACACAGGACGAAAGGGACGATCTGATAGCATGGTTTGTCTGGAACAAGCATGTGGCGCTGCAGCCCCCCTATAGCGATGCCCAGTTCAAAGATCTGATCCTGCAGTTTCCGCTGGCTTCGGCCGGTCATTACCTGAGGATTTTATCGCAGGAATATTTCCAGTTTCAGCAGTTCCGCTTCGGGAACTTCTATCACCCCTTCCTGTGCGACTTTAGCCGCCTGGCCTATAATCCGCTGGAAGGTCTTCCCGCCCTGATGAGCCGGGAAACCCAATTGAAGAACAGCGGGTTCAGTTTCCGCCAGAGCTATCAGCCCACCCGGTTGGTCGTTGAGCCGTCCACGGAAGAGTTTTTTCCTAAGGAGGTGGTGGATTTCTCTCTGGATGGCGCTTACTCGTCCTACAATTGGGAGCTGTTTTTCCACGCGCCCCTGCTGATTGCCAACGCGTTGAGCAAAAACCAGCGTTTTGAGGAGGCGCGCGACTGGTACCACTTCATCTTCAATCCGCTCGGTGTGGCGGCTGCCCGGCCGGGCGGCTCTGCCCTGAGCAAGTATTGGATTACCAAACCATTCTTCGAGACAACCGACCCGCAGTATTTACAGCAGCGCATCGATAATATTCTGCGCATACTGGCTGGAGACCGGAACGCACCCGGTTTCGCCCAGGCCAGGGGAGCCATCGCCCAGGCCGTGTACGACTGGCGCACAAACCCCTTCGAACCGCACCGCATCGCCAATTATCGCACGGTTGCCTACCAAAAAACGGTGGTGATGAAATACCTGGACAACCTCGTTGCCTGGGGTGACTTTCTGTTTCGCCAGGACAGCATGGAGAGCGTCAGCGAGGCGACGCAGCTCTACATCATGGCGGCGGAAATTCTCGGCCCCCGCCCGAAGGTGATTCCGCCTGCGGCTAAACCGGTGGTGGAAAGTTTCAACGAGTTGGAAAACCGCCGGCTTGACGATTTCGCCAATGCCTTGATACAGGTCGAGAATCTCGTTCCGGTTCTGCCGGGTAATCAGCCGAACGGCTCAAACCAGCCGCCGCTGCCGATGCTCTACTTTTGCATCCCGCAGAACGAAAAGCTGCTGGGTTACTGGGACACCGTTGCCGACCGGCTCTACAAGATCCGCCACTGCCTGAACATCGAGGGGGTGGCGCGCCAGATGGCGCTGTTCGAGCCGCCGATCGACCCGGCAGCGCTGGTCAAGGCGGTGGCCGGCGGCGCAGACATCAATGCGGCATTAGCCGATCTGAGCGCTCCGCTGCCTTTCTATCGCTTCAATGTCCTGATGCAGAAAGCGAACGAGCTCTGCAGCGACGTGAAGTCGCTCGGCGCTGCCCTGCTCGCTGCACTGGAGAAGAAAGATGCCGAGGCTTTGGGGCTGTTGCGCCAGAGTCAGGAAATACGGTTGCTGGAAGCGGTGAAGTCGGTGCGCGAGCAGCAGATCGACGAAGCTCGGGAGAATCTGGCCGGAATCAGGAAGAACAAGGAACTGGCCACGCTGCGTCGCGACTATTATCAAAACATCGAGAAAATAAATGCCAGCGAAACATTGCAGCAAACCAAGCTGGAAGAGGCATTCAAGGCTCAGCAGATATCGCAGTTCATCAATATCCTGGCCTCGGTCGCCCACATCGTTCCCAGTTTCGATGTGGGCGGGGCCGGAGCAGGTGGTTCGCCGAGGGCCGGGGTGAGTTTCGGCGGACCCAATGTCGGCACCGCATTGCAGGCGGCAGCAGCAGCGGCTTCTTTTGTGGCCAATGCAGAGAATTACCTTGCCAACAAGGCCTCTATCAATGCCGGCCAGGAGCGCCGCTGGGACGATTGGAAGCTGCAGGAAAGGCTTGCCAACAAGGAATTGGAGCAGATTGAGAGTTCCATCGCCACCGCCGAATTGCGTATCGCCATCGCGGAGAAGGAACTGGACAACCAGGTCATCCAGATCGAAAACGCCAGGGGTACCGATGCCTTCATGCGTTCCAAATACACCAACGAGGAGCTGTATCAGTGGCAGGCGGGGCAAATTTCGGGGGTCTATTTTCAGAGTTACAAACTGGCCTATGATCTGGCAAAGCAAGCGGAGCGCTGCTTCCGTTTCGAGCTGGGGCTGCAGGAGAGCAGTTATATCACTTATGGCTACTGGGACAGTTTGAAAAAGGGGCTGCTTTCGGCCGACAAGCTCCAGTTCGACCTGCGCCGGCTCGAAGCGGCCTATCTGCAGCAGAATCGCCGGGAATACGAGCTCACCAAGCATGTTTCCCTGGTCCTGCTCGACCCGTTGGCATTAGTGAAGCTGCGGGAGACCGGGCGCTGCTTCTTCAGGCTGCCGGAGGAAATATTCGACATCGACTATCCGGGTCATTACTTCCGCCGTATCAAGTCGGTCAGTCTGACGCTGCCGTGCGTGGTCGGTCCCTACACAACAATTTCCTGCACCTTGCGGCTCCTTAAAAACAGCATTCGAATCAACCCGGCCATCGGCGTCGACGACTATCCCCGCAAGTCCGATGAAAATGGCTTGCCAGCCGATGATGAGCGTTTTGTCGAGCATACTATCCCCATCAAGGCGATTGCGGCCAGCAGCGCCCAGAACGACAGCGGGCTGTTCGAACTGAGTTTCCGTGATGAGCGCTACCTGCCGTTCGAAGGCGCGGGTACGATCAGCGAATGGTCACTGGAGTTGTTCAGTGACCTTCCTTCGAACAACCCGGACCCTGAGAATCCCGACTTTGGCAAAGCCCTGCGCCAATTTGACTACGGCACGGTCTCGGACGCCATTCTGCACGTCAAATACAGTGCGAGGGAGGACGCCGGAGCGTTCAAAAACGGTGCCGTAACTCATCTTCGGGAATATTTCAGCCAGGATGATGCGACACATTCTCTGCGCATGTTCAACCTGAGGCAGGAGCTCCCGACCCGCTGGCATCGTTTCCTGAATCCTGCCAACCCGGCCAACGGCAACATCTTCGAGCTGGAAATGTCGCCGAGTCTCTTCCCCGTTCGAGACGCGGGAAAAATCCTTAAAGTCAATTCGCTATGGATTCTGGCGCGCTGCACTAACGCGGGCAGCTACAATGTCGTTGCGACGCCACCATCCGGGTCCGCTACACTGACACTCGCCCCGCTCAACCAATATGGTGGCATGCATTTCAGTCAAAAGGATGTTTCCGCACTGGGTATTGAGATCGTGCCAACCGACCCTCCAGTTAAATGGCAACTGAAAATGACCCGCCCGGGGGGCGGAAATTTGCAGGAAGACCCGCTGAAAAAGGTGATGGAGGTGGAGGATCTGATATTGGTGTTGGGATATGAATGGAATTAGTCGCAATCAATAAGAATCGGTCGCTTTCAAAAAGTTCTTCGTTAATTCAGCAATCCGGACAAGATCAAGGGTGGTGTCTGCGTGTGACTGAGGTCGGGAGGTCAAGCGAAACCAGGTGCTGTATAATCTGACTAATTAGGGAAACTCCCCGATTTGACGCCAGCTCCTGCTCATTTACGGCGATAAACCGATCAGCACCACCGATTTCTCGGATTGTAAAATGATTTTTTGAAAAACAAGATAACATATGTTATATAAAAACATATAGTGTAAGAGGTGGCAATGGGGACGGCGCGGAAAATAATCAGATACAAGAAGGAACGGGGAGGCCGGATTATCGAGGTGGTTATCTGGCATTTGTCCGAGCCGCTTTCCGGCAGCACGCATCCTTATAGATACCGCCTGTTCTACGGCCAACCTGATGGAAGCTGCATAGTCCGATACGACAACGAGCAGGGCAAAGGGGATCATCGACATGTTGCTGAAAATGAAGAGCCCTACACCTTTTCAACCTTGCGCAAACTCGTCGAAGACTTTGAAACGGACATTGAAAGGATGTGATCGATATGAAAGAAAAACGGGATCTTAAAATCGGCATCAAGAGCGACAAGGAGTTCTTTGACGAGCTGAAAGAGCTGACCGGGCGGATTGACGAGGGCTGGTTGCCGGAAAAACCGGTTGAGCGGCTCTATTTCGACGATCTGCCTTCGCTTCTAAAGCATCTGACCCCCAAGCGTTTTGAGCTGTTGGCCGAACTGCGCCGCATGGGGCACGCCAGCATCAACGCACTGGCAAAACACCTGCACCGTCAATACCGTAACGTCTTTGACGATGTTAAGACCATGGAGCGACTGGGGCTGGTGGAAAAGGATGCCAGCGGTCATTTTTACGTGCCATGGGATGAGATTGACGCAACGTTCAGGTTGGCTGCGTAAATTCTGATGGGTTTGGCCAAATCGAAAGTCAGACTTTCGATTTGGCTAATACGGTGCTATCCTGCCGTAATAAAGAGTGTTCTACTGTTGTCCCGGAGGACCTGTTCCACGGGCTTCGACTCCGCTCAACCCCCAGCTTTCCTCCGGTTCCTGAGCGAAGTCGAAGGGAGATCCTCACCATCCAGAAAATCGGCAACCTGGCCGTTCACAGCGATAAACCAATCAGCAGCAGCGATTCCCTGCACACCCTCAAAGAACTCTTGCATGTCCTCGACTGGCTTGCCCCAGCTATTCATCGATCAGGCCATCAGCTACGTGACCCAGAACGGCAGCATGGACCCCGGCCTGCTGTACGAAGCACCCTTCACCGATCTGCACGACGAGGGACTTGATGGGTTATTTGGGTATGCCGGAGCACCCCGGATCATCCACCTGTTGCAGGATATCGAGCTGCGGGCGGCGGCTTAATTAGCATGACTGGAGGCAATTATGCGACTCGTCAAGTTGAGCAAGGATATTTGAAACTGGATATGGGCTTTCAAAAGACCTGACATACTGGTTCAACTGGCACAACGACAATCGGAAGCACACATCCCTTGACAAATTGACGGCGAACGGGTCTTATTTCAAAAGAGTCTCGCAACTGAAACTGGCGGCCCGAAGCCGACAACCTCATCAAGACCGAAAAATTGCTGGGTTCAACACCCAGGCAGTTCCACTAATCCCGACCACCTCAACACCCATTCTCTGACAGGAGAGGAACATGTCAATTAAGGTGCAGTCTCGAGTAACCGCAGGCGAGAATGCAGACCCTTGGTGGAAACAGATATCGAGGGATCAATGGTTTGCTCTGGCAGCAGGCCAGATCGGTTACGCCCTGGATGCCTTTGATGTTCTGTTATACGTTTTCTGCATCACGACCATCATGAAGGAGTGGAACCTTCAACCCGGCCTGGCCGGTTTCATGATCACTGTCACCCTGATTGCCTCTTCCTTCGGAGGCATCGCCTTCGGCACTATTTCAGACAGAATCGGCCGAAAAAAATCCATGATCATGGCGATCCTGCTGTTTTCGATATTTACCGGACTGAGCGGATTTGCCCAGAACATCTGGCAGCTGGCCCTGGCACGAGCTGCAGTCGGCATCGGCATGGGGGGCGAATGGTCGGCGAGCGCCCTGCTTGTCGCTGAAACCTGGCCGCGGGAACATCGTGGCAAGGCGATCGGCATCATGCAGAGCGGCTGGTCGCTGGGCTACATACTTGCCGCGCTGGCGGCAGCACTGATTTTGCCCCTGTACGGGTGGCGGGTGATGTTTTTCCTCGGAATCGTTCCGGCGCTCTTTACGGTGTGGGTACGCACCAAGGTCAACGAACCGGAGATCTGGCTGAAATCTCGAAATGAAAAGAAAGTTACCCAAACAAGCAGTTTTCTGGAAATTTTCAAGGGCGCGCTGCTCAAGAAAACCGTGTTCAGCACAATTATCGCAAGCTTCGTCATGTTCGCCTACTGGGGCCTTTTCTCCTGGCTGCCCGGTTTTCTGGAATCCCCGGTTTCCCAGGGGGGCGCCGGCCTCAGTCTGGTAAAAGCACCGCTCTGGACCATCCCCCTGATGGTCGGAGCTTTTTTCGGTTATATCCTGTTCGGATTCATCGCCGACAAGTATGGCCGCAGGCCCACCTTCGCCTTCTACCTGCTGATGTCCGCAGTTTTGGTCTATGTCTACGGGCGAACCCGCGATGAAACTCATCTGATGATTCTGGGGCCCTTCATCGGTTTCTTCGGCTCCGGCTACTTCAGCGCTTTCGGAGCATTCATTTCGGAGCTGTTTCCGACCCGCAATCGCGGAAGTGCGGTCGGATTCTGCTACAACACCGGTCGCATGATCAGTGCGCTGGCACCGACCGTCATCGGCTATTTCGCCACATTCTACGGCCTGGGCGGCGCACTTACCATCACTGCCGCAGCATTCGTGCTGGGAGCCTTCAGCATCTATCTGCTTCCGGAAACCTGCGGAACCGACCTGGTCTAACTGGCAGCGCTTAACGAGCACCGACACACTGATTTCAGAAATAATCAAGGTCACTCCATGATATTACCTACAGCCCATAAAAAAGTTAGTGATGAAGTCTTTGACAAGATTCTGCAGCTGATCACGTCCGGAAAATTGGCGCCGGGAGACAAGCTCCTCTCGGAGCGCGAATTTTCAGAAACCATGGATGTGGGGAGATCGTCTGTCAGGGAAGCTCTCCTGAAACTGGAAGCGATCGGCTATGTCGAGCAAAAGCAGGGCGGCGGCACCTTTGTCAAATCAATCACCACCACCGCCATGAACCGGGTGTTTCAAGACCTGTTCAACAATGAACATTTCATCGATGAACTGCTGGTTGTCAGAAGTGCCTTGGAAACCGCCTGTGTGGCCGAAGCAGCCCAGCACGCAACCGAACAGGACCTGATTAAAATCAGGCGCTGTTTCAACAAAATGGAGCGTAAGTGGCTCAAGGGGCAGGTTGAAGTCGAGGCAAATTTCGAGCTGCATTACCTGATTGCCAAAGCATCACAGAATACCCTGCTGATCCATTTCATCGACACACTCTATGAATGGTACAATCAGGTGCCGCCCGGCTGGCAGGAATGGACGCAGAGCGAAGCGGGGGTCATCGAGCAATTGCTGCTGCAGCACAAAAATATTATCGCTGCCATCGAAGCACGCGACCCGGCCAAAGCCTCGCAGTTGATGAACGTCCATCTGGATTATTCCGCCAAACTGATCGATACAAAAGATGCTTCCGCCGCTGCTGTTCAGAAGGAATCGGCCCGGGAGCAGGAAGACGCCCTGGAGCGGGATGTGTATCGGCACCTCTATTAACCGGACCCCCTGAAACAGTTCGGCCGCACATTCTGACGCCCGTGGCGATCCGCAGCGCAATCAGCAGCTGCCAAGTCCCCTCCGGAAAATGAAGCCCGCCTGAGATCGACCCGCTGCAAAGTTCCCCCTCCCCGCAAGCACACCCTGTTTTAAACCGGTCCGTCAAACCCCGCTTTCCTGTGAAACATGTCATCAGCCGCTCAGAGCCATCAATCCCTTTCCCGCCACAATCCGCAGCTGCGGATCAGCGCGCCGTCCACGGCAGCAGTACACCTGCAACCCCTTCCCTGTTCACCGGATTAATTCCATCACACTGATATCGTGTGTTTTTCTGTTCAGAGTCACTCAACTAAAATTCCGCAGAGGTGTATTTAAAAGCCAAATCCATAGCGATCAATTTATTTGTATTGACTGGTATGAACCAAAATGGTATGAAGACTTAAGGGTAAGCAAACCCTATTTTAAAATCGGCCGCGGCATCTGACCGCCTGTTTCCGATTCGGAGCTTCCGGATGGAAACGTGAGCGTTTCACTATCCCCCACAAAGGAGCAAACCATGCAAACAGCTGTAAATCTCTGGCCGCTGATTGGAGTTGCCGTAATCATTGCCGGATTCATCCTCCGGCAAAACCCTGTCATGGTCGTCATCATCGCCGCAATCGTCACCGGCCTGACAGCGGCCATGCCGATCGAAAAGATTCTGATCTCGCTGGGAACAGGCTTCATTAAGACCCGCAACCTGCCCCTGATCCTGCTGCTCCCCCTGGGGGTGATCGGGCTGCTGGAACGTTACGGTTTGAAGGAGCAGGCCCAGATCCTGATCGCAAAAATCACGTCGGCTACGGCCGGCCGCCTGCTGATCGTCTATCTGTTTGCGCGGGAAATAACCGCGGCGCTCGGTCTGGTCAGCCTGGGCGGCCATCCCCAGATGGTGCGTCCCCTGATTGCACCCATGGCCGAAGGAGCGACGGAAAACCGTTACGGCGCCATTCCTGACAAGCTGCTGTACAAAATACGGGCAATGGCAGCCGCTACGGACAATGTCGGCCTCTTTTTCGGCGAGGATATTTTTGTCGCCTTTGGTGCCATCGTGCTGATGCAGACCATTCTGCGCGGCTACAGCATCGAGGTCAATCCGCTCCACATGGCCTTGTGGGGCATCCCGACCGCCATATGCGCCTTCAGCATACATGCCTTCCGCCTGAGCCGTCTGGATGCGGAGATTGCCCGCGAGCTCGGTTCGGAAAAAGTCATTGCAACTGCTGCGATAAAAACTCTCGAAGGAGAACAAGCATGATCACGACTATCTTGCCGCTGGACTATTTTTTCATCCTGCTGGGAGTGACCCTAGCCATCATCTCGCTCATGTCCTTTCGGGATAAAGCCAATCCCAAACGGTTCGCCACCGGTTCATTCTGGGCGCTGTATGCCGTCGTTTTTCTGGTGGGAGACCGGCTGCTGCCGCTGGTGGTCGGCATGATCGTGGTTGTGATGGCGCTCATCGCCGGACTGGGTGGTGTTTCGCTGGGCAAATATGGACAATTCACCCCGGAGGAACGACGCAGCAGCGCACGGAAACTGGGTAATCGCCTGCTGTATCCCGCCCTGATAATTCCGTTTACCACCATGATCGGATCGGTTGTCTTCCAGAAAACCAAAATCGGTGGCTTGTTCCTGCTGGACCAGAAGAACTTCACCCTGGTCAGCCTGGGTATCGGCTGCATCCTGGCCCTGGTAGCTGCCTGCCGATTCACACGCTCGACCCCGGTTCAGGCCATGCGTGAAGCCCGGCGGCTGATCGACTCCATGGGCTGGGCCGTGGTGTTGCCACACATGCTGGCGGTGCTCGGTCTGCTGTTCATGGATGCCGGAGTCGGCAAGGCGGTTGCCCAGGTGACCACCGCCTACATCCCCATGGATTCCCGCTTTGTTGCCGTTGCCGTGTACTGCCTGGGGATGGCCATATTCACCATGATCATGGGGAATGCCTTCGCCTCGTTCCCGGTTATGGCCGGCGGCGTCGGCATACCGATCCTGGTGGGTGTATTCCATGGAAATCCGGCCATAATCGCCGCAATCGGCATGTTTTCGGGATATTGCGGCACGCTGATGACACCCATGGCGGCAAACTTCAATATCGTGCCGGCGGCTCTGCTCGATCTGCCGGACAAAAACGGCGTCATCAAGGTGCAGATCCTGACGGCGCTGCCATTACTGGGAGTCAACATTCTGCTCATGTACAATCTCATGAACGCCTTCTGAACGGGCTCACGGCTTGAATCAGATAACCGCTGGCAAAAAGGAGAAGATCGTGGCACTACAAGAGAAGCTCCCCGTTGATGTCTCTATCCCGAACCTGGAGCGCAACTGGGAATGGCTGCAGAAGGAAATGTACCCCTATTTTTTTGTATCCATGAAGGACGAGCCGGAGGCGATCAACATCCTCACGCGCGAGCTGGATGTTCTGGAACATAACCATCGCCTGATCCTGGCCGACCGGGAAAAAACGCTGATTCTAGCCATGGCCAACGTGCCCGGCTCTTTGTACGAATCCATCAGTCGGGTGCGCGAGCGGGAGATCTCCTATGCCATGATCGCCCACTCCGCCGGGCCGCTGCCCGGCCTGAAACAGACCCTGGAAATCCAGCGCTTTGAATTCGACCGCAAATCCAATCAGGAGGTCCTGAACGGAAAAGGCAATCACGTCCCCACAGAGATCCGGGACATGATCCACGCCGAGCTGATCCGTGAATATCCGCAAAGCTCCACAGCGGACTTTGACAGACTGCTCAGGATCATCTGGCTCAACAACGAAAACTACGTGCGCATCTCGCCGCCGGCCAGAGTCGCCCAGATTATCAACCTGTTCCAGATGGGTAACCAGGGAGGCGGCCTGCACCTGGACGTTGAGCAGATGGAACAGGGGGGCGAGTCCCGGGTCCTGTTTGCCGTGGCCAATCCTCCCCAGAAGGATTTCCTCCTGCAGATCATGGAAGTCTTCAACCGGCTCGGACTGGCCGTTAACCGGGCCTACTGCCTGACCATATCCAACGGTGTCCACCCCTACTTCCTGGGCACGTTCTACGTGCGCCGGAGGGGGGGCGGCGTTCTGGAGAAGAATTCCGAGAACTTCCGGCGGCTGCAGGGGGAGTTGTACAATACCCAGATTCTGAACGTCACCTCCCGCAGCTACCGCGAATTCGTCACCACTGGCGTCGTTACCGGTGAAGATGCCTCGCTGATCAATGCCTTCACGGCCTTCTGCCATACCAACCTGGCCCATAACCAGCCGGACCGCTTCGGACTGGAAGATGTCACCAACGCCTTCTGCTCCCATCCGGATATCGCCTTAAAGTTGGTCAAACTGTTCCGCAGCCGTTTTGATCCCGCCGCAGGGGGGAAGAGCAACAGCTACCACTCCCTGCTGACGGAGACCGAGCAGACCGTCGCTGAATACAACACCGGGCACCGTTATCTCGATGACATTCGCCGGGCGATTTTTCGCTGCTGCCTCTCCTTCATACGCAACACCCTCAAGACGAACTTCTTTGTGGTCGTAAAACAGGCCCTCTCCTTCAGGATTGACCCGGCCTACCTGGCCGAGCTCGGCCCTGATTTCACCGGCGATCTCCCCCAGGGAACGCCCTTTAGGGTGACCTTCTTCTTCAGCCGTTTCGGTTTCGGCTACCACATCGGCTTTTCCGATATCGCCCGGGGCGGGTGGCGCACCGTTATCGCCCGTTCCAGCGATGATTTTGTCACCAACTCCAACACGCTTTTCAGGGAGAATATCGTTCTCGCCTTTACCCAGCATCTCAAGAACAAGGATATCTACGAGGGGGGCTCCAAGATGGTGCTGATCCTGAACGCCTCCGACCTCAAGGACCGGGAGCGCGACCAGGAAAGCTGGCGCCTGTACAAGCTGCAGTACGGTGTCATCAATGCCTTCCTGGACATTTTTGTTACCGAGAACGGCGTGGCCAAATCCGAGAATGTCGTCGATTATTACCGCGAAGACGAGCCGATCGAGCTCGGTCCCGATGAAAACATGCATGACAGCATGATCGAAGCCATTGCCCGGCTCTCCAGCAAGCGGGGCTATATTCTCGGCAACGGCATCATGTCCAGCAAGCAGGTCGGCATCAATCACAAGGAGTACGGCGTCACCTCACTGGGCGTGGTCACCTTTGCCGAGATCACCATGGCAGAACTGGGCATCGACATGCGCAAGGAGCCCTTCTCCGTCAAACTGACCGGCGGACCCAACGGCGATGTGGCCGGCAACGCCATGCGGATCATGCTCGAGCGCTCCCCCCAGGTCCAGATCCGGCTGATCCTGGACGGAACCGCTGCGCTGTGCGACATGGAGGGTGCCGACCGGACGGAACTGGGGCGGATCCTGCTGGCCCAGGACCTGGATGCCTTTGACCCCAAAAAACTGCACCCGGGCGGCTTCATGCTCTTCCGCAGCGGCAGCCGCAGGGAGGGGCTGCGCGAACTGTACCGCAAGGTGGCCAGAACCGCCGAAGGGGTCCAGCAGGAATGGATCTCCGTGGATGAATTCTCACGGGAATTCGGCCAGCTCCCCTTCTCCGTCCCGGCCGACCTCTTCATTCCCGGCGGCGGCCGTCCGGAAACCATCGACATGCACAATTGGGGGCGCTTTTTACTCCCCGACGGAAGGCCGTCGTCAAAGGCAATTGTCGAGGGGGCCAACTCGTTCATCACCCCCGACGCGCGGGTCCAGTTGCAGAAAAAAGGGGTGATCATCATGCGGGACGCCTCGGCCAACAAGTGCGGAGTGATCTCCTCCTCCTACGAGATCATTGCCAACCTGCTGCTGACGGAAGAGGAATTCCTGGCCAACAAGGAGCGCTACGTGGCCGACGTGCTCCAGATCCTGGAGAAACGGGCCGCCGACGAAGCCCGGCTGATCCTGAAGCGTCACCAGGAACAACCGACCCTGCTGTATACCGAAATTTCCAATTCGATCAGTACGGAGATCAACAGTCACTATGCCCGTCTGTTCAGGTTTTTCCAGAAGCGGCCGGAGATATGTCTGCAGCCGCTGTTCGAGCGGGCCATCATGAGCCACCTGCCCGACTTCCTCAGCGAAAGCAGCCGCTACCGCCAGCGGATCGGCAAGCTGCCCCGGAAGTACCTGTTTGCCATCCTGGCTGCTGAAATCGGCTCCGCCATGGTCTATCGCGGCGATCAGGAAGCGGATTTCGAGGAGTTTGTGAAAGTGTTCCTGAGCCGCAATTTCCCCAGCAGGTAATTCCAATTTCAGATCAGAGATGCATTCAAGGCGGTGAGGATCGAGGCGACGAAGGCATACAAATANNAAGAGGGCGCTTTGATATGGAAATGGGATAAATGGTTCAGGGCGCTACACCAGGAGGGAACATGAGTGACATCAGCATCTTGAAAGCCGGTGAAAAAGGTCTGGTCATCGATTTCGGCAATCTGATCGATCCCGCAGTCAATGGCCGCGTTCATCGCCTGGCCCACTCCATTGCCGCCAACATGCCGGGCGATGTAATCGAGGTAATTCCGACCTACCGTTCGCTGATGGTCTACTTCGACCCGCAGCAGATCAGCCGGGAAACGCTCAGCGCCAAAATCAGACAATATCTGGACAACACCGCCGAGAGCGGCACCACAGACGACGTGGCGACGGTGGTCAGCATTCCGGTCTGCTACGGGGCCGAATTCGGCCCGGACCTGGAATTCGTGGCAAACCATAACCGGCTCAGCATCCGGGAGGTGATCGCTATCCATACGTCCCAACCGTATCAGGTCTACATGCTGGGCTTTACCCCGGGCTTCCCCTATCTGGGCGGAATGTCGGAGCGCATCGCCGCTCCGCGGCTGGCACAACCACGGGTGGCGATTCCGGCCGGTTCAGTCGGTATCGCCGGCAGTCAGACCGGCATCTATCCCATCGAGAGCCCGGGCGGCTGGCAGTTGATCGGACGCACGCCATTAAAGGTGTTCGATCCCGGCTCGTCCACTCCGTTCCTGTTTGCGGCCGGAAACTATCTCCAGTTCACCGCCATCGATGCCGACACCTTCCGGTTTATCCACCAGCAGGTCGAGGCGGGCAGCTATACGCCGCTGACCAGTACTATCGCAAGGGGAGGGACCGCCTGATGTGCACGGTAATTAAACCGGGAATGCTGACAACCATTCAGGACCAGGGACGCATCGGCTATCGGGCCTACGGCATGCCGGTCTCCGGGGTCATGGACCGCTACGCCGCAACCATGGCCAATCTCCTGGCCGGCAATGAAACCGGGGCGGCCGTCCTGGAGATGACCCTGCTGGGGGGCACGTTCCACTTCCCCAACGAGGCCTATCTGGCCGTCTGCGGGGCCGACATGCAGGGCACGTTGAACGGCAGGAGGATCAAAAACTGGTCGGCCTTCTATGTTCCCGCCAACAGCGAACTCGCCTTTGACTATGCCGCCAGCGGCTGCCGGACGTATCTTTCCTTTTACGGCGGTATCGCCGTCTCCCCGGTACTGGGCAGCCGCTCCACCTACACCCGGGCCGTCATCGGCGGGCTGGAAGGCCGGGCGCTGCAGGCCGATGATGTCATCGAAATCGGCAAGGGCGATGAGATGCCCTTTGCCCTGCGGGAACTGTCCTACCATCATCTCCCCAAGTACACCCACGAGATTCGGGTGCGGGTGATTCCGGGACCCCAGGACGACCTGTTTACGACGGAAGGGGTGCGGACGCTCTTCGGCGGTAGCTTTACGGTTTCATCCCGCAACGACCGCATGGGGATCCTGCTGGAAGGTGCGACCATCCAGCATGTCAGCGGCCCGGATATCATTTCCGACGCACTCTGCGCCGGTGCGATCCAGGTCCCGGGAGACGGCCATCCGATCATCATGATGGCGGACTGCCAGACAACCGGCGGCTACGCCAAGATCGGCTTCGTGATCAGCCCGGATCTGTCGAAACTGGCCCAAGCCAAAGCCGGTGATACAATTACCTTTGTGGAGTGTTCCGATGGGGAAGCTTTGGCCGCCCTGGCGGCCGAGCAGCTGAGTTATGAAAAGGCCGCCATCGGGTAAGACCTGGCCCGCCAACCCCGCGCACGAATTCCAGAAACATAAGGAGAAAAACTACATGCAGATCGATTTGAATTGCGACATGGGCGAAGGTTTTGGGGTCTACACCATCGGCAGTGACGAGCAGGTCATGCCGTTCATCACCTCGGCCAATATCGCCTGCGGCTTTCATGCGGCCGACCCGCAGACGATCTGGAAAACCGTCAGAATGGCCAAAGCCANNCCCATGGAGCTCTCGCCGGAGGAGGTCACGGCGGATCTGCTCTACCAGATCGGTGCCCTGTCGGCCTTCTGCAGGCGCGAAGGGGTCAAACTGCAGCACATCAAGCCCCACGGCGCGCTCTACAACAAGGCCGCCGTCAGCAGTGCCATCGCCCTGGCCATTGCCGAAGCGATCAAAGCGGTTGATCCCGAGCTGTACCTGGTCTGTCTGAGCAATTCCGAAATGGTGACGGCGGCCCAGACAGCCGGCATCAGGTACGTGGAAGAGGTCTTCGCCGACCGTGCCTACACCCGCGAAGGGAAGCTGGTGCCGCGCAGCCAGGCCGGCGCCGTGATCCATGACCCGGCTCTGGCCGCGGAACGGGTCGTGACCATGGTCAGGGAGCGCTGCGTGGTTGCCATCGACGGCACGCCGGTCCCGCTCACGGCCCAGACGGTCTGCGTCCATGGCGACAACGCCGAGGCGATCGAGATGATCAGGATCATCAGGACCCGGCTTGTGCAGGAAAAGGTTCAGCTGAAAGCCTTTGGCGCGTAGTATCTTGACAGCATCATATTTCGGAAAGTCCCCCCTCCCTTGACGGGAGGGGGTTAGGGGGTGGGTGAAGCTGCAACATGCTGCTTTCATGGCAACTTCCCCCCCACCCTAACCCTCCCCCGCATGGGGGGAGGGAATTATTATATGTGTACTAAGTGCCCCTGCGGCACGAACCGAAAGAGGTCCCACATGACGATCGAAAACAAACTCCGCCTGTTGCAGTCAAAGAATGAAGAAGCCGAATTGGGCGGCGGTCGTGACAGAATCGAAAAACATCACAAATCCGGCCGGCTGACCGCACGGGAGCGGATCGCCATCCTGCTGGACGAGGGGAGCTTCAACGAGATCGACAAGTTCGTCGTTCATCGCTGCCACAACTTCGGCATGGAAGCGCAGAAGATCGCCGGGGACGGCGTCGTGACCGGTTACGGGACCATCGATGGGCGTCTGACCTATGTTTTTGCCCAGGATTTCACCGTGTTCGGCGGCTCGCTCTCCAAATCCTACGCCGAAAAGATCGTCAAGATCATGGACATGGCCATCAAGAACGGGGCACCGGTGATCGGGCTGAACGATTCCGGCGGAGCCCGCATCCAGGAGGGGGTCGATTCCCTGGCCGGATACGCCGACATTTTCCTGCGCAACGTGACCTCATCCGGGGTGATACCGCAGCTGTCGGCCATCATGGGACCCTGCGCCGGCGGCGCGGTCTACTCGCCGGCCATCACCGATTTCATCTTCATGGTCAAGGACAGCTCCTACATGTTCATCACCGGGCCGGACGTGATCAAGACCGTGACCCATGAGGAGGTGACCAAGGAGGAACTGGGGGGCGCCATGACCCACAACAGCCAGTCCGGCTGCGCCCATTTCGCCTGCTCCGATGACGAAGAGTGCCTGCTGATGCTGCGCGAGCTGTTCTCCTTTCTCCCCCTCAATAACATGGAAGACCCGCCGCTGGCCGCCTGCGACGACGACATCAACCGCTGCGAGGCAACGCTGCGCAGCATCATCCCGGACGACCCGAACGTCCCCTACGATATCAAGGATGTCATCAAGGCGGTGGTGGACAACAACTACTTCTTCGAGGTGCAGGAACATTACGCCCGCAATCTGGTGATCGGCTTTGCCCGGCTGAACGGCCGGCCGGTCGGCATCGTGGCCAACCAGCCGATTTTCATGGCCGGCGCCCTGGACGTGGATTCTTCGCTCAAGGGGGCCCGTTTCACCCGTTTCTGCGACTGCTTCAACATCCCCCTGATCATCTTCGAGGACGTACCGGGCTTCATGCCCGGCGTGGGTCAGGAGCTGGGCGGCATCATCAAGCACGGCGCCAAGCTGCTCTACGCCATGGCCGAGGCCACCGTGCCCAAGATCACCGTCATCACCCGCAAGGCCTACGGCGGCGCCTACTGCGTCATGAATTCGAAACATATCCGCGGCGACTACAGCATGGCCTTTCCCACGGCGGAAATAGCGGTCATGGGTCCGGAAGGGGCGGTCAACATCATCCATCGCGCCGAGATGGGCAAATCAGAAAACCCGGAAGAAACCAGGAAAGCGCTGGTTGACGATTACCGCGACAAGTTTGCCAACCCGTACAATGCCGCGGAACTGGGCTACATCGACGAAGTCATCGATCCGACCCGCACCCGTCCCAAGCTGATCAGCGTGCTGGAGATGTGCAAGAACAAGCGCGACAGCAACCCGCCGCGCAAGCACGGCAACATTCCGCTGTAGCAAGCCGGCACGCAATGGTCTGATTTCATTCTAAAAAAAAGCAGTTCAACACAGAGACACTGAGGCACAGAGTTAACTTAAGAAATTAAATCAAATGGTTACTTCAAGTTATTCTGTATTTGTGGATTCACCTGACAGGTTGATAATTCATTTCTTTTTTATTCAATAATTTCTCTGTGTTCTCTGTGTCTCAGTGTTTCAATTGCCGTTTATAGATTCATTTTCAAGGAGTAGTTCCCATGGCCGCTGACAAGCTCTTTCGTAAAATTCTGGTTGCCAATCGCGGTGAAATTGCCGTGCGGATCATCCGTGCCTGCCAAGAGCTGCAGATCCCCACCGTGGCGGTCTACTCCCAAGCGGACCGCTCCGCGCTGCACGTGCGGCTGGCCGACGAAGCCTGCTGTATCGGCCCGGCTCCGGCCAGCCGTTCCTACCTGAGGACCGACACGATCATCGAGGTGGCCAAGAAGAGCGGCTGCGACGCCATCCATCCCGGCTACGGCTTTCTCTCCGAACAGGCCGATTTTGCCGAACTGTGTGCGGCCGAGGGGATCACCTTTATCGGCCCCAATCCCCGTGCCATCCGGACCATGGCCAGCAAAAGCGCTGCCCGGAGCCTGGCGGCCTCACTGGATCTGCCGCTGCTGCCCGGCATGCTGGCAGAGTTGAGCGACGACCAGCAGGCGCGGGAATGGGGCGCAAGAATCGGTTATCCGCTGCTGGTCAAGGCGGTCAATGGCTGCGGCGGCAAGGGGATGCGCAAGGTCGATCGTCCCGAGGATCTGGCGAAGATGGTGCGGGCCGCCCGTTCCGAGGCGTTCAATTCATTCGGAGACCGGGCGGTGTACCTGGAGCGCTTCATGGAAAAGCCCCGCCACATCGAAGTCCAGGTATTCGGGGACAAACAGGGACAGATCATTCACTTCATGGAACGGGAATGTTCCATCCAGTTCCGCAACCAGAAAATGATCGCGGAAGCGCCCTCCCCGCTTGTGGACGACGAACTGCGCCGGAAGCTGGGGGAGGCGGCCATCCGCATTGCCCGGGCAGTGGACTACGATTCGGCCGGAACGGTGGAGTTCCTGGTTTCGGCGGCAACCAGGGAGTTCTTTTTCCTGGAAATGAATACCCGCCTGGCCGTCGAACACCCGATCACCGAGGCGATTACCGGCTGCGACCTGTGCAAGGAGATGATCCGGGTGGCCGCCGGCCAGCCGCTGGCCTTCCGGCAAGAGGATGTCGCCATCCGCGGTCACGCCATCGAATGCCACATCCATGCCGAGGATCCGGACAACAATTTCTTCCCCAGCGCGGGACGGATCGTCAGACTGCGTACGCCGGGCGGTCCGGGTGTGCGCGACGATTCCGGCGTGTACGAAGGCTTCGAGGTTCCGGTCTTCTACGACCCGCACCTGGTCAAACTGGTGATCTGGGCCAGCAGCCGGGAGCGCAGCATCAGCCGTGCCCGGCGGGCGCTTTCCGAGTACTTCGTGAAAGGGATCAAGACCACCCTCCCCTTTAGCGAACGGGTCATGCAGAATGAACATTTCATGGCCGGTGACTACGACACGACCTTTGTCGACAGCACCTTTGTCAGGGAAGATGCAGCCCGGGAGAAACCCCATCAGGAAGTGGCCCTGCTGGCGGTGGCCATCCGGGCATTCCGCAGCGACCAGCTCCGTACCCGCAAGAACATGGCAATTTCGGACTCGACCCTGCTGGCAGCCGAGTCAGGCTGGAAGATGAGCGGCCGGATCAGACGCTGATGCCCGGACTGCGTTCAGAAGCAGGGATAGCGGTGTTTCACCAGATCACGAAGGAGTAATTCCATATGGCATACATCGTTACCCATAGGGGTGAAGAACATAATATCAGGGTTGAAGAGTGCCAGCCCGGGCTGTACAAGCTCCAGCTGGGCGACAGGGAGTTCCTGGTGGACTATGACGAGCCCCGGAACAACCTGCTCTCCCTGATCATCGACGGTAAATCGTACGAAGTGGATATCGAGACTTCCGATAACGGCGAGTTGTACGGGGTGGACATCCGCGGGGATCATTTCCTGATGGAAGTGGTGGAGGAGAAAAAGAAGAAGCTGGCCAAGAAGTTGTCGGCCGGGCTGACCGGCCGCCAGGAGGTCAAATCCCCCATGTCGGGTAATGTCTGCAAGATCATGGTCAAGGAAGGCGATCGGGTTGAATGCGGCCAGGTGCTCCTGATCCTGGAAGCCATGAAGATGATGAATGAAATCAAGGCCCCGCTGGCCGGGATCGTCGTTTCGCTGAAAGCAAACGAGGGCGTTCCGGTGGCAAGCAATGATCTGCTCTGCGTTGTGGAGCCCCCTTCTGCGGAGTAACGTTCGCGGGGGCATGGTCGGGAGATACAAACTGTCAATCGGGCTGGAGTCATTGTAATAAAAACTGGCAGGCGGAAGCGGTGATGGATAGTCATTTTTCACGAGCATTCACCCACCTGGTTTTCACACCCATTCACCCTGACATAACGCCCGGTTAAAGATTAAGCTTGGTGAACCATCACTTCCGGCTCTTGCATCTTTGAATGCTTTTTCAGATATGTCTTTTCCTCCCTTCTAAAGTGAGGCGTTTCATTACAGGAAAAAGGGTGTCCAAAACG